>NZ_CP088014.1:3175617-3778425 GCF_021044685.1 Bradyrhizobium daqingense
TCGAGATCACTCGGAAGATCGGGGTGGCCGCGACGTTCAAGATAATCGGGAGCGGCAACGACAACACGCCGATCAGGGGCGAGCCGCCGCGCCACGAATGAAGAGTCACTGAGCTCAGTATATCGAACGGCAACATCGAATGCCCCTTCAACCAGATCGACGACGCTGTCGGAGATGCGCATGTCGAGCTTGAGGTCCGGATACCGATCCATAAAGTCCGGCAGGCCTGGCACGATATGCATTCGTGCGAATGAGGAGGGGGCTGCGATCCGAAGCGTCCCGCGTGGTGATGTCTGCTCGCGGCCCAAGGCCGCGCGAGCAGACGCTGCCGCGTCCAGTACATTCTCAGCATGAGGTAGGAATGCCCAGCCATCCTCCGTCAGCGTCGCGTGCCGAGTCGTACGGTGCAAGAGGCGTGCTCCAAGGCGCTTCTCAAAAGCTGAGAGTCTCGCGCTCGCCGTAGCTGGAGTGATATTCAGATCGCGAGCGGCGGCGCTAATGCTATCCAACCGAGCGATGCGCACGAATAGGTTAAGGTCGTCGAGATCCATCTCTGTCCATTGAGGTCTCCATTTTGACACCACTCGGGGTGGCAATACGGGCGGCTCACTTTCAAAAAATCATTGAAGAAGCTTCAGTCTTTGGCCGGGTACCAATTCCATTCTTTGTAAGCCAAATAGACTTCAGCAACAAGGTGTCCTGAGATGAGCGACAAAATGAAAGCGGCCGTTCTAAGCAGGTTTGGAGACAGCGGCGCGTTCGACTTGCGGGAGGTTCCGGTCCTTGCAGTAGGGCCTCGCGAGGTCCGCGTGCGTGTACACGCGACCGCCATCAATCCCCTCGACTACCAAATCCGTCGCGGCGATTACGCGGAATATGTCCGGCTTCCCGCGATTATCGGGCACGACGTCTCGGGCGTCGTCGAAGAAGTCGGATCTCATGTGACAGAGTTCGCCGTTGGCGACGAGGTCTATTACACGCCCAAGATATTCGGCGGCGCGGGCTCCTATGCCGAGCAACACGTCGCCGATGTATCCCTCGTAGGGCGCAAGCCAAAGAACATCAGCCATCTGGAGGCAGCGAGTTTGACGCTCGTGGGCGGAACGGTTTGGGAGGCGTTTGTTACCAGGGCTCAGCTCGGGGTCGGCGAGACCGTCTTGATCCATGGCGGCGCAGGCGGCGTCGGTAGCATCGCGATCCAGGTTGCGAAGGCGATCGGTGCGAGGGTGATAACGACTGCCAGCCCCCACAACGACGACTTCGTACGCGGCCTGGGGGCAAATGAGGTGATTCACTACGGCTTGGAAGACTACGTTGATGGCGTCTCGAAGCTCACTCAAGGAAGAGGGGTGAACGTCGTATTCGATACGATCGGCGGTGACGCACTGACGAAAAGCCCTTTGGTCCTTGCCGACTTCGGACGTGTCGTCAGTATCGTCGACATCAAGCAGCCGCAAAACCTCATAGAGGCCTGGGGCAAGAATGCAGCTTACCACTTTGTCTTCACGCGCCAGAATAGAGGCAAGCTGGATGCTCTCACCAATCTTGTTGAACGTGGTCTCGTGAAGCCGGTCATCGGCGCGGTGCTCCCTCTGACTCGAATAGGCGAGGCGCACGACTTGTTGGAGAACGGAAGCTCTCGCGGACTGCGCGGCAAGGTTGCGATCGACGTCGCCGGTGAAACCGTCTCCCTTCCTTCGCAACGCTGAAACCTCCCGTATTAAGACCGCAGTGTCGGGAGGAGGAGTCTACGAAAAGGCGGGCGTTCGAGAGCCAGGTCCACGTAAAGATCGTATTCTGTCGCAACTGTAGGAATACCTCGTGGACATCGAGGACCTTCGAATTTTCATTGAAGTCGCCGGCGCCGGAGGAATAACAACCGCTGCGCGGCGGCTTGGCGTGGCCAAGTCGTTGGTCAGTCGAAGGCTTGCACGTCTTGAAGCAGATCTCGGGATACAACTACTTTCGCGGACGACCCGCGGTGCTGCCATAACAGAAGCCGGTGCCATATTCCGCGATCACGCAGCAAAGATCTGTGCCCAAGTTGACGAAGCCAGGGAAACGCTCTCGCCAAACGGCGACCTCCGCGGTTGCTTTCCGCATTACGGCCCCGCTCACACTCGGTTCGACGCATTTCGCCCCTGTACTCGCGTCTTTAGCTCAGCGCCACCCACAACTTCACATTCAGGCTAGTTTTACCGATCAATTTGTTGACCTGATTGCGGAAGGGCTCGACTGCGCAATCCGGGTTGGTCACCTCGCGAACTCCAATTTGCTTGCCAGACGAGTGGGGTGGATCTCCGCAAAATATGTAGCGAGCCCGAACTACATTTTGAAACACGGTTCGCCTGCAACACCAGAAGAGTTCGTCACACACGAAGTTGCTATGCAAGGAACCAAGACATGGCTGGCAATGGATGGTGACAAGATCGTTACTCTGAAACCGCAGGGGCGATTCGTGGCCGACAATGCCGTCGCTCTGGTATCCGCGGCGCTCGCTGGGATAGGTCTCGCTGGCGTTCCGGAAGCGCTTATTAAGGAGCATTTGGCGTCTGGAGCGTTGGTCCCAGTGATGACGCAGTATCCCTCTCCTGACCTGGGCATCTATGTGATCCGACCGCCCGGACAGTATCCCGCACGCAAGGTGAGAGTTCTCACAGAGATGCTGATCGAATGTTTTGGGCGCCCCAGCCGAGTTGATTAAATAGGCGCCTCAACCGATGTAGTGGGCCACCCGGCAAACTGAGTGCCGTGCCCCGTGTGGCACTCGCTAAGGAGCGCGTGCTTCCGCTGCGAATACGACGAATCATGGACGTGATGCGATCGGTCGGCAGATGGTAGGTCTTCGTCTAAGTCGGGTTCAATCGAGGCACTAAATGTCGCGCCTTAACGTACGGCCGAACCGTTTTGCGTGGCCTCGTCTGGGAGGTCGTCAAAGCGCTGGGACCGCCGTCGGAGTCGGAGGCTGCTCGGATGATGTATTCTCACGCAGGAAAGCTCGCAAACGGTTTCGATGAGACCGCATGGTTCATTCTCCGGTTTCGTGAGGACAAGCTCGTGTTGATGCAGGGTGGCAAGACCACGACGAATTGAAGTGGCTGCGATCCGCGTTCATGCTTCCCAGCGTGATGCGAGCGAGTGACCCTCGCTCCCGCACGACCCCCATCACATGCCCCAGCTTCTCCACTAGCTTTGGCGAAAGCAAGCCAAGGGCACTTGGTCATCAACTTTGGCTTCGATGCCCCCGAAGCAACGGCTGAACTGACCCAAGGTCAGAGCAGCCGGGATTAAAAGTTCGACGTTTGCGGATGCGATTGAATCCGTCTGTCGCCTCATGTGGCAAGGGTAGATCGGACCTGCCCAAGGGGTCCAAAATGATGCGATTGACCCGAAGCAGAAGCGTCTTATGCGCTGCTTGACGCCACAACAATGATCTATCTAAGATTGTACGACGTCCGATGTTGTACCGCACCTGAAAGAGCTAAAAGGGGTAGCGACATGATGCGCAGAGCGACTTGCCATTGCGGACAGCTAAGTCTAAGCGTCGAGGGTGAACCCGCATTAGTCTCTGCTTGCAACTGCACTCGGTGTCAAAGACGCTCGGGAAGCGCATTTGCTCTTACGTCCCGATGGAACAAGAACCAACTAACGGAGCGCTCTGGTGACAGCGCAACGTATGCTCGCAAAGGCGCGTCAGGCGGGAACGTCGAATGCGTTTTCTGCCCCCAATGTGGCTCGACCGTGAGTACAGTTCTTGAGCTCTTGCCCGACCATATTGGCATTCCAGTTGGATGTTTCGCTGATCCGACGTTTCCTGGACCCAAGATAGCCGCTTGGTGCGACTCGAAGCTTGAATGGGTTCAATTCCCTCGGGGAGCGCTCCTGCTGCGCGACCAAAGTCGGCCCATGGAAACCCAATAAGTACTGAGTTCACGCGCGTGGCTGTTTCCGCTTCTGGCCCGTAGCCGACAGTCCAGCAATGTCCGCTATCGCGCCGGGATTGGCGGAGCAGCGGGCACCGGGAGCTGCGGAACGGAACGCTCCGATCCAGCGAGGATGCGATCCTAAGCGCGCTTACTCTTCATCCTCATCGTCGTCGTCCTCGTCGTCTTCCTCCTCCACCTGCACCAGCGTCGCCAGCGGCAGCGTCTCGCGGAACAGATCGCCTTCCATGCCCATCCAGAGGCAGAGCACCTCGTCTCCCTTGACCTCCGCCACCGTGAGCGGCTGGCCGCCGGATTTCAGCATCACGACATCGCCGGCTTTCAATTCCATGGATTGTCCTTCCGATTTGATCGAGCCGGACGAGGCTAACAGGCAGTCATGACAGCGTGATCACCGATGGCTGGCATCGGTCTACAGCGTGGACCGTCCAAATTCTGGCGCGATATCAACGCTTGACGGCGAGGATCGGTGTCGTCTTGATCGGGCTGCAAGCGTCGTTGAAGAGACCGACCACGGAGGTCACGACCGGGACATGGCAGGCGAAGCTGTCTGGACGATAGGCCTCTCGGAGGCCGTCCATGTGGAATGTCGCGAGGTTCATGAAGGCGTTGAGCCGCCTGGCTTGAAAGTCAAGCGCGGTCTGAATGCGGTCGCGATCGACCGGTGATGACATCTTGCCTGCGGGCCTCGCGTCGGGGTTCGCGGCCCAGGAGCGCACCGGCGCCAGTTTCTCGTGCAGATTGCGAAGACAATAGTGCATCACCACCAGCTGATGCTTCGCGCTGAACCAGTGAATCGTGACGGACTCGTTTGACCCGGCCTTTTCCCGGTTCTTCGGGCAAATATCGACATAGGAATGGGGCGGATCCCAATTATACCCGGCCACCGAGCACGCATTCTCGGCGGGCACGCGCGGGGTGGCCGTCGCGGCGCCTTTCGGAGGCGCGAATTGCGGCAAGTTATGATCGCAATCGAAGTCGAAGGCCCGGAGCAGTGCCTGGTCGAGCGGGTCACTGGTCGGAGTTTGCTGCTCATACGGATTGAGCCTGAAATGCGTCGCCCAATCGATGTGCATCTGCGCCTTGCGCGCCAGCAACTCGCTCGTCTCGAACAAGGCCAGTTGGGCCTCTTCGTAGCCCTTCAGATTTTCCAGAGCGCTCTTGACGGCGAGAGCTTGTTCGTCGGAGTCGGCGCGATCATCGAGTACGATCGTATAGTCGGAAAACAACTGCTGTTGCAGGGCCTGAACCTTGGAAAACTTCGTTGCGATGGTGTCGAACGCCTCCGCCGCGGTCTGCATGTTCTCCTTGGCGTGCGCGCTCACCTTCTCCCGATAGGAGTTCAGATACTGGAAGTAGCCGACGAGGAGGCTGCTCAGCACCGTCACCAGCGAGAGGCCCTTGACGAGGGTCAATCGGCGATCGAATTGCGTCAACCACCTCAGTGGCCCGGTCCGAGAGTACGCGCGCGCTGCTTCCTTGTTCTGCTCCATGGTGCCTCCAACCCACCCCGCGCCATCGCAGCGAGCGTACCGCAATCCCCGATTGCGGATTGTGAAGCATTTCACTTCAGGTGAGGCGGGGGGTCGTCGGGTATCGGGCAGGCACGACCAGACGGGGATCGCGACCAGGCGCGGTCGCACCCTCCCGACGATGCCATAGTACCCCTGTTTTGCCCGACGGATCAGAGATTTTTCGCAAAATCCGTAAGCCTTTGATTTTGCAGCAGCGCGCTACTGTGCATGGGGTTGTTTTCGCGGCTTCGTTTTGCGCCCCGGTTACGGCCGGTCGGGCAACAGCTCGGTCAGCGAGCGGATGATGCGGTCGGGCTTCACCGTCGAGCCCTCGGGCAGGCCGTCGCCATGCACGTCGATCCAGATCGAATAGATTCCGAGGCGCTGCGGCGTCACGACTTCCCATTCGAGATTGTCGCCGATCATCCAGGTGTCCTTGGCGGTGACGCCGAGCGCCTCCATCGCGTGCAGATAGGCGCGCTCCTCGGGCTTGCCGAAGCCGTGCTCGCCCTCGATCTGGATGTGGTGGAAGCGGTGCGCGAGCTCGAAGCGCTCGACCTTGGCGCGCTGGGTGTCGGCGGCGCCATTGGTCACCAGTGCCAGCTTGACGCCGAGCGCCTTCAACTTGTCGATCGCATCATGCGCGCCGGGGAAGACGAACATCTCCTCCTCGCGATAGGCGGTGAAGCGATCGGCGAGGCGGATGGCGAGGTCGTCGGGCAGGGCGCGGTGACCGGCCGCGGCGAGCGCGGCAAAGCCGCCCTTGACGGTGAGGTGGCGGGCCTCGGCGAGCTTCAGCCGCCATGCCGCTTCCGCATTGGCCCAGAAGTTTCGCGCAAAGGCGAGCACCGCGGTTGCGACCAGCGGCGGTGGCAGCGGCGCCAGCTCGTCCGCGAACTCGGCCGTGATCGTGTTCCAGGCGATCTCGGGCCGGCCATAGGCCGACAGGATGGTATCGTCCATGTCGATCAGCATGGCGCGGGGGAGGGGCATCATCGTGGTCACGGCCATTTCACCTCCGGCGGCAGCGACGACAGGATCGAATCCACATTGCCGCCGGTCTTCAGCCCGAAGATGGTGCCGCGGTCGTAAAGCAGGTTGAACTCGACATAGCGTCCGCGCCGGATCAATTGCTCCTCGCGATCCGCAGTGGTCCAGGCGCTGGCGAAATTGCGCCGGACGATCTCGGGATAGATCTTCAGGAAGGCGCGGCCGACGTCCTGGGTGAAGGACAGGTCGGCATCCCAGTCGCCGCTATCGTGCCAGTCGTAGAAGATGCCGCCGATGCCGCGCGCCTCCTGGCGGTGCGGCAGGTAGAAATACTCGTCGCACCATTTCTTGTATTTGTCGTAATCGGCAACGCCGTTCGGCTGCGCGCAGGCGTCCTTCATTGCGGCGTGGAAGGCGACGCTGTCGACATCCTCCTGCGTCCGCCGTCGCGCCAGCACCGGCGTCAGGTCGGCGCCACCGCCGAACCAGGCTTTGGTGGTGACGACGAAGCGCGTGTTCATGTGCACGGCAGGGACGTGCGGATTGCGCATGTGGGCGATCAGCGAGACGCCGGAGGCCCAGAACTTCGGATCGTCCGCGGCGCCCGGAATCTGCGCGCGGAATTCGGGGGCGAACTCGCCGTGCACGGTTGAGCAATGCACGCCGACCTTCTCGAACAGGCGGCCCGACATCATCGACATCACGCCGCCACCGCCGGCCGCGCCGGTATGATCGGTGCGCTGCCAGGGCGTGCGCTTGAAGCGGCCGGCCTCGCCCGGATAGAGGTTTTGCGGCGCGTCGGCCTCCAGCCGCTCGAAGCTCGCGCAGATGTCGTCGCGCAAGCGCTCGAACCAGGCGCGGGCGCGGGCCTTGCGGTCGTCGATCAGCGTCGGGTCCATCGTGGATGCCATGCGTCAGCCCTGCGGACCGTAATAGGTGCAGCTCTCGTTGCAACTGTCGCGGTGGATGCTGACGCGGGTGAGCTTGCCGACATGCGCGAGCCGCTCCCAGACGAAGCGCGAGAGGTTTTCCAGCGTCGGTGTACCCAGCGCCTCGATCTTGTTGAGGTACTTGTGATCCAGAACCAGGCGCACGTCCTCGATGGCGCGCTGGAGCAGGCCGAGATCGACCACCATGCCGGTCTCGGGGTCCGGCGTGCCGCGCACCGTCACCTCGGCGCGGAAGGAGTGGCCGTGGATCTCTTCGCTCGCCGCCCCGAACGTCGTGCCCGAGAGCGAGTGCGCCGCTTCGAAGCGGAACGATTTCGTCAATTCCCACATCTGTTCGAAAACCAATCCTATCTGATGCCGAGCGACTTGTGCGTCTGCACGCTCAGCCGCCATTGCGGGTGGCGCAGGCAATAGTCGATCGCGCGTGCGGTGTTCTGGATGACCTCGGGTCCGTCCATCGGCTGCAGCGAGAAGCGCTCGAAGGCCAGATCCTCGAACGCCTCGGGTGCCGCCAGCGCCTGTGGATACACCAGCTTCAGCTCGTGGCCGCGCCGCTGCACGAGCTCGCTGCCGCCCTTGGGGCTGACGCAGATCCAGTCGAGGCCATCAGGGGCTGCGATCGTGCCGTTGGTCTCGACCCCGATCTCGAAGCCACGGGCGTGCAGCGCCTCGATCAGGGCGGCATCGACCTGGAGCAGCGGCTCGCCGCCGGTCAGCACCACGTAGCGGTTGGCGGCGGTCCCTGTCCATTGCGAGGCGATGGTGTCGGCGAGTTCCGCGGCCGAGGCGTAGCGGCCGCCGAGCGTGCCGTCGGTTCCGACGAAATCGGTGTCGCAGAACTTGCAGGTCGCCTCGGCTCGGTCCGCCTCGCGGCCGCTCCAGAGGTTGCAGCCGGCAAAACGGCAGAACACCGACGCGCGCCCGGCATGGGCGCCTTCGCCTTGCAGGGTCAGGAAGATTTCCTTGACCGCGTAACTCACTCGTCTCTCCTCAACTATCGAACTTGCGGGTTCCGGATCTGCCGCAGCGCCTCGCCGGCGGCCATCGCCGCGGTCATGGCCACATTGAGCGACCGCAGCCCTGGGGTGATCGGGATCACCAGCCGGGCATCAGCGGCCTCGACCACCGCGTCGGTGACGCCGGCGCTCTCGCGCCCGAATAGCAGGATGTCCGACGTCTGGTAATGAAAATCGCGGTAGTCGGTGGCCCCTTTGGTGGTGAACAGCAGCAGGCGGTAGCCTTGTGCCGCACGCCACTCCTCGAATCTCGCCCAGGAGTCGTGCCTGGTGATGCTGACATGGTCGAGGTAATCCATTCCCGCCCGGCGGAAATGGCGGTCGGAGACCGGGAAGCCGGCGGGTTCGATGATGTGGGCTGCCATGCCGAGACAGGCGCAGAGCCTGAGAATCGTGCCGGTGTTCTGGGGGATGTCGGGCTGAAAAAGAGCTATCTGCATGGGCGGCGACGGGCTGGTTGCGGGCGCAAAATGTCTCAATAAAACATCGCTCGCCCCGGAATTCGTGCATTGCACGCTCCCGCGCCGATAGCGGGCTTGCGCTCGCCCGGCAAGGGTGCCAATAGAACGATTCTGGACTGCTGTTTTCCCCATTTTGGGCGTGAGCAAGCAAAGTTCTGCCGCCGCGGGGGGCCGCGGGCGCCGGCAGCCTTTCCGGGGACCTCATGGGCGCCCCCTGGAGCGGTTCCACCGGTCGCACAGAAGAAAGGGTTGGAATCGTGACGACAGCGTCTTCGGCGGACCATCCGACACGCCGTGATTTCTTATTCGTTGCAACCGGGGCATTTGCAGCAGTAGGGGGTGCGGCTGCGCTCTGGCCCTTCATCTCTCAAATGAATCCGGACGCTTCGACCATCGCCGCCGGTGCGCCGATCGAGGTCGATCTCAGCCCGATCGCCGAGGGCCAGGACATCAAGGTGTTCTGGCGCGGCAAGCCGATCTACATCAGCCACCGCACCAAGAAGCAGATCGACGAGGCGCGCGCCGTCAACGTGGCGAGCCTGCCCGATCCGCAAGCCGACGATGCCCGCGTCAAGTCCGGTCACGAGCAGTGGCTGGTCGTCATCGGCATCTGCACCCATCTCGGTTGCATCCCGATCGCTCATGAAGGCAGCTACGACGGCTTCTTCTGCCCCTGCCATGGTTCGGTGTACGATACGTCCGGCCGCATCCGCCAGGGCCCTGCGCCCTCGAACCTGGCTGTGCCCCCGTACACGTTCGTTTCCGACACCAAAATCCAGATCGGCTGAACTTCGGGCCTTAGTCCGAAGCTTCG
Source organism: Bradyrhizobium daqingense (assembly GCF_021044685.1). Taxonomy (NCBI): domain Bacteria; kingdom Pseudomonadati; phylum Pseudomonadota; class Alphaproteobacteria; order Hyphomicrobiales; family Nitrobacteraceae; genus Bradyrhizobium; species Bradyrhizobium daqingense. The sequence continues at coordinate 3,185,307 of NZ_CP088014.1, forward strand.
CGCCGTCTCGTCGTACTATTTCCTCAGGATCGCATCATGAGCGGACCATCCGACTACCAGCCGAGTCATCCGGCCCTGCAATGGATCGAGCGGCGCCTGCCGATCTTTGGTCTTATCCATTCCTCCTTCGTCGCCTATCCCACCCCGCGCAACCTGAACTATTGGTGGACCTTCGGCGCCATCCTCTCCTTCATGCTGGGCATGCAGATCCTGACCGGCGTGATCCTGGCGATGCACTACACGCCGAATGCCGATCTCGCCTTCAAGTCGGTCGAGCTGATCGTCCGTGACGTGAATTACGGCTGGCTGCTGCGCAACATGCACGCGGTCGGCGCTTCGATGTTCTTCGTTGCGGTCTACGTCCATATGTTCCGCGGCCTTTACTACGGGTCGTACAAGGAGCCGCGCGAGGTGTTGTGGATCCTCGGCGTCATCATCTACCTCCTGATGATGGCGACGGGCTTCATGGGCTACGTGCTGCCGTGGGGCCAGATGAGCTTCTGGGGCGCTACCGTCATCACCAATTTGTTCTCCGCGATTCCCTATGTCGGCGAGAGCATCGTGACGCTGCTGTGGGGCGGCTACGCGGTCGGCAACCCGACGCTGAACCGCTTCTTCTCGCTGCACTATCTACTGCCGTTCGTGATCGCGGGCGTGGTCGTGCTCCACGTCTGGGCTCTGCACGTCGCCGGCCAGAACAACCCCGATGGTGTCGAGCCGAAGACGGAAAAGGACACGGTGCCGTTCACGCCGCATGCCACCATCAAGGACATGTTCGGCGTCGCCTGCTTCATGCTGCTCTATGCCTGGTTCATCTTCTACATGCCGAACTATCTCGGCGACGCCGACAACTACATTCCGGCGAACCCGGGCGTGACGCCGCCGCACATCGTGCCGGAATGGTATTACCTGCCGTTCTACGCGATCCTGCGCTCGATCCCGGACAAGCTCGCGGGCGTCATCGCCATGTTCGGAGCGATCATCATCCTGTGCTTCCTGCCCTGGCTCGACAGCGCAAAGACGAGGTCGTCGAAGTACCGTCCGCTGGCCAAGCAGTTCTTCTGGATCTTCGTCGCGGTCTGCATCCTGCTCGGCTATCTCGGCGCACAGCCGCCGGAAGGCATCTACGTCATTGCCGGCCGGATCCTGACGTTCTGCTACTTCGCCTACTTCCTGATCGTGCTGCCGCTGCTCGCGCGCATCGAGAAGCCGCGGCCGGTTCCGAACTCGATCTCGGATGCGGTGCTGGCCAAGACCGGGAGCAGGTCGACGCCGATGGTCTCGACTGCGATCGTGCTGGCGCTGGCCGCTTCGTTGTTCGCGGGCTCGATGGACAGCGCGAAAGCGGCCGAGGGCGGCGACAAGCCGCCGGGCAACAAATGGTCGTTCTCGGGTCCTTTCGGTAAGTTCGATCGCGGCGCGCTCCAGCGCGGCCTGAAGGTCTACAAGGAGGTCTGCGCCAGCTGCCACGGCCTGTCCTACGTCGCCTTCCGCAACCTCGCCGAGCCCGGCGGGCCCGGCTATTCGGTGGCGCAGGCTTCGGCGTTTGCGTCCGAGTACAAGGTCAAGGACGGCCCGAACGATGCGGGCGACATGTTCGAGCGGCCGGGCCGGCCGGCCGACTATTTCCCCTCGCCATTCCCGAACGAGCAGGCTGCGCGTGCGGCGAACGGAGGCGCGGCGCCACCCGACCTGTCCCTGATCACCAAGGCACGCTCGTACAAGCGCGGCTTCCCCTGGTTCATCTTCGACGTCTTCACCCAGTACCAGGAGCAGGGGCCCGACTACGTCACCGCGGTGCTCCAGGGCTATGAGGAGAAGACGCCGGAGGGCGTGACCCTCCCGGAGGGCTCCTACTACAACAAGTACTTCCCGGGCCATGCGATCAAGATGCCGAAGCCGCTCAGTGACGGCCAGGTGACCTATGACGACGGCGCGCCGACCACGGTCGCGCAATATTCCAAGGACGTCACGACATTCCTGATGTGGACCGCCGAGCCGCACATGGAAGCGCGCAAGCGCCTCGGCTTCCAGGTCTTCGTCTTCCTGATCATTTTCGTGGGCCTGATGTACTTCACCAAGAAGAAGGTCTGGGCCGCCTCGCACTGAGCGGCGCGAGATGAGACATGAAAAAGCCCCCGCAAGGGGGCTTTTTTGTTGGCCTGTCATGCGGTGGCGATGCGCGGGCATCGAGCCCCGAATCCATTCATCCTCCGACGCCGCGGCTTGATGGATTCCGGGCTCGCGCTGCACGGCGCCCCCGGAATGACGAGAGTGTGGATTGCGTCCCACGCGCGCGCCCGCCAAAATAGCGCCAACCGCTCCCCCAAAACGCGTCGGAGGACACCATGGGAACCAGCATCACCTTCAAGCGCCCGGACGGCAAGGACGCCTCGGGCTATCTCGCCAATGCCGCACGCGGCAATGCGCCGGGCGTGGTCGTGATCCAGGAATGGTGGGGCCTGTCGGACCAGATCAAGGGCCTGTGCGACCGCTTCGCACTCGCCGGCTTCGATGCGCTGGCGCCGGATCTCTACAAGGGCAAGGTGGTGCCCTACCACGACACGGACAGCGCCAACAAGGAGATGAACTCGCTCGACTTCATGGATGCCACCACGCAGACCGTGCGCGGCGCCACGCAATATCTGTCGCGCAATGGCGCCAAGATCGGCCTGACGGGCTTCTGCCTCGGCGGCGCCGTGACCATCATCGGCGCGACCAAGATCCCGGAGCTCGCGGCCGGCGTCGTGTTCTACGGCATTCCCCCGGAGCAGGCGGCCAAGCCCGCCGACGTCAAGATCCCGCTCCAGGCCCACTTCGCCAACAAGGACGATTGGTGCACGCCGGAGCTGGTCAACGGCTTCGAAAAGGCCATGAAGGCGGCCGGCAAGTCGCTCGAGCTGTTCCGCTATGACGCCGAGCACGCCTTCGTCAACGAGCAGCGCCAGGCCGTCCACGACCGCGAAGCCGCCGAGCTCGCTTGGGGCAGGGCGATCAAGTTCTTCGCCAATCATCTAGGAGGCAACAGCGCAGCTTAATCAATCCGTAGCCCGGATGGAGCGCAGCGTAATCCGGGGTCCTCTCATCGTGGCACGAACCCCGGATTGCGCTGCGCTCCATCCGGGCTGCCACTCCGACGTACCCTTGACGCCGCCTCCGCGCCATGATGTTAGTTCCCCCATGAGCATCGCCGTCCGCCCAGCCCGTTTTTGGTGGCGCACCTCCTGACGAGGTGGCCGGTGCGATTTTCCTTTCCCAAATCGTCTGAGGTCGCCAGCACAGCGCGGCGGCCCGATCGTTTGTCCTGTGTGGCGTTCCCTCGGCAAGTTTCGTAAGAGGACGACATGAACAGGACCGTCTTTGCCCTCCCGGCTCGAAGCGACTACATGACCCGCGCAGGTCTTGCGATCACGCGCGTGGCCGAGCAGTTCACCGGCGGCGCCAACAGGCTCGACGACCTCATCAGCCTGCTCGACCGCCGCCGCGGCGTGGTGCTGTCCTCGGGCACGACCGTGCCCGGCCGCTATGAGAGCTTCGACCTCGGCTTCTCCGATCCCCCGCTCAAGCTCGAGACCACGGGCGTCGATTTCAAGCTGGAAGCGCTGAACGAACGCGGGCAGGTGCTGATCGCCTTCCTCGGCGACGTCCTGCGCGAGCCCTGCGTGGTGATCTCCGAGAGGACGGCAACGCGCCTGGCCGGCCACATCATCCGCGGCGATGCCCCGGTCGAAGAGGACCAGCGCACCCGGCGCGCCAGCGTGATGTCGCTGGTGCGCGATATCATTGCCGCTTTCTCTGCCAGTGACGACGGGCTGCTCGGCCTGTTCGGCGCCTTCGCCTACGACCTCGTCTTCCAGATCGAGGACCTCGTGCAGAAGCGCCCGCGCGAGGCCGACCAGCGCGACATCGTGCTCTATGTTCCCGATCGCCTGTTGGCCTATGACCGCGCCACCGGCCGCGGCGTCGTGCTCGCATACGACTTCGCCTGGAACGGCAAGTCCACCAAGGGCCTGCCGCGCGAGACCGCCGACAGCCCGTATCTGAAGACGCCCCGCCAGGGCTTCGCCGATCACGCGCCCGGCGAATACCAAGCCACGGTCGAAACCGCGCGCGCCGCTTTTGCGCGCGGCGATCTCTTCGAGGCGGTGCCGGGACAGCTCTTCGCGGAGCCGTGCGACCGCTCCCCGGCCGAAGTGTTCCAGCGGCTCTGCGTCATCAACCCGTCGCCCTATGGCGCGCTGATGAATCTCGGGGAAGGCGAGTTTCTCGTCTCGGCTTCGCCGGAAATGTTCGTGCGCTCCGACGGCCGGCGCGTGGAGACCTGCCCGATCTCCGGCACGATCGCGCGCGGCAGGGATGCGATCGGCGACGCCGAGCAGATCCGCCAGCTGCTGAACTCGGAGAAGGACGAGTTCGAGCTCAACATGTGCACCGACGTCGACCGCAACGATAAGGCGCGCGTCTGCGTGCCCGGCACCATCAAGGTGCTGGCGCGGCGGCAGATCGAGACCTACTCGAAGCTGTTCCACACCGTCGATCACGTCGAGGGCATGCTGCGCCCCGGCTTCGACGCGCTCGATGCCTTCCTGACCCATGCCTGGGCGGTGACGGTGACAGGTGCGCCAAAGCTCTGGGCGATGCAGTTCGTCGAGGATCACGAGCGCTCGCCGCGGCGCTGGTACGCCGGCGCGATCGGTGCGGTGAATTTCGACGGCAGCATCAACACCGGCCTCACCATCCGCACCATCCGCATGAAGGATGGCCTCGCCGAAGTGCGCGTCGGCGCGACCTGCCTGTTCGATTCAGATCCCGCCGCGGAAGACCGCGAATGCCAGGTCAAGGCGGCCGCGCTGTTCCAGGCACTGCGCGGCGATCCGCCGAAGCCGCTGTCGACCTTCGCGCCGGATGCGACCGGCAGCGGCAAGCAGGTGCTGCTGATCGACCACGACGACAGTTTCGTGCACATGCTCGCCGACTACTTCCGCCAGGTCGGCGCCAGCGTCACCGTGGTTCGCTACGTGCATGCGCTCGACATGCTCGAGCAGAAGAAGTGGGATTTGCTGGTGCTGTCGCCCGGGCCCGGCAGGCCGGAGGATTTCGCGATCAGGAAGACCATCGATGCGGCGCTGGAGAAGAATCTGCCGGTGTTCGGCGTCTGCCTCGGCGTGCAGGCGATCGGCGAATATTTCGGCGGTGAGCTCGGCCAGCTCACCCATCCCGCCCACGGCCGGCCCTCGCGGGTGCAGGTGCGCGGCGGTCGCCTGATGCGCAACCTGCCGAACGAGATCGTCATCGGCCGCTATCACTCGCTCTATGTCGAGCGCGACAGCATGCCCGAGGTGCTGAACGTGACAGCGAGCACCGAGGACGGCGTCGCCATGGCGCTGGAGCACAAGACGCTGCCAGTGGCCGGCGTGCAATTCCATCCGGAATCGCTGATGTCGCTCAGCGGCGAGGTGGGATTAAGGATCGTCGAGAATGCGTTCCGGCTTAGTGCTGAAGCGAATTGAGTGAGGCCGTCATTGCGAGGAGCGGAGCGACGAAGCAATCCAGGCTGCCGCCGGGAAGAAAGTCTGGATTGCTTCGCTTCGCTCGCAATGACGGGGAGACAACCAAAGCGAGATAACCATGACTTTTGATCACGACATCAAGGCCAGCGTTCGCACCATCCCGGACTATCCGAAGCCCGGGATCATGTTCCGCGACATCACGACCCTGCTTGCGGACGCGCGGGCGTTCCGCCGCGCGGTCGACGAGCTCGTCAATCCCTGGGCCGGCAACAAGATCGACAAGGTCGCCGGAATGGAAGCGCGGGGCTTCATCATCGGCGGGGCGGTGGCGCATCAGCTCTCGGCCGGCTTCGTGCCGATCCGCAAGAAGGGCAAGCTGCCGCACACCACCGTGCGCATTGCTTACTCGCTCGAATACGGCATCGACGAGATGGAGATGCACGTCGACGCGATCCATCCCGGCGAGCGCGTGATCCTGGTCGACGATCTCATTGCCACCGGCGGCACCGCCGAGGGCGCGGTGAAGCTGCTGCGCCAGATCGGGGCCAATGTGGTCGCCGCCTGCTTCATCATCGACCTGCCCGAGCTCGGCGGCGCCGCCAAGCTGCGCGCCATGGACGTGCCAGTCCGCACGCTGATGACGTTCGAGGGGCATTGATCGAGGGAGGACGCAGGATGCGTGGTGGCGCCATCCCTAGGCCTTGAGTCCGCAGATGTGCACGACGAAGGATGAGGGAAGGACTGCCAGAAGGTGCCATACTGCACCGGCGCGGCTTTCGGTGAAAGCTTCGTTCGGATCGCACAGATCCCACAAGTGGCCCACCAGGCGGTGGATCGATTCATTGGTTTGACGAAGATGGTTTGCTGAATCTTCGTCATCGTAATGCATGCGACCAACAATGGTCATCGCATGGATGGACGCCGCCAAGAGCATCAGCAGCTCCTGGCGTTCTGACGCACGCATTCGATCGAGCAACTGTTGCACGACGTCGTTCATCATGGGCACTCCGCAACGTACCTAGGCAGTATGCTCGGGTAGATTTTCGGTTACGAACGCTGCAAGATTAGGCTCAGCTCCAGCTCGCGGAAGGCGATGTAGTTCCGCCGGGTCCACTGGTGCAGCTCGGTCGAGGAGTCCTTCTCCTGGCGCAGGTAGCCGGTGAAGGAGAAGTTCAGCCGGTCGATATAGGTCTTGAGGAAGCCCGGTAGCGCCGGCAGGCGGTACAGCCGGCCGCCTGCCATCGCGGGCGGCAGCTCGCCGCGCACGACGTATTCGTTGTCCACCGTCACCAGGTTCATGCGCGGGATCTGCCCGCGCAGCATCTCGTGGGCGCGGGCCGAGGCGCGGTCGGTGTCGGCGACGAACAGGATCATCGGCGCCACATGGCGGCGCGCGGCCTCCTTCAAGAGGCCGATCTCTTCGGTCATCTTGAAGAACTCGTCGAAGGCGTGGAAGCCGAGATCGATCACCTTGGCGAGACCGTCATCGACGATGACACGGTCCATCAGCTGCATCTTGCCGTAGGTGTCGATCACGTCGGCGGTCTCGGTCACCTTCGGAAGGTAATCGAGCAGCGACGGCTCCTTCAGATTGACGTCGAAGGCCGCGACGTTGCCGTTCTTGAGCAGCAGGAATTCGCTCAAAAGCCGCGCCAGCAGGGTCTTGCCGACCAGCGGGCGGGGCGAGCAGATGATGTAGACGGGCGTTGCGGGCATTGACAGCTATATCAGGCCAACTCACCGCCCAATCCAGCCGTATCAGCCCGGGCTTCGCAACTATTTTTCGCTGTTGCGGGTGACGGATTTCGATCCGACGATGTCGGTCAGGCGGATACGGTCGAATTCGCTCCAGACATTGGCCAGCCAATGCCGGACATAGCCACGCAGCACGAACGAATAGTTCGCGGCCTCGTCGTTGATGCCCTTGTTGGCGACGAATTTCAGGAACGGGACGGAGGACACTTCGACCTGCTCATAGGCCATTTCGTTGAGCTTGGGGATGGTCAGCTCGGTCGCGTCCTTGATGCGGTGGAAGTAAGAGTTGTAGGTCGCCTGGTCCCACTGGAAGAACTGGGTGTCGTTGATGAAGTTCTTCACCAGGAAATATTTCGCGCCGGTCATGAAGCCCGCCGTCTCCGCGATCTCCTCCAGCGAGGCGATCGAGGGTCCGAGAATGTGGAACACGGCGAAGGTGATCTGGCCGGCCTTGGCGGCGTCGAGGAAGCCGATGTCGCGCAGCGAGGCCAGGGCCGGCGAGAGCAGGCCGGCGCGGACGTCGATCACGGTGACCGACGGGCTGACCGCGTTGAGCGTGTCGAAGATCTTCATCTGGTCTGAGGTCGTCGTCATGTCGACGATCTCGGTGATGTCGGGGTGGAAGCGCTTCAGGGTTCCGCGCGGCGACTCCGTGTCGAAGGCGCGCGTCGGCACGTTGTTGGCTGAGAAATAATCGAGCAAGGTACGCGACACCGTGGTCTTGCCGACCCCGCCCTTGTCCGCGCCCACCACAACCACTGCCGGCTTTGCCATTGCTGTCCCCTAACGCGCGCCCCCGATCGCGAGGTCGCAATCGGCCGGGCCCCAAATCGATGTCCGAAGGATGTCCCCAGTCTGCTGTTGGGCGCGAACATGGCAGAAACAAGGGAGAATTCAATTCCTCGGTACATCGTGGGGCCAATTCCCGAGGTTTTTCCCGATCACAGGGAACCTGACGCAATCGCGGCCAATCGCGCCGGTTCAGTGGCGGCCCCAGGGTCCCATCGGATTGACGGCCGGAGTCCCTGAAGGACCTGGCGCGGGCACCGGCGGCGGATTGACCGGGTTTCCGGCATCGTCCCACGGGCCATGGCGCAGAGGCGGCGGCCCGCCCTGCGGATCCGCCTCTGCCTCGGCCTGATTAGTGTCATCCGCGGGGTCCGGCAGCGGGCCGGGATCGTGGCCGCCGGCAAACTTGACCAGCGCGTCGATCCGGGACGGCACCGAGGGGTGGGTCGCGAACAGATCGGCGAAGCCCTCGCGGGGATTGTCGACGCAGAGCTCCATCACCGCCGACGTGGCGCCCGGCAGCTCGCCGCGGCCCTCGATCTTGCGCAGCGCCGAGATCATCGCATCAGGGTCTTTCGTCAGCTCGACCGAGCCGGCATCGGCGAGATATTCGCGTGACCGCGACAGCGCGAGCTTGACCACCTGCGACAGCAGCCAGGCCAGCACGATCAGCACGACCGCGATGACGATGACGATCACCGCGCCGCCGCCGGAGCTCTTGCTGTCGCTCGACGAAGAGGACGACCGCGATGACGAGGACGAGCCCGAGGACCACGAGCCGCCGGAGCCGGAGCTCCAGTTGAGATTCGTGAACAGGCGGAAGAACAATTCGCCGAAGAAGCCGACCACGCCGGCGATGATGACGGCGACCACCATCAGCTGCACGTCGCCGTTCCTGATGTGGGTCAGCTCATGGCCCAGCACCGCCTCGATCTCCTTGTCGTTCAGCGTATCGAGGAGGCCGGTGGTGACGGTGATGGAATATTGCCGCGGATTGAGGCCGGTCGCGAACGCGTTCAGCGCCGGGCTCTCCATGATCTTCAGCTTCGGCATGGTGATGCCGCGCGAGATGCAGAGGTTTTCGAGCAGATTGTAGAGCCGTGACTGTTCCTGCCGGGTGACGGCGTGGCCGCCGGTCACGGCGTCGATCATCGACTGGTGGAAGAAATAGGCGATCGCGATCCAGGCGATGGCCGCAATGGTCGCGAAGGGCGCGGCCTTGAGCAGGTCGGCGAAGGCGGCGCTCAGATAATAGGCGACGGTCCCATTGCCGTTGATGACGACCTCGGCGACCAGCGCGCCGGCATAGATCAGCACGTAGACGAGCGCGAACAGGCCGGCGAGCAGCAGCATCGAACGAAACTTGTTCGAGGCGATGTGCGTGTAGAGACCATACGCGGCCATGACGCGGGTGTCCTGCCGGCCTATCGGCTCGAGATCAGAACTTCACCTGCGGCACCGTCTCGACCTCGGTGCGGCTGGCGCCGAGATCGAAGAAATCCTTCTTGGTGAAGCCGAACATGCCGGCGAACAAGGCGGCGGGCAGCTGCTGGATGCCGGTGTTGTATTCCTGGACTGCGTTGTTGAAGAAGCGGCGGCTGGCCGCGATCTTGTTCTCGAGATCGGAGAGCTCGGACGCGAGCTGCTGGAAATTGGCGTTGGCCTTGAGGTCGGGATAGGCCTCCGACAACGCGATCAGCCGGCCGAGCGCGCCGGAGAGCTGGTTCTCGGCGGCCGACACCTGCGCAGGCCCCTGCGCCGACATCGCCGAGTTGCGCGCCTTGATGACATCGTCGAGCGTGCCGCGCTCATGCGAGGCGTAGCCCTTCACGGTCTCGACCAGGTTCGGGATCAGATCGTGGCGCTGCTTGAGCTGGACATCGATGTCGGCAAAGGCCTGGCCGACGCGCTGGCTCAGCGCCACCAGGCGGTTGTAGGCGCTGAAGGCGAACAGCGCGAGGACGACGATGACGCCGAGAACGATCCAGCCGGTCGACATGGAGAACTCCTGAAGAGGGAAGAAGGCGGGCGCTAGCGTAGACCAAATTGACGCCGAACGAGAGCCCGTCGCGGAGGGGAGGTAGGATTTGGTCTGGCGAAGAGCCATCGGAGTTCAAGGCGAAAGGCCTGAACGAGGTTAACTTTCGGCAATGACCGCGTCGCCCCAGCGCCATCGCCGGGCACTTGCATAGGCGGCCTTGTTACGCCGCGGGACCTTCGCCAGCGTGACACCGTTTTCCGTGCAGAGCTTCGCCGCGATCTCGGCCTTGCCGACATCAGGCGGCGCCAGCACGCGCGCGGCACGCGCGGCGGGCGGCGTCCGGGTGAGGGCGACGTAGATGAAGCGCTCGTCTTCGAACGGCACCTCTGCGCCCTTGATCTGCCGGTGCGCCTGTGAGCGCGGCAGGCGCTGGGAGAAATGGCACCAGTCGGGCGCGGTGAGCGGGCAAGGCCTTTCGTGCGGGCAGGGCGCGGCAACGTAGGCGCCAGCTGCGATCAGTTGCTGGCGCAGCGCGAGAATGCGGGCATAGCCGGCGGGTGTGCCGGGCTCGATCACCACCAGCGCGTGGCGCGCCTTCGCCCACATCGTCTCGGTGAGCGCGCGCTGGTCGGCCTCACTGAGCTCACCGATGACGTAGCTGGCAATGACGAGATCGGCTGGCGAGGCCTCGGCGAGGTTGCCGCCGGCGTCGCCGGGCAGATAGCGGCACTCGGCGAGGCGTGTGCTGTCGCGTGCCAATTCGAGCGCGAGCCGGCTCAGGGTGGCATTGGCGTCGAGCAGGGTGAAGTCGTGCAGCGACGGAAACGCCTCCGCGGCGGCCCAGCTCGCGGTACCCGGACCTGCGCCGACGTCGAGCAGTGTTTCCGGGGCGAGGTCGGGCGCGATCTCGGTCAGCGCATTCACGCTTGCCGCCACGGCTGCGTAGGTCGCCGGCATGCGTGCCAGCGCATAAGCGAGCGCATCGGCTTCCGACTTGATCGTGCCGGAGGTGCCGCCTGCGCGATAGGCGGTCGATATTTTCTGTGATCGTTGTGCCGCGTCGGTGCGCGAGAAGCCCTGGAGCTTTGCGTCGAGGGCGGCCTTCAGTTCGGCGGGGAGGGTGGGGGAGATCATGTTGCCCACCGTCATTCCGGGGCGCGCGTAGCGCGAACCCGGAAGTTCGAGATTGTCGTGCGAGATTCCGGGTTCTCGCTTCGCGAGCCCCGGAATGACGCTAGCGATATCACGCCACGTTCTGGTCGAGAATGTCCACGGCCTCGGCGAGGCTCACCGAGACGAGCTGCGAGACGCCGCGCTCGGCCATGGTGACGCCGAACAGGCGGTTCATCCGCGCCATCGTGATCGGGTTGTGCGTGATGATGATGAAGCGGGTGTCGGTCGAGCCGGTCATCTCGTGCAGGAGGTTGCAGTACCGTTCGACGTTGTGGTCGTCGAGCGGCGCGTCGACTTCGTCCAGCACGCAGATCGGCGAGGGGTTCGTCAAGAACACCGCGAAGATCAGCGCCATCGCGGTCAGCGCCTGCTCGCCGCCCGAGAGCAGCGACAGCGTCTGCGGCTTCTTGCCCGGAGGTTTTGCGATGATTTCGAGACCGGCTTCCAGCGGGTCGTCGCTTTCGATCAGGTGCAGGGCGGCCTCGCCGCCGCCGAACAGCTCGACGAACAGGCGCTTGAAGTGGCTGTTGACGACCTCGAACGAGGTCAGCAGCCGTTCGCGTGCTTCCTTGTTGAGGCTCTGGATGCCCTGGCGCAGCCGCTTGATGGCTTCGACCAGATCGTCGCGCTCGGTGACGAGGCCGGTGTGCTGGGTCTCGACCTCGCGCAGCTCTTCCTCGGCGCGCAGATTGACGGCGCCGAGGCGCTCGCGGTCGCGGCGCATCTTTTCGAGGTCCTCCTCGATGTCGTGCAGCGGCGGCAGCTCTGCGCCCGGCTCGATCTCGGCGAGGCCCGCGACGGCCTGCGGCTCGACCTCGAGCATGTCGCGGATCTCGCGCTCGATGTCTTCGAGCCGGCGCCGGGCGCCTTCCATGCGCTCCTCGGCGCGGGCGGTGGCCTCGCGGGAGCTGGAGAGCGCCTCCAGCGTCAGCTTGGCGACGCGGTCGGTCTCGGCCATCGCGGTCTCCGCGGTGGCGAGCGCGTCGGCGGCCATGCGGCGGTCGTTCTCGGCGTACTCGATCTCGGTGATCAGCGCGCTGCGCTTCTCGGCGAACACGGCCGGCGCGTTTTCGAGCTCGCTGCGCTCGATCGTGAGTTCGGCGATGCGGGCGTGGATGGTGTCGATGTGGGAGGCCGCGCTCTCCTTGCGGTTCTGCCACTCGGTGCGTTCGGCGAGGATCGCCTGGACGCGGCGGTCGGCCAGCTCTGCCTCGCGCGCGAGCGCCTGCGCCTCGGCGCGGACCTGGGCGGCCATGCGGCGATGGCCCTCGATGTCGCTGCGGACCGCCGCGAGACGGGTCTCGGTGTCCTCGCTGGACGGCAACTCGCCGATGCCGGCCTGGGCGTATTCGTAGGCGGCCTCGGCCTCGGCGCGATCGGCGGCGAGACGGCTGTGCGCTTCCGACAGCGTCGCCTTGCGCGCGGCGTGGCGGCTGATCTCGCGCTCGGCATTGGCATGACGCTCCCGCGCGATGTTGAGCTCGCGCTGCGCGGCGCGCCAGGCTTCGCGGCTGGCGCCTTCGGTGCTGGCGGCCATCTGCAGCTCGGACTCGGCATTCTCCAGCGCCTGGCGCTTGATCTGCGCGTCGATGCGGGCCTGCTCCAGCTCGTTCTCGATGTCGACGAGGCGGGCGCGCTCGGCCAGCCGCCGCGCGGCGCCGGTCGGTGCGTGAGCCGCGGCAACAAAACCGTCCCAGCGCCAGACGTCGCCTTCGGGCGAGACCAGCCGTTGGCCGGTCTTGAGCTGCGAGACCAGCTCAGCGCCGCGCTCGCGCGGCACGACGCCGATCTGCGCCAGGCGGCGCGCCAGCTCGGCCGGCGCCTGCACGTGATTGGCGAGCGGGGTGACGCCCTCGGGCAGCTCGGGATCGCCATCGGTGACGCCGGCATTGGTCCAGCGCATCGGCGCCGACGGATCGACCGGCGCATCGAGATCGTCGCCGAGCGCGGCGCCGATCGCCTTTTCGAATCCCTTGTCGACGGTGATGCCGTCGATGATCGGCGGCCACAGGTTCTTGGTCTCGCCGTTGAGGATCTTGGAGATCGTGCGCGCCTCGGTTTCGAGCCGCTGTGCGCGCTTGTCGGCTTCGACCAGCGGCGAGCGCGAGGATTCCAGCGTCTGGCGGGCGGCGACATGCGCGGCTTCGCTCGCCTGCGCGGCGGCTTCCGAAGCCGCCAGCGTCTGCTCCGCGGTCTCGACCAGTGCGGTCAGCTCGTCGAGATCGCCGAAGCCGCCGGTCTCCTGCGCAAGCTTCTGCTCTTCCGCGGCGACGTTCGCAATCTCCTGGTCGAGCCGGGCGAGCTTGTCGCGATGGGTGCGGACGTTGGCTTCGAGTTGGTTGCGCTTGGCGGTGAGGTCGGCGAGCGCGGTGGTAAGCTCGGCGAAGCGCTGCTCGGTTTCGGTCAGCACCGCTTCGGCTTCGGCGACGCGCTCGTCGACCCCGGAGCGCTTCTCGACGCGCGACTTGATCTCTTCCTTCAGCTCGGCGTCTTCAGTATCGAGCCGCTGCAGGGCGACGTCGGCGTCCATGGTCTGCTGCTGGGCGCGCGAGATGTCGCCTTCGAACTGGGCAAGGCGGCGCTCGAGCTCGGCGACGCGCTCCTTGGCGCGCTCTTCCTCGCGGTCGAGCAACTCGCGCGCATTGGTCAGGCGCTGGAGCCCGGCGGCGGCGCGCGCTTCGGCATCGCGCAGCGCCGGCATTTCGGCGGCGCGGATGGCCTGGATGCGGGCGGCTTCGGCCTGGTGCTGGGTGCGCTCGGCCATTTCGCGGACGGCGAGATCATGGGTCTGGCCGGACTCGTTGACGTCGGCATGAGCGCTGATCCAGCGCAGGTGATACAGCGTGGCTTCGGCCTTGCGGACCTTGGCCGCGACCTCGCGGTAGCGCACGGCCTGGCGAGCCTGCTTCTTCAGGCCTTCCATCTGGCCGGAGAGCTGGCCGATCACGTCCTCGACGCGGGTGAGGTTGGTTTCGGCCGCCTTCAGCCGCAGCTCGGCCTCGTGGCGGCGGGCGTGCAGGCCGGCGACGCCGGCGGCGTCTTCCAGCACGCGGCGGCGCTGCTCGGGCTTGGCCTGGATGATCTCGCCGATCTTGCCCTGGTGGACGAGGGCCGGCGAACGCGCGCCGGTGGCGGCATCCGCGAACAGGATCTGCACGTCGCGTGCGCGCACGTCGCGGCCGTTGATGCGGTAGACCGAGCCGGCCTCGCGCTCGATGCGGCGGGAGATTTCGAGGAGCTGGCTGTCGTTCATCGCCGCCGGCGCGGTGCGATCGGCATTGTCGATCGTCATCGTCACTTCGGCATGGTTGCGCGCCGGACGGTTGCCGGAGCCGGCGAAGATCACCGCGTCCATGTCGGCGGCGCGCAGCGACTTGTACGAGGTCTCACCCATCGCCCAGCGCAGCGCCTCGACGAGATTCGACTTGCCGCAGCCGTTCGGGCCGACCACGCCGGTCAGGCCGGGCTCGATGACGAAGTCCGTGGGCTCAACGAAGGACTTGAAACCGTGAAGGCGCAGGCGGGTGATTTTCATAAGCACGCATCTCTGTTGGCAGGCGCGAATCCCCTGCCGGGACAATACCATGGAAGGCAATGTCGCTGTCTGGGCGAGTCGCGCAGGGCGGCTCGTGCGGCTGGACAATGGCCGCGGTGCGCCGCGAGGGCAACCGGCGAAAGCCGCTTTTCCCAAGGGATTTATGCCGGGATGATACGGCTCTCGATGCGCGAATCAGGTTTGTCGCGTTGCGAATCAGCTTTTGAGCAGCGGATTGATCTTCTTGGCGAAATCCTCGAACGAGGTCTCGCCCTTGATCTTCTCGCCGTTGATGAAGAAGGTTGGCGTCGAATCCACCTTGAGCACGTCGCTGGCATATTTCTGGTCGGCGGCGATTTTGTCGAGCAGCGCCTGATCCTTCAGGCAGGCTTCGACCTGCTGCTGGGTGAGGCCGGCCTGCTTGCCGATCCGCGTCAGGGTCTCGGTGGTGTTCTTCATCACCCAGTCGCTCTGCTGGCGGAATAGCATGTCGGTCACCGCGAAATATTTCGAGGCGTCGCCATTGGCGATGCAGCGCGACAGCATCGAGCCGGCGGCCGCTTTGATGTCGAGCGGGAACTCGCGGAAGATGTAACGCACCTTGCCGGTGTCGATGTATTCCTTCTTGATCTTGGGGAACACCTGCTCGTTGAAGGCGGCGCAATGCGGGCAGGTCATCGAGGCGTATTCGGTGATGGTGACGGCGGCGTCGTTCGGGCCGAGCGCCATGTCGGGCAGCGACACCGGCTTGGCCACATCGGCGGCAGCCTGCGCCATGGCCTCGGACACGAACCGCAGCGGCGAGAGCCCGGCGAGCGCGGCAAGCCCGGTCAGCGACAGCATCGTGGTGAAGGCGCGGCGGGTGATGATCACGGTCGGCTCCCGATTGGCAAAATGTCGCCCCAGGGGTCTATCAAGTTCCCGCCCGGGCGGCCTGTCGCTAGCTTGAAACGTCGATTGAGGCAATGGCGAGCGGCAAGTCTGGGTCCAGATTAGCCGCCGAATGAGGCTCAATTTCGCTTGATGGCCGCCCCGAGCTGGGCCAGCGCCGTCTTCAGCTGTTCATCTTCGATATCGCCCAGGCTCTCCGCCACCTTGGCCACCGATTGGGCGTCCGGCGGGCCGGGCCGCTTCCGGGCTCGGGGCCGCGATAGGGGCGCCTGGCGGAAGGCCAGCTTGCCGACCGCGCTCCAGCCGAAGAAACGGTTGACCCGCTCCAGGATCACATCGGCGGAGTGCTGGATCTCCAGGGCCATCGGCCCCTCGACCCGCAGCACCAAGGTCGCGGGCTCCTGCGGCTGGCCCTCCACCGGCCGCGGCCATTGCATCTTCAGCGGCTCGGCATGGGCCGCGATCTCCGGCCCGGCGATCTGCGCCCACCGCGTCACCAGCTCGCGCGCGGCAAAGCCCTGCTTGGCATAGGCCTCGGCAAAGACGCCGTCGAGCAGGAGCGACAGCGGCTTGGCGCTGATGGGACCGGGCTTGGGAGGGAATTTGGACATGGGGCCTTATAGCATCACCGCGTGCAACCGGCAGGTTCCTAGTCGTCTTGGCCGGGCTTGTCCCGGCCATCCACGTTCTTCCTGCGAAGAAAGACGTGGATGCCCGCGACGAGCGCGGGCATGACGTGGAGAGATCGGCGCGTCATCGCTACAGTCAAAACATGAGCTCGAAATCCGCCCTTAAGACGAAGCCGGAACCATTTGAGGCGGTCGTTTCGACCCGCCCCACCTTGCTGCTCGCCTGGTACGACCGCCACCGCCGCCGTCTGCCTTGGCGCGCCGCGCCCGGCGAGGCCTCGGACCCGTACCGCGTCTGGCTGTCGGAGATCATGCTCCAGCAGACCACGGTGAAGGCGGTCGGTCCGTATTTCGAAAAATTCGTGGCGCGCTGGCCGGATGTCACGGCGCTCGGCCGGGCGTCGCAGGATGACGTGCTGCGGATGTGGGCCGGGCTCGGCTATTACTCGCGGGCGCGCAACCTCCATGCCTGCGCGGTCGCGGTGACGTGCGAGCATGGCGGCGTCTTTCCCGACACCGAAGACGGTCTGCGTGCGCTGCCGGGCATCGGGCCGTACACGGCGGCGGCGATCGCAGCGATCGCGTTCGACCGCCGCACCATGCCGGTCGACGGCAACATCGAACGCGTGGTGTCGCGCCTGTTTGCGGTCGAGGAGGAGTTGCCACAGGCCAAGCCTCGGATACAGCAATTGGCTGCAACGCTGCTGGCCGACTCCCGCGCCGGCGACGAGAGATCTCGCGCCGGCGACAGCGCGCAGGCGCTGATGGATCTGGGTGCGTCGATCTGCACACCGAAGAAGCCGGCCTGTTCGCTGTGTCCGCTGAACCAAGACTGTATGGCGCGCGCGCAAGGAACGCAGGAGACGTTCCCGCGCAAGGCGCCGAAGAAGAGCGGAACGCTCAGGCGGGGCGCCGCCTTCGTCGTCACGCGCGGCGATGAACTGCTTGTCCGCTCAAGGCCGGAAAAGGGCCTGCTCGGCGGCATGACCGAAGTGCCGGGTTCGGACTGGCTCGCCGGCCAGGACGACGGCGCGGCGAAGCTGCAGGCGCCGGACTTGAAAGGGCTGTCTCGCTGGCAGCGCAAGCTGGGTGTCGTCACGCACGTCTTCACGCATTTCCCGCTGGAGCTGGTGGTCTACACGGCGAAGGTGGAGGCCCGCGCCCGCGCGCCTGAGGGCATGCGCTGGGTGCCGATCGCCACGCTCGCCGGCGAAGCGCTGCCCAATGTCATGCGCAAGGTGATTGCGCACGGATTGGGTCTCTAGCACCCAAGCCTGCTGACACCATGCTGTCAGCAGGCTTGCACTAAGGATCGCGGGCAACGGAGGTTCGCATGGTCAAGACGGCGCTCGACAATTTTCGAAGGCCGCCCTGCGCCGAGCTGTTGGGCTGGCGCCTGCTCGATGCCCGGCCGCAGGAGGGCTGGATCCGGCTCGGTTTCGAAGGCAGGCCGGAATTCTGCAACCCCGCAGGGTTCATCCAGGGCGGCATGCTCTCGGCGATGCTCGATGACACGATGGGGCCGGCGGTTTTGGTGATGAGCGAGGGCCGGCTCTACACCACGACCATCAGCATGACCGTGAACTTCCTCAGTCCCGCCAAGCCAGGGCCGATCATCGGCGAAGCCCAGGTGACACAGCTCGGCAAGACCATTGCCTTCGTCGAGGGCAAGCTGATGGCCGAGGACGGCACCGTGTTGGCGACGGCGAGTGCGAGCGAGCGGCTGCTGGAAGCGGCGAGGGTGGTGGGAAGATAGTGCTGCAGCGCTTTCTTCCTTCTCCCCTTGCGGGAGAAGGTGGCGCGAAGCGCCGGATGAGGGGTTCTATCCACGAACTCCAAAAACGAGATAAGTGCGCGGAGACAGACCCCTCACCCAAGTGAGCCCGTGTCTACAGCGGAGCTGCCCTCTCCCACAAGGTGCGAGGGCACATCAATATGCATCTCGTTTTGAGCGAAAGCATCACGCTCCCACGCGCGCGTCCTTACTTACAATCGCCGGCTTGGCATTCAGCGCCTCGACCTGAAATCCCGCGACGCGCTTGTAGTTGGCGGCGATGTCCTCCAGCTCCTGCTGCGAGAGCACGTCGGTGACGAGACCAAAGCCATCGGGCGCGCGCTCCTCGACCAGCTGCATCACCTGCTCCGGACCGTTCTTGCGGTTGAGCAGGACGAGGTCGGTGGTCGCGGGCCGACGCTCGGCCTCATAGGCGAGCAGCGCGGCTTGCGTCGGGCCGCGCGCCAGAATCTCGCGCGTGATGACCCGGGCATCGAGGATCGCCTGCGAGGCGCCGTTCGATCCGATCGGATACATGGGATGCGCGGCGTCGCCCATCAGCGTGACTTTGCCGAAGGTCCATTGCGAGACCGGATCGCGGTCGACCAGCGGATATTCATAGGCGTGCGGGCAGTTCTTGATCAGGCCGGGCACGTCGAGCCAGTCGAACCGCCAGCTTTCGAACCAGGGCAGAAACTCCTCCAGCCGCGCGGTGCGGTTATAGTCTTCACGCCGCCATTGATAGGTCGGTGGCATGTGGCGCTCGGCGACCCAATTGATCAGGTGGTTGCCCGCCTCATCCGGCTCCTTCGAGATCGGATAGCAGACGAATTTCAGGATCTCATGCCCGGCCATGATCATGGTGCGGCCGGTGAGGAAGGCCTTCGCTGGCGTGACCCCGCGCCAGAGGATGCGGCCGTTCCAGATCGGCGGGCCTTCGCCGGGATAGAGCTTTTCTCGCGCGGCGGAATGGATGCCGTCCGCGGCAATCAGGATTGCGCCGTCGTAGCTCCCTGCAGCTTTGCCGGTCGCCCTGTCGATGAAGTCGGCGCGCACGCCGTCGGCGGTTTCGGTCCAACCGGTCAGATGATGGCTGGTGAGAATGTTCTCGCGGCCGAGCCGCTCGACCGCGGTGTCGAGCAGGAGCTGCTGGAGCGTGCCGCGATGGATCGAGAATTGCGGCCATTTGTAGCCGGCTTCGAGGCCCCGCGGTTCGCTCCAGATCGGCTTGCCGTGCTTGGAGAAATAGGCGAGCTCGCGCGTCCGCACGCCGCTGGCGTCCAGCTTCTCCATCAGGCCGAGCTCGATCAGCTCGCGCACCGCATGCGGCAGCACGTTGATGCCGACGCCGAGCGGCTTAAATTCCGCGACGCTCTCGAACACTTTTACGGGAACGCCGATTCCGTGCAGGCTGAGCGCAAGCGTCAGCCCGCCGATGCCGCCACCGGCGATGAGTACCGTCATGACAAAGCCCCTCCAATCGGAGGCGTCTTGGCACAGGCGGGCGGCGGTGGGCAACTGCGAAGAGGATTTCGTGCTATGGACCTCGGGGACGACAGCCGTTATTTTCCGGCTTTTCCATGAGGTCCGACATGCTCAAGCTCTACTACGCCACCGGCACCTGCGCGCTCGCCACCTACATCACCCTGGAGGAGGCCGGCGCCGACTACACCGCCGAACGGCTGAGCTTCAAGGACAACCAGCAGAACAGCCTCGACTATCTCGCCATCAACCCGAAGGGGCGCGTCCCGGCGCTGGTGACCGATCGCGGCGTCCTGACCGAGACGCCGGCCATGCTGGCTTATCTCGCGCAAGTCTTCCCGAAGGCGAAGCTCGCGCCGCTCGATGATCCCTTCGATTTCGCCCAGGTGCAGTCGTTCAACTCCTATCTCTGCTCCACCGTGCACATCAACCATGCCCACAAGATGCGCGGCGCGCGTTGGGCGACGCAGGAAAGCTCGTTCGCCGACATGAAGGCGAAGGTCCCGCAGACCATGGCCGCCTGCTTCTCCCTGATGGAGCAGAAGATGTTCAGGGGGCCCTGGGTGATGGGCGAGCAGTTCACGATCTGCGATCCCTACCTCTACACGCTCTCGACCTGGCTCGAAGGCGACAGCGTCGACATCAATGCGACGCCGAAGATTGCCGACCATTTCAAGCGCATGTCGGACCGGCCCGCGGTCCGCAAGGTGATGGACGCGCAGAAGGCGTAGGGGCGCGGCCACGTATTCCCTGTCGTCCCGGGCAAGCGAAGCGCAGACCCGGGACCCATAACCCCAGGGAGAAGCTGTGGCACGAGATCGCAGCTAAGAGTTTTCGTCAAACCACACCCCGTGGTTATGGGTCCCGGATCGGCGCTCCGCTTCGCTGCGCTTGTTCGGGACGACACCATTTGCTTTGAAGCTGTGTTCAGCCCACGCGGCGCTCTTTCTTCTCCAACTCCCGTCCCGTCTCCAACATCAGCCTTCTCAGCCAGATCGAGCCCGGGTCCATCTGCGCGCGGGTCGGATGAAACATGAACTGCTCGTCGATCCCGGGGTCGAGCGGCGGCGTCACCGTGACGAGGCCGAGCTGCTTCGACAGCGCTGCGATCAGCCGGCGCGGCACGAAGGCGACGAGATCGGTGCGGGCGGCGACGTGCAGCGCTTCGAGATAGCCTGACACCACCAGCGCGATGTGCCGCTCGATGCCTTTGGTGCGCAGCCAGGGGTCGATCAAGTCCTCATTGCCGCCGCGAATGATCACGCCGACATGACGCGCGGCCAGGAACGTCTCCCGCCGCTTCAGCTTCGCGCCAATCGGATGGCCGCGCCGCACTGCCAGCGCGTCGCTGTCGGTGTAGAGCAGCTGGCGGTGGAAGCCCTTGAAGGCATTGCCGATCGAGATCACGAGGTCGATGGTGCGGGCGAATTCGGCATGGAAGATCGCCGATCCGCGCCACGGCACCACGTCGATGCGGACATTGGGGGCGGCCCGCGTTACCTTCTCCATCAAGGGCGGCATCAACAGCTCGACCGCGAGATCCGGCATCATCAGGCGGAATTGCCGCTCGCTGCGCGCCGCGTCGAAATCCTCCGGCACGAACAGCCCGCGCACCTGGTCGAGCGCCTGCGCCAGCGGCACGCGCAGGGCCAGCGCTCGCGGCGTCAGCTCCATCCGTGCGCCGGTGCGCACCAGGAGCGGATCGCCGAAGATGTCACGCAGGCGCTGGAGCGCGTGGCTCGTCGCCGGCTGCGACAGGCCGATGCGCATGGCCGCGCGGCTGACATTGGCCTCGCGCAGCAATGCGTCGAGGGCGGTCAACAGATTGAGGTCAAGCGAATTCAAATTCATAAGGTGAATAGATATCATATTCTATATCGATTTGAAGAATGCCATTTGTTCGGCGATCATCTCGGCGTTGTCACACAAGGAGATGCCGCCATGAGTGCGAGCGCCAACAAGAAACTGCTGCAGGATATCTTTGCCGCGGCCGCCAACCCTGATCCCGCCGCGCGCGACCGCGCGCTATTCACCGCAAGCCTCGCCGACGACGCCCAATGGATCGTGACCGGGCAGTATTCCTGGTCGCGCACCTTTGCCGGCAAGGAGGCGATCCTCAACGATCTGCACGGTTATGTCCGCTCCCGCCTGCGTGACCGCACGCGCACCGTCGCCCATCGCTTCATCGCCGATGGTGATGTCGTGGTGGTGGAAGCGAAGGGTGACAACGTCACGCCCGAGGGCGTCCGCTACGACAACGACTATTGTCTCGTGTTTCGGCTGGAGGACGGCAAGATCAAGGAGATCCGGGAGTATTGCGACTCGATCCTGACCGAGAAGGCGCTCGGTCCTTTTCCGCAGGCACCGCTGAGGGCAGCGAGCTGAGTGGACTGAGCCATCCCGCCTCCGCCGCTCGATCTCAACAGGCGCAGCCGGTCGGGCTAGTGCGGGCCTGGCAGGCGCTGGTCGAAATGGTCCGCATCAGACGCGAGCGGTCCCGGGCCCGGTATCATCTCGCTGCCATGACTGAGCGGGAGTTGCTGGACTTTGGGATGACCCGGGCGGAGATCATGTACGAACTGCATAAGCCCCGGCGAAGGAAATGACGAGGGATGCGCCCCGTCGCTCGCCCGGTTTTCCCGTCGCCGGCGGAACCTTTTAGGTTCCGCCGGCGTTTCCTTCGCTTCCGGGGCAATTGCGCCCCCGGCATCGCGCGCGTTTGGGAATTTCATGCTGGCTGGGGCTTCGAACGTTTCGACACAGGTGGGCCGCAGCTTCCCCAAACTCCGTGAGCGACTGAGAGATGCGACTGCGGCTGCGCACCGGGAGCTCGATGCGCAGCTTTCATCGTTCGATCTCACCGTCGTGACGGGCTATCGTCGCTTTCTTCAAGCAAGCGCTGGCGCGCTACTTCCGCTTGAAGCGGCGCTCGTGGAGGGAGGCGTAGCCAGCATGTTTCCGGATTGGCCGGAGCGGTCGCGCAGTGCCGCGATCTCGGCTGATCTCCGGCGGCTCGGCAGCGCCGCGCAATCCACCGTGTCCGTGCCGCCGCTGACGTCCGGCGGCATGCTCGGCACCCTGTATGTGCTGGAAGGCTCCCGGCTCGGAGCCAAGTTCCTGCTGAAGGAGGTCGCCGACGCCGCCGATCCGCATATCAGCCAGGCGACCCGCTATCTGAGCCATGGCGCGGGCAAGCGGCTGTGGCAGAGCTTCCTGTCCAAGCTCGAAAGCGAAGAGGTCAGCGACGAGGATGAGGTGATCGAGGCGGCGCGCGCTGCCTTCGCGGCGTTCGAGCGGGCGGCGGACAGGGCATGAACGAGGCCGTCAATCTCACGAATTGCGATCGCGAGCCGATCCACATTCCCGGCAGCGTGCAGCCTTTCGGCTTTCTGCTCGCGGTGCTCTCAGACTTCACGATCTGCATGGCCTCGGACAATGCCGGCATCTTCCTCGGGGCCGATGTCGCCGACCTGGTGCAGCGGCCGTTATCGAGCGTGATCTCGGAAGCGGCCGTCGAGACCATCCGCAACCGTGTCGATCATCTCGCAGGGCCGGACGCGACCGAGCGTCTGTTCGGGGTCGAGCTCCAGGCCGGCAAGCCGCTTTACGATCTGTCGATTCATTTCTCGGGCGCCTATCTCGTGGTGGAAGCCGAGCCCAGCGTCAACGAGCCCGGCGTCAATTCCGGCGAGCTCGTGCGCCTGATGCTGGAGCGCATCCGCAAGACGCGCGGCATGACCGATCTCGCCCGCGAGGCGGCGCGCCAGCTCAAGGGGCTGACCGGCTTCGACCGGGTGATGGTCTACCAGTTTCACCCGGACGGATCGGGCGAGGTCATCGCCGAGACGGCGGAGCCCGGGCTCGAATCGTTCTTCGGCCTGCGTTATCCCGCTTCGGACATCCCGCGGCAGGCCCGCGCGCTCTACCAGCGCAATTGGCTGCGCATCATCGCCGACGTCAATACCCGGCCGGCCGCGCTGGTGTCGACGGCCACGCATAACGCCGGACTGCTCGACCTCTCGATGAGCGTGCTGCGCTCGGTGTCGCCGATCCACATCGAATACCTCCGCAACATGGGAGTCGCCGCCTCGATGTCGGTGTCGATCCTGCGCGACGGCAAGCTGTGGGGCCTGTTCGCCTGCCACCATTATTCGCCGCGTTACATCTCGTTCGACAAGCGCACGGCGTCCGAGCTGTTCGGGCAGATGTTCTCCTGGATCGTCGAAGGGCGTGAGCGCGAGGGCGACGTGGTCTACGAGGCCCGCGCGCACCAGGTTCAGGAGCGGCTGATCGAGATCGCGGCCGCGCACGAGCACAGCCGGCGCGCCATCGTCGATTTCCTCGGCGATTATCGCAAGATGATCGCGTGCGACGGCGTCGCGGTCTGGTCCGACGACAAGATTGCATGCGAGGGCGAGACGCCGACGGAGGACGAGGTGAAGGAGCTCGTCGCCTTCATCAACCGCACCTCGCCGGGCCGGATCTTCGCCGGCGCCGAGATCGCCAAGGTCTACGCCGCCGGTGAGGCTTTCCGCGACCGCGCAGCCGGGTTTCTCGCCATCCCGATTTCGCGCACGCCGCGCGACTGCCTGATCTTCTTCCGCCGCGAGGTCACGCGCTCGGTCAATTGGGCCGGTGCTCCCGACAAGGTCTATGACGAGGGCCCCAACGGTCCCCGGCTGACACCGCGCAAGAGCTTTGAGCTGTGGCAGGAGACCGTGGCAGGCCAATCGAAGCCGTGGTCGGTCGCCGACATCCGCATTGCCGAGAGCCTGCGCGTCACCCTGCTCGAGGTCATCCTGCAACTGTCCGACCTCGCCGCGCGTGAGCGGCGCGGCGCGCAGGAGCGGCAGGAGCTGATGATCGCCGAGCTCAATCACCGGGTTCGCAACATCCTGAGCCTCGTCCGCGCGCTGGTGGCGCAGAGCAAGGACACGGCAACTAGCATCGAGGAATTCGCCAGCGTTCTCGGCGGCCGTATCCAGGCACTGGCGCGCGCGCATGACCAGATCACCAACCTCAATTGGGCACCGGTGGCGCTGCGCACCCTGGTCGAATCCGAGGCGGGCGCCTATCTCGGCTCGCGCGCCGACCGCGTGAAGATGGGCGGCCCCGACGTGGCGCTCGATCCCAAGGCTTTCGCGACGCTGGCGCTCGTCGTGCACGAGATGATGACCAACTCCGCCAAATACGGCGCGCTTGCCGATTCCACCGGCAATGTCGAAGTGGTCTGGCGCCTCGATCCGTCTTCCAGCCTCGTCATCGAATGGAAGGAGAGCGGCGGCCCGCCGGTGCAGCCGCCCTCGCGGCGCGGCTTCGGCACCACGATCATCGAGCGCTCGGTGCCGTTCGATCTCAAGGGCGATGCCGAAATCCGCTTCGACCTCCTGGGTGTGCAGGCGAAATTCGTCATTCCCCCCAATTTCGTCCAGCTATTGCCGTCCATCGCGGGAGCCGCCATGCGCATTGAAGAGCAGAAATCCGCCAAGCCCAGGATTTCCGAGACGGCCCTGATTGTCGAGGACAACCTGATCATCGCGATGGCCGCCGAGGTCATCCTGCTCGACCTCGGCGCCCGCCACGTCGACACCGCCGCGACCGTCGATCAGGCGCTGCGCTCGATCGAGCGCGCCCGGCCGAGCTTTGCCCTGCTCGATCTCAACCTCGGCAGCGAGAGCAGCATCAAGGTGGCGCAGAAGCTGAAGGAGATCGGCGTGCCCTTCATGTTCGCGACCGGCTATGGCGAGCGCGCGCCGCTCCCGGCGGAGCTGGCCTCGGTGCCGGTGGTTCAGAAGCCCTACACGCTGGAAGTGGTCGAGAACGCGCTCGGTAAATTGCAGCAGGTTAGCGCCGGGTAAACCTTCGCGTGCCGAGCTCTGCATGGCGCTGCGGACTTCTGCGCGCCTTTGCATGGATGCCGATAAAATCAGCACGTTTTGTGCGGGCCGGCCCTGCGCGCGCGAACAATTTGAAGGTTCAATTAACGAGTGTCCCCCATTGTGTCGCGGTGCAGCGTGAGTCGCATCGACGCGATACGCGGCTGCCAGGGTGGCCGGCGCCATCGCCGGAATCGTTCGGCCGCCCGAAGTGACATGCATCTGGGTGGACAGTGGGAATGCCGAAGTTTCGTTTGCGGATCAGGGGACGCCTGTACGCAGGCTTCATGGCCCTCGTGGCGGTCGGTCTGGTGATGGCGGTGGTTGCCGTCTGGAATTTGCGGACGGTGCAGGATCAGGTCGCAAGACAATCCGCGCTATCGGACAGCACGGCGCGGGTGCTGGAGATCTCGACCCATCTGCAGGCGATCCAGCGCGCCAATCTGCGCTACGTCTATGACGCCAATGAGTCCGCCATGAAGGAAGCCCAGGAGCGGGAAGCCGCGGCGACGGAGCTGTTGCAGGTCGGGGCCAAAGGCGCGCTCTCGGAGGAGCGGAAGAAGCTCTACAACGGCCTCATCGACGACATCGCCAAGATGCGACGCCTGCGCGACAATCTCGCCGACGCCGTCAATGAAGCGAGGACGGGCAAGGCGACGCTGCTGCCGAGCGGAGAGGACCTGGCCGTTAAGACGGGCAAGCTGGTCGATACGGCGCGCGCTGCCGTCGACGAAGACACCGCGGCCCTGGTCGCCGACCTCGAATCCAGGGTTCTCCTGGTCCGGATCGCAAACTGGCGTTTCCTGGCGCTGCGCGACGCGCAGGGACCGGCGAATTTCAGGGCGAGTGTGGACAGGGCGGCACAACGGCTCGCAGGCATCGAGAAGAGCCCGCAAGCCGCGGAGTTGCGCGCCACGCTCGCGCCGGTGAAGACCTCGCTCGGAATGTACAAATCCGCGTTCGAGACGACGTCGGCCGCGATGCTTCAGGCCGACGAGATCTATCACAAGAGCCTCGCGCCGCTGATCGTCGACAGCATCGCCAGGCTCAAGGCCGCGGAAGTGACGCTGAAGACGGACTATCAGGACTCGCGCAGCCATGCCGAAGCCGTGATCGCGGGCACGACGACCGTTCAGGAAGTCGCAGGCGGTCTCGCCATCCTGTTCGGCGGCATCGTCGCCTTCCTGATCGCCCGCAGCATCGTCGGGCCGCTGGCCTCGATGACGCGCGCGATGGGGCAACTGGCCGGCGGCAATCTCGCGGTCGAGATTCCCGGGCGCGGCAAGGCCGACGAGATCGGCGACATGGCCAAGGCGATCCAGGTGTTCAAGGACAACATGATCGACACCGAGCGCATGCGCGCCGAACAGACCGAGCTCGAGGCGCGGCAGGCCGAGACCCGCAAGCAAGACATGGTCAGGCTCGCCGACCAGTTCGAGCAGGCCGTCGGCGAGATCGTCAATACCGTGTCGTCGGCATCGAACGAGCTCGAGGCCTCGGCCGGCACGCTGACCACGACCGCCTCGCGCGCCCAGGACCTTTCGACCGAGGTGGCCTCCGCATCGCAGGAAGCCACCGCCAACGTGCAGGCAGTCGCCTCGGCCACCGAGGAGCTGTCCTCCTCGGTCGGCGAGATCGCCCGTCAGGTGCAGGAATCCGCCCGGATCGCAGGCGAGGCCGTCGGCCAGGCCAGCAGGACCAATGACCGCGTCGGCGAGCTCTCCAAGGCGGCGGCGCGGATCGGCGACGTGGTCGAGCTGATCAGCACCATCGCCGGCCAGACCAATCTCCTCGCGCTCAATGCCACCATCGAGGCCGCCCGGGCGGGCGAAGCCGGCCGCGGCTTTGCCGTCGTCGCGACCGAGGTCAAGGCGCTGGCCGAGCAGACCGCGAAGGCCACGGGCGAGATCGGCCAGCAGATCGCGAGCATCCAGGCCGCCACCGAGCAGTCGGTCGGCGCCATCAGGGAGATCAGCGGCACCATCGAGCGGCTGTCGGAGATCTCCGCGACGGTTGCGGCCGCCGTGGAGGAGCAGGGGGCAGCCACGCGGGAAATCTCCCGCAACGTGCAGCAGGCCGCCCAGGGCACCCAGCGCGTCTCGACCAATATCGGCGACGTGCAGCGCGGCGCCTCCGAGACCGGCTCGGCCTCCTCGCAGGTGCTCTCCGCGGCGCGGTCGTTGTCGGCCGACAGCAATCGTCTCAAGGTCGAGGTTGCGAGATTCCTGGAGACGGTTCACGCCGCCTGAGCTTTGGAAGCAAGAGGCCACGCGCATCCGCGTGGCCTCGAACAACGGCGCGGCGCGATCAGGCCACCTTGGTCGTCATGTGCTTGAACATGTTGGCCCGCGCCTCCTCGTCCATCTCGGCCTTGAAGGTGAACTTGTCCTTCAGCGCGATGGCGCGCGCGGCTGCCGGCCGCGCCGAGATCTCGTCCACCAGCCGTTTCACGTTCGGGTATCGCGCAAAGGCGTCGTCACCGAGCTTGAACGGCACCATCCGCGCCCAGCCCCACATCGCCATGTCGACGATCGAATAGCTGTCGCCGACCATGTATGGGCGGCCTTTGAGGTGACCGTCGAGAATCCTGTAGTGGCGGTCGGTCTCGTACTGGTAGCGGTTGTGGGCGTAGTCGTGATTCTGCTCCTTCGGCGCGAAGTGCTTGAAGTGCACGGCCTGTCCCGAATACGGCCCGACGCCGGTCGCAACGAACATCAGCCAGGACAGCGTCTCGCCGCGCACGCTGGGCGGGGGCAGAAACTTGCCGGTCTTCTCGGCGAGATAGAGCAGGATGGCGTTTGAGTCGAACACGATGGTGCCGTTGTCGTCGATCGCCGGCACCTTGCCGTTCGGATTGATCTCGAGGTAGTCCGGCGTGAACTGCTCGCCCTTGCGGGTGTCGATCTTCACCGGCTCGTACGGCAGTCCCGCCTCTTCGAGATAGAGCGCGACCTTGGTCGGGTTCGGCGATCCGTTGAAATAGAATTTGAGCATCGATCTCCCCAATGTTGTTGCCGAGAGCGGGCGCGGTGTCATTGCCGCACTCCCCTCTTGCCCGAACCTGCTCCGCGAGAGCAACCGGCGAGTTTGCCGGGCGGTGTCTGCGCGTTGCGCAGATCAGGAGGCGTAACAAAGGCCGATGGCCGCCGTAACGACCATCGCCGCGCCCACGGCCTCCAGCCGCAATCCGAGCCTCGCGGCGAGATGCATATCCGACGCCCGCGCCTTGCGCTCCGATCCGCGCGCGTAGCCGTGCACGATGACGTCATGGTTGAAATTGTCGTGCGCCTCGTTGCTGCTGGCGAGCCCGACGCAGACCACGAGCACGCCGAACAGGGCGAGGCCGAAGAAGCCCAGCAGCGCGATCAGGAACATCGGGAACATGCCGAGCAGGAAGATCGGCAAGAGCGGCACCAGCAGCAATGTCTCGGACTGTCGTCGCATGGGAGCCGGACCGGGACGGGACTGATCAGGGAAATCTAGTCCTGCCTGGCGCCTCCTTCAAGATGCCGCAGGGTGGGCAAGCTTTCGCTTTGCCCACCCTACGAGATCGCGAAAGCCGCTACTCCGCCATGCCGGCGCGGATCTCGGCGCGGAGCTCGTCGATCAGCTTGAGGCCCTTCTTGGTCTCGACGTGCCAGAAGGTCCAGCCATTGCAGGCTTGCGAGCCCTGCGCCACGGCGCCGATGCGGTGGATCGAACCGACCTTGTCGCCCAGCATGATGGCGCCGTCGGCGCGGACGAGGGCGCCGAGCTTCTTCTTGGCGTCGAACAGTTTCGTGCCGGGCATGATCATGCCGCGCTCGATCAGCTCGGAGAACGCCACCCGTGGCGCTTCGCGCGCGGTCATGAACGGGGCGAGGCTCGCTTCCGGCAGTGGCTCGACCGCGGCGATGCGCGCTTCCGCGGCCTTCGCATAGGTCTTGTCGCGCTCGAAGCCGATATAGGAGCGGCCGAGACGCTTGGCGACCGCGCCCGTGGTGCCGGTGCCGTTGAAGGGATCGATCACGAGATCGCCGGGCTTGGACGAGGACAGCAGCACGCGCGCGAGCAGGCCTTCCGGCTTCTGCGTCGGATGCACTTTCTTGCCGTCGGCGCCCTTGAGGCGCTCCTCGCCGGTGCAGAGCGGGATCAGCCAGTCGGACCGAGCCTGCACGTCCTCGTTGGCGGCCTTCAGCGCCTCGTAATTGAACGTATAGCCCTTGGCCTTCTCGTCGCGCGCGGCCCAGATCATGGTCTCGTGCGCATTGGTGAAGCGGCGGCCGCGGAAATTCGGCATCGGGTTGGTCTTGCGCCAGACGATGTCGTTCAGGAGCCAGAAGCCGAGGTCCTGCATGATGGCGCCGACGCGGAAGATGTTGTGATAGGAGCCGATCACCCAGATCGTCGCCGACGGCTTCATCGCGCGGCGTGCGGCAAGCAGCCAGGCGCGGGTGAAATCGTCATAGGCTGAGAACGAATCGAACTTGTCCCAGTCGTCGTCGACGGCGTCGACATGGGATTCGTCGGGGCGCTTGAGATCGCCCTTGAGCTGGAGATTGTAGGGCGGATCGGCGAACACGAGGTCGACCGAACCAGCCTGAAGCTTCGACATCTCGGCGACGCAATCGCCGAGGATGATGCGATGCGAAGGGGACTCAAAGTTTGTGCGGGGCGCCCTTGCAGACGCCCCGCGACGCGACTCTACCATGACTCAAGAACTCTGACTCAGGCGACGCTGTCGGCGACGCGGGACCAAACAACCGACTGACCGTTACATTGAAGCGGCAAAGTAAAAATCGACTTAACCCGCCGCTTTCGTGGGCAACGCTCGCATCGCGTTCTGCGTGCATGTCGTCGTGCGCATACGCCGTGTTTTACAGTGTATTTCGCGGTTGCTTGCGTTGCGGAAGCAATCAAGGCTCCAAAAAGGCCGCAAATTTCTCTCGGAAAAAATTGCTCGACCCTCGGAAAAATTTGCTGGCACCGGCATGCTGTCGCACTAGGCAATTTTTGCCGGCCACGATATTGATAAAAGCAACGGAAATTTTACGTGTGTGGCGCGTTGAGCTTTTGCGTTGATGCGCACCGACGAACTTGAACCAGGACCCCGAGGGGACGGCCGCCATGCGTTACGATGACTTCCGCCGCAGCGACGACATCGAGGATCGTCGCGACGAAGGTGGTGGCTTTGGCGGCGGCGGAGGCGGCGGGTTCGGCCTGCCCATGGGCGGCGGCGGGCTCGGCATCGGCACCATCATCATCCTCGGCCTGGTCGGCTATGCCTTCGGCATCGATCCGCGCATCCTGATCGGCGGCGCCGAGATTCTCACCGGCGGCGGCCATGCGCCGACCTACCAGACCGATCGCCAGTCCTCTTCCGGCAAGCGCGGCGCGCCCACCGACGAGATGGGCAGCATGATCTCGGGCATCCTCGGCGAAATCGACGACCGCTGGACCGAGATCTTCCAGGCCAACGGCCAGACCTATACCGGTCCGAAGATCGTGCTGTTCCGCAACGCCACCAATGGCGGCCGCTGCGGCATGGCGCAGTCGGCGATGGGCCCGTTCTATTGCCCGCCGGACCGCACCATCTTCCTCGACACCAGCTTCTTCCGCGAGGTCGAGACCCGCTTCCGCGGCTGCTCCGGCAAGTCGGCGTGCAATTTCACCACGGCCTACATCATCGCGCACGAGGTCGGACACCACATCCAGAATCTGCTCGGCATCATTCCGCGCGTGACACGCCTGCAGCAGCAGGCCGGCAGCAAGGCCGAGGCCAATGCGCTTCAGGTGAAGGTGGAGCTGCAGGCCGACTGCCTGTCCGGCGTCTGGGTCAATCGCGAGGCCAAGAAGCGGCCGAACTTCCTCGAGCCCGGCGACATCGACGCCGCCCTGTCCACGGCGAGCGCGATCGGCGACGATACGCTGCAGCGCCAGGCCACGGGACGCGTCGTGCCGGATTCCTTCACCCACGGCTCGGCGGCGCAGCGCAAGCAGTGGTTCATGACCGGCTATCAGCAGGGCACGGTCCAGGCCTGCAACACGTTCGGTGGTGGGCAATAGCGGAGGCCTCGTGCCCCGGACGCGGCGCAGCATGGATCGCTGCGCTGCTGAGCCGGGGCCCCACAGCCTCGGTTCAAGCAGATGGGTCCCGGCTCTGCGAAGCAGCGCTTACGCGCTGCATCGCGTCCGGGACACAAGAGGATAGAGCACAATGGCCTCCATCGACGAGACAAAGCAGTTCATCCCGCTCAACATCGCGGTGCTCACCGTGTCGGACACCCGCGCGCTCGCCGACGACAAGTCGGGGCAGACGCTGGCCGACCGCCTGACCGAGGCGGGCCATCATCTGGCCGCGCGCGAGATCGTCACCGACGACGTCGAGGCGATCCGCGCCGTGATCCGCCGCTGGATCGCGGATGCCGGCGTCGATGTCGTCATCACCACCGGCGGCACCGGCTTTACGGGACGCGACGTCACGCCGGAGGCGATCGAGCCGTTGTTCGAGAAGCGCATGGACGGCTTCTCGATCGCGTTCCACATGCTGAGCCACGCCAAGATCGGCACGTCGACGATCCAGAGCCGCGCAACCGCGGGCGTCACGGGCGCGACCTACATCTTCTGCCTGCCCGGCTCGCCCGGCGCCTGCCGCGACGGCTGGGACGGCATCCTCAAGGCCCAGCTCGACTATCGTACGCGCCCCTGCAATTTCGTCGAGATCATGCCGCGCCTGGACGAGCATCTGCGAAGGCCGAAGGCGCAGGGCGCGACGGTATAGTCGCGGATAGCTCTCGGGCGTCTTGTCACACGATCAGTATCGTAGGGGCAAAGCGAAGCTGCCCACGACGTCTGCCGCAAGGCTTGATCGGTGGGCACGGCGCTAATGCGCCTTTGCCCACCCTACGATTTCTGGTCGGTCAGGTGACATGGCTTCTCCACAAGGGGCGAGGGCACGGTCATGCGCATCTTGCTCGCTGCGAGAGCGCTACAGATCCATTTCCCAGGTCTCCCCAACCAGATCCTGCCCGAAGTTGCGATGCGGCTCGGCGGCGACGAGCTTGAAGCCCGCACTTTTGTAGATGCCGCGGGCAGCGACGAGGATGCTCTGCGTCCACAGCGTCATCCTGCTGTAGCCTCTCTCGCGGGCGCCCTGGATGCATTGCTCGACCAGCGCGCGGCCGACGCCGAGTCCCCGCGCTTTCTTCTCCACCTGCAACAGGCGCAGCTTGGCGACCTCGTCACTGGCCTTGACCAGAAAGACCGAGCCGACGGGCTCGCCGTCCACTTCCGCGATCCAGCAGTGCTCGCGCGCGGCGTCGTAGTTCCTGATGAACTGCGCGCAGATCTCGGCGACCAGCGCCTCGTAGCTGATGTCCCAGCCGTAGTCGGCGGCATAGGCGGCGCCCTGTCGCGAGATGACCCATCCCATGTCGCCCACGCGGTGGCTGCGCAGCATGAAAGCCGCAGGCTGGGATCGACATTGCTCCAGCACGGCCTCAATGGTCGCCATCGCCTGCGTCAGCCGCGTTGCATCGTCGGCCGAAAGCGGAGCCAGCATGGCCGCGACCTCGTTGTGCGAGCTCTGATTCAGCTTGGCAAATATCTGGCGACCCTTGGCGGTGAGGCTGAGCTGGTATTGCCTGCGATCGGCGGGTAGGGGCCTCCGCGTGATAAGCCCCTTTTCGTCGAAGCTTTGCACGATGCGGCTGAGATAGCCGGGGTCGAGACCGAGCTCGTTGCCGATCTCCTTGGCTGCGATGTCATCCCGATGGGCGAGCTCGTAGAGCACGCGGGCCTCGCTGAGCGAGAACGGGCTCTGTCCAAGGTGCTGGTCGAGTACGCCGAGCTTGCGGGTATAAAAGCGGTTGAAAGCGCGAACCGCAGCGATCTGGTCGTCGATGCCGTTGATTGCCATGAGGTCACCTCAATGCTTGCCATTGTCAAATAATTATTTGACTTTGGCAAGTATCTGGCGCCGTCACCCGGCCATGACGATCCGGCTGCGCAGCATGGTGCGGGACGAGCGCCCGACCCGGCGGAGCAGCCGTGCCTCGGCGCG
The DNA here is from genome assembly GCF_021044685.1 of Bradyrhizobium daqingense. Taxonomy (NCBI): domain Bacteria; kingdom Pseudomonadati; phylum Pseudomonadota; class Alphaproteobacteria; order Hyphomicrobiales; family Nitrobacteraceae; genus Bradyrhizobium; species Bradyrhizobium daqingense. The sequence continues at coordinate 3,218,743 of NZ_CP088014.1, forward strand.
GCGGGCCTGCGGCGGGTATCCGCCGAGCCGATCATAATGATCGCGCGCGATCAAAAGCCCCTGATCGCCGAGCGGGCCCACGAGCTTGCGGGCCACGGCGCGAAGGACGTCGCGGACTCCGGTGTCGGCATAAGGTGAGCGCGCATAGCGAAACACCGCCGCGCGATCCCGCCCGCTCGCGGATACGGCCTGGATGAACTGGGTGGTCTCCTCGATCCAGCCGGTCTCCAGCACAGCGCCGGCCGGCAGGAACATCAGCCACGGCGAGCGAGCCTGGCGTGCGCCGGCGGCGAAGGCGGAAGCTTGGGAGGAAGGCTCGATGCCGATGAAACGGCAACCGGCAACGTCGGCGACGCGTTCGATGACGCCGTTACCGGCGCCATCGACCAGGAGCACTTCCCGGATGATGCCGGCAGCCGCGCCGGGAACGAGCGCGGCCAGCGTTGCGACTGCCGTCTGCTCGACACCCTCGGTCGGAATGATGACGCTCAGCATGATTGAGACTTCAATGTCTGCAATTCGGGAGAAGCGTAGCTCTTCATGATGTTGTCATAAACACGTGACGCTGCCGAGTGCAACTTTCCGGCGGCGTCTCGGCATGCAATGGTAAACTCCATCGCAGCCGAATATGTCGTGCGCAGGATGTAATACTGCCGAATGTTTCGGCACGAGTTCATCCGGACCGTATTAATCCGGACGACCGTGGAGCACCCAGCCGCGTCTGCAATCGTAGAGGTAGTGGATCGGGCTGCAACGCCCTGGCGAACGGGAAGAGCATGGGATTTGTGCCGACGGAGGCTTTGCATGAACGCCGATCACCTTGCCGCCAGCGCCGCGGCCGCAACGCCGAAGCAGGACGCTGCGCCAACGTTGCGGATTCGCGCGCTGATGCTCGGCGACCGCATCAACGCTTCCGGCCTCGAGCTCGGCACGTTGGTGTCCTCGACGCCGGCCGCCTTCCGCGTCCATGCCGGTCTCGTCGTGGTCTTCCGCTACGGCGTCGTGGTGCTGATCGGTCTTTTGCCTTCGGAGGAGAAGGTCGTGATCGACAGTCTGAAGCCGCGCGTGATCGGCGAGCTCAGCCCCTCTGAGGAGGAGACCGCGCAGGCGCAGCTGTGCAAGGACGAGAACGCCGAGGCGATCCAGCCGGGCGGGCCGATCTGCCTCGCCAAATTCACCGATGACCGCCTGCTCCTGGTTGCGGACGCGCTCGCCAAGAGCACCTCGCTCGCGCGCGACGAGCGGCGCGTCGCCGCGGTCTTCGACGTGATCGAGCCGTTCGCGCGGGAGCTCGCCGAGAACGGCCGCACCCCGCGCCGGCGCAAGGGGATCTTGCAGCTCATCGGCAACGCGCTGCTGGTGCAGCAGCGCGTCGCCGGACGTGTCGCGGTGGCCGAGAAACCCGATGTGCTCTGGGAGAAGCCCGAGCTCGACCGCCTCTACGCCCGCCTCGAGGACGAGTACGAGCTGAAAGAGCGCCTCGACACGCTCGAGCGCAAGCTCACGGCCGTGTCGGAGACCGCCAACGCCCTGACCGACATCATCGATACCCAGCGCTCGCTCCGCCTGGAGATCGCAGTGGTGGTCCTGATTTTGATCGAGGTCGCGATGGGGTCCTTCCAGTTGTGGTCGGGGATGCCGCATTAGGGCGGGGGTGGAGCGAACGTGCCGCTCGATCGAGGAGCCCGCGAGCGAGCTGCGTGTTGTTGTGCCCTCTCCTTGTGGGAGAGGGCAGCAACGCAAGCAGATACGAACTCACTTGGGTCAGGGGTGTCTCCGCGCGCTCGCGTGGTGCGTCGTGGGACGCGCCGTGCCGCATTCTTCGACATTGCGAGCGGAGCGAAGCAATTCAGAATCCCGCCGCAGGGTCAGTCCGGATTGCTTCGCTTCGCTCGCAATGACGGTTTGGCTGACGTCACGCGCTAATCGGACGAGATCTCCATCCCTTGCAGCACCGCCGCGCAATGCCGCGCGATCGCCAGCTCCTCATTCGTCGGAACGATGTACACCTCAACAGCGCCATCGCCCCAGCCGATCCGTTCGCGCGCGGCATCATTTGCAGCAGCATCTATCCGCACGCCGAGCCAGCCAAGACGCTCACCGATCGCGCTACGGATCTCCTTGGCATGCTCGCCGATGCCGCCGGTGAAGACCAGGCAGTCCAGTCCACCGAGCGTGGTCGCCATCATCGCGATCTCTTGCGCCGCGCGGAGGACGAAGAGACCGATTGCTTCGCGCGCCGCGGCCGTGCCGCTCGCGAGCAGCGTGCGCATGTCCGCGGAGAGACCGGAGACGCCGAGCAGGCCGGACTCGTGATAGAGCAGGTGCTGGACCTGCTCGACGGACATGTTCTCGTGCTGTTGCACATAGAGCAGCACGCCGGGATCGATCGTGCCGCAGCGCGTGCCCATCACGAGGCCGTCGAGCGGCGTCAGTCCCATCGTGGTGTCGACGCTGCTTCCATCGCGCAGGGCGCACAGGCTCGCGCCATTGCCGAGATGGGCGATGACCGTGCGCTTTGCAACAAGCTCAGGCGCGATCTCGGCGAGGCGCCTGGCGATGTATTCGAAGGAGAGGCCGTGGAAGCCGTAGCGTCGGATGCCGCGCTGCTCGAATTGCCTGGGAATCGCGAAACGGCGCGCCGTCGGCGACAGGCTGTGGTGGAAGGCGGTGTCGAAGCACGCGATTTGCACCAGATCCGGCTGGATCGCCTGGATGGTGCGGACGGACTCCAGACAGCGCGGCTGGTGCAACGGAGCCAGCGGCGTCAGCGCCTCCAGCCTTGCGTAGACCTCGTCCGTCAGGACGACCGGTCCGGAATAGTCCGGTCCGCCGTGGACGATGCGGTGACCGACCGCGCGCAGGCGGCGCGCCCCGAAACGCTCCTCGATGAACGCCAGCACGTCGGCGAACAGATGACCGCCGTCCGTATCTGACGCATCCCTCCGCTTCTCGAATAGATCCTCGCCTGCGGGACTTTTCACCATGAGCCGGGGCATTGCCTCGTGCTCGTCGACCAGGCCGTTGCAGAGCAGGGCAGGGCCGGCGGCCGTCAGCTCGAACAGGCCGAACTTGATGCTCGACGATCCCGCGTTGAGGACAAGGACCATGTCCGACATGGCTTCAGTCGCCGGCTTCGGCCGGCGTGTTGCCGCCGGCGCTGTTCGGCCAGACCCAGCCCTGAACCTCGGGCATGTCCTCGCCGTGCTCGCGGACATAGCGCGAGTGTTCGATCAGCTTGTCGCGGAACTGCTGCTTCACCTGTGCTGCCTTCGTCGCGAGGCCCGGCACGCGCTCGATTGCCTCGATGGCGAGATGATAGCGGTCGAGCTTGTTTAGCACGACCATGTCGAACGGCGTCGTCGTGGTGCCTTCCTCGATAAAGCCGCGCACATGCATGCCGGCATGGTTGGTGCGGTTATAGGTCAGCCGGTGAATGAGGTAAGGGTAGCCATGATAGGCGAAGATGACGGGCTTGTCCGCTGTGAACAGGCCGTCGAAGTCACGGTCGGAGAGGCCGTGCGGATGCTGTTCCCGGGGTTGCAGCGTCATTAGATCGACGACGTTGACGACGCGGATCTTCAGGTCAGGCAGCGCCTTGCGCAGGAGGTCGACGGCGGCGAGCGTCTCCAATGTGGGCACGTCGCCGGCGCAGGCCATCACCACGTCGGGCTCTGCATTTGCATCCTCCGTGCCGGCCCAGCTCCAGATGCCGATCCCGGCATCGCAATGCGTCGCCGCATCCTGCATCGACAACCATTGCGGCGCCGGCTGCTTGCCGGCGACGATGACGTTGATGCGGTTATAGGTGCGCAGGCAGTGATCGGCGATCCACAGCAGCGTATTGGCGTCCGGCGGGAAATAGATGCGGACGATGTCGGCCTTCTTGTTGGCGACGAGGTCGACGAAGCCGGGGTCCTGATGGCTGAAGCCGTTATGGTCCTGGCGCCAGACATGCGACGTGAGCAGGTAATTGAGTGAGGCGATCGGGCGGCGCCACGGCAACTCGCGTGTCACCTTCAGCCATTTGGCGTGCTGGTTGAACATGGAATCGACGATGTGGATGAAGGCCTCGTAGCAGGAGAAGAAGCCGTGTCTGCCGGTGAGCAGATAGCCCTCGAGCCAGCCCTGGCAGAGATGCTCGCTGAGAACCTCCATCACGCGGCCGTCCTGCGCGAGATGAACGTCGTAAGGTTCGGTCGGCTCCATCCAGACGCGTTCGGTGGCCTCGAACACCGCGTCCAGCCGGTTTGACGCGGTCTCGTCCGGACCCATGATGCGGAAGTTGCGTTCCTTTGCATTGAGGCGGATGACGTCGCGCAGGAATTTGCCGAGCTCGCGCGTGGCTTCGGCGATGACGCTGCCGGGCTGCGGCACCTCCACGGCGAAGCTGCGGAAGTCCGGCAGCTTCAGCTCCTTCTTGAGGAGACCGCCATTGGCGTGCGGATTGGCGCCCATCCGCCGCTGGCCGTCGGGTGCCAGCGCCTGAAGCTCGGGAATGAGTGCACCGTTGTCATCGAACAGCTTGTCCGGCTCGTAGCTGCGCATCCAGTCTTCGAGCACCTTGAGGTGCGCAGGGTTGTCGCGGCAGCCTGAAACGGGAACCTGGTGAGCGCGCCAAAAGCCTTCGACCTTCTTGCCGTCGACCTCCTTCGGCCCGGTCCAGCCCTTGGGGCTGCGCAGCACGATCATCGGCCAGCGCGGCCGCTCGATCGTCTTGCGCCCGTCGCGGGCGTGCTGCTGGATCGAGCGGATGCTGGCGAGTGCGACGTCGAGCGCATCGGCCATGGTCTGGTGCATCAATCTGGGATCGTCGCCTTCGACGAACAGCGGCTCATGGCCGAACCCGCGGAAGAGGTCGCGGATCTCCTCGTCCCGCATCCGCCCGAGCACGGTCGGGTTGGCGATCTTGTAGCCGTTGAGATGCAGGATCGGCAGCACCGCACCGTCATGCGCAGGGTTGAGGAACTTGTTGGAGTGCCAGGACGCAGCTAACGGGCCGGTCTCCGCCTCGCCGTCGCCGACGACGCAGGCAACGATCAGATCAGGATCGTCGAATGCGGCCCCATAGGCGTGAACCAGCGCGTAGCCGAGTTCGCCGCCTTCATGGATCGAGCCGGGCGTCTCCGGAGCGGCGTGGCTCGGAATGCCGCCGGGGAAGGAGAACTGCCTGAACAGCTTGCGCATTCCGTCCGCATCGCGGGCGATGTCGGGATAGATCTCGCTGTAGCTGCCTTCGAGATAGGTGTTGGCGACCATGCCCGGGCCGCCATGGCCGGGGCCGCAGACCTAGATCACGCTGATGTCCAACGCACGGATCACGCGATTGAGATGGGCATAGATGAAGTTCAAGCCGGGCGTCGTGCCCCAATGGCCGAGCAAACGCGGCTTGATATGCGCGGGCCGCAGCGGCTCGCGCAGCAGGGGATTGTCGAGCAGGTAGATTTGCCCGACGGAAAGGTAGTTCGCAGCGCGCCAATAGCGATCGAGCAGATCGAGGTCGTTGCTCGCCGCTCGCGATTGTTGTTGATTTGTCATGTTGTTGCCGACCTTCACCCAGCGATCGTCACCAACTGTGTTCCGGCGCGATCGATCCGTGACGGGCATCAAACGAAATCGTGGTGACAGGGGTGTTGCGGGAGGTCAAAGGCGTGCGCCCGTAATATTGGCGCTACTGTGCATGGGGTTGTTTTCACGCTTTTGGTTTGTGTTCTTGATTTGTTCTGGACGCGTGCTATCTTCGCGGCATGAGTCCAGCATCCTCTCATGCTCTCAAGCACCCGCCGGTCAAGGCGCCCTCCGAGCCGGCGGGTGCGGACTCTGACTTACCGGAGGACTTTCCAGAACTTGGCGTCGCCATCGGCCGCGCGCGCCGGCGCGGGCGGGGTGCGCAGTCCAACGCCAGCGGCCGTTACGAGGCCGAGGCGCGGGTCGCCTTCGACGATGGCTGGCAGAGTCTCGAGGAGCTGCCGCCGTTCAAGACCAGCGTCGGCGTCGACACCTCGCGCAAGGTGATCACCCGCAACGATTCCCCCGATATCGGCTTCGACCGCTCGATCAATCCCTATCGCGGCTGCGAGCACGGCTGCGTTTATTGCTTCGCGCGGCCGACCCACGCCTATCTCGGCCTGTCGCCCGGGCTCGACTTCGAGTCGAAACTGTTCGCCAAGCCCGATGCGCCGACGCTGCTCGAGAAGGAGCTCGCCGCGTCCAGCTATGAGCCGCGCATGATTGCGATCGGCACCAACACCGATCCCTATCAGCCGATCGAGCGCGAGCGGAAGATCATGCGAGGCATCCTCGAAGTGCTGGAGCGCGCCGGCCATCCCGTCGGCATCGTCACCAAATCGGCGCTGGTAGTGCGCGATATCGACATTCTTTCGCGGATGGCCAAGCGCAATCTCGCCAAGGTCGCCATCTCCGTCACTACGCTCGATCCGAAGCTCGCACGCACCATGGAGCCGCGCGCCTCGACGCCGCCGAAGCGGCTGGAGGCGCTGAAGCAGCTCTCTGAGGCCGGCATTCCGACGACGGTGATGGTCGCGCCGGTGATCCCCGCGCTGAACGATTCCGAGATCGAGCGCATCCTCGATGCCGCCGCCCATGCCGGGGTCAAGGAAGCTGCTTACGTGCTGCTGCGGCTGCCGCTGGAGGTGCGCGATCTCTTCCGCGAATGGCTGATGGCGAACTATCCGGATCGCTATCGGCACGTCTTCACGCTGATCCGCGACATGCGCGGCGGCCGCGACTACGATGCGAAATGGGGCGAGCGGATGAAGGGAACCGGCCCAATGGCCTGGACCATCGGCCGCCGCTTCGAGATCGCCTGCGACAGGCTCGGCCTCAACAAGCGCCGCTCCAGGCTGACGACGGATCACTTCGCGCGGCCGAAGCGGAACGGTGATCAGCTCAGCCTGTTCTGACCGGAGAATTAGAAGAGGCTCGCATGGCCAAGAAACTCCCCGTGCCGGTGCCGCGGCTCACCGTCATCACGTTAGGTGTGAGCGACATCCGCGCCAGCATCGCTTTTTACGACGCGCTCGGTTTTTCACGCCGGCTGAAGGCAACCGGTGACGCCGTCGCCTTCTACGATACCGGCGGCCCGGTGCTTGCCCTGTTTCCCTGGGATCAGCTTGCGGCCGATGCCACCTTGCCGGACAAGCCGCGGCCGCAGGCCTTCCGCGGCATGACGCTCGCCTGGAATTGCGCAACGCGCGAGGAGGTCGACACCGTGTTGGCCTTCGCGGTCAGCAAGGGAGCGAGGCTGCTGAAGGCCGCGGGTGAGACCGATTACGGCGGCTATTGCGGCTATTTTGCCGATCCGGACGGCCATGTCTGGGAGGCCGTGGTCGCTCCCGGCATCGAGGTCGGTGAAGACCGACGGGTGCATCTGGCGGCGTAGGGCCAGCCTGAATAGCGGGAATTATCTCGGGTTCCCGGTTGCGCCGGCCGGGCAGCTTGCGCACGATCCCGGCATGATTCGGGACAAGTCTGCCAAGAAGCCGGCCAGGGGTGCGCCAGAGAAGGGCACACCAGCGAAGGATGCTACGCCCGGCAAGGCGGCCAAAGCTCCTGCCGGCAAGAAGGGCATCATCGCCATCGCGCCGCCGAGCTTCCGCCGCGAGCGCGCGCTGATCAAGCGCGGCGTCTGGCCGGTCGCCGGTTGCGACGAGGCCGGCCGCGGCCCGCTCGCCGGCCCCGTGGTGGCGGCGGCGGTGATCCTCGATCCCGACCGTATCCCGCGCGGCATCGACGATTCCAAGCGGCTGACCGCCGAGGAGCGCGAAAAATTGTTCGACAAGATCTGCGCCACCGCGCAGGTCTCTGTCGCCGTCGCCTCGCCCTCGCGAATAGACCGCGACAATATCCTGCGTGCCTCGTTGTGGGCGCTCAAGCGCGCGGTGGTGGCTTTGCCCGAACAGCCCCGGCACGTGTTCGTCGACGGCCGCGATCGGCTCGATACCGAATGCGACTGCGAGGCGGTGATCGGCGGCGACGGCATCGTGTCGTCGATCGCGGCGGCATCCATCGTCGCCAAGGTCACCCGCGACCGTCTGATGTGCGCGCTGGCACAGGACTGCCCCGGCTACGGCTTCGAGCAACACAAGGGCTACGCCGTCCCCGAGCATCTCGACGCCCTCGACCGTCTCGGCCCCTCCATCCACCACCGCAGCTTCTTCGCCCCCGTCGCCGCCGCTCGCGCCAAGCACATGCCGTGGACGGTCGAGCCGGTGCAGGACCTGTTCACGGTGACCGAGGTCGAGGTGCAGGTGGAGGCGGCCGTGGAGATCAACGCGACGGCAAATCTCTAGGGTTGGCTCCACGGCTTCTCCATCCGTCATGGTCGGGCTTGACCCGGCCATCCACGTCTTTCCCGCGGCAGGAAGAACGTGGATGCCTGGGACAAGCCTCGGCATGACGACCTGCAGCGGTTGCCACGACGCACAGCGCCCCTTATCAAAGTAGCCATGAGCGAATAGGGCCGGCTGGACGGGTTGGCTGCATCTTTCGGACGTTGCATGCGGTTTACCTCCCTGGTCATCGAGCTCATTCGCGCCCGGCCGCGGCTGATCGTGTGGATCGCCGTGCTGCTGCAGGCTGCGATGTGGCTGTTCGTCGCGCTGGTGTTCTACCGCAGCCCGCCCGGCACCCTTGCGACGCTGCTGGCCTTCGGCCGCGAGTACCAGGTCGGCACCGATCTCGGCCCGCCCTTGCCGATCTGGCTGGCCGACATCGCCTATCGCGCCGCCGGCGGCCACATGCTGGGCGTCTATGTGCTCGCCCAGCTCTGCGAGATCGCAACCTTCATTGCGCTCTATCATCTCGCCCGCGCCGTGGTCGGCTCGCAGCAGGCGGTGCTCGCCGTGCTCTTGACCATGACGGTGCTGGCCTTCTCCTCGCCTGCGCTGGACTTCGGGCCCCTGGTGCTGGCGCGGCCGCTCTGGGCGCTGTTGCTGCTGCACTCCTGGCAAATCATCGGCCAGCGCCGCGGCAATGCCTGGTTTGCCTGGTCGATCGAGGCCGGCCTCTTGTTGCTCACGACGCCTGCCGCGATCTTCCTCCTCCTGTTGATCGTCGCCTTCGCGGTTTCGACCGCCGGCGGCCGCAGGACGTTGCGTGGGCTCGATCCGCTGTTCGCATTGATCGTGGTCGCCGTGCTGGCGCTGCCCTATGCGGTCTGGCTGATGCGTGCCGAGACGTTGACGCTGCCGGCCTTGCCGCAGGGATCCGAGCTCAACGCGCGCGCGCTGCACGCAGCCTGGCTGCTTGGTGGGCTCGTGCTTGGCGCGGCGGCGATCCCCGCATTGACTTTCCTCAATACCGGCCTGTTTGCCGGCAAGGGCGAGGAGCCGCCGATCATCTACCGGCCGCCGGTCGCGCCGCTCGCGCGCAATTTCGTCTATTTCTTCGCGGTCGCGCCCGCACTCGGCGCGGTGCTGATCTCCGGCCTGCTCGGGCTCGAATCCGTCGTCGGCGGCGCCGGCGTCGTGCTGCTGATGTCGGGCCTCGCCGTGGTCGTTGCCGCCGGCGATCTGATCGCGATGCGCCGCGCGCGAATGCTGCGCATGGTCTGGGCCGCCGCGGTCGTGGCGCCTGCCATCGGCGTCGTGCTTGCCGTCCTGCTCATGCCCTGGACCGGCACCAACGAGATCGCGACCTCGATGCCGGGGCGCGCCATCGCGGATTTCTTCGACGAAAGCTTTGCCCGCCGCACCAACCAACGCCTGCGCGCGGTCGCCGGCGAGACTCAGCTTGCGAGCCTGATCACGCTGCATTCCGGCCGGCCGCATCTGTTCATCGACGACGATCCTGCGCGCACGCCGTGGATGAACCAGACCAAATTCAGAGAGACCGGCGGTGTCGTGGTTTGGCGCGCTTCCGACACCGCGGGCACGCCGCCGCCGGAGATCCTGAAGCGCTTCCCCGGCATCGTGCCGGAAGTCCCGCGCGCCTTCGAATGGCTGGTTACCGGCCGCCAGCAGCTGCTGCGCATCGGCTGGGCCATCGTGCGGCCGAAGGGGACCTAGCGCTCTCGGATATCTCCACGGGGGCGGTCTGGATTGTTTCGCTGCGCTCGCAATGACGAGGATGGAGCGTCACGCGTCTTGCGCCAGCGCCTTCGCGATCGACCGTAGATCCTGCCACGCCAGCCGCTTGTAGGCCGGCGAGCGCAACAGATAGGCCGGGTGAAACGTCGGCAGCGCGCGAATGGTGCGCTGGCCGGTCTCATAGTCGAACCAGCGCCCGCGCGTGCGCATGATGCCGTCGCGCGTCGACAGCAGCGTCTGCGTCGAGGGATTGCCGAGCGTCACCAGCACATCCGGATCGACCAGCTCGATCTGGCGCTGGATGAAGGGCAGGCAGATCTGAGTCTCCTGCGGCGTCGGCGTGCGGTTGCCGGGCGGCCGCCAGGGTATGACGTTGGCGATGTAGGCGGTGGTGCGATTGAGGCCTATGGCGCCGATCATCAGATCGAGCAGCTTGCCGCTGCGGCCGACGAAGGGCAGCCCTTCGATGTCCTCGTCGCGCCCCGGCGCCTCGCCGACGAACATGACGCGCGCCTTGGGATTGCCGTCGGCGAACACCAGCCGCGTCGCGGTGTGCTTCAGCGCGCAGCCCTCGAAGCTCTGCATCAGCTCGCGCAGCGCCTCCAGTGTCGGCGCGGTGCGCGCGGCCTCGCGTGCGGACGCGATCGCAACGTCCGGTGCAGGGGCGGTCTCGCCGCGCATGACCGTGGGCGCGGCGAGCGGCCGCGGCGCCTCGACCGGAGCTGCCGCGCGCGGCGCCGGCGGTGGGGCATCCAATTCCGCCAGGCGGTCGATCGGTTCCTCCGCGAGCGCGCAGTCGACGCCGGCCTCCAGATAGAAGGCGAGAAGCTCGCGGACGGTGGGTGCGGGTTCGGGTATCATTGGAAAGTCTGACTATTAGTTCAGTTTAAGGCGCCTTGCACCCCCTTGCACACCGGCGAAACGCATTTCCGAGGTTGTCCTGCCCGGAAAAATCGGAAACAAGAGGGCGCAATGACCAAGGACCGTCTCAAGGGCTGAGATCAGATGAGCACCGAAGAACTTCCCCCGCGCGAATCCATGGAATTCGACGTCGTCATCGTCGGCGCCGGCCCCTCGGGCCTTGCCGCGGCGATCCGGCTGAAGCAGCTCAACGCCGATCTCAATGTCGTCGTGGTGGAGAAGGGCTCCGAGGTCGGCGCGCACATTCTCTCGGGCGCCGTGATCGATCCAGCCGGGCTCGACAAGCTGATCCCGGACTGGCGCGAGGATTCCGATTGTCCGCTGAAGACGCAGGTGAAGGACGACCGCTTTTACTGGATGACCGGCGCCGGCGCGATCAAGCTGCCGAACTTCATGATGCCGCCACTGATGAACAACCATCACTGCTACATCGGCTCGCTTGGCAATGTCTGCCGCTGGCTGGCGCGCAAGGCCGAGGCGCTCGGGGTCGAGATCTATCCGGGCTTTGCCGCCGCTGAAGTGCTCTATGACGAGGAGGGCAAGGTCAAGGGCATCGCCACCGGCGACATGGGCATCGGGCGTGACGGCAAGCCGAAGGATTCCTTCACCCGCGGCATGGAATTGCTCGGCAAGTACACGCTGTTCGCCGAAGGCGCCCGCGGCAGCCTGACCAAGCAGCTCATCAACAAATTCGCGCTGGACGCCAAGAGCGAGCCGCCGAAATTCGGCATCGGCCTCAAGGAAGTCTGGCAGATCGATCCCGCCAAGCACCAGAAGGGAATGATCCAGCATTCCTTCGGCTGGCCGCTCGACATGAAGACCGGCGGCGGCTCGTTCCTCTATCACTACGACGACAATCTCGTCGCCGTCGGTTTCGTCGTGCATCTCAACTACGACGATCCCTATCTGTCGCCGTTCGACGAGTTCCAGCGCTTCAAGACCCATCCCTCGATCCGCGGCACGTTCGACGGCGCCAAGCGGCTCGCTTACGGCGCGCGCGCCATCACCGAAGGCGGTTATCAGTCGGTGCCGAAGCTCAGCTTTCCCGGCGGCGCGCTGATCGGCTGCGCGGCCGGCTTCGTCAACGTGCCGCGCATCAAGGGCGTGCACAATGCGATGGGCACCGGCATGCTCGCGGCCGAGCATGTCGCAGCCGCGCTTGCCGCAGAGCGCGCCAATGACGAGCTCGTCGAATACGAGAACGCCTGGCGGTCCTCGTCGGTCGGCAAGGACCTGTTCCTGGTCCGCAACGTCAAGCCGCTGTGGTCGAAATTCGGCACCGTGCTGGGCGTTGCGCTGGGCGGCTTCGACATGTGGTGCAACACGCTGTTTGGCGCGTCGCTGTTCGGCACGCAGTCCCACCTCAAGCATGACCGCGCCACGCTCGATCCGGCCAAGCAGCACGCGCCCAAGAATTACCCCAAGCCGGACGGCAAGATCTCCTTCGACAAGCTGTCCTCGGTATTCCTGTCCAACACCAATCATGAGGAGGACCAGCCGGTCCATCTCAAGGTGACCGACATGAACCTCCAGAAGACCTCCGAGCACGACGTCTATGCCGGTCCCTCGAACCGTTATTGCCCCGCTGGCGTCTATGAGTGGGTCGAGGAGGGGACGAGCCCGCGCTTCCAGATCAACGCCCAGAATTGCGTCCACTGCAAAACCTGCGACGTGAAGGACCCCAACGGCAACATCACCTGGGTTCCTCCGGAGGGAGGCGGCGGTCCGAACTACGAGGCGATGTAAGGCCGAATCCCGTCCAGCCCGGGCCAATGTGACCAAGGTTACGTGGCTCTGGCGTGTGCGCACGTTCGCGTGAGAACCGGGCGGCGGAAGCGGCTCGCGGCCACGATAAGGCCATAGTAGCGGCGTCTTGGGGCGCTGTTGGCGGATTCACTTGGCCGGTCTGGGGCGTGCGGCGCGATCGCCCGGTCCGAATCCTTGCGGCGAAGCGCCAAAAGCGGCATTGTCGGCCTGACGGTTCCGGGTCCCGATGCCACCGGCCGCGTTCGCATGCGATACGGCCCTCTGCTGCAAACCCAGGCACTACCAACTCAAGGCGAGCCCTGATGTTTTCAAATCGTTTCAACCGCTGGACTGCTGCCGCCATCGCCCTCATGGGCACCGCGCTCGTGGCGGTCCCCGGCGCGGTCCTGGCGCAGACGCCGGACCACCCGGAGAACACGGCGGCGCAGTTTCCGACGCGAAACGATCTGAAGTCGCTGACCGGTGCCGGCAGCTATCTCGCCGCCCGCCACGCCAGCGTCGAGCGTGACGCGGCCTCGGCCGCCGCATTCTACCGCTCCGCCCTGCGCACCGACCCGAAGAACAACGAGCTGCTCGACCGCGCCTTCATCTCGTCGGTCGCCGACGGCGACATCGAGGAGGCGGTCAAGCTCGCCGAGCGCATCCTCACCATCGACAAGACCAACCGCGTCGCGCGCCTCGTCGTCGGCGTGCACGATCTCAAGCTGAAGAAGTACGCGTCGGCCCAAACCAACATCAACCAGTCGATCCGTGGTCCCATCACCGATCTCGTCGCCACGCTGCTGTCGGGCTGGGCTGCCTATGGCGCGGGCGATGCCAAGGGTGGTGTCGCCACCATCGACAAGTTGACAGGTCCCGAATGGTATCCGCTGTTCAAGGACCTCCACACCGGCATGATCCTCGAGCTCTCCGGCAAGGAGAAGGACGCCGGCACGCGCTTCGAGCGCGCCTACAAGCTCGACGATTCCATGCTGCGCGTCACTGAAGCCTATGGGCGCTGGCTGTCGCGCAACAAGGATTCCGCCGCGGCGACCAATGTCTACCAGGCCTTCGACAAGAAGCTCGCGCGTCATCCGCTGATTCAGGAAGGCCTGCGCGACACCAAGGCCGGCAAGAAGATGTCGCCGCTGGTCGATTCGGCGCAAGCGGGCGCTGCCGAAGCGCTCTACGGCATCGGCGCCACGCTGACCCGCCGCGGCGGCGAGGATCTGGCGCTGGTCTATCTTCAACTGGCGCTCTACCTCCAGCCCAGCCATCCGCTGGCGCTGCTCTCGCTCGCCGATCTCTATGAATCGGTGAAGCGGCCGAAGATGGCGATCAAGGTCTACGAGCGCGTGCCCGCGTCCTCGCCCCTCAAGCGCAACGCGCAGATCCAGCTGGCCATCGACCTCGATTCCGCCGACCGCACCGACGAGGCGATCAAGATACTGAAGGGCGTCACGTCGGAGGATCCCAAGGACCTCGAAGCCATCATGGCGCTCGGCAACATCGAGCGCGGCCGCAAGCGGTTCAACGATTGCGGCGCGACCTATTCGCAAGGCATCGAGGTGCTCCCGGCCGGCAACGACAAGGCCAACAGCGTCTGGTACTATTATCGCGGCATCTGCGAGGAGCGCTCCAAGCAGTGGAGCAAGGCCGAGGCCGACATGAAGAAGGCACTGGAGCTCCAGCCCGACCAGCCTCATGTCCTCAACTATCTCGGCTATTCCTGGATCGACCAGGGCGTGAATCTCGACGAAGGCATGAAGATGATCAAACGTGCCGTCGAGCAGCGTCCCGACGACGGCTATATCGTCGATTCCCTCGGCTGGGCCTACTACCGCATCGGCAATTACGAGGAAGCGGTGAAGAACCTCGAGCGCGCGATCGATCTCAAGCCCGAGGACCCCACCATCAACGACCACCTCGGCGATGCCTATTGGCGCGTCGGCCGCACGCTGGAAGCCAAATTCCAGTGGTCGCATGCGCGCGATCTCAAGCCCGAGCCGGAAGAGCTGCCGAAGATCGAGGCCAAGATCGCCAACGGCCTTCCGGACGACAACTCGAACTCTTCCGCGGCGCAGGCCGAGAAGAAGAAGGACGACGGCAGGGGCGGCTGAGCTGGCGCTTGATCCGGAAAAGTGTGTAGCGGTTTTCCTCGCGACAAACGCTGAACGCGTTTCCGCGGAGATCATGCGCAACGAGAATCTGAAGTTGGGGCGTGTGGCCGATGTCGGCGTTGATTGAAGAGGGGCGCGCGAAGGTCAATTTGAGCCTTCGCGTCGTCGGCCGTCGTGCCGACGGCTATCATGATCTCGAAAGCGTGGTCGCGTTTGCCGACTGCGCCGACCGGCTGACGCTGGAGCCGGGCGGCGAGCTGAAGCTCACCACCACCGGACCGTTGGCTGCGGCTTGCGGCGATACCGCCGACAATCTCGTGATCAAGGCGGCGAGGCTCCTGGCCGAGGCGGTGCCGGGCCTGAAGCTCGGCGCCTTCGCGCTCGACAAGGTGCTCCCCGTCGCAGCCGGCATCGGCGGCGGCTCGGCGGATGCCGCGGCGGCGCTGCGGCTCCTGGCGCGTCTCAACGATCTGCCGCTCGATGATCCCCGCATTAAGAAGGTCGCGCTCGCGACCGGCGCGGACGTGCCGGTGTGCCTCGTCTCGCGCGCCTGCGACATGACCGGGGTCGGCGAGCAGCTGTTGCCGCTGGCGTTGCCGAGCATGCCCTGTGTCATGGTCAATCCGCGCCTGCCGGTCGCGACCCAGGACGTGTTCAAGGCGCTGGGCTTGCGCAACGGCGAGCTCTTGGTCGGCGTCACCGACGTCATCCGCGCCGCGGCCTGGCCGGAGGAGGGCCGCTCCATCGCCGATTGGATCGAGGTTCTCGAGACGGTGGGCAACGACCTCGAAGCGCCCGCGATGCGCATCGAGCCCGTGATCGGCGATGTGCTGCAAGCCTTGCGCGATTCCGGCGGCGTCAAGCTCGCCCGCATGTCCGGCTCGGGCGCGACCTGCTTCGCCATCTATAGCGTGCCGGCCGATGCGCACGCCGCCGCCGAAAGGATCCGGCGCGATCACCCCGGCTGGTGGGTGCATGCGGGGACGTTGAGCTAGGTCCGACCGTCATTGCGAGCGCAGCGAAGCAATCCAGAATCGCTCCGCGGTGACAGCCTGGATTGCTTCGCTGCGCTCGCAATGACGTGGATGTAGTTACGTTATTCCGCGCTGTCCGGGTCCAACCCGAGAAACCGCCGGATCTCGCCCAACACCTCCTCCGGCTTGTCATGCTGCAGCCAGTGGCCCGCGCCGGCGATGGTCTCGATGCGCGCGTTCGGGAAATAGCGCTCCAGGCCTGCCGCTTTTGCGCCCGCCAGAAAGCTTTCGCCGGCATTCAGCAGCAGCGTCGGGCAGGCGATGCGCGACCACAGCGCGACGTGGTCGTCCGGCCAGAGCCGGTGCGGGACGCTGGCGCGCTGATAGGGATCGAACTTCCAGCTAAAGGTGCCGTCCTCGTTCTGCCGCGCGCCATGCGTGGCGAGATGCAGCGCGAGGTCGCGAGAGAGCCGCTTGTTATGAAGTACCATCTGCGCGGCTGCCTCCTCGAGGGTCCGGTAGCGGCGCGGCGTACGGTCGTGCAGCCTGTCGAGCTGGGCCACCCATTTGCCGATGCGCTCATGCACCGGCGGTTTTTGCGCATCCGGCGACATGGTCACACCGTCGAGCACGACCAGCTTGGTGACCAGCTCGGGGAACGATCCTGAAAAGATCAGGCTCACCATGCCGCCCATCGAATGGCCGACGAGAGTGACGTCAGGTGCTGCGATGCTGCGGATCAGCTGCGCAAGATCGTAAACATACTCCGTCAGCGCGTAGCTGCCGCCCTTGGTCCAGTCGGAATCGCCGTGACCGCGCAGGTCCGGTGCGATGACGTGGAAATGCGGCTGCAACGATCGCGCGATCACGTCCCAGCTCCGGCAATGATCGCGGCCGCCGTGAACCAGGATGGCGACGGGCGCGCTTTCGTTGCCCCAGTCCGCGTAGTGCAGCCGCAGGCCGTGCGACTCGTAATAGCGGCTTTGCGGCGCATCAGCCATTTGCCGGCCGCCGCGCCAGCGCAAGCGAGAGACCGAGCCCCGCGATGAAGACGCCGGAGCCCTGCGTGAGACGCCGCATCAGATGCGGCCGTCCGATCAGCTGCGCGCGCGTTGCCGAGGCCATCAGCACCACCACGACGTCGGCGAGCGTGTTCAGGGCCACCGAGATCGCACCGAGCACGATGAATTGCAGCGTGGGGTTCGATCCCGCAGGATCGAGGAACTGTGGAATGAAGGCGAGGAAGAACGCCGCGGTCTTGGGGTTCAGCGCCTCGACCAGCACGCCGTCGCGGAACGCGCGCTTGTCGCCGATGGGCTCGCCCGCGAGCGTCAGCACGCGGCCGGCGTTGCGAAACGTCTTGATGCCGAGCCAGACCAGATAGAGCGCGCCGACGAATTTCACGGCCGCAAACAGCTCGGCGCTGGCCAGGATGATCGCGGAGATACCGAGACTGCCCGCCACCACATGAACCAGTCCGCCCAGTGCCGTGCCCGCGGTCGATGCATAACCGCTGGCGCGCCCCTCCGACAAGGTCCGTGCGGCGACGTAGAAGATGCCGGGGCCGGGAACGGCGGCAATGAGGACAGCGGCGGCCAGGAACAGCCAGAAATTCGGTTCGATCATGCTGTTTTGGTAACGAAGCCTGCCGCGATTGCAAGGCTCTCGTTCCAAGACGTCGTTCAGCCCATCCGGCGGAAGATCACGCTCGCGTTCACCCCGCCGAAGCCGAATCCGTTGGAGATGGCATGCTGCATCGGCATCGGCCGCGCGCTGCCTGCGACGATGTCGATACCATCCGCGCCGGGATCAGGGTTTTCGAGATTGAGCGTCGGCGGCGCGATCTGGTCACGCAAGGCGAGCACGGCGAAGATCGCTTCCAGCCCGCCGGCGGCGCCGAGCAGATGGCCGGTGGCCGATTTGGTCGCGCTGACGGCAATGCCGCGGTTGCGGCCGAACAGGGCGGCGATCGCGCCGAGCTCGCTCTCGTCGCCGGCCGGGGTCGAGGTCGCATGCGCATTGAGGTGCTGCACATCCGCGGGTGCAAGCTTCGCCTGCCGTAGCGCGATCTCCATGGCGCGACGGGCGCCGTCGCCATCGGGTGGGCCCGACGTCATGTGATAGGCATCCGCGGTCGTGCCGTAGCCGATGATCTCCGCGATCGGTGTCGCACCGCGCGCCAGCGCATGCTCCAGCGCTTCGATCACCAGGATGCCGGCGCCTTCGCCCATCACGAAGCCGTCGCGATCGCGATCGAACGGGCGCGAGGCGCGGGCGGGCGCGTCGTTGAAGCCGCTCGAGAGCGCGCGGGCCGCTGCAAAGCCGCCGAGGCTGACGATGTCGATGCAAGCCTCCGCGCCGCCGCAGATCGCGACATCGGCTTCGCCTGATCGGAGCATGCGCGCGGCATCGCCGATGGCCTGCACGCCGGCGGCGCAGGCCGTGACGGGCGTGCCCAGCGCGCCCCTAAAGCCGTATTTGATCGAGACATGACCGGCGGCGAGATTGGCGAGGAACGAGGGGATCGTGAAGGGCGAGAGCCGGCGGACGCCGCGCTGCTCGGTGATGCGCACAGCCTCCGCCATCGCCGGAAAGCCGCCGACGCCGGAGGCGATGATCGTCGCGGTGCGCTCCAGTGCGCCAGCGTCCTGCGGCGTCCATCCGGCCTGCGCGACCGCTTCTGCGGTGGCGAGCAGCGCGAACAGGATGAAGCGGTCCATCTTGCGCTGGTCTTTCGGCGCGGCTGCCTGCGCGGGATCGAAGCCGCCCTCGGCGTCATCGGCCCGGTCCGGCACGCGCCCGGCGATGCGCGCCGGCAGCACCTGCGCCCATTCGGGCAACGGACGCAGTCCGCTTTGACCTGCGAGCAGCCGCCGCCACGACAATTCGACACCGCAGCCGAGGGGCGACACCGCGCCCATTCCCGTCACGACGATACGGCGCATGTCAGTCTCCAGCCGGCGCGATGGCCGGGTTCATGGCTTTGAGCGAAGCGAGGCGCGCGCGCATCCCGCGGCTGGCGCGGGGGCCTGCGACCACCACCGCATTGGCGAGCGTGATCGGCCGCATGTCGGCGGCATCGACCACGACCGGATCGAGCGGGCGGACGTCGCTGCGGTTCGCCAGCAGGATGGATTCGCCCTTGGGCGCGAGATGCTTGTTGCCCCAGGCGAGCAGCGCCACGATCACCGGGAAGAAGTCCCGCGCCTTGTCCGTCAGCACATATTCGTAGCGCGGCGGTCGCTCCTGATAGCGGCGGCGGACGAACATGCCGCTTTCGGTGAGATGCGCAAGCCGCCGCGACAGGATGTTCGGCGCAATGCCGAGGCTCTGCGAGAACTCGTCGAACTTCGTCGCCCCCTGAAGCGCATCGCGCAGGATCAGGATGCTCCACCATTCGCCGACGGTTTCCACGGCGCGGCCGACGGGGCATTCCTGGACGGACGGGGATTTGGGCTGCATGAGCGGAACGTAGGTCAGTGACTTGCAAAATGCAAGTCACAAGGCAGAAAGCCGCGAGGCGCGGAGCAGTAGCTTCATTCTGTGAATGCGAGTTGGGGAAAGAGTCGGCGCACCTTGCTTCGTCATTGCGAGCGAAGCGAAGCAATCCAGACCGCTTCCGCAGAATGATTCTGGATTGCTTCGTCGCTGCGCCCCTCGCAATGACGGTTGATTCAGTCGCGACTACTTCAACGGCGCTGTCCGACGAGAAGCCTAATGCGACCGTGCCAGACAGAACGCCACGACTTGCTCCAGCGCGCTCTTCATCGGCGAGGACGGGAACAGGGCCAGCGCGTCCACGGCCATGGCGCCGTAGTGCTGGGCGCGGCTCAGCGTGTCCTCGAGCGCGCGGTGCTTGTTCATCAAGCCGATGGCGTGATCGAGATCGGAATCGCCGATCTCGCCGCGCTCGAGCGCGCGGATCCAGAAGGCGCGCTCGGTGTCGTTGCCGCGGCGGAAGGCGAGCACGACGGGGAGGGTGATCTTGCCCTCGCGGAAATCGTCGCCGGTGTTCTTGCCGAGCTTTGCGCTCTTGCCGCCGTAGTCGAGCACGTCGTCGACCAGCTGGAAGGCGATGCCGAGATTCATGCCGACCGAGCGGCAGGCGGTCTGCTCGGCCTTCGGACGGTTGGCGATCACGGGGCCGACCTCGCAGGCGGCCGCGAACAGCTCGGCGGTCTTGCCGCGGATCACGGCGAGATACTCGTCCTCGGTGGTCGCCGTGTTCTTGGCGGCCGCAAGCTGCATCACCTCGCCCTCGGCGATGGTGGCGGCGGCCGCGGAGAGGATGTCGAGCGCGCGCAGCGAGCCGACCTCGACCATCATGCGGAAGGCCTGGCCGAGCAGGAAGTCGCCGACCAGCACGCTCGCCTCGTTGCCCCAGAGCATGCGCGCCGACAGCTTGCCGCGGCGCATCTCGCTCTCGTCGACGACGTCGTCATGGAGCAGGGTGGCCGTGTGCATGAACTCGACGGAGGCCGCGAGCTTGATGTGGCCGTCGCCGGCGTATCCGGCGAGGTTGGCCATGGCGAGGGTGAGCATCGGCCGCAGGCGCTTGCCGCCGGAGGAGATCAGATGGTTGGCGACCTCCGGGATCATGGTCACGTCCGAGCCGGTCCGCGACAGGATCGTGGCGTTGACGCGCGCCATGTCAGGGGCGACAAGGTCAACCAGCTCTTCGATCGACGCGCCGGGAGTTTCGAAAGGTACGATGACGGCCACGCCGGTCTCCAATATTTGCCCCGGAAGGGCTATTCTGATGGAAAGACAATAGAAACTGGCGGCGGATGCGGCAAGGCCCGCAGAACCATTGACATTTGCCGCTGCCCCCTTTCAGGCAGGAGACCTGCATTTGCGTGAACTGGTTCGGACCAACGACATGGTACTGGTGTCGGCGATCGGTGCGCTGCTCGACGGCGCCAATATCCATCATCTGGTGCTCGACCAGAACATGAGCATCATCGAGGGCTCCCTCGGCATCCTGCCGCGGCGGATCCTGGTGCATGAGGACGACGCCGAGGAGGCCAGGGCGCTCCTCACCGAGGCCGGCCTCAGCCACGAATTGCGCGGCGATGATTGAGGCCGCAACTGACATCACCGAGGACGCCTTTCTCGGCGGTCAGCTGCGGCTGAGGCAGAAGCGGAGCGGCCATCGCGCCGGGCACGACGCCATCCTGCTCGCGGCGGCGACACAGGCCAAGGCAGGCGATCATGTGGTGGATCTCGGCGCCGGCATCGGCGCGGCGGGCCTTGCGCTGGCCCGGCGCGTGGCGGGAATCCACCTCAGCCTGGTCGAGATCGATCCGGAACTGGCGGAGCTCGCGCGCACCAATGCGGCGGCGAATGGGATGACGGCGAAGACGATCCTGCTCGACGTCACAGCCGATGCGCAGGCGTTTGCCGAAAATGGGCTCGGGCCTGACAGCGCCGATGTGGTGCTGATGAATCCGCCCTTCAACGATCCGGCGCGACATCGTGGCTCGCCGGACCAGGCACGCCATAGTGCGCATGTCGCGACGGAGCAGACCCTGCATGCGTGGGTGCATGCAGCACGGCGCATCCTTCGTTCGAATGGTGTGCTGACGCTGATCTGGCGCGCGGATGGGATTGCGGACGTTCTGGCAGCGCTGTCACGTGGCTTCGGCAGCCTGTCGGTTCAGCCGGTTCATGGCGAAGCGGGACGGCCGGCGATCCGCATCCTGGTGCGCGCGGTGAAAGGCGGCCGCGCCGCGCCGCGCCTGCTGCCGGGGCTCGTGCTCAACGACGAGTCACGCGTGCCCAAGAACGAGGTGAAGGAGATTTTGGAAGGGAGAGCGGTCTTGCCGCTGGCGGTGCCGTGACGGCTTACTGCGGAAGCGATTCCGACTGCTGCTCTTGCGGCGTCGTCAGGCGGATCGCCATGAACAGCGCACCGATCAGCAGCATCAGCAGATAGATTTTCATGGCGTTCTCCACTGCCTCATTGCAGCCTCCCAACGGAAAATCTGCAAAACACGTTCCAGGCACTTCCAATGACAGTCGCGTGATAAGAAATGGTTAAACAGAGGTAACGGCATGGCCGAACAATTGAACGATCGTGAGAGTTCCGGCCTGGCCGACAAGCTCATGCAATATCTTCCGGCGCGGTTCCGTCCGGGCACGGCGGTGGTGCCGGTGATCCGCCTCTCTGGCGTGATCGGCGCGGTGACGCCGCTGCGACCGGGCATGACCCTCGCGGGTGTCGCGCGCGTGCTGGAGCGGGCGTTTTCCTATCGCAACGCCAAGGCGGTGGCGCTGGTGATCAACTCGCCCGGCGGCTCGCCGGTGCAGTCGCGCCAGATCTATCTGCGCATCAAGCAGCTCGCGGCTGAGAAGAAGCTGCCTGTGCTCGTCTTCGTCGAGGACGTCGCGGCCTCCGGCGGCTACATGATCGCCTGCGCGGGCGACGAGATCATCTGCGATCCCTCCTCGATCCTCGGCTCGATCGGCGTCGTCGGCGGCAGCTTCGGTTTCCAGGACGCGATCAGGCGGCTCGGCATCGAGCGGCGCCTCTACACCGCCGGTGCGCACAAGGCGATGCTCGACCCGTTCCTCCCGGAGAACCCGGATGACGTCGCCAAGCTCAAGGCGATCCAGCGCGAGATCCACCGCATCTTCATCGCGCTGGTCAAGGACAGCCGCAGCACGCGGCTGAAGGGTGATGACGACACGCTGTTCACGGGCGAATACTGGGCCGGCGAGAGTGCGGTCGCGCTGGGACTGGCCGACAGCATCGGCGACCTCCGCTCAACTCTTCGTGCCCGCTATGGCGAGAAGGTTCTCACCCCCGTGATTGCCCAGCCGACCGGCCTGTTGTCCGGCCTGATGGGGCGGAAATCGCCGGGCGCGGGGCAGCTTTCGGCTCTGGAATCAATCGCCGGCCTGCCGGACGAGCTGATCTCGGCGGTCGAGACGCGGGCGATTTGGGCGAAATTCGGGTTCTAGGCAACGCCCTCCCGCGCCATTTGGCCCGGGCGGCGCCAATTGCGGCGCAGGTCCATCTGCGCAACAATGCGCGTGGGGGCTGAGCATGAGACAAGGATCGACCGATGCCGCCGTTCGTCGCTTTCGCGGGCGTCCTGGGCGGGCTTGCCGTGGTCCGCTGGGCCTACAAGACCGCACTCCGGATCAACCAGGAGCTGGAGGAGATGCGCCTGTCGCGCGTCGCCGAGGCCGCCCCCATGGGGGACATCAAGACGCTGAAGCGTGACCCCGTGACCGGAGCCTACCGGCCGGGTTAGTTGCACTACTCGTCATGCCCGGGCTTGTCCCGGGCATCCACGTTCTTCGAACCGCGAGAAGTGTCGTGGATGGCCGGGACAAGCCCTGCCATAACGGAGAACTGGGCCCGAATCCACCCCCCTTCGCCTTGATTCCCACCCCCGCCGTCGATACGGTCCCGCGCGATTCAACCCCCCGCGAGAGCCCGATCTGACGATGGACGCCTCCTTGCCCGCCCATATGCGCCCGGAACGCTCGTTCCAGGGCTTCATCCTCGCGCTCCAGCGGTTCTGGGCCGAGCAAGGCTGCGTGATCCTGCAGCCCTACGACATGGAGATGGGGGCGGGCACCTTCCATCCGGCGACCACGCTGCGCGCGCTCGGGCCGAAACCCTGGAACGCGGCCTATGTGCAGCCCTCGCGCCGGCCCAAGGACGGCCGCTACGGCGAAAATCCGAACCGGATGCAGCACTATTACCAGTTCCAGGTGATCATGAAGCCATCGCCGCCGAACCTTCAGGAGCTGTACCTGAAGTCGCTCGCCGCGATCGGCATCGATTCCGCCGTGCACGACATCCGCTTCGTCGAGGACGATTGGGAAAGCCCGACGCTGGGTGCCTGGGGCCTCGGTTGGGAGTGCTGGTGCGACGGCATGGAGGTCAGCCAGTTCACCTATTTCCAGCAGGTCGCCGGCTTCGAATGCGCGCCGGTCGCGGGTGAGCTCACCTACGGGCTCGAGCGCCTCGCGATGTATGTGCAGGGCGTCGACCGCGTCTACGACCTCAATTTTAATGGCCGCGATGGCGATCAGAAGGTCACTTATGGCGACGTCTTCCTGCAGGCGGAGCAGGAATATTCCCGGCACAATTTCGAGTATGCCGACACAGCGATGCTGTTCGAGCAGTTCAAGATGGCCGAAGCAGCCTGCCGGAAATATCTCGAAGCCGGCTGGCGCGAAGGCGGCAACAAGAAGCAACATTTGATGGCGCTGCCGGCCTACGATCAATGCATCAAGGCGAGCCACGTCTTCAACCTGCTCGATGCACGCGGCGTGATCTCCGTGACCGAGCGGCAGAGCTACATTCTGCGTGTGCGGGAATTGGCAAAAGCCTGCGGCGAAGCCTGGATCCATACTGAAGCGGGCGGAGCGGCCTGATGCCCGATCTTTTGCTTGAACTGTTCTCGGAAGAAATCCCCGCGCGCATGCAGGCCAAAGCAGCGGACGATTTGCGCCGCATGGTCACCGACAAGCTGGTCGCCGAGGGCCTCGTTTACGAAGGCGCGAAGGCGTTCGCGACCCCGCGCCGCCTCGCGCTGACCGTGCACGGCATCCCTGCGCGCCAGCCCGACCTGAAGACCGAACGCCGGGGACCAAAAGTCGGCGCGCCCGATGCGGCCGTGCAGGGCTTCCTGAAGGGGACAGGTCTGAAGTCGCTGGATGAGGCAAAGATCCAGCGCGATCCCAAGGGCGATTTCTACATCGGATTGATCGAGAAGCCCGGCCGCGACGCCATCGACGTGCTCGCCGAAATCCTGCCCGTGATCATCCGCACCTTCCCCTGGCCGAAATCGATGCGCTGGGGCGCGCGCTCCGGCAAGCCGGGCTCGCTGAACTGGGTGCGTCCGCTGCACGCGATCACCGCGACCTTCGGCCCCGAGACCGAAGAGCCCGACGTCGTGAAGTTCGAGGTCGACGGCATCGAGGCGGGCCAGACCACGTATGGTCATCGCTTCCTGGCGCCGGCGCCCATTCAGGTGCGCCGGTTCGAGGATTACGAGGCGAAGCTGCTCGCCGCGAAAGTCGTGCTCGATCCGGAGCGACGCAAGAACACGATCCTGGCTGACGCCAAGCAGCTTGCGTTTGCGCAAGGCTACGAGCTCGTCGAGGACCCGAACCTGCTCGATGAGGTCGCCGGCCTCGTCGAATGGCCGGTCGTGCTGATGGGCTCGTTCGAGCCGGAATTTTTGGCGACGCCCTCCGAAGTGATCCGCGCCACCATCCGCAACAACCAGAAATGCTTCGTCGTCAGCGATCCCAAAACGGGCAAGCTCGCCAACAAGTTCATCCTGGTCGCCAACATCGAGGCGACCGACGGTGGCGCGACCATCATCGCCGGCAACGAGCGCGTGATCCGCGCACGGCTGTCGGACGCGAAGTTCTTCTACGAGACGGACCTGAAGACCAGGCTTGAGGAGCGGCTGCCGAAGTTCGAGCAGATCGTGTTCCACGAGAAGCTGGGCACGCAAGCGGAACGCATCAAGCGCATTGAGCGGCTTGCCGCGGAGATCGCGCCGCTGATCGGCGCCGATGTCGCCAAGGCGACGCGCGCTGCGCATCTGGCGAAAGCGGATTTGCTGACCGAAGTCGTCGGCGAATTCCCCGAGGTGCAAGGCCTGATGGGGAAGTATTACGCGCTGGCGCAGGGCGAGGATGCTTCCGTCGCCGCCGCCTGCGAGGAGCACTACAAGCCGCAAGGCCCCGCCGATCGTGTGCCGACTGATCCGGTCAGCGTTGCGGTGGCGCTCGCCGACAAGATCGATACGCTGGTCGGCTTCTGGGCGATCGACGAGAAGCCGACGGGCAGCAAGGACCCGTATGCGCTGCGACGTGCGGCGCTGGGTGTGATCCGGCTGATTGCCGAGAACGCGCTGCGGCTGTCGCTGATGAAGGTAGCCGAGTCCGCAATTCTTGGGTTGAAGGAAACGGGCACAAACTACGCCCTCACTGATCCGAACAAGCTCCCAAGCGACCTGCTCGCCTTCTTCGCCGACCGCCTAAAAGTCCAGCTCCGTGAGCAGGGCGCGCGGCATGATCTCGTCGATGCCGTGTTCGCGCTCGGCGACCAGGATGATCTCCTGATGATCGTCCGCCGTGTCGAGGCGCTCGGAAAGTTGCTCGACAGCGATGACGGCAAGAACCTGCTCGCCGGCACCAAGCGCGCCAGCAACATCCTCTCGATCGAGGAGAAGAAGGACAAGCGCGCGTTCGACGGCGGGCCGGATGCTGCGCTGTACAGCCTCAACGAAGAAAAGGCGCTGGCGAAGGCGATCGGCGAGGTGAAGGCGGAAGCAAGCGCCGCCGTCGCCAAGGAAGATTTCGCTGCCGCCATGAGCGCGATGGCCAAGCTGCGTCCGCCGGTCGATGCGTTCTTCGACAAGGTTCGCGTCAACGACGATGATGCGAAAGTGCGCGAGAACCGCCTGAAGCTGCTGAACGAGATCCGCAGCGCCACGCGCGCGGTGGCGGATTTTTCGAAGATCCAGGATTAGGACGAGGTATCGCAGCTCGTGCCCCGGACGCTGCGCAGTGCGCCGCGTCTTCGCGGCGTGATGCGCTGCAGAGCCGGGGCCCATGTTGCCGCGTGCTCGTAGCCCCCTGGGTCCCGGCTCTGCGGCGCAACGCTTGCGCGTTGCGCCTTGTCCGGGACACGAGAGTAACGTCACAAAAAATGCCCCGCCCGGCGGGGGGAGAACCGGGCGGGGCTGATGTCCGTTTTTTACACTGCTCGCGCCAGCCTGATGTGACGCGCCGGACATCTAGTCGATCTCAGTTGGTTTCTCTCAGTCGATCACCTCGACGATGCGGCGTGAGCGCGGCTCGACCAGCACGGTCTCGCCGTTCACGACGGTGTAGCGATAGGTGGTGGCGCCGAAACGTTGCGGCACGTCATAATAGGTGACGCCGGCCTCGGGTAAGGTGGCGCCGACCACCACGCGATCCGGGACACGGAAGGCCGGCACACGTTGTTCGACGACATAATCGCGGAAGGCCGGCCGCTGATCGGCCGCAATGGTCGGCTCACTGTCGACCACGGCGGGCGCGCGTCCGACGGTCACACCGCTTTGCGCCTGCGCCGCAAGAGGCGAGCCGATCGCGGCCGCGAGCGCTGCAAGAGCAAGAATCCTGTTCCGCATGGACAACTCCTTCGACGTGATTTTTCGGATGCGCCAATGGCGCGATCGCTTGCCAATGCATGCACCCTTGGCAATGTTCCGGGAAAAGCCCTGCCGCATCAGCGGCAATTTCGGGCAGTTTCGTGGGCGCCGGGAACCCGCGTTGGCGTCACGCGTCTCTACTCGCGGAACCGGGGCCGCTATGATCCGCCCGCGAATCGTCCACCTCCACAGAAAGATAATTCATGCACATCACCGTCGCCCACATTTCGCCGATCCTGTCGTTGATTGCGGGCGTGCTCATCCTGATCATGCCGCGGCTGCTCAATCTGATCGTCGCGATCTTCCTCATCGTGAACGGCGCGATCGGGCTCGGGCTCCTGAAGTGGCTCCGCTTCTAGGCGGTTTCACTTTTCGGAACTGTCCGTCTTGCGCGGGCCCGCCCAAAATGGTGTAAGGCCCGCGATTTCCCATTCCTCTCGCAGGTTGTGTGCAAGCTATGGCCAAAGCCGCCTCGAAGCCGAAGAAAATCCCAGCGAAAATGCCAGTGAAATCAAAGTCCTCGGCCTCCGCGAAAGCCGCGCCGGCGGCGCGCAAGGCGCTGGCCAAGAGCGCGCCGAAGCCGATCGCCAAGCCCGCTGCAAAGCCCGCAGCCAAGCCGGCGGCGAAGGCCGTGACCAAGGCGGCTGCGCCGAAGGTCGCTGCGAAGCCTGCGCCGAAGAAGGCTGCGCCCGCCAAGGCGGCGCCGGCAGCAGTCAAGGCCGGCAAATGGGTCTACACGTTCGGCGACGGCAAGGCCGAGGGCCGCTCGGAAATGCGCGACCTGCTCGGCGGCAAGGGCGCCAACCTCGCCGAGATGGCCAATCTCGGTCTGCCCGTGCCTCCCGGCTTCACCATCCCGACCTCGGTCTGCACTTACTTCTACGCACACGACAAGTCCTACCCCAAGGAGTTGCAGTCGCAGGTCGAGAAGGCGCTGGACCATGTCGGCAAGTTGACCGGCAAGGTGTTCGGCGACACCACGAACCCGCTGCTGGTCTCCGTGCGTTCCGGCGCGCGTGCTTCGATGCCGGGCATGATGGACACCGTGCTCAACCTCGGCCTCAACGACCAGACCGTGGAAGCGCTGGCCGAATTGTCGGGCGACCGCCGCTTCGCCTATGACAGCTATCGCCGCTTCATCACCATGTATTCCGACGTGGTGCTCGGCTTCGAGCATCATCACTTCGAGGAGATCCTCGACACCTTCAAGGACAGCCAGGGCTATACGCTCGACACCGACCTGTCGGCCGACGACTGGGTCGAGCTGGTCGGCAAGTACAAGGACGCGGTCGCGCGCGAGATCGGCAAGGAATTCCCGCAGGATCCGTACGACCAGCTGTGGGGCGCGATCGGCGCGGTGTTTTCATCCTGGATGAACGCGCGCGCGGTGACCTACCGCAAGCTGCACGACATTCCGGAATCCTGGGGCACCGCGGTCAACGTGCAGGCCATGGTGTTCGGCAACATGGGCGAGACCTCGGCGACCGGCGTTGCCTTCACCCGCAATCCCTCGACTGGCGAGAGCAAGCTCTACGGCGAGTTCCTGATCAACGCGCAAGGCGAGGACGTGGTGGCGGGCATCCGCACGCCGCAGGACATCACCGAGGATGCGCGCAAGGAGTCGGGCTCCGACAAGGCGTCGATGGAATCGGCAATGCCGGAGGCCTTCAAGGAGCTGACGCGGATCTACACGCAGCTCGAGAAGCACTACCGCGACATGCAGGACATGGAGTTCACCGTCGAGCGCGGCAAGCTCTGGATGCTGCAGACCCGCGGCGGCAAGCGCACCGCCAAGGCTGCGCTCCGCATCGCGGTCGAGCTCGCCAATGAAGGCCTGATCTCGAAGAAGGAAGCGGTCACGCGGATCGACCCGGCCTCGCTCGATCAGCTGCTGCATCCGACCATCGATCCCAATGCCAAGCGCGACGTGATCGCAACCGGCCTGCCGGCTTCGCCGGGTGCCGCCTCCGGCGAGATCGTGTTCTCCTCGGACGAAGCGGCCAAGCTCCAGGGCGACGGACGCAAGGTCATTCTGGTCCGCATCGAGACCAGCCCGGAAGACATCCACGGCATGCATGCCGCTGAGGGCATCCTGACCACGCGCGGCGGCATGACCTCGCACGCGGCGGTGGTCGCGCGCGGCATGGGCAAGCCCTGCGTCTCCGGCTGCGGCACCATCCGCGTCGATTACGGCCGCGGCACCATGAGCATCGGCTCGCGCACCTTCAAGACCGGCGACGTCATCACGATCGACGGCTCGCTCGGCCAGGTGCTGGCTGGTCGCATGCCCATGATCGAGCCGGAGCTGTCCGGCGAGTTCGGCACGCTGATGACCTGGGCCGACCAGGTCCGCAAGATCGGCGTCCGCGTCAACGGCGACACGCCCGATGATGCGCGCACCGCGATCAAGTTCGGCGCGGAAGGCATCGGCCTCTGCCGCACCGAGCACATGTTCTTCGAGGAGACCCGCATCCGCACGGTGCGCGAGATGATCCTCTCGGAAGACGAGCAGTCGCGCCGTGCCGCGCTCGCCAAGCTGTTGCCGATGCAGCGCGCCGATTTCGTCGAGCTGTTCGAGATCATGAAGGGTCTGCCCGTCACGATCCGGCTTCTGGATCCTCCGCTGCATGAATTCCTGCCGCACACCCATGCCGAGGTCGAGGAAGTGGCGCGCGCCATGAACACCGACCCGCGGCGTCTCGCCGACCGTGCGCGCGAGCTCTCGGAGTTCAATCCGATGCTCGGCTTCCGCGGCTGCCGCATCGCGATCGCATATCCCGAGATCGCAGAGATGCAGGCGCGTGCGATCTTCGAGGCTGCGGTCGAGGCGCAGAAGCGCACCGGCAAGGCCGTCGGCCTCGAGGTGATGGTGCCGCTGATCGCGACCAAGGCGGAGCTCGACCTCGTCAAGGCGCGGATCGATGCCACCGCGCAAGCGGTGATGCGCGACACCAACACCAAGCTCGCCTATCAGGTCGGCACCATGATCGAGCTGCCGCGCGCCTGCCTGCTCGCGGCCGAGATCGCGCAGTCCGCCGAGTTCTTCTCGTTCGGCACCAACGACCTGACGCAGACCACCTACGGCATCAGCCGCGACGACGCGGCGAGCTTCCTCGGTCCGTACGTCGCGAAGGGTATCCTCCAGGTCGATCCGTTCATCGCACTCGACCAGGAAGGCGTCGGCGAACTCGTCAAGATCGGCGTCGCGCGCGGCCGCAAGACGCGGCCGCAGCTCAAGGTCGGCATCTGCGGTGAGCACGGCGGCGATCCGGCTTCGGTTGCCTTCTGCCACCAGATCGGCCTCGACTACGTCTCGTGCTCGCCCTACCGCGTGCCGATCGCCCGTCTCGCCGCCGCCCAGGCCGCGCTCGGCAAGGCCGTCGCGAGCCAGGCGTAAGACGCGTTGAAATGTTGAATGCGAAGAGGCGGGGCCAAGCCCCGCCTCTTTTGTTTTGCGCAACGCTCTCACCACCTGTCATTGCGAGGAGCCCTTGCGACGAAGCAATCCAGAATCCCTCCGCAGAGGCAGTCTGGATTGCTTCGTCGCTCCGCTCCTCGCAATGACGAGGGCGTGGCACGCGCTCGCCAGTGTCGTCGCCCGGCTTGACCGGGCGACCCAGTACTCCGAGACAGAAGTGATTTACTCGAGAGGCAGCGGCGTACTGGATGCCCCGCCTTCGCGGAGCATGACAGCTGTGGTGCGGAGGCATCTTGTGAAGCGCTAAACAGCGGAACCCCCGTCGTCCCGTAATGATACGCGTGCGCAAGAGTTCCTTCACCATTCGCGTTGACCGATTGTTTACCGCTTCACGTAAGCGCGCATTCAGCAACACGCGCGATCTCCCGTGAAAACACCTGTGTTCGCTTGAGTGTGCCGTGCGCGCAACGCGGATTAACGCCCCGGCAACCTAAATTGGATACTTACGATAAAGATCGAATTGCACGGATGTACTGACGTTCGGTCCTTCTGGCGTAAGCGTAGCGTGAGCGTAACGATGTCAGTGTTGCGTAACCATCCGAAGGGCGCGCGGTTCGCGTCCTTCGGCATCGGTCTCTGCATCTTCGCATTGATGCCGAGAGAGATCGGCTATCAGGACATTGCCTCGCTGTTGGCACGTCAACCCGGCGTCGCCGAGCGGTGGCAGAAGCAGGTCTTTTCCGCCGCGTCCTCCATTCAGCTGGCAACTTACAGCTTCTCCCGGCCCATTGGCACTTCCGTTCCGCAGAGCGCGATGGTTCGCCTCGCGAGCATCGATGGCCGCGACGTCACCGGCGCGATCAGCCGCAATCCGGCGCTGCAGGCGCCGCCGCGCTACCAGGCCGCCGATTTTCCCAAGGTCGACCGTTCGCTGAAGGGCGACCGCCTCGCGATCGCAACTCCGACCACGTCTCCCGACACGGCTGCGCCGTCAGCGCCCGCGCAGGAAGATCCCGCGACGTCGAACATTTCAGTGTTCGGTGCCAAGACGGCCGCCTTGCCGCAACCGATGTCGCCGGAAACCGCAGCCGCGCTCGATCCCGAGCTCCAGGAAGCGCTCCGCGCGCCGCCGCTGCCGCAATACACCAATACGCCGCAGGCGAGCGACGCTGCGCGCGCGCTCGCGGTACAGCCGCTGGAAGCGCTGAAGCGGGTTGCTGCGCCGGCCGCGCCCGCGCGCGATCCCTTCAGCGTCAAGACGTCGAATCTTTTCTTCGGCAGCTCGTCGCTCGGCGGCAGTCTCGAAAGCATCGAAAGCTGGCAGCCCGGGGCCGAGCCGCTGATCGTGACGCCTGATCCCGACATGAAGGTGACGGCCTCGCTATCGCCGCCGACGGCAGAGATTGCCAAGGACATCGAGAGCGGCGAAAGCGTCGCGCCGAAGGGCGAGGTCAACGCCGACAACCAACGCACCAAATCGCCGGCGGAGCGGCTCGCGCTCGACGACAAGTCGCGCGCCAAGTCCGAGAAGTGTCTTGCCGAAGCCGTTTACTTCGAGGCCCGCGGCGAAGCCGTGCGCGGCCAGATCGCGGTGGCGCAAGTGGTGATGAACCGCGTCTTCTCCGGCAAATATCCCGACACCGTGTGCGGCGCGGTCTACCAGAACAAGCACCGGCACCTGGCCTGCCAGTTCACCTTCGCCTGCGACAACAACACCGACGTGATCCGCGAGCCCGAGATGTGGGAGCGCGCCAAGAAGATTTCGAAGGCCATGCTCGACGGTCAGATCTGGCTGCCCGAGGTCGGCAAGTCCACGCATTATCATGCCTATTGGGTGCGCCCGTCCTGGGTCGCCGAGATGAAGAAGATGTACAAGACCGGCGTGCACACCTTCTACCGCCCGCGCAAATGGGGCGACGGCAGCGAGGCGCCGGCCTGGGGGACGCCCGCACAGACCGCGGCGCTCTCCGCCGAACTCGCGCAGGAAGCCAAGAGTTCCGCCGAGATGGGCGAGCGGCGATAGCTGGGCGTCAAGGTCTCCATTGCGTCATGGCCGGGCTTGTCCCGGCCATCCACGTTCTTAGGTCCGTGCGGCAAGGCCGTGGATGCCCGGGACAAGCCCGGGCATGACGATCTCGTGCAGGTCGCCCCGCTCACGCTTCGATATCCAGCGCGCAGTCGAAATTCGGCGCCGAATGCGTCAGCGCACCGGCCGAGGCGTAGTCGACACCCGTCGCCGCAATGGCTGCGATCGAATCCAGCGTGACGCCGCCGGATGCCTCCAGCTCGAGCCGGCCTTCGTTGAGCCTCACGGCCTCACGCAGCGTGGCGAGGTCCATGTTGTCGAGCAGCACGGCGTCGGCCATTCCGGTGGTCAGCACCTCGCGCAGCTGCGCCAGCGTGTCCACCTCGATCTCGATCTTGACAAGATGGCCGGCATGGGCGCGAGCGCGCTCCAGCACCGGGCGGATGCCGCCGGCGACCGCGATGTGGTTGTCCTTGATCAGGATCGCATCGTCGAGGCCGAAGCGGTGATTGAAGCCGCCGCCGCAGCGCACGGCATATTTCTCCAGCGCGCGCAGGCCGGGGGTCGTCTTGCGCGTGCAACAAATGCGCATGTTCGTGCCTTCGGTGCGGGCGACATAGTCGGCCGTGAGCGTCGCGACGCCGGAGAGGCGCCCGACGAAGTTGAGCGCGGTCCGCTCCGCCGTGAGAATGGCGCGCGCGGGCCCTGAGATCGTCAGCACATGCTGCCCGCGGGCAACTCGTGCGGCGTCGCGGACATGCGCGCGCACCTCGATGTCGGAGGATAGCTTCTGCAGCGTTGCCAGCGCGAGCAGCAATCCCGCAATCACGCCGGACTGGCGTGCGACCAGGATCGCCTGCGCCGTCGTTGCTTCCGGAATCGTTGCCAGCGAGGTGACATCGCCGGCGCGTCCGAGATCCTCGTCGAGCGCGCGATGCACGGCTGCGTCAATCGCGAGCGGCGAGAGGAAGGCGTCGGGATAGAGCAGTGAGGTTGCGGTGATCATGGAGAACTCCCTCAGGCCAGCATGGGTTGCGCAATGCGCGGTGTTGAGCTATCGGCGAGGCCGTCCGCGACCTCGCGCATAGCGGCGAGCGTGGTCATCGTTCTCCGCGCCGGATCAGGGAGCTCAGCCGGGTGATCCGAGCGGAAGTGCGCGCCGCGGCTCTCGCGCCGGGTCCAGGCCGCGGCGGTCACGAGCAGCGCGGCCGTCGCCATGTTGCGCAGCGCGATGCTCGCAGCTTCGCGCTCGAGCGCGGCGAAGCTGCGCACAGCCTCTGCAAGCCCATCGGCCTCGCGGATCACGCCGACACGTCCACTCATCATCGCCCGGAGCCGTTTCACGGCCGCAGCATCCGGTACGGCGCCGTGCGACGTCACCAACGCCTCGGGTAGCCGCGCAGGCGAGGGAACGGCACAGCCGGCGATGTCCTCGGCAACGCGCGCAGCATAGACGACGGCCTCCAGCAGCGAATTGGACGCGAGCCGGTTGGCGCCATGCGCGCCGGTGCAGGACACTTCGCCGGCCGCCCACAGCCCGTCGATCGAGCTGCGGCCGCGCGCATCCACGGCAACGCCCCCCATGTGGTAATGCGCGGCCGGCGCGATCGGGATGGCCTGGCTGGCGGGATCGATGCCTGCCGCGATGCAGCTCGCATGAACGGTCGGAAATCTCTCGGCGAAGCGCGCGCCCAGCGCCTGGCGCGCATCGAGGAACGCGCCGCGCCCGGCCGCGATCTCGGCGAATACGCCGCGCGCGACGATGTCACGCGGTGCGAGCTCGGCGAGCGGATGGCGCGCGGTCATGAAGCGCTCGCCGCGGCCGTTGATCAGCGTGGCGCCTTCGCCGCGCAGTGCCTCCGTTGCGAGGGGCGCGGGATCACGCCCGGCCATGATGGCGGTGGGGTGGAACTGCACGAATTCGGGATCGGCGATCACGGCACCGGCGCGTGCGGCGATCGCAAGGCCGGAGCCGCCGGCCTCGCGCGGATTGGTGGTGATGGCGTAGAGATGCCCGAGGCCGCCAGTGGCGAGCACGATCGCGCGCGCGGCGAGGAGGATCGGCCGTGCCGAGGGATTGCTGGCATCGCGCAGCTGAAGACCGGTGACCGCGCCGTCCTCGGTGAACAACGCTTCGGCGGCGAGACCTTCGACGATGCGGATCGACGGCGTGCGGCGCACGGCCTCGCTCAGCGCGGCGATGATCGCAGCGCCCGCGCCGTCGCCGCGCACATGCACGATGCGGCGTGCCGAGTGTGCCGCCTCGCGCCCCGTGGCGAGCCTGCCTTCGAGATCGCGGTCGAACGGCACGCCATAGGCGAGCAGGTCATGAATGCAGGGAGCAGCCTCTCGCGCGATCCTCAGCGCGACCGCTTCGTCGACGAGGCCGCCGCCGACGGCAATGGTATCGGCGGCGTGTGCTTCCGGCGTATCGCCGTCGGCCATCGCCGCAGCGATGCCGCCTTGCGCCCAGGCAGAGGAGGCGCCCTGTCCGAGCGGCGCGGCCGATATCAGCGTCACCGGTCGCGGCGCAAGCTTCAGCGCGCAGAACAATCCGGCGAGGCCGGCACCGACGATGACGACGTGGTCGGTGCCGGGGGTGAGGTTGTTGATGTTGTTTGTCATGACGTTTCCTCTTGCTCCACCGTCGTCCCCGCGAAGGCGGGGACCCATAACCCCAGGGAGTAGTTTCGACGCGAGCTTGTCACCACGAGTCATCGCCAAATATCTGCCTGTGGTTATGGGTCCCGGATCTTCGCTCCGCTTCGCTGCGCTTGTCCGGGACGACAGCTGTGGTCGTTGCTGCGCTTCGTACTCAGTTCCTCAGATTGATCATCCGCTCGACCGATCGCCTTGCACGCGCCGCAAGTGCGGGGTCGATCGTCACCTCCTCGCGGAGCGTCAACAGGCTCTCCAGGATGTTCGCGAGCGTGATGCGCTTCATGTGCGGGCAGAGATTGCAGGGGCGCAGCATCTCCACATCGGGCAGCTCGGCACGCACATTGTCGGCCATCGAGCATTCCGTGATCATCACCAGCCGCCGCGGCCGCTTGTTGCGGACCCAGCTGATCATGTGCGCGGTCGAGCCGGTGAAGTCGGCTTCCGCCAGCACGTCCGGCGGACATTCGGGATGCGCGATGATCTGCACCGAAGGATCGGCTTCGCGAAGGCCGCGCAGCTCATCGCCGGTGAAGCGCTCATGCACCTCGCAGGCGCCCTTCCAGGCAATGATCTTCACGTCGGTCTTGGACGCGACGTAAGTTGCGAGATAGCGGTCGGGCAGGAAGATCACGCTGGGCGCGTTCAGGCTCTCGACCACCTGCACCGCGTTCGACGAGGTGCAGCAGATGTCGACCTCGGCCTTCACCTCCGCCGAGGTGTTGACGTAGGCGACGACAGGCACGCGGGGAAATTTCTCGCGGAGCAGGCGCACGTCGGCGCCGGTGATGCTGGCGGCGAGGGAGCAGCCGGCGCGCGAATCCGGGATCAGCACGGTCTTGCCCGGGTTGAGCAGCTTCGCGGTCTCCGCCATGAAGTGCACACCGCACTGCACGATGATGTCGGCCTTCACCTTGGTGGCTTCGACCGCGAGCTGGAGCGAGTCGCCGCCGATGTCGGCAACGCAGTGAAAGATCTCCGGCGCCTGGTAATTGTGCGCGAGGATCACGGCGTTCCGCGCATGCTTCAGCTCGTTGATGGCCTTGATCGTCGGTGCCATCAGCGGCCATTCGATCGGCGGGATCACGTGCTTCACGCGTTCGTAGAGGGATGCCGTGGCGCGCTCGACTTCGGGTGTCCATTCCAGCGCGGGCATCGGCAGGGCGAGTCCAGGCCGGGCGGGCGCGGTGCTAGGGCGGCTGATGGTTTGGCCGTGCGGCCGTTCGGCGAAATCGTCGGGGCCGTAGATTGCGGTAATGGGCATCGGAGCCTCCCTTGCATGTAATATACTCAATATGAGTATATGTAGAGCCTGAGTAATCCGGCCAAGAGGCCGGACCAGAATGTCATTGAGACTCTTATATGCTCAGTATGAGTAAAACAAAAATAACACGCTTTCCGAAGATGCGCTAGGTGGAGGCGCACACATTCCCGTCAAGTCGGCGGGCCCGCCTCGGACCGGACGCAGGAAACGCAATGCTCCCACGGCAGCCCTTCGTGGAATGCAATCGTTTTCGACTTGGGATTTTCATGCAGATGCATTAAACGGCTTGCAAGCGGCTGCTGATTTGCGAATCCGACGACAGACGAGGAACACCATGTCGACACAGGTAGGCGAGCTCAGGCAGGCCTCACGTGCCTCCAACTGGCGCACCCCGGCCGTCATCATCCTCTGCGGCTGTGCGATCGGCATGCTCGGCTTCGGCCCGCGCTCGGCGCTGGGCTTCTTCGTGCAGCCGATGAGCCATGAGTTCGCCTGGGGCCGCGACGTGTTCGGTCTTGCGATCGCCGTGCAGAACCTGTTGTGGGGTCTGGGCCAGCCCGTCGCGGGCGCGGTTGCCGATCGTTTCGGCTTGTTCCGCGTGATGTGTGTCGGTGCTCTCCTATATGCCGGCGGCCTGATCCTGATGCGCTACTCCTCGACACCGCTATCACTCGACATCGGCGCCGGCGTCATGATCGGCTTCGGTCTCGCCGGCTGCTCGTTCAACCTGGTGCTGTCGGCATTCAGCAAGCTCCTGCCGCCGGAGAAGCGTGGCCTCGCCCTCGGTGCCGGCA
The DNA here is from genome assembly GCF_021044685.1 of Bradyrhizobium daqingense. Classification (NCBI taxonomy): domain Bacteria; kingdom Pseudomonadati; phylum Pseudomonadota; class Alphaproteobacteria; order Hyphomicrobiales; family Nitrobacteraceae; genus Bradyrhizobium; species Bradyrhizobium daqingense. The sequence continues at coordinate 3,255,887 of NZ_CP088014.1, forward strand.
CTGCGGCGGGATCGTTCGGCCAGTTCCTGTTTGCGCCGATCGGCGTCGCGCTGATCGACAATTTCGGCTGGCAGCAGGCGCTCTCCGTCTTCGGCTTCCTGATGCTGCTGATCATTCCGCTGTCGCTGGCACTGTCGACGCCGCCGGTCGCAGCACCGACCGACACGGCGCCTGCCGACGAGCAGACCATCACGAAGGCGCTCGCCGAAGCCTTCGGCCACCGCTCCTACGTGCTCCTGGTGCTCGGCTTTTTCACCTGCGGCTTTCAGCTCGCTTTCGTCACCGTGCATCTGCCGGCCTTCCTGGTCGATAACGGCATCACGGCGCAAACCGGCGGCTGGGTAATCGCGGCGATCGGCCTATTCAACATCGTGGGCTCGCTCAGCGTCGGCTACCTCCAGAATTCGCTGCCCAAGCGCTACATCCTCTCCACCATCTACTTCACCCGCGCGCTCGCGACGCTCGCCTTCATCTCGTTCCCGATCACGCCGTTCTCGGCGATCGCATTCGGTGCGGTCTCGGGGCTGACCTGGTTGTCGACAGTGCCGCCGACCTCGGCGCTGGTCGCGCTGATGTTCGGCACGCGCTGGCTCGCCACGCTCTATGGCTTTGCCTTCGTCAGCCATCAGATCGGCGGCTTCCTCGGCGTCTGGCTGGGCGGCATCGTGTTCGAACGTTTCGGTTCCTACACGCCGATCTGGTGGCTCTCGATCTTGTTCGGTGTGCTCTCCGCGCTGATCAATCTTCCGATCGTGGAGAAACCGGTTCAGCGAGCGGTTGCGCAGCCTGCCTGATCGGCTAAACATCCCCGACAAACAAAGTCAGGGAGTTCAGTCGTGGGCACATTCAAAGCGATCCGGATCGACAAGGCGGACAAGGGCACCACCGCGCAGCTGACGCAGTTCGACGAGGCCGAACTGATGGACGGCGACGTCACCATCCGCGTGGAATGGTCGACGCTGAACTACAAGGACGGCCTTGCGCTCACAGGCAAGGCGCCGGTAGTGCGCCGCTTCCCGATGATCGCGGGCATCGATTTCGCCGGCACGGTCGAAGCGTCCTCGCACCCGCATTGGAAGGCGGGCGACAAGGTGGTCTGCACCGGCTGGGGCATGGGCGAGACCCATCTCGGCGCTTATGCCGAGAAGGCGCGGGTGAAGGGCGATTGGCTGGTCGCTCTGCCGCAGGGCCTGTCGGCGCGCGACGCCATGGCGATCGGTACCGCCGGCTTCACCGCGATGCTCTCGGTGCTGGCGCTGGAGAAACACGGTATCTCGCCGAAGAGCGGCCCGGTCGTGGTGACGGGCGCCGCCGGCGGCGTCGGCTCGGTTGCGACCGCGGTGCTGTCGAAGCTCGGCTACCACGTCATCGCCTCGACCGGCCGCCCCGCGGAGGCCGACTACCTGAAGCACCTGGGCGCGGCCGAGGTGATCGACCGCAACGAATTGTCGGCGCCGGCAAAGCCCCTGGCCAAGGAGCGCTGGGCGGGTGGCGTCGACAGCGTCGGCTCGACCACGCTCGCCAATCTCCTGTCGATGACGAAATACGGTGGAGCGATCGCGGCCTGCGGCCTTGCGGCCGGCATGGACCTGCCGTCATCGGTCGCACCGTTCATTTTGCGCGGAGTGTGCCTTCTCGGCATCGATTCGGTTATGTGCCCGATCGAGCCGCGGAAAGCCGCCTGGCAGCGTCTGGCGTCCGATCTGGATCGGACGAAACTAACTGAAATCACTAAGGAAATTTCGCTGTCCGAGGCGCCCGACTGGGGCGCAAAAATCCTGGCCGGCGAAGTCCGCGGCCGCATCGTGGTAAAAATTGTCTGACGGCGTTCAGACTTTACCAACCAAGCTGCTCCAATGTTGCCTTGGTTAGTATGGTAAGCAGCGGGTAAAGGAAAATAAGGCATCGCCCGCTGCTGGGGTCGGTTCGGAGTTGAGCATGCTTGCGCGTATTGTGTTGGGGGCTGTCACGGCGACGGCGATGTTTGCGCCGGCCATTGCTGGAAGCATGAATGCCGACGAGGCGCGCCGCTTCGTCGCCGGCAAGGTGTTCGCCTTCACCTGTTTCGACGGCACACGTGGTGCAGGCCGCATCCTCGACGACCTCGGCGCCGCCGGTGCCGTGCAGTTCTCGGGTGCCGGCCCGGTCAAGCATCTCCGCCTGCCCGGCAACACGCTCCAGATCCGCGGCCAGAACGTCTGCGCCTCGATCAAGGGAATTCCGTTCGAGCCCTGTTTCAACCTGGAAAAGACCGATGATCGCAGCTTCCGCGGCTCGGTCTCGGGCATGGGCTTTGCCTATTGCGACTTCCACCATCAGGGCGGCAATCAGATGCTGATGGCGCGCGCCGCCGCGCGTCCGCGCTCGCTGCGCGCATCGGAGCGCACTGGATCGATCGCTGCACCCCACACCGAAGTTGCCGCGCGGGTTGAGACGCCGCGCGTCGAGAGTGGTCGTCTGGAGCCGGTGAAGTCCGAAGCCAAATCGGAACCCGCGAAGACCGAGGCCCCGTTGGAGCTCCGCCGCTCGACGCAGTGAGTTGGCTGCGGGACTCTCCATACACTCGTTTTCGTTGAAAGCATCGATCGGGCACGAAGCTGCCGCGCCGTAGTCATACGGGCGGCGGCTTTCATGCGTTGGTAGCTGTTCGCGTCACAGTTTGCGAACGGCCGGGGACGCGGCCCTATGCAAGGGTTCAATGATGTCGCTTTACTTCTTCCGCATCAGCACCGGCCGCTATTCCGGCGCCGCCGATCAGCCCTACGAGTTCGAGGACCGCGCAGCGGCGTGGACCGAAATGACCGAGGTCTGCGCCAATCTGCTCGGCAGCATCGCCCGCGGCCTGAAGCCGAACGGCGAGTGGCGCATGGAGCTGCTCGACGAAAACAAGAAGCCGGTCTTTTGTATCAGCCTCGTCGGAGAGGTTGTGAGCCGGTAGACCAAAATTCGCCTTCGCCGCTGGAGCAGCAAGGGCGGGAACGACGTCCAAGGGCCGTTCAGTCGTCCCGTAGTTTTACGTAGGAGCATGTTAACGACTGCTTGCGACAATGCGGCGCAATCTTACGGGATAAGAACCAGCCAGCATTGTTGAACTGACCCCGCCCGGTCGTCCGTCGTGACGCCTGAGGCGCGGGTGACGTGCGCGTTGCCGGTATCATCGGGATTTGTGTGATGTCGAAGTTGTCGATCGTTTTCAAGCTGCTGACCGTGCTGTCGATCCTCGTGCTCTCGCTCGCCGGTGTCGGCGTGATGGCGATCGGCACGATGCAGAACATCAACGCCCACACCATTGAGATCGCGGAGAGCTGGCTGCCGAGCGTGCGGGCTCTCGGCTCGATGCGCGCTGACATCAACGAGCTGCGCGTCGCGCTGCGCCTGCACCTGATGCAGGACACCGCCGAAGGCAAGGAGGCCGCCGAGAAGCGGCTCGCAGGCCTGCGCGAGCGCATCGAGAAGACTCGCAAGGTCTACGAACCGCTGATCAACGCCGCAGAGGAGCGCTCACTCTACGAGCAATGGACCAAGGCGTGGGCCGAGTATCTGAATGGTGTGCAGGACGTCATGGCGCTGTCGCGCAAGAGCGTCGGGCGCTTCCCGACCGACGCCAACGAGATGTTGCAGACCAAGGTGGCGAAGATGGCCCAGGCGGCCGATCCGCTGCTTCAGAGAGGCATCGAGCTCAACAACAAGGGCGCCGAACTGGAGACGAAGCAGGCGGCTGACAGCTACGCCTTGATCTTCCGCGTGCTCGTGGGCGTCATCATCGCGGCCGTCCTGATCGCGATCGGCGCGGCCTATTATCTCGTGCGCGACGTCTCTCGCGGCATTGCCTCGATCATCCGTCCGATGCAATCGCTCGGCGAAGGCGACCTATCGGCCGAGGTGCCGCATCGCGGCGAGAACACCGAGATCGGCGCGATGGCCGATGCGCTCCAGATCTTCAAGGAGGCGCTGATCGCCAAGAAGGCCGCCGACGAGGCGGCCAGGCTCGACGCCGAGGCCAAGATCGAGCGCGGCCGCCGCGTCGATGCCATCACCCGCAAGTTCGAAGCCATGATCGGCGAGGTCGTCGGCACCGTCTCTTCGGCATCGACCGAGCTCGAGGCATCCGCATCGACGCTGACCAATACGGCGCAGCGCGGTCAGGAGCTTGCGACCGTCGTCGCAGCGGCCTCCGAGGAAGCCTCCACCAACGTCCAGGCCGTGGCCTCCGCCTCGGAGGAACTGTCCTCCTCCATCACCGAGATCAGCCGCCGCGTTCAGGACTCGGCGCGGATGGCCGCGGAAGCCGTCGAGCAGGCGGCGCGCACCAACGAGCGCGTCAACGCCTTGTCGCAGGCGGCCTCGCGCATCGGCGACGTCGTCGAGCTCATCAACACCATCGCGGGCCAGACCAACCTGCTGGCGCTGAACGCGACCATCGAGGCGGCGCGCGCGGGCGAAGCCGGCCGCGGCTTCGCGGTCGTCGCGTCCGAGGTCAAGGCGCTGGCGGAGCAGACCGCGAAAGCGACCGGCGAGATCGGCGCGCAGGTGTCGGGCATCCAATCCGCCACCCAGGAATCGGTCAGCGCCATCCAGGAGATCGGCGGCACCATCGAGCGGCTGTCCGAAGTGTCCGCGGCGATTGCCGCCGCCGTCGAGGAGCAGGGCGCGGCGACGCAGGAGATTTCTCGCAACGTGCAGCAGGCCTCAGTCGGCACGCAGGAGGTCTCGGCGAACATCACCGACGTGCAGCGCGGTGCGATCGAGACCGGTGAGGCCTCGGTCGAAGTGCTGTCAGCGGCGAAGTCGCTCGCGACCGACAGCACCCGCCTGAAGGTCGAGGTCGCGCAGTTCCTGGAATCGGTGCGCGCGGCCTGATCCTTCAGCTGCTCGCCTGCGGAGCCGGCGGCGGTGCGATCTGCCGCCGGAACAGGATGCGCTGGTAGAGCCAGCCGATCGCCACCAGCACGACGCCGAGGCACATGAACGACAGCGCGCGATAGACGCCTGTCAGCGTCGACATGTCGATGACGAAGGCCTTCAGGATCGTCAGCGCGATGACCGCGGCGGAGGCGAGCCGCGCCCGCTCCGAATTGACGAGGATGCCGACGCCGAGCAGCACCACGCCGAAGGCGAGCCAGCCGATCGAATAGGTGTATTGCTCCGCGCCCGTGGTGCCGCCGTAGAGCAGGACCGGGCCGTGATAGAAGCGTCGGATCTCCAGGGTCACATAGCTGAGTGCGAACACCAGTGCGCCACCTGCGATCGTGTTGGCGTAGGCGACGGAGCGATGTCCCGCCACTGCATAGGACAGCAGCAGCATCAGCACGGCCGGCAGGGCATAGCCGAGCAGCAGCAGGTTGAACACGAGACCGCCGACGTCGACGCCGGAGAACAGCAACGGGTTCTCCAGGATCAGGAGGCCGAACACGCTGATGACGCCGGCGATCGCCGTGAGCGCGATTGCGCCGACATTGTGCACGAGGCTGCCGCTGCGCAGCCGCAGCCGTTCCAGCCCGATCGCCATCGCCAGCGTGGTGCAGACCTGCAGCGCGAATTCGAGCAGCGAGGGGGCCGCAGTCATGCGGCCGCCGGTGGCAAAGTGGCGGATTTCCATGAAGGCGAGCAGCGCGGTGAACAGAATGGCCGCGGCCTCGACCATGCGCAGCGGCGCGTCGTCGGCGCGGCGGCGCAGGAAGATGCTCGCACCCCAGAACGATGCGGCGGGTAGGCCGTAGCCCCAGAGCAGCCAGTTGAAGATCGGCGTGGTGCCGACGGCATCGCCGACGATACGCGGATCATAAGCGATGCGTGCGGTGACGATCGCGGCGAAGATCGCCGCGAGCCAGCGCAGGAACGGGATCGGCCGCTGCATCGAGATCCAGGCCGTGCCGAGCGACATCAGCGCGAGCGCGATGGTGAGCCAGCCCTTCTCCAGCGCGAAGGTCAGCGCCAGCGCCAGTGCGCCGAGCGTGCCGGTCGCGAACAGCGCAATGGATGTGGCAAGCCCCGGTCGATCCTCGCGGCGCGAGAGGGCTTCGGTCGCAGCACCGAAGCCGGTAGCGAGCAGCACGGCGAGGATCGCAAACGGGATCGAGCGGTCGAGATGGGCAATGCGTGCGTAGAGCGCAACCAGGATCGCGATCGGGGTTGCGACCGCTGCCGCCGACCACACCACCGGAATGACGGCCGAGTTCGACCGGCCCTGCGCCAGGAAGCCGGCAATGCCGAAGCCGGCAGCGAAGATCGCGGCCGTCAGCAGATGCAGCGTCACGGAGCCATCGATCGCCGTCGGCCCGACACCGGCAATCGGGCCGCTCGGCAGCACCAGCATGTCGGGATTGGCGCGCACCGCCCATTCGGCGAACACGATGAAGACGGTTGCGCCCGCCGCGCCCAGCGCACCGGTCGCGGCCGGCGCGCGCCAGGCGACGAACAGTGTTCCGGCGACCAGCAGCGCGAAGGCGATCAGCGCCAGATCGGCATGTGCGCTCGACAGCACGATCAGCATCGCACCGAACAGATAGGCGCCGAGCGAGCTCGATGACACCGGCTCGATCTCGCCGTCCTCGATCGTCGGTCCGAACATGAAGCCGCAAACGACGAGCAGCGCGGCCAGCACGAAGCCGGCGATCACATGGAAAGCATGCGGCGCGACCTGAAGGTGGCCGGTATCGAGGCCGGGGAAGGTCCAGAGCACGGCGAACGCGATCGTGGTCACGGCGAGCCAGCGCCATAGACGGATGCGGGCGAGGCCGAAGCTCGCGGCGGTGACGACGGCGAGATAGATATAGAGCGCCCAATAGTCCGGCTTGCCGCTGGAGACGAGGATCGGCGTCACGAAGGCACCGACGACGCCGAGGCCCGCGAGCGCCGGGCCGTGCAGGAGTGCGGCGGCGAGTGTCCCCATGGCGACGATGCCGAGCAGCACGAAGGCCGTGGCAGGCACCAGGAAGCCGTAGAGCGCATAGGCGGCATAGATGGTGGCGAACGCCACTGCCGTTCCGGCCGCGGTGAGGATCGCGGGGATGTTGGCGATCGGCAGCGCCTCGATGGTCGAGATGCTTTCCTTGCGGCGCGTCCATTCGCCGGCGCCCAGCAGCGCCAGCGCGAACAGGCCGCCCAGGAACACGCGCACGCCGGGGCCGAGCAGGCCGGCCTCGATCGAATAGCGCACCATGAAGAAGCCGCCGAGCGCGAGCGTAAGCCCGCCGATCCACACCACCCAGCGCGTGCCGAGCCGCTCCTCGAAGCCGGGGGCGGGCGCGGGCAGTGGCGGCGGCGGTGCGGCCTCAGGGGTCGTCTCAAGCGGCGGCTCAGCAGCGTCGGTGATGGACGGGGCCAGCGCAAGCTCCGCGTCGGGCGCTAGCGGCGGCGGCTCTGCCTGCGTTGGTGCGGGCGTCTCTGCCTGCACCCACGCAGGCACGGGCGGCGGCTGCACCGGCCGCTGCGCGTATACCATTTCTTCGAGCGAGCTCAGCCGCCGCCGCAGCTCGGCCGCCTGGCTCGAGGCCTTGATCGCGATGAAGAAGGCGGCGATCGCGATGATCAACGCGAAGACGTCAAACGGGCCGTCGAACATGAAGCCTCCAGGCGACCGGCGGGCAGGGCGGCCGCGAAATCCTTGTCTAGCGCCGGGAGCGCACGCCCAAGCCCGGCGCGGGCCGCTCCTGAAGCACGTCGCGGCGAAAGCGATAGAGTGCTGCCGGGCGTCCGCCGGTCTGTGTCGACATCACTCCGGTCGGTTCGACCAGGGCTTCCGTTTCGACGAGGCGGCGGAAATTCTGTTTGTGCAGGTGCCGGCCGGAGATGGCCTCCACCGTATGCTGCAATTCGGTGAGTGTGAATTCGGCGGCCAAAAGTTCAAACACCACAGGGCGATACTTCAGTTTTGCCCGCAGCCGCGCGATCGCCGTGGCGAGAATCCGGCGGTGGTCGAACCGCATCGAGGTCCCGAGCGCGGGAAGTGCCTTGCGCGCTAATGCCGCAGGGCGGCCGTCGCGCCGTGCCTCCTCGATCAGCCCTGCCTCGTACAGGAGCTCGTAGCGGTCGAGCACGCGCTCCTCGTCCCAGGGCGCACCATCGAGACCGAAATAGAACCGCACGCGATCCTTCCGCGGCAGCGCGCGCGTCGTCTCCGGCGTCTCCTCCTCGGCCCACCTCGTCAGCGCCGGAATGATATCGCGGGCGATGATGTCCGGCGGCTGCTCGCGCCAGTCCTCCCAGGGGAAGAAGCGGTACCATGGCTCGAAGCTGGCGCTGGTCGCTGCGAGCTCGCCACCGGAAGCACGCGTCAACGCGAGATAGCCGATCGAGACCATATGCGCGCCGGTGTCGCCGGCCTCGGCATGACGGCCGCGATCGCCGAACGTGTAGAGCTGTTCGACATAGCCGAGACGCAGGCCGGTCTGCTCCTCGACCCAGGCGCGCAGGCCGATCTCGAAGGTGCGGTGGGCGAGCGCATCGAACGGGCCGAACGGCAGGCCGGCAAGCCCGTCACCGCCGCGAGCGGTGAGGATCAGCGGCTCGTGGTCCTCGATCGCGACGATCGCGGCGGTGAGGCCGATTTCGATCGGCGTCAGCAGCGTCTCGCTCATGCGATGATCGCAAGTGGTGCCACAAACTCGTCATGCCCGGGCTTGTCCCGGGCATCCACGTGCTTCTGGCAGCGACGAAGGTCGTGGATGGCCGGGACTAGCCCGGCCATGACGGTGCGGAGACATCCGGGCACGAACGCGCGAGCGATGTAGCCCCCTGCCGTCATTCGAGCTCGATCACGAAGGGGCGGCCCTCGACCATCATCGCGCCCGGGCCCATCTCGTCGAGCGCGCGCAGCATCCGGCCGTTGCGTCCCAATGCGCGATCGGCGAGGCCGACGATGCGCCGGTTCGGCGAGGCGATCGGCGAGGCCGCGCGGATCTTCCTGGCGATCTCGATTTCGTCACGGTTCGGATTGAGCGCGCACACCGCTGCAAACGCGCTCGCGGTGGAGCGGCTGATGCCGGCGTAGCAATGCACCACCAGCGGCGCTGAGCGGTCCCAGCCGCGCACGAAGTTCAGCACCTGCTCGATATGCGTCTCCGACGGCGCGACAAAGCCGTCCATCTCCTCGGTGATGTCGTCCATCGACACCTTGAGATGGTTGGCCGGCAGCACCGACACCGGCCGCGCCACCTGCTCGACATTGGCCATCACGGTCAGCACGTGGCTGGCCTTGGTGAGGCGGACGGTTTCGGGAAGCGCGGCGAGGGAACAGACGTGGATCATGGCGTACCTTTTGCCGCGGATTATAGCGAGCGATCGTAGGGTGGGCAAAGCGAAGCGTGCCCACCACTTTCGTCGCAACTGGGAAAAGTCGGTGGACGGTGCAAGAGCGCGTTTGCCCACCCTACGAGGCAACGAAGGAATGATGCTACGCGAACACCGCGTCGAACCGCTCCAGAAACTGCTTCTCGGCCCGCGCCGCGGTCCAGGGCGTGAGGTAGTCGCGCCGGACGCTGTCGGCGAGGCCGGGATCCTTGCCGAACAGGCGCCGCGCCTCGCTCTCGCTGAAGCCGGCAAGCTCGGTCGCTTCCAGATAGGCCGCGCCGCGATCGGCGGCCTTGATGGCCTGCGTGATTTCCTCCGGCAGCTCCGGCGGCAGGCCGAAGCGAATGTGGATGGCGCCGAGCAGGCGCTTCTCGACTGCCTTGTAATGGCCGTCGAGCACCGCCTTGAACGGCGAGATCATGTCGCCGATCACATATTCGGGTGCATCGTGCAGCAGTGCCGCAAGCCGCATGCGCTGATCGACGCCTGGCATTTCGTGCCGCATCACGGTCTCCACGAGGAGCGTGTGCTGCGCAACCGAGAAGATATGCGCGCCCGTCGTCTGCCCGTTCCAGCGCGCGACGCGCGCCAAGCCATGTGCGATGTCGGCGATCTCGATATCGAGCGGCGAGGGATCGAGCAGGTCGAGCCGCCGGCCGGACAGCATGCGCTGCCAGGCGCGGGACTGCGCATCGCGCGCGGTCTTCTTCGCCGTCATTTGGACTTGAGACGCGGCTTGCGCTGCGTCTTGCCGCAGCTCGCGTGGCAATGGCAGTCGACAAGATGGTCGTTGACCATGCCGGTCGCCTGCATGAAGGCATAGACGATGGTCGGGCCGACGAACTTGAAGCCGCGCGAGGACAGCTCCTTGGAGATCTGCACGGACAGCGGCGTCGAGGCCGGCACGCTCGCGGTGGTCTTGAAGTGGTTGACCTTGGGCTTTCCGTCCATGAAGTCCCACAGCAGCTTCGAGAAGCCGGGCCCCTTCTCCATGATGTCGAGATACGATTTCGCGCTCAAGATCGTGCCGTCGATCTTGGCCTTGTTGCGCACGATGCCGGCATCGTTCATCAGCGCATGAATCTTCTTCTCGTTGTAGCGCGCGATCTTCTCCGGCTGGAAATCGTCAAAGGCTTTGCGGAAATTGTCGCGCTTGCGCAGGATCGTGATCCAGGACAGGCCGGCCTGGAAACCGTCGAGGATCAGCTTCTCATAGAGCGCGCGGTCGTCATATTCCGGCACGCCCCATTCGGTGTCGTGATAGGCGACATAGAGCGGATCTTCGCCGGGCCAGGGGCAACGCGTCTTTCCGTCGGGATGCAGGCGAGGGGCGCGGCTCATGCGATGGGTTGCTTGGTTGGAATGCGCACGCTCTCGGGTTCCGCGAGCGTCAGTTCGAGGCCGCCGGCGGTGAGCGGCTGGCCGGCGTCGAGGGCGTCCGCAACGCGGTCGATGCGCACCAGCGCGATGCCTTTGCCGCCGGCGGTCGAGCCGATGGTGCCGACTTGCTTGTCGCCGGCGAGAATGGCGGCGCCGGCCTCGGGCGCGGGACCGTCGAGCAACACTTTCACACTGCGGGTGCGCGCGGTGCCGCGATGCTGCATGCGCGAGACGACCTCCTGGCCGACATAGCAGCCTTTGTCGAAATCGACGCCGGCAAGCCGGTCCATGTTGGTCTCGTGCGGGAACGCATCGCTGTACATGAAGTCCAGCCCGCCGCGCGGAACGCCGAGCGCGATGCGGTGGGACTCGTACTCGGTGGGCTCGACGAGCTCTGCGCCGATCAGATCGGACAGCTTCTGCTTGAGATCTTCGGGGATCAGGATGCGAAAGCCGAGGCCTTCATTGCGCGGATCGGCAAAGGCAAGGTCCGGCTGCGCCGCGAGTGGGCCACCCCAGGCGGCGAGCACGCCGAGATTGTCGGACAGGTTTTCCACCGTGACCTTGGCGCGCAGCTTGTAGAATTTCAGCTTGGTCGCGAATATTTCCGCCAACGCTTTCGGGCAGTCGATCAGGAACCCGCCGCCATGGCCGGCGGGGACCTCCGTGATCAGGAAATCCACGACGATCTTGCCCTGAGGCGTCAGCAGCGCGCCAAATCGCCCCAGGCCCGGCTTGAGCCTGTCGAGGTCGGTCGTGATGAGGCCGTTGAGGAAGTTGCGCGCATCCTCGCCCGCGACCTTGACCACACCCCGGTCGGGAAGAAACGCTGATTTCATGCGAAAATCTCTTGCGACATGTTGCTCCGGAACGTAAGCCCGCAAGGCAAAAACGACAAGACCTCGAGCCCTGCGCTTGGGGATGAGAGAGGCCCTTTGCCATGACCCAGCGTTTCGACGTGATCCTCAAAGGCGGCACGGTGGTCAACCAGGACGGCGAGGGTGTTCGCGATATCGGCATCAGCAATGGTCGCATTGCCGAGCTGGGTCCGCTGTCGCAAGGCTCAGCTGCCGAGGTGATCGACTGCAAGGGCCTGCACATCCTGCCTGGCGTGATGGACACGCAGGTGCATTTCCGCGAGCCCGGGCTGGAGCAGAAGGAAGACCTCGAGACCGGCTCGCGCAGCGCCGTCATGGGCGGCGTCACCGCCGTGTTCGAGATGCCGAACACCTCTCCGCTCACAGTGACCGAAGCCACCTTCACCGACAAGGTCAAGCGTGCCCATCACCGCATGCATTGCGATTTCGCCTTCTTCATCGGCGGCACCCGCGAGAACGTGCAGGATCTGCCGGTGCTGGAGCGTGCGCCGGGCTGCGCCGGAGTCAAGGTGTTCATCGGCTCATCCACCGGCGCGCTGCTGGTGGAGGACGACGAAAGCCTGCGCCGCATCTTCCAGGTGATCCGCCGCCGCGCCGCGTTCCATGCCGAGGACGAGTACCGCCTCAACGATCGCAAATCGCTGCGGATCGAGGGCGACGCGCGCTCGCATCCGGTCTGGCGCGACGAGACCGCGGCGCTGATGGCGACGCAGCGCCTCGTCAAGCTGGCGCACGAGACCGGCAAGCGCATCCACGTGCTGCACATCTCGACCAAGGAAGAGATCGAGTTCCTGCGCGATCACAAGGACGTCGCCTCCTGCGAGGCGACGCCGCATCATCTCACGCTGGTCGCGCCCGAATGCTACGAGCGGCTCGGCACGCTGGCGCAGATGAATCCGCCGGTGCGCGGGGCAGATCATCGCGCCGGCATCTGGCGCGGCATCGAGCAGGGCATCATCGACGTGCTCGGCTCCGACCACGCGCCGCATACGCTGGAAGAGAAGTCGAAGACCTATCCGGCCTCGCCCTCGGGCATGACCGGCGTGCAGACGCTGGTCCCGATCATGCTCGATCACGTCAACGCCGGCCGGCTCTCGCTGGCAAGGTTCGTCGATCTCACCAGCGCCGGACCCGCGCGTCTCTACAACATGGCCTGCAAGGGCCGCATCGCCGCCGGCTACGACGCCGACTTCACCATCGTTGACCTCAAGCGCAGTGAGACCATCACCAACAAATGGGTGGCGTCCAAGGCCGGCTGGACGCCCTATGACGGGTTGCGCGTCACGGGTTGGCCCGTCGGTACCTTCATCCGCGGCCGCCGCGTGATGTGGCAGGGCGAGCTGGTGACGCCTTCGCAAGGCGAGCCGGTGCGGTTTCTGGAGACGTTGAAGCAGTAGGTTGCGACCATCGGGGGACGATCGCACCATCCCCGTCATTGCGAGGAGCCCTTGCGACGAAGCAATCCAGGCTGCCTCCGCGGAGGGATTTCTGGATTGCTTCGCTGCGCTCGCAATGACGAGGGGAGAGGTCTAACTTCCTCTCAAACGGGAGCGCCGTCCGATGTCCCAGCCATCCCCCCTCATCACCACTGAGCAGCTCGCCGCCATCCTCGGCGATCCCAACCTCCGCGTCTACGACTGCACCACCTACAACGAGCCGGTGCCGCCGGGCAGCGAGGTGCCCTATCGCGCGGTGCCCGGCGACAAGACGTTCGCGGCCGGCCACATCCCGGGCGCCGATTTCCTCGATCTGCAGGGCGAGTTCTCCGACGCCTCGTCGGAGCAGTTCTTCATGATGCCCGATGTGGCCCAGCTGGAGGCCGCCTTCGGCCGCCACGGCCTCGATGCGGGCAAGACCATCGTGCTCTACAGCATCGGCAGCATGATGTGGTCGACGCGGTTCTGGTGGATGCTGCGCTCGCTCGGCGTCGATGCGCGCGTGCTCGACGGCGGTTTCGACAAATGGAAGGAAGAGGGGCGGCCGGTCGAGACCGGCGCGCCCAAGGGCTATCCGGTCACGACCTTCAAGGCCACGCCGCGCGCGGGCTTCTTCGTCGACAAGACCGCGGTGATGTCGCGGATCGGCGATCCCGCGACCGTCATCGTCAACGCGCTCGGTCCGCAGTTTCATCAGGGTCTCGAGCCGAGCCGCTACGGCCGGCCCGGCCGCGTTCCCGGCAGCGTCAACGTTCCCGCCGCGACGCTCACCAACGCGGACAAGACGCTGACGACGCTTGCGGATGCCGAAGCGAAATTCGCCGCGGCAGGCGTCACGCGCGACAAGAGCGTGATCCTCTATTGCGGCGGCGGCATCTCGGCCACGATCGATCTGCTGCTGCTGACCCAGCTCGGCTACGACAGGCTGACGCTGTACGACGCATCGATGGGCGAGTGGGCAAGGGATCCAGCGCTGCCGATCGAGACCGACTGAGGCGCGCATTCCCGGCGCCACCGGGAACATGTCCCGGTCATCGCGAGACTAATGCTTGTCCGCGTTTAATCGCCATCGTGCGATAAACGCGTCAGACTGCGCGACGCTTTTCGCAAAGTCATTCATCCGTCAACTGGCCCCGCCCGCGTGGCGGGGTCATTTTTCGACGGCTCACTGCCTTGCGAGGCTGACCGAGAATTCGCCGTTGCGGATGCGGCCGGGAAAGCCCTCGACGAATTTCGCCACCGCGTCCTCGCCATAGGTGCCGACCAGTTCGGCAAAGGCGGCGAACAAGCTCGCCTGCGCCAGGCAGTCGCCGTCGACGCCGTCATGGCGCGCTTCGGCCCAGGCTTCGTTGAGATAGCTCAGTGCGGCCTGCTTCTGCTCGTGATCGGGCAGCGGCGCGCGGGCGGGGGCGTAGGAAATCGGCTGGCTCATGAAACTCGGTCAGGGCTGGGGCGCGATCCACGGCGATGCGCTGTGCGAGAGGTGTAGCACGGGCGTTAACGGCCGCTAGGCCACATCTTTAAGAAAGGTTAACGGCTGTGAACAAAGTCGATGACAGAGTTCCAGCCGCACGCGCCAAGCCCAACCCTTATGGTGAGGAGCGTGCGAAGCACGCGTCTGCCCGCGGCCGGAAGAGATGAGCTCAGTTCGCATAGCGCGCCGTCAAATCCCGCGAGATCTTCGAGCCTTCCTCGATATAGCGGCGGATCGCCACCGTCGCCGCCGGCGTGCAGCTCCGGTAGGTCTGCTGAAAGCCGTTATAGCCGCGGTTGAAGCCCGCGATCATGCGGGTGCGGCGTTCGCCCGAGGGTGTTTCGGCATCGATCAGCGCCTGCATCTCGTTGCGCCACTTGTTTCCCTCGTTGGACCCGCAGATGCCGCGCAGATAGTGCAGGCCGCCCAGGATCTCGGCCAGCCGCTGCAGGTCGCCGTCAAACGGCGCCGCCACGCCCTGGGCCCGGGCGGGCACGCAGGCGCAGGCGAGAATCAGGGCAAAAATGGCCGGAAATCGCGTGGACATCGGCGGCTGTATGCCCCCTCGGGGCGGTGGAAGCAAGGCGGGGCGTCAGGGCCCGATCAGGCGTGCGGCCGACTGGATCACCTCTTCCAGCCCCCCGGTCAGCTTAAGGTCGCCGAGGCCCGCCAGGGCATCCGGGGCGATCCAGCGGTAGTCGTCGAGCTCGTCGTTCAGAGCCGGCTCCTTGGCCACCCAGCGCGCGGCAAAGGACATGATCAGATAATGGCCGGCGCCGGCCGACGCCGGCAGTACCTCGCGCCAGCCGGCAAGGCCGACGATGTCGATGGCAAGCCCGGTTTCCTCGTCCACTTCACGCAGCAGGGCCTGGTGCAGCGATTCGCCGAACTCGACCCGGCCTCCGGGCAGCGAATAGAACCCTTTGGCGGGCGAGCGGGCGCGGCGGGTCAGCAGCACCTTGTCGTCTCGGAAAATCGCGGCGCTGACGGCGATCTGCGGATGGGTGGGCTGGGCTGCCGGCACCACGGCTCAGTTCGCCATGATGGTGTCGATGTCGGCTTCCGCGCCGCCATTGATGATGCCGCCGCAGGCCGCGATCAGCGGCTTGACCCAGGCCGTCGCCTGCTCGGCGAGCCGCACGCGCGTCGTGTCCTTCTCGACCTCGCGCATGGCCGAGCCGACCGCTGATAGAATCGAGGTCATGGTGTCGGTGATGTGGTCGAACTGGGCGCGCACGCTGGGATCGGCTTTCTCATAGGCCTCGATGGCGAGATCCCTCGCCTTGAAATTCGACGCCGTGAAATGCTCGGCATAGGAGAGCGGCGACCAGGTCAAGAAGTCTTCCGCGCATTCCGGCATGTCGGGGACCATTTCCAGCAGCATCACCGCTTCATTGAAATGGTTGAGATAGTCGGTGGCAAGCCCGGTCCGCGGGTTGATGTTGGCGACGCGCAGCCGTTCGGCCCAGGCGGCGGCCTCGGGGCCCGTCTGTACATGCGTCCGCGCGGGTTGGGAGGCCATTGAGCTCATCGGCCGCAGTGTTAACGTTCGGGGTTAAAAGGACCTGAACGGACCCTATATAGACGGCCTGATATAGACGGTTTGGGATGTGTGGACGCTTCGTCATAACTTCGGCCCCCGCGGCTTTGCGGCAACTGTTCGGCTATGTCGAGCAGCCGAATTTCCCGCCTCGGTACAATGTCGCCCCGACACAACCGATTCCCGTCGTGCTGGTCGAGAACGGCGCGCGGCATTTCCGCCTGATGCGATGGGGCCTGTTGCCGACCTGGGTCAAGGATCCCCGCGGGTTCACGCTCCTCATCAACGCCCGCTCCGAGACGATTCTCGAGAAGCCCGCCTTCAAAAAGGCGATCCGGCGGCGGCGCGGCCTGATCCCCGCGGACGGCTATTACGAATGGAAGACGGAGGGCGGCCGCAAGCAGCCGTTCTTCATCCACCGCGCCGACGGCGAGCCGCTCGGTTTCGCTGCGGTGTTCGAGACCTGGATGGGGCCGAACGGCGAAGAGCTCGACACGGTTGCGATCGTCACGGCGGCGGCGGGCGAGGATCTCGCCGCGCTGCATGACCGCGTTCCCGTCACCATCAGCCCGCGCGATTTCGAGCGCTGGCTCGACATCCGCGGCGACGAGGTCGATGCGATCCTGCCGCTGCTGACCGCCCCGCGCATCGGCGAGTTCGCCTGGCACCCTGTCTCCACCCGCGTCAACCGCGTAGCCAACGACGACGAGCAGCTGGCGTTGCCGATCAGCGCCGAGGAGATGGAGGCGGAGGCCGTGGCGGTCAAGCCGAAGAAGGTGGTGCGGAAGGTTACTGCGAGTTCGGCGGATGACGGGCAGGGGTCGTTGTTTTAGGCGATTGTCTTAGTCGAGCTGGCGCCATTTACTCCGCTGTCGTCCCGGACAAGCGAAGCGCGATCCGGGACGACGAATAGAGACCTACACAATCTCCTTCGCCCTCAGCTCCGCAATCGCCGCCGCATCGAATCCCAGCTCGCCCAGCACCGCATCCGTATCCGCCCCCAGCTCCGGCGCCATGCGGTCCAGTCTGCCGCCGCCATGCGCGAGCTTGAAGCTGCTGCCGGCAAAGCGCAGCCGGCCGTACGGTGTGTCGAGCTCCTGGATCGCACCTCGCGCGGCGACCTGCGGATGGTCGATCACCTCCTCGACCTTCCAGATGCTGGCGCAGGGCGCGCCGGCGTCTTCCAGGATCGTCTCCCATTCGCGCGCCGGCTTTGCCGCAAGCGCCTCCTCGATGATGGCGCGCAGAGCCGGTTCGTTCTCGTTGCGGGAGAACCAGTCGGCGAAACGCGGATCGGTTAGCGTGTCCTCGCGGCCGAGCGCCGACATCAGCGCGCGGTACTGCTTCTCGTTGTTGACGGCGAGCAGGATGTGGCCGTCGCCGCACTTGAACAAATTCGCCGTGGTCCTGCGGCTCACCGCCTGGTTGCCTGACAATTGCTGGCGATGGCCGGCGACCGACCAATCCGCGATCTGGCCCGAAAGGAACGCCAGCGTCGCCTCCAGCATGGAGACGTCGATCAGCTGGCCCTTGCCGGTGCGGTCGCGCTGATACAGCGCGCTCGACACGCCGAAGGCAGCCGTTGCGCCCGACAGCACGTCGCAGACCGCAAAGCCGGCGCGCGTCGGCCCAGTCTCGGGATGGCCGGTGATTGCCATGATGCCCGACAGCGCCTGCATCTTGCCGTCATAGCCGGGCCGCAAGCGATCGGGACCGGTTTGGCCGAAGCCGGAGACCGCGCAATAGATCAGCTTCGGATTGATCGCCGAGAGCGCCTCATAGCCGATGCCGAGCTTGTCCATCACGCCCGGGCGGAAATTCTCCATGACGACGTCGACCTGCGCCGCGAGCTTCTTCACGATCGCGATGGCTTCCGGCTTCTGCAAATCCAGTGTCAGGCTGCGCTTGTTGCCGTTGACGGCCTGGAACGCGGGCGCCAGGCCGCGCTCTGCCCATTCGCGTGACAGCGGCGTGCGGCGCATGTCCTCGCCCTCGCGCCGCTCGACCTTCATGACGTCGGCTCCCAGCAGCGCGAGCTGGTAGCTCGCATAGGGGCCGGCCAGCACTTGCGTGAAGTCCAGGATCTTCACGCCCTCGAACGGTCGCGTCACGTCGCTCTCCGAGCTTGTTCTGATTGTTGGACGACGTCAGGCGGCGCGGTTGCCGCGCGCAATCTCCTTCTGCTTGTCGAACTCGGCGCGGCGGCGCGCCAGCTCCTCGGGCGAGAGCTGGGCGACGTTGTTGTAGTCGAGCTTCCAGGAAGCATCCTCGCTCCAGCGCAGCGGCGACTGCATCGTGGTCTGCGGGCCGCTGGCGCTCTCCAGCAGCTTCAAGGCCAGCTCGAGCGTTTGCGCCTGCGAGGCGATGTCGTGCGGCTTGCCGGCGGAATTGCCGAGCGGGAAGTCCGAGAACAGGAAGCGCGGCACGGCGGCGTGCTCGATGATGTCCTTGGCGCAGCCCATGATCACGGTGGCAATGCCGTTTCGTTCCAGATGCCGCGCCACCAGCGCCGTGGTCTGGTGGCAGACCGGGCAGTTCGGCACCAGCACGGCGACGTCGACCTTGTCGGCCAGACAGCGCGCCAGGATCTCCGGCGCGTCGGTGTCGAGCGTGACGCGATGGCTGCGGTTGGTCGGCGCGCCGAAGAAGCGCTGGCTCACCTCGCCGATCCGCCCCGCAGCGCTCGCCTTCAACAGCTGCGGCAGCGGAAACCAGGTGCCGTTGTCGGTCGCCGAGGTGTGCTTGCGGTCGTAGCCGATATGCGAGATGCGCAAATCGTGTTCTTTCGAGGTGTCGCCGTCATAGACCTGGTAGAATTTGGCGCTGCCATTATACGCCGCGCCCGGTCCCTGGTCGCCCTTGTCGGGATCGAACGGCGCAGCGGTGGTGACGATCGTCACGCGCGACTGCGACAAGGGCTTCTTCAGCGGCTGGAACGGCGCCTCGGTGTAATGCGCCCAGCGATACGGCGTGGTGTAGCCGATCGCAGCGTAGTAATCGCGCGTGCGCTGCATGTAAGGGACGGGAGCATCGTAGTCGGGTGCAAAGCCGAATTCGTCGCGCGGAGCGGACATGGGCGCGTCTCCTGGTTCTTGGTTGGAGCCAGACTAGAGATAGTTTCGGCGTTGCTCAACGGGGGGCGGCGAGGATGCAGGGCTGAATTGCTTGCCGCGATGGCTCGCCCCGCGTGAGGCGCCACTCCTCCGCAAGCAAGCTCACCTGAACACATGCAGCGCCACGTATTGCAGCAGCATGATCGCCTTGGCGTCGATGATCCGTCCGTCCGCGATCATCGCCAGCGCCTCGTCGATCGAGAGCTCCAGCACCTCGATGTCCTCGCCCTCGTGTTCGAGGCCACCGCCGTCGCTGACGCGCATCTCCGGCTCGTATTCGGCGACGAAGAAATGCACCTTCTCGGTGAGGGCGCCGGGACTCATGAAGGCCTCGAACACCTTGTGGACATGGTGCAGCCGATAGCCGGTTTCCTCCTCGGCTTCGGCGCGGATGCGCATCTCGGGCTCGGCGTTGTCCAGCACGCCGGCGGCCGCCTCGATCAGCAGGTCGTCGTAACCGCGGATGAACGCCGGCAGGCGAAACTGCTTCACCAGGATCACCGTGCGCCGCGCGCGATTATACGGCAGCACCGTGGCGGCGTTGTCGCGCTCATAGGTCTCGCGGTGCTGCGTCTGCCACTCGCCGTTGGTGCGCCGGTATTCGAGCGTGGTGTTCTTCAGCGGCGTCCAATTGTCGGAGAGCACGCGGACGTCCTTGATGCGGACGCGATCGGAAATGGTCATGGATCGATCTCAGTTGCTTGGCGTGGTCGCGCGGCCGTCGAGCCACTTCTGGAACATCACGGACGTCGAGAGCTCGAAGCCCAGCGAGCCATAGAACGCATTGGCTTGCGCATTCTCGCGCCGGACCAGCAGCTGGAGCTTGGCGATACCCGCACGCCGCAGCCAGTCCTCGGCGGCAGTCATGATGACGCGGCCGTAGCCGCGCTTCTGGCAATCGGGATCGACCGCGACGTAATAGACCCAGCCGCGATGGCCATCATGGCCGACCATGACGCTCGCGACGATCGCGCCATCGTCGCGGCCGAGCAGCACCGTCGAATTGTCGCGCCGCCGCGCCAGCGCGATGTCGGCATGCGGATCGTTCCAGGGCCGCGTCAGGCCGCAGCGCTGCCACAGCGCCACGACGCCCTCCACGTCGGCATCATTGATGGCGTCGATCGCGAGCCTGCTCACAGCACCTTCCCCGGATTCATGATGCCGTGCGGATCGAGCATCGCCTTGATCGACCGCATCAGCTCGATCGCGGTCTTGTCCTTCACCTCAGGCAGCTCGTCGCGCTTGAGCACGCCGATGCCGTGCTCGGCCGAGATCGAGCCGCCCATGCGCAGCACGATCTCGAAGATAACAGCGTTCACGTCGTGCCAGCGCGCCAGGTAATCGGCCGTGTCGGCGCCGACCGGCTGGCTGACATTGTAGTGCAAATTGCCGTCGCCGAGATGGCCGAACGGCACCGGCCGTGCGCCCGGGATCAGCTTCACCACGGCGGCGTCGGCCTCGGCGATGAAGTCAGGCACGGCGGCGATCGGCACCGAGATGTCGTGCTTGATCGA
Organism: Bradyrhizobium daqingense; assembly: GCF_021044685.1. NCBI lineage: Bacteria > Pseudomonadati > Pseudomonadota > Alphaproteobacteria > Hyphomicrobiales > Nitrobacteraceae > Bradyrhizobium > Bradyrhizobium daqingense. Next base: position 3,276,513 of record NZ_CP088014.1, read on the forward strand.
GCCGCCCTCCGGCTTCTGCGCCGCCGACATCTCCTCGCGCAGCTTCCAGAAGTCGTTGCGCTGGCTGAGATTGGCCGCGATCACGGCGTCGTCGACGATCTCCTCCTCCATGGCGCGCGTCAGGATCGTCTCCAGCGGCGTGCGGGCGTCTTCACCCGGAGAGGATAATTCCATCAGCACGTACCAGGGATGCTTCTCTGCGAGCGGGTCGCGCACGTCGATGCCGTGGCGCACCGAGAAATCCACCGCCATCTCCGACAGCAGCTCGAAGCTCGTCAGCGCGTTGGCGGCTTCGCCTTGCGCGATCGTCAGCAGCTTGAGCGCGGCCGCCGGCGATTTCAGCCCGACGAAGGCGGTCTCCACCGACCGCGGCTTCGGAAACAGTTTTAGCGTCGCCGCCGTGATGATGCCGAGCGTGCCTTCCGCGCCGATGAACAGGTTGTGCAGATTGTAACCGGTGTTGTCCTTCTTCAGCTTCGACAGCACGTTGAGCACGCGGCCGTCGGCGAGCACGACTTCCAGCCCCAGCGCCATCTCGCGCGCGACGCCATAGGCCAGCGCGGCGGTGCCGCCGGCATTGGTCGAGAGATTGCCGCCGATGGTGCAACTGCCCTCGGCGCCCAGCGACAGCGGAAACAGCCGGTCAACCTCGGCCGCCTTCTGCTGCGCGATCTGCAGCACCACGCCGGCTTCGACCGTCATGGTGTTGGAGGCGGCGTCGACCTCGCGGATCTTGTCGAGCCGCCGCAGCGACACCACCACCTCGCCATTGTGCGGGGTCTGCCCGCCGACGAGGCCGGTATTGCCGCCCTGCGGCACCAGCGCGATCCTGTGCGCGGAGGCGAGCTTGCAGATCTCCGAGACCTCGGCGGTCGAGCCCGGGCGCAGCACCAGCGGCGAGCGGCCGTGGAACAAATTGCGCTCTTCAGTGACGTAAGGCGCGATGTCGTTGGCATCGGTGATGGCGTGGCGCTTGCCGACGATCTTGCGAAATTGGTCGATCAGTTCGGGCGCAAGCGGCGGGATGGCAGGCTGGTTGATGTTCATGTCGTCTACTTCGCTCTCATCTTGCCGCGGCAGCCCGGCGCAGCCGGTCATTGATCGCTTCGCCCAGCCCTTCCTCCGGAATCGCCATCACCGCAATCGCGCGCGGGCTCTTCGCATCGAGGGCGCGAAGATAGCCGAACAGATTGGCGGCGGCTTCATCGAGATCACCTGTGGGCGACAGATTCATGACGGCCGCGGCAGCCTCGATGCCGGGCAGGCGCGCAGGGCCGAACGCCAGCAGCGCTTCGCCCGGTGCCACATCGCGCGCGTCGAGCCGCACATCGGCACGCGGCGCGTAGTGCGAGGCCAGCATGCCCGGCGCCAGCGGTTGGCTGTCGTCGCTCTCGGCTTCCGCGGGCGGCCGCGCCAGGGGCGCGTCGAGCACGGCCTCGATCCGCTCGCGCGACAGGCCGCCGGGGCGGAGCAGCGTCGAAGTCTCGAAGCAGCCGACGATGGTCGATTCGACGCCGACCTCGACCGGCCCGCCATCGACGATGAGGTCGATCCGCCCCGATAGATCACTTTGGACGTGGGCGGCCACCGTCGGCGAGACATGGCCGGAGATGTTGGCGGACGGCGCCACCACGGCGCCGCCGAAGGCGCGCAGGATCGCCTGCGCCACGGGGTGAGCGGGGATGCGGATCGCGACCGTGTCGAGGCCGGCGGTGGCAAGGTCCGCGACGGGGCAGTCGTCCGTCTTCGGCAGCACCAGCGTCAGCGGCCCCGGCCAGAACGCCTCCGCCAGCGCCAGGGCGCGCGCATCGAACCGCCCGATCCGCCGCGCGGCTCCGAGGTCGGCGACATGGGCGATCAGCGGATTGAACGCCGGCCGCCCCTTGGCGGCGTAGAGATGGGCGATCGCGGCGGCATTGGCGGCATCCGCGCCGAGCCCATAGACCGTCTCGGTCGGAAACGCGACCAGCCCGCCGGCCGCGAGCACGCGGGCAGCCGTGGCATCGGCCGCCGCGCCTGCCGGTAAAATCAGCGTTTCAAGACCCGTTTTCACAGGGATAAAATTCCTCTAGCCCGCCGCTTGCGGTGCGCCAAACCCGACGCTATAAGCCGCCTTCTTGTCGGAGTGTGGCTCAGCCCGGTAGAGCACTGCGTTCGGGACGCAGGGGTCGCAGGTTCGAATCCTGCCACTCCGACCATTCTTCCAAAAGTCGACGTTTCCCAGAGACTTGGCGGGCGGCCGCCGGGGCCTCGGGAGCGCCTTTCTGCAACGATTTTCGAGGCGGGTCCACGGCCGATTTGGCCCAAGCAGGGACGCCTGTGCGCGCGGCATGGCTGGCGCGGAGCGATGCGCTTCCGTCATTCGATATGCTCGGTCCTGTGCAGCCGCGCGTCCGCGCAGAATCTATCGCCGCGCCACCACCACGCCCACCAGAAACGCCACCATCAGCGACGGCAGCGGCGCCTCGCGCACCATGCTGCGGACGATGTCCGGCCAGTGCTGATCCGGCACGAGCTTTGGCGACCTGACCTCGGCGAGCGGCGTCATGCCCCATTCCGAGGCGAGCTCGGCGATCTCGCTTTGCGCCAGGCGCACGCCGTCGCGGACGCGGAAGATGGCGGCTTCCGATCGGTCGCGCGGTGCGAGCGCCATCAGCGTTGCGACCGCGGTGCGCAATGTCATCTCGCCATAGCCTTGCAGCCTCACCGACTCCTCGGGATCGGACGTCATGCGAAATCCCTCGCGGGCGCGAAGCGCGTCACGATTTACGCCATGCCCGGCATGGAAATGGTGATGCGCGACGTTGGTTCCCTCGGCGTGAGCGAATCACGAAGGGTCTGGTTATTTCCGCAGCAGCTCGCTCAGCGCCGCCGTCGCCTCGGCACAGCGGATGTCGTCGATCTCGCGCGACAAGCTCAGCGCGCTCGCCTTCAGCTCTTCCACCTTCCAGCTCTCGGGATGCTGGCTTTCCAGCTGGCCGAGCCGCTTGTTGAGGTCATCCAGTCTCGACTGGAGCTGCCCGATGCTGGCAGCCCCATTCACTTTCCAAACGCGTTGTGCACGCATCGTCGTTCCCCTGATCGTCTCACGGCCTTGTGAGAGCGGTTCGTGGCCGGATTGGGAGTTTCTCTTGTCAGGCTTCAGACAGTTGGGAACCGTTGCAAATTCGCAACGAGTTCCGTGGTGGTTGCCGCGCCTGTGTCGCCCTCTGTCAAGCCGGCGCGGTGAAAATATTCTACTTTACCGAAATTCGGAATTGACGTATGTGTCGCCCATCCCGGCTCACCCTTGAGGGGCGGTCATGTTGTCGTGTGGTCGCAGAGCCGGGCTTGCGGTGGACGCAGCAGCGTCGTGCGCGAGAGCCAAGGGCAGGGCGGATTGCTCTCCGTGAGCCCTGAGGCATCGCGCGGACGAGCGGCGCTGTCAGGTTCGTCGCGTCATATTCCGGTGGCAACGTGCACAACGCCGCCGGACCCTGTGGCGCCAACGAACCGTGCGTACGGCAAAACCGTGTGGTCCTGGCCGTCGTTGCTACGGTCAAGCTCTTGCGGAGGCGGCATCTGCGCCAACCGGCGCGGGGCTGGTGAATTTCGCAAGGGCGAGGGAGGCCAGAAGGAACTCGGCTCCCGGGAGAGCGCGGCATAAGCCGTCCGACCATCGCGCAGGGAAGGCCGTGTGTTGGGCTTCACCTGTATGCTGCTGTGCGGTTCTTCCTGCGTGTGCTTTTGCGCAGCGGACCGCGGGTGCCGCCGGCACCCGGCCTTCCCTGCACCCTCTCGGATATGAGGGTGGAGCGATCAAGCAAAGCTCGGGCGAAAAGCGCCGCGAGGCTGTGAAGGCGTGTCTAGGCTTCGAATGCAAACCGAGCGATGCTGCAACCTCATACTCCGTCATTGCGAGGACGAAGCAATCCAGAATCCCTCCACGGAAAGACTCTGGATTGCTTCGTCGCAAGGGCTCCTCGCAATGACGTGGAGAGAGTGTCGCGCCCCACTCCGCTCGTGCCCCGGACGCAGCGCAGCGTCCCTTCGACGATGCGCTGCAGAGCCGGGGCCCATCTCTCCGAGTAATCCGCATCGGATGGGTCCCGGCTCTGCGCAGCGCCACTGCGCGCCGCAGCGCGTCCGGGACACGAGAACTGGTGATCGACGTACCAGCTTCATTTCCTCCGCTCACAAGCTCGTGTCTGTATTCGGAAACGTTCATTCCCTATTATCCCGCAATGCAAAAGACCGCCCGCCGATCTCGACCTGCTCGTCCGCCCGGCCGCCCCCGGGAGTTCGACATGGACATCGCCCTCGAAAGGGCGGTGCGGGTGTTTCGCGAGCGCGGTTATCATGCGACTTCGATCGGCGACCTCGCCGCCGCGATGCGGCTGGCGACGGGGAGCATCTACAAGGCGTTTCGCGACAAGCATGCGGTATTCCTCGCCGCCTTCGAACGTTACACCCATCTCCGCCAGGAGCAGACGCAGCAGGCCGCGGCGCGCGGCGCAAACGGCCGCGAGAAAATCCGCAACGTGCTCTTGTCGTATGTCGAGCATTCCCAGGGCAGCGAAGGACGGCGCGGCTGTCTCGTCGTCGGCAGTGCGGTCGAGCTGTCGGCGCTCGATCCTGTGGTCGGCGCCCGCGTCAACGCGCAGCTCGAGGCAAACGAGAACTTCATCGCCGGCCTCATTCGCGAAGGATTGGCCGACGGCTCGATCCCGCGCCATGTCGACGCCGAGGACACCGCGCGGCTGATGATCTGCATCACGCAAGGTCTGCGCGTCGTCGGCAAGTCCCGCCTGCGGCTCGAGGCGCTGCGCCTCGTCGGCGTCGCGATGAAGCTGCTCACCTGAATTCTTTGTCAGAATAGGGAATTGTCATTCCCTATATCCTATCTGGAGTCGATGCGAATGACGATGAATGCCACGATCGAGACCGCGCCCGAACCGGACGCGATCTCGCAGCGCCTGACCCTGGTACTTGCCGCGGCCTGTGGCATGGTCGCCGCCAACATCTATTACGCCCAGCCGCTGATCGCGCCGATCAGCGCCGCGCTCGGCCTCTCGGATGCAGCCGGCGGGCTGATCGTCACCATGACCCAGATCGGCTACGGCACCGGGCTGCTGCTGATCGTGCCGCTCGGCGATCTCGTCGAGAATCGCCTGCTGATCTGCTCGGTCATTGCGCTCGGCGCCGCGGCTCTGCTCGCGGCCGCGTTCGCGACCCACGCGCTGCCGTTCCTGCTCGCCGCGCTGTTCGTCGGGCTCGGCTCGGTCGCGGTGCAGATCATCATTCCCTATGCCGCGCATCTGGCGCCGGAAGCCAGCCGCGGCCGCGTCGTCGGCAACGTCTCGACGGGCCTGATGCTCGGCATCATGCTGGCGCGCCCGGTGTCGAGCTTCGTCACGGCGGCACTGTCGTGGCATGCGGTGTTCTTCTGCTCGGCCGCGCTGATGATCGTGCTCGCAGCAGTTCTCTGGATGACTTTGCCGAAGCGCAAGCCGGTCGCGCGCATGCATTATGGCGCGCTGCTGCTGTCGATGCCGGAGCTCGTGCGAACGACGCCGCTGCTGCGCCGCCGCGCCCTCTATCAGGCGAGCCTGTTCGGCTGCTTCACGCTGTTCTGGACGGTGGCGCCGCTGCTGCTGGCGCGTGAGTTCGGCTTCACCCAGCGCGGCATCGCGCTGTTCGCGCTCGCCGGCGCTGCCGGCGTGTTCGCGGCCCCGATCGCGGGACGGCTCGCCGATCGCGGCCATAGCCGTCTGGCGACGCGGGTCGCGATGCTGCTCGCTGGCGCGGGATTCCTGATCACGCATATCGGCGCGCCCGGATCGATGCTGAACCTGGCCTGCCTGGTCGTGGCGGCAATCGCCATCGATATCGGCGTTCAGGGGAATGTCGTGCTCGGCTTCCGCGCCATCTTCGTGCTCGGGCACGAGCACCGCAGCCGCCTCAACGGCCTCTATATGGCGACGTTCTTCGCCGCCGGCGCTGCCGGCTCCGCACTCGGCGCCTTCGCCTTCGCGCAAGGCGGCTGGACGTTGGCATCGGCCATTGGCCTAGCCCTGCCGGTCGCCGGCCTTCTCTATGCGGCGACCGAGTAGCCGCCCGGCACGGCCGACACTTGTGCGATGCGGCCCGTTTACCGATCGTCGCGAGGGCGCAATTTCCGCCTCGCGGTGCGGGCGCGGCTGTAGTACTTTGGTCGCAATCGGGCCTGGTTAACGGGCGGCAGGGGGAGGCTGATGAGGCGTGCGGGGCTGTTTGGCGTACCGCGGGTACGGCCATGGTCGTGGCAGGCGTTTCTGCTCGGGTTGGTCGTCGTTGCACTGTCGGCCGTGCTGCAGGGGATCTGTGTCGCCCTCGGCGCAAAGCTCTATTTCGGGGCATTCCTGCCCGGCCTCTTCGTGCTCGCGCTCGTTGCGGGCGTGCCGTCGGCGGCGTTCGCTGCGCTGGTGACCGTTCCGCTGGTGTGGTGGGCCTTCATGCCGCCCTTCTTCGAATTCAATTCGCTGACCAGCGCGAATGCCGATTCCATCAACCTGTTCTGCCTGCTGGCGGTGCTGCTGATCGGGCTCGCCGATCTCTGTCGCAAGACGATACTGATCGTCAGCCGTGGGGGCCTGAAGCACTCGGACGAGAGCGCCGCAACGAATCCGCAATAGATCGGCCGCGGGCGACCATGCGCGTTGCGCGCGCGCAACAGTTCGGCAACCATCCGCAAGCTTGCGGCGCGCCGCTAACTTTTCGAAAAAGATTTGGCCGCAGTTTCTCCCGCGGGAACGACGAGGGAGTATTCGGACATGAACGGCCACATCACCGGTCACGCCATTTTGGAGAACGTGCGTCGCTACCGCGGCATCGCATCGCTCTATCGCCAGACCGCTGCATTCCGTCCGGGCCAGAGCTGGTCGCTGCTGGAGCAGGCGAAGGATTGGGAAGCGCGCGCGCTGTCGGAGCTCGAAGCCTATTTCGCGGCGCGCACGGATTACGCCGCTCCGCGCGCGGCCTGATCGTTAACCATCGCTCACGATATGATCGTGAGATCGGGCGCGGGCACGACGAATTGCCCGCCCCAGCGACGGACCTCCGGCAGCTGGGCGATGATCTCGTCCTTGAGATTCCAGGGCACGTAATCCGGCCGGGCTGCGATCAGCGTGGCGGGATCGCGGTCCGGCAGATGCGATCCCGGCAGCAGCAGGCCCTGCTTGTGCGGATTGCGGTCCACGGTGAACGGGATCATCTCGCGCGTGACGCCGCAATAATCGAGCAGCGTATTGCCCTTCGCGGGCGCGCCATAGGCCAACACCGTCTTGCCCGCACGTCGCGACGCGACGAGAAAGCCGCGCATCATCTCGCGCTTCGCCGCCACCTTCTCCCGGAAACCACGATAGGTCGCCGGCTGGTCGATGCCCGCTTCTGCTTCACGCCGGCGCAATGTCTCGAGTGCGGGCGAGGAGCCTTCAGGCGCAGCCTGGTCGCAGACGTGCAGACGCAGCGAGCCGCCATGCGTCGGCAACTCCTCGACATCGAAGATGCGCAAGCCGTGTGCGCGAAACACGGTCCCGAGGGTTGCGAGCGAGAAGTACGACAGATGCTCGTGATAGATCGTGTCGAACTGGATGCCTCGATCAGCTGCAGAAGATGCGGCAGCTCCAGCGTCGCGCGCCCGGTCTCGGGCAGGAGAATGCGCAGTCCGGCGACGAAGTCGTTGATGTCGGTGACGTGGGGCAGCACGTTGTTGGCGACGACCAGATCGGGCCTGTGTCCTTCGGCCCGCAGCGCGCGCGCGACGTCGCGGCCGAAATAGCAGGTCCGGGTCGGAATGCCCTTGGCGACGGCCGCCGCCGCGGGGCCGCCGGCGGGCTCGACGCCGAGCACGCGGAAGCCGGCACGCCGGAAATATTGCAGGAGATATCCATCATTGCTGGCGAATCTCGATCACCTCGGACGTTGCGCCGAGCTTCGCGCGGGCGATCATCGCTGCGGCGTAGCTCTCGCAATGACGCAGCCAGCTCTCGGAATAGGAGGAGTCGTAGAGATATTGGTCGAAGATGCTCGCCGCAGGCTCGAATTGCGGCAGCTGGACCAGCCCGCAGGCCCGGCAGGCCCGGGCATGCAACGGATAGACCGGCTCGGTCGTGTCCGCCCGCTCCCGCGGCACGAAAGAGTTTGCGAGAGGCGACAGGCCGAGATCGACGAAGGTCTCGTCGAACTCGTCCGCGCAGAAGCGGCATCGCCTGTCCATGGACGGATCGACCCGTTGTGCCGTCCTGCCGCGGCTGTTACTGAATTGCCTCAAGCTACGCAAATGCCGTTAACGTTGCGCATGACGAGACCAAGCTGGTGCGGTGCGTCGCCGGCCGCGCCTTCGATGTGATCGTCGATCTGCGCCGGTCGCTGCCGACATATGGGCAATGGTGCGCGGTCGAGCTCGCCGCCGATCGGCATAATGCAGTGTTCATTCCCGCCGGATGCGCGCACGGTTCCAGACGCTCCATCGACGTGCCCTATGATCCGCGAGCAGCGGCCGGCATTCGCTGGGACGATCCGTCGCTGGCGATCGCCTGGCCGCTTCCTGATCCGATCCTGTCCGCGCGACCGCGCGCTGCCTTTTCTCGCATGAAGCGGGTGCTGGTCACGGGCGCGTCCGGATTCCTCGGCCGTGCGCTGCTGTCTGTGCTGGTCGATCGCGGCTTCGAGGTCTATGGCGTCGCGCGCTCGGCTCAGCCGTCAACCGCCGGCGTGAGGTGGCACGCCGCTGATCTTCTCAGGGAAGCCGGCCGCGTGCAGGTGCTGTCGGCATCGCGCCCGACGCATCTGGTCGATCTCGCCTGGGACGCGCGGCCGGGCCGTTATCGTGACGATCCCGTCAACCGGCTCTGGGCGAAAGCGAGTATCGATCTGCTCGCGGGGCCAGCGCCCGCGATACCAGTCGCATCCTCGGCATCGGAAGCTGTCTCGAATACGGCCCGCAGAACGGCTTGTGCGACGAGCGCACGAGCGCATGCCGCCCAACGACCCTGTATGGACAGAGCAAGCTCTGCGCAGCCGAAGCCTACATCGCCGCCGGCGCGACTTGGGGCCGTGTATATTTCCCGTTCGGCCCGTACGAGCCCGACGCGCGTCTCATTCCGTCGCTGATCCGGCATCTTCGCGCGGGCCAAAGCTTCGACTGCTCGCATGGCCGGCAGCTGCGCGACTTCGTCTATGTCGAGGACCTCGCGGAGATGATCGCCGCGGTGCTCGACAGCGATCTAACCGGCGCGGTCAATCTCGGCAGTGGCGAGCCGCGCAGCCTGCGCAGCGTGGTCGAGCATGTCGCCGATCGCCTCGAGGCGCGGCATCTGGTCCGGTTCGGGGCCATCGAGGCAACCGGCGTCGACGCCGAGCCGATCATCGCCGCCGACATTCGCCGCCTTCGCGAGGTGACCACGGGCCTGCCGATGATCGGCTTCGAGGCGGGCGCCGGGCGCGCTCTCGCGTGGTGGACCGATCGCCTGTCGGGGACGACGTGACGTGCGGCATTCTCGCGGCGAAATGACGACAGCCTGCACCCCTGGTAATTACGGAGTTGTCTCGCCCCCCGCCTGTGCTAGTCACGGGCCGACCGACATCTCCTTCACGCCGGCCGGGGCAAGCGATGACCACCTTCAACCGCATCTTCACGACGGAGCGCCTGCTCCAGATCATCGTGGTGCTGGCGGCGACGCTCGCCATGAGGCTGATGAGCTGAGCGCGCGGGGGCTATCGTCCGCCGAGCTCGGGCACGTCGGGCAGATAGTTCGAGCCCTCCGAACCCAGAAAATCGAACATCGCCTGCGCCGGCGGCAGCAGCACCTTGTCGCTGCGGCGGATCACGTACCATTGCCGCACGATCGGCAGGCCGGCGACGTCGAGCACGATCAGCCGGCCCTCGGCAAGTTCGTGCGCCACGGTGTGGGCCGAGATGAAGGCGATGCCGAGCCCGGCGATCACCGCCTGCTTGATGGTCTCGTTGCTGCTCATCTCCATGCCGATGATCGGCTCGAGATCCGACTTCTGGAACATGCCTTCCATTAGTGTCCGCGTCCCCGAGCCGGGCTCGCGGGTGAGGAAGGTCTCGTGCACGAGGTCGGTCAGGTTGAGGCCGGAATCCTTCTCCAGCCAGTGCCCCTTGCGCGCGACGATGATGTGCGGATTGCGCCCGAGCTGACGGACGTCGACCGTGACGTCGGTCGGTGGCCGACCCATCACTGCGAAATCGAGGTCGTAGCCGTGCATGGCCTCGCGGATCTCCTCGCGGTTGCCGATGGTGAGCTTGATCTCGATCTTGGGATGCCGCTTGGAGAACGCCGCGATCGCATGCGGCACGAAGTATTTCGCGGTGGAGACCGCGCCGAGCTGCACGGTGCCGCCGGTCCGCCCCGCCAGCAGGTCAAGCGCGCCCTGGCAGTCCATGATGGCGGCCTCGACCCGCTCGGCCAGCGCCAAGACCTCCTTGCCAGCCTCGGTCAGCAGCATCCCGTCGCCGGTCCGCTGCACCAGCGGCAAACCTGCGAGGTCCTGAAGCTGCCGGAGCTGCTGGGTCACGGCGGGCTGCGTCAGCCCGAGATGGCTGGACGCCGCCGTCACGCTGCCCTTGGCCGAGAGCGCCGCGAGCGAACGCAGCTGCCGGATCGTCAGATGCCGGAGCTGAGCCGCCCCATGGCTGGGGCCATTATAAGAAAATTCTTTGGCGCTCATTATAAATAGAAATTTTCCTTATTAAGTGGTGCCTGTCAATCTCATCGTGCTGGGACTGACCGCATCGACCTCCACTGGGGAGGGAAACGGATGCGGCGCCGGCAAGGGATGGACGCAGATGACCGGGCAACTCAGGCTGGACGACCTCCTTCAGCGGTATTGTGAGACCGCACCCCATGCGCTCGCCGTGGCGGCCGCCGTCGATGCCATCGCGGCAGCGGCGATCGAGATTGCCGATCTCATCGCCTCCGGCGATCTCGCCGACGCCTCGGGCCTGACGACGGGCCGCAATAGCGACGGCGACGTCCAACGAAATCTCGACGTCCAAGCCGATGCGATCCTGCGCCGCTGTCTCGGCACGCTGTCGATCGCGGCGCTGGCGTCGGAGGAGATGCGTGAAGCCCAGATCGTCGACCGCGACGGCCGCATCTGCGTCGCGATCGACCCGCTCGACGGCTCCTCCAACATCGACATCAACATGACCGTCGGCACGATCTTCTCGATCCTGCCCGCGCCCGACGATCTGTCGCTCGCCTTCCACCAGCGCGGCTCGGCGCAGCTGGCGGCGGGGTTCGTCACCTACGGGCCGCAGACCTCGCTGGTGCTCACGCTCGGCGACGGCGTCGACGTCTTTACGCTCGACCGCAAGGCCGGCTGCTTCCGCCTCGCCCGCAGCGGCGTGCAGATCTCCGAGGCCTGCGAGGAGTTTGCGATCAATACCTCGAACCGCCGGCACTGGGATCCGCCGGTGCGCGCCTTCATCGACGAATGCCTCGCCGGCATTGAAGGACCCGCCAACCACGATTTCAACATGCGCTGGATCGGCTCGCTGGTCGCAGAGGCCTATCGCATCCTCACCCGCGGCGGCGTCTTCCTCTATCCCTCGGACGCGCGCCCCGGTTACGGCGACGGCCGCCTGCGCCTCGTCTATGAGGCGCACCCGATGGCTTACATCATCGAGCAGGCCGGCGGCTCCGCCTCGACCGGGCGCGAGCGCATCCTCGAACTGTCGGCGCAAAGCCTGCACCAGCGCGTGCCGCTGATCATGGGCTCGATCAACGAGGTGCGGCGCGTCGAGGAATTGCATTGCGATCCGCTGCTGGTCGCCAGCGTCTCTGCGCCGCTCTTCGCGCGGCGCGGATTCTTCCGGCTCTGAGCGAGGTGACGCATGTCCAGGAAGCATCCGATCATCTCCATCACCGGCTCCTCCGGCGCCGGCACCACCTCGGTCAAGAAGACCTTCGAGCAGATTTTCTTCCGCGAGAAGGTCAACGCCGCCTACATCGAAGGTGACGCCTTCCATCGTTACGACCGCGCCGAGATGCGCGCGCAGATGGCCAAGGAGGCCGAGCGCGGCAACAAGCATTTCAGCCATTTCAGTCCCGAGACCAATTTGTTCGAGGAGCTGGAGCGCGCGTTCCGCGATTATGGCGAGACCGGCACGGCGGTGACGCGTCACTACGTTCATGACGCCGAGGAATCGGCGCTGCATGGCGCGCCTCCCGGCACCTTCACCGATTGGGAAAAGCTGCCGGAGAGCTCCGACCTGCTGTTCTACGAAGGTCTGCACGGCGCCGTCGTCACCGACAAGGTCAATGTCGCGCGCTATGCCGACCTCAAGATCGGCGTCGTGCCCGTCATCAATCTCGAATGGATCCAGAAGCTGCACCGCGACCGCAGCGCCCGCGGCTATTCGACCGAGGCCGTCACCGACACCATCCTGCGGCGGATGCCGGATTACATCCACTACATCTGCCCGCAATTCACCGAGACCGACATCAACTTCCAGCGCGTGCCGACGGTGGATACCTCCAATCCGTTCATCGCGCGCTGGATCCCGACGCCCGACGAATCGATGGTCGTGATCCGATTCAAGAATCCGCGCGGCATCGACTTTCCCTATCTGCTGTCGATGCTGCCGCAAAGCTGGATGTCCCGGGCGAATTCCATCGTCTGCCCCGGCGCCAAGCTCGACCTCGCGATGCAGCTCATCCTGACGCCACTGATCATGCAACTGATCGAGCGCAAGCGGAGCCTGAAGTGATCCGCAAGACAAGCAACGGGAGGATCTGATGAACATCTCGGTTCATGCCGAAGCCGACCTCTATGCCGTCAGCCACAACGATCTCGCCAATGCCGTCCGCTTCCTTGCGGTCGACGCGATCGAGACCTCGCAGTCGGGCCATCCCGGCCTGCCCATGGGCATGGCCGACGTCGCGACCGTGCTGTTCTCGCGCTTCCTCAAATTCGACTCGGCGCATCCGAACTGGCCCGACCGCGACCGCTTCGTGTTGTCCGCAGGTCATGGCTCGATGCTGCTCTATGCGTTGTTGCATCTGACCGGCGGCGACGTCAGCCTCGACGACATCAAGGCGTTCCGGCAGTGGGGCTCGAAGACGCCGGGCCATCCCGAATATGGCCATACGCCCGGCGTCGAGACCACGACAGGTCCGCTGGGGCAGGGGATTGCCACGGCCGTCGGCATGGCGCTCGCCGAGCGCATGGCCAATGCGCGGCATGGCGACGGCCTCGTCGATCACTTCACCTATGTGATCGCCGGCGACGGCTGCCTGATGGAAGGCATCAGCCAGGAAGCGATCTCGCTTGCCGGTCATCTCCAGCTCGGCCGGTTGATCGTGCTGTTCGACGACAACGGCATCTCCATCGATGGGCCGACCTCGCTGGCGACGTCGGATGACCAGCTCGCGCGCTTCGCCGCCTCCGGCTGGTCGGTGCGCCGTGTCGACGGCCACGATCCCGAAGCCGTCGCGCAGGCGATCGCGGAGGAGCGCGAGACCGCCAAGCCGTCATTGATCGCCTGCCGCACCATCATCGGCTACGGCGCGCCGGACCGGCAGGGCACCGAGAAGGCGCATGGCGCACCGCTCGGCACCGAGCAGACCGCGGCGGCGCGCCGGACGCTGGGTTGGGATTATCAGCCCTTCGTGGTGCCTGTCACGATCCAGAAGGCGTGGCGGATGATCGGACAGCGCGGGCAGGTCGATCGACTCGCCTGGCTCGATCGCTACGAAAGCGCGACGCCGGAGCAGCGCGATCTGTTCGTCGAGGGCAGGGCCGTCGCCTTGCCGGGCGGCTATGCGCTGGCTGTGGCGAAGCTGCGCGAGCGCTTCGCCAGCGAACGTCCGAAGATCGCAACGCGCCAGGCCTCACAGCAGGTGCTCGACGGCATCGCCGGGACCATCCCGGGCCTGGTCGGTGGCTCGGCCGACCTGACCCATTCGAACCTCACGCACGTCAAGGCGCAGGCTCCGGTCAAGAGCGGCGCGTTCGCCGGCGATTACATCCATTACGGCATTCGAGAGCATGGCATGGCCGCCGCGATGAATGGCCTTGCGCTGCATGGCGGCTTCATCCCCTATGGCGGCACATTCCTCGCGTTCTCGGATTACAGCCGGCCCGCCATCCGCCTTGCGGCGCTGATGCGGCTGCGCGCCATCCACGTCATGACCCATGATTCCATCGGTCTCGGCGAGGATGGCCCCACGCACCAGCCGGTCGAGCATCTCGCCGCGCTGCGGGTGATTCCCAATCTGCTCGTGTTCCGGCCCGCTGACGCCGTGGAGACGCTGGAGGCCTGGGACTGCGCACTCAGCTCCGAGAGCCGCCCGTCCGTGCTCTGCCTGTCGCGCCAGGCGCTTCCGACCTTCCGCAGCGATGCGCGCGGCAGAAACCGGGTCGCCCGTGGTGCCTATCTCATCGTCTCACCGGATGGAGGACGCGACGTGACGCTGATCGCAACGGGCTCGGAAGTGTCGATCGCGTTGGAAGCCGCTCGCCTGCTCGCGACCGAGCATATCCGTGCGGCAGTGGTGTCCGCGCCTTGCTTTGCTCTGTTCGAGGAGCAGCCGGAGGATTACCGCGCCACGGTGCTCGGCACGGCGCCGCGTGTCGGGATCGAGGCGGCCGTGCAGGGTGATTGGGCACGTTGGATCGGTGCCGACGGTGAGTTCGTCGGCATGCGCGGCTTCGGTGCCTCGGCGCCGGCGCCCGTGCTGTACCGTGAATTCGGCATCACGCCGCAAAGCGTTGCGGAAGCGGCCCGCCGGGCGGTCGCCCACAAGGGACAATAAGGGACAACAAGGAGGATCAATCGTGGCTCGTACCACCCTTCGCCAATTGCTCGATCACGCGGCCAGCCACGGCTACGCCGTGCCGGCCTTCAACATCAACAATATGGAGCAGGGCATCGCAATCATGCAGGCGGCGGCCGAGGTCGACGCGCCCGTGATCATGCAGGCCTCGCGCGGTGCGCGCAGCTATGCCGGCGATATCATGCTCTCGCACATGATCGACGCGCTGGAGCGGACCTATCCGGACATCCCGCTCTGCATGCACCAGGACCACGGCAATGACGAGGCGACCTGCGCCTCCGCCATCGCCCATGGCTTCACGTCCGTCATGATGGACGGCTCGCTGAAGGCCGACGCGAAGACCGCGGCCGATTACGATTACAACGTCGCGATCACCCGCCGCGTCGTCGATCTCGCCCATTGGGTCGGCGCCTCCGTCGAAGGCGAGCTCGGCGTGCTTGGCTCGCTCGAGCATGGCGGCGGCGAGCAGGAGGATGGTCACGGTGTCGAGGGCAAGGTCAGCCACGACCAGCTGCTGACCGACCCCGACCAGGCGGTCGACTTCGTCCGCGCGACCAAGGTCGATGCACTTGCGATCGCGATGGGCACCTCGCACGGCGCCTACAAGTTCAGCCGCAAGCCCGACGGCGACATCCTGGCGATGCGCGTGGTCGAGGAGATCCACCGCCGGCTGCCGAACACGCATCTGGTGATGCACGGCTCGTCTTCGGTGCCGCAGCCGCTCCAGGACATGTTCAACGAATTCGGCGGCGAGATGCCGCAGACCTGGGGCGTGCCGGTCGAGGAGATCGTTCGCGGCATCAAGAGCGGCGTACGCAAGGTCAATATCGACACCGACTGCCGCCTCGCGATGACGGCCGTCTTCCGCAAGGTTGCCGCGCAAACACGCTCGGAGTTCGACCCGCGCAAATTCCTCAAGCCCGCGATGGATGCAATGCGCGAGCTTTGCCGCGAGCGCTTCGAGCAATTCGGCACGGCAGGCCACGCCAGTAAGATCAAGGTGATCCCGATGAGCGAGATGGCGCGGCGCTACCGCGCCGGCGAGCTTGATCCGCGCGTGGACGCCCGCGAGTCCGTCGCGGCATAGTCAATCAGAAAGCAGAGAGAAAAGAGCAGGAGAGAGACATGAACGCACATGCAGGCACGGTCCGCGGCAAAGAGCGCTATCGCTCCGGGGTGATGGAATACAAGCGCATGGGCTATTGGGAGCCCGATTACACGCCAAAGGACACGGACGTGATCGCGCTGTTCCGCGTCACGCCGCAGGAAGGTGTCGATCCGATCGAAGCGTCGGCTGCGGTGGCCGGTGAATCCTCGACCGCGACCTGGACCGTGGTGTGGACCGATCGCCTGACCGCCGCCGAGAAATATCGCGCCAAGTGCTACCGCGTCGATCCGGTCCCGGGCTCGCCGGGCTCGTATTTCGCCTACATCGCCTATGATCTCGACCTGTTCGAGCCGGGCTCGATCGCGAACCTCTCGGCATCCATCATCGGCAACGTGTTCGGATTCAAGCCGCTCAAGGCGCTGCGGCTGGAGGACATGCGCTTCCCGGTCGCCTATGTGAAGACGTTCCAGGGACCTGCCACCGGCATCGTGGTCGAGCGCGAGCGGCTCGACAAGTTCGGCCGGCCGCTGCTGGGCGCCACCGTCAAGCCGAAGCTCGGTCTTTCCGGGCGCAATTACGGCCGTGTGGTCTACGAGGCGTTGAAGGGCGGGCTCGACTTCACCAAGGACGACGAGAACATCAACTCGCAGCCCTTCATGCATTGGCGCGACCGTTTTCTCTACTGCATGGAGGCCGTGAATCGCGCGCAGGCTGCCTCGGGTGAGGTGAAGGGCACCTATCTCAACGTCACCGCGGGGACGATGGAGGACATGTACGAGCGCGCGGAGTTCGCCAAGGAGCTCGGCTCCGTCATCGTCATGATCGACCTCGTGATCGGCTATACCGCGATCCAGTCGATGGCGAAATGGGCGCGCCGCAACGACATGATCCTGCATCTGCACCGCGCCGGTCACTCGACCTATACGCGGCAGAAGAGCCACGGCGTGTCGTTCCGTGTCATCGCCAAATGGATGCGGCTCGCCGGTGTCGACCACATCCATGCCGGCACCGTGGTCGGCAAGCTCGAAGGCGATCCCAATACCACGCGCGGCTACTACGACGTCTGTCGCGAGGAGTTCAACCCGACCAGGCTCGAGCACGGCATTTTCTTCGACCAGTCCTGGGCGAGCCTGAACAAGATGATGCCGGTCGCCTCGGGCGGCATCCATGCCGGCCAGATGCATCAGCTGCTCGATCTCCTGGGTGAGGACGTCGTGCTGCAGTTCGGCGGTGGCACCATCGGCCATCCCATGGGAATCGCGGCCGGCGCCATCGCCAACCGCGTCGCGCTGGAAGCGATGATCCTCGCCCGCAACGAGGGCCGCGACTATGTCCACGAGGGCCCGGAAATCCTGGCCAAGGCGGCCCAGACCTGTACGCCGCTGAAGTCGGCGCTCGAGGTCTGGAAGGACGTCACCTTCAACTATCAATCCACCGACACGCCGGACTTCGTGCCGACGGCGCTGGAAACCGTCTGAGGAGCTTTGACCATGAAACTGACCCAGGGCTGCTTTTCGTTCCTGCCCGACCTGACCGACGACCAGATCACCAAGCAGGTGCAATACTGCCTCGCCAATGGCTGGGCGGTGAACATCGAGTTCACCGACGATCCGCATCCCCGTAACACTTATTGGGAAATGTGGGGCTTGCCGATGTTCGATCTCCAGGATGCCGCCGGCGTGATGATGGAGCTCGCCGAATGCCGCAGAGTGTACGGCGACCGCTACATCCGCATCAGCGGCTTCGATTCCAGCCATGGCTGGGAGTCCGTGCGCATCTCCTTCCTCGTCAACCGGCCGCCTCAGGAGGCTGAGTTCGAGCTGGTGCGGCAGGAGGTGGGCGGCCGCGCGATCCGTTACACCACCGTGCGCAAGCCGGTCGCGTACGCCTCAACCTGAACCGTTCTCCTCCGCGCGGAGCGCTCCCTGCTCCGTATCCTTGGCGGACCACTGCTTCGCCGCTCCCCGCGGCGAAGCCCTTTTCTTCGAGGTGCCGATGCTCGATGTTCCCCACTCGACGACCGAACATGGCGAGACCAATTTCGATCTCCGCAAGGAGGCCGAGGCGGCCGGGATCACCGCCACGCTGCAACAACTCGAGCAGGAGCTGATCGGACTGAAGCCGGTCAAGACCCGCGTGCGCCAGATCGCCTCGCTGCTGTTGATCGAACGCATCCGGCAGCGCGCGGGCCTCGCCTCCGCGCCGCCGACGCTGCACATGTCGTTCACCGGCAATCCCGGCACCGGGAAGACCACCGTGGCGCTGCGTATGGCCAAGATCCTGCACGGCCTCGGCTTCGTGCGGCGCGGGCAGGTGATCTCGGTGACGCGCGACGACTTGGTCGGTCAATATATCGGCCACACCGCACCGAAGACCAAGGAGATATTGAAGAAGGCGATGGGCGGGGTGCTGTTCATCGATGAGGCCTATTATCTCCATCGCCCCGACAACGAGCGTGACTATGGTCAGGAGGCGATCGAGATCCTGCTCCAGGTGATGGAGAACCAGCGCGAGGATCTGGTCGTGATCCTCGCCGGCTATGGCGAGCGTATGACGAGCTTCTTCGCCTCCAATCCCGGCTTCCGTTCGCGCATCGCGCACCACATCGAATTCCCGGACTATGCCGAAGCCGAGCTGCTCGTCATCGCCGAGCTGATGCTGAAGGAGCGGGGCTATCGCTTCTCGGCGGCAGCGCGCGAGGCGTTCGAGAAGTACATCGCGCTGCGGCGGACCCAGCCATTCTTCTCCAACGCGCGCTCGATCCGTAACGCGGTCGACCGCATCCGCCTGCGGCAGGCCGATCGTCTGGTGTCCGATCTCGACCGCATGCTCGACATCGCCGACCTCGAGACCATCGATCCCATGGATGTCCTGGCAAGCCGTGTCTTCAGCGGCGGTGCCGACGCGCGGAGTGCAAAGCCATGACGAAAGAGATCCTCATCGCGCCCTCGATCCTGGCCGCGGATTTTGCGCGCCTTGGCGAAGAAGTCGCGGCGATCGATGCGGCCGGGGCTGACTGGATCCATTGCGACGTCATGGACGGGCACTTCGTGCCGAACATCAGCTTCGGTGCCGATGTCATCAAGGCGATCCGTCCGCGGACGAAGAACATATTCGACGTGCATCTGATGATCGCGCCGGCCGATCCCTATCTCGAAGCCTTCGCGAAGGCCGGGGCCGATGTCATCACCGTGCATGCCGAAGCCGGTGCGCATCTCGATCGCTCGCTCCAGGCGATCCGCATGCTCGGCAAGAAGGCCGGCGTGAGCCTGTGCCCTGCGACGCCGGAGAGCGCGATCGAACATGTGCTCGATCGTCTCGATCTCGTGCTGGTGATGACGGTCAATCCAGGCTTCGGCGGCCAGTCCTTCCTCGGGTCCCAGCTGGAGAAGATCGCGCGCATCAAAAGCATGATCGGCGCCCGGCCGATCCGGCTCGAAGTCGATGGCGGTGTTACACGCGACAATGCCGCTGCCGTGGCCGCAGCGGGCGCCGACACGCTCGTGGCGGGCTCCGCGGTATTTCGCGGCAACAGCGCTGCCGAATATGCGGCCAATATCGCGGCCATTCGCACCGCCGCCGAGGCCGGCCGGGTTCCGAAGTTGCAGGACAGTTGTACACATCGGATGCGCCTCAGCGATGGAGGCCGTATCCGTTAGACTACGGGAGGCGCAAGCGTCGATGGATCGACGTGCCGGTTGTCCTAAGGCGTGGCACTTTCTCCGGGGGGCTACGGGAGTTAGCGCGGAAAAATTAACAACTCTTCAGGCCTGAGTAACCAACGGGTTGGGCACGAAGTTTCGGTTAACCCCTGCGCAAGGCCGTGCGTCGCAGTCTGGGTCCAGGAACGCGAGAGAGCGTGGGGATGCGGATCCAGTACATTGGCAGGCATGAAGCCTGCACGCGGCACGAGACGATGCTATGAGCATGCATCGCTTGTTTGCCGAGCAGCTCCGCTGCGCTACCGACGCGGCTGGACAGGTCGACGTCGTGAGGCTGGGTGAGCTCGTCAGCGCTGCCTATGAGGCGAGCGATCGCGACCGCCAGCGGATGATCGAGGCACGCGCACACACGCAGGGTGTGGTCGAGCGAGATCTGCTGCGGACTCAGGAATTCCTCGATACCATCGTCGAAAACGTTCCGATCGCCGTCTTCGCGAAATGCGCGAAGAGTTCGCGCTACATCCTGCTCAACCGCGCCGGGGAAGACTATTACGGCATGCCGCGCGAACAGATGCTGGGCCGAACACCCGAGGAGATTTTCCCAGCCGAAGTCGCCCGCGTGGTCAACGAGCAGGATCGACGCGTGGTGGCCAGCGGCCTGCCGTTGTTCCTGGAGGAGCATCTGCTCGAAGTGGGCGTCAAAGGCCGTGGCTGTGTCGTCAATTCACGCAAGATGCTGATCAAGGATTCCGACGGGGAGCCGCAATATCTGGTCGGCGTCATCGAGGACGTCACCGAACGGATCGCGAGCCAGGCGCGGATCAGCCATCTCGCGCATCATGACGTGCTGACCGACCTGCCGAACCGCAGCGCCTTCAACGCCGCGCTGGAGGAACGATTGGAGCGGGCGCAGGAGGCATCGACCAGCTTTGCCGTGCTCAGCCTCGACCTCGACCGCTTCAAGGAGGTCAATGACGTATTCGGCCACCCCGTCGGCGACATGCTGATGCGGGCGGCGGGCGATCGCCTTGCCGCCGAAGCCGACGGCGCTTTCGTCGCGCGCATCGGCGGTGACGAATTCATGATCCTGATGCCCGATAATGTCAGCCGCGAGAACGTGCTGGCCCTTGCCGAACGACTGGTCGAGACCATCGGCAACGAGCTCGAGGTCGACGACTATCTCTCCCATGTCGGCCTCAGCGTCGGCATCGCGTCCTATCCGGATGACGGCGTCAATGCCGCCACGCTGCTTGCCAACGCCGACTCCGCGCTCTATCGCGCCAAGCGCGAGGGCAGGGGCAGGGTCCGGTTCTTCGAATCCGAGATGGACCAGGAGCTGCGCGACCGCCGGCTGTTGCTGCACGATCTGCGGCGGGCGCTGGAGCAGAACGAGCTCCTCGTCTACTTCCAGCCGCAGGCGCGGATCGAGGGCGAGGTCATCGGCTTCGAGGCGCTGCTGCGCTGGAATCACCCCACGCGCGGCTTCGTGTTGCCCGATCAGTTCATTCCGCTGGCCGAGGAGAACGGGTTGATCATCCAGATCGGCGAGTGGATCCTGCGCGAAGCGTGCCGCGAGGCGGCGTCATGGCAAAGACCGTTGCAGGTCGCGGTAAATCTCTCTCCGGTCCAATTCCAGGCCGGCGATCTCGAAGGGTCGATCCAACGGATCCTACTGGAAACGGGGCTCGCGCCGACGCGGCTCGAGGTCGAGATCACCGAGGGCGTGCTGATCGGTGATTTCAACGGCGCACTTGATCTGCTGCGACGGCTCAAGGCGCTGGGCATCCGCATCGCGATGGACGATTTCGGCACCGGCTATTCTTCGCTGTCCTATCTCCAGTCGTTCCCGTTCGACAAGATCAAGATCGATCGCAGCTTCATCTCCAATCTCGAAGCGACGCCGCAATCGGGCGAGATCGTTCGTGCAGTCCTGAGCCTCGCGCGCGCCTTGAGTATCCCCGTCATTGCCGAAGGTGTGGAGACGGAGGCGCAGCGTGCCTTCCTGACGCGCGAGGCCTGCGAGGAAATGCAGGGCCATCTGGTCGGCCGGCCGGATCTGATCGAGCGCTATCTCGACCTCGTCGGCGTGACCGTCGAGCGCGGCCTCTCCGTCTAGGTTGGGCAGGCAGCGGCGGGAATTCGGAAGGGAGAGAGCCGCCGACTGGAACTTTGGCTTGTCCCGGCACTTCCTGGAATCGACGGAGTTCGGGCGTGCGGCGCGCAGCAAAACTTTTGCATGGCCGCCATCGGCCTGACGCAAATCTGAGCAATAAGCCCCGTGAATGCGAGGGAGGGTCTCATGGAGAACGTACGTCGCTACCGCGCACTGGCGTCCCTCTGTCGTCAGCAGGCGGCCTATCGCCCGCTCCAGAACTGGGAGCTCCTCGGCCAGGCCGAACATTTCGAATATCTTGCGGAAGTCGAGCTCAAGGCGCATTTCGACGCGTGCAATGCACAAGGCGACGAGAGCGCCGCTGACGCCGAGGCATGGGAAAGGCCGGCTGCGGCGTAACGAGCGTCGTAACGGCTCCGCTCAATGGCATCACGATCTCTGGTAGCGCGCCTGGAACGGACGTCGCGGGCTGGCGCACGGGCAGTGAGACGACTGCCTTCACTGCATCAAGGATTCGCGTCGAGCCGCGTCATGTGCCGCGGCAGTTTTCGTCGCCGCGCCCCGGCCTTCAATTCTTTGCCAAGATTTAATCGCGGGGACGGGACGCCGTAAGGTGCCAACGCCCATGTTGCGTGCAAGGCGACACCTGCTCAACATGGACATTCTGACATGAACGATCGCGTCAATTCCGACATTCCCACGACCCGCAAGATCTTGAGGCCGCGCCGGCTGGCGTTGCTTGGCACCGTGGCCGCGCTAGGCGTGGCCGTGCTCGCGGCCACGCCCGGGACCTCGCCATTCGGCGTGACCTCCTTCGTCGCGCCGGCCCACGCCGCCGAGACGGCTGGGACGCCGCCGGGCTTCGGCGATCTCGTGGCCAGGGTCAAACCCGCCGTCATCTCGGTGCGGGTCAGGATCGACCAGGACAACGACAAGAGCGCGATGCTGCAACAGAACCGGATGGATTCGGACGAGGACTCGCCGTCCGACCAGTTCTCCCGCCAGTTCGGCTTCCGCTTTCCGGGCGGCATGAATGGCATGCCGCGCCAGCGCCACCAAATGATCACGGGTGAAGGCTCGGGCTTCTTCATCTCTGCCGATGGCTATGCCGTCACCAACAACCACGTGGTCGATCACGCCGAATCCGTGCAGGTGACCATGGACGACGGCACGACCTACAAGGCGAAGGTCGTCGGCACCGATCCCAAGACCGATCTCGCGCTGATCAAGGTCGACGGCAAGAAGGATTTTCCGTTCGTCAAATTCTCCGACCAGAAGCCGCGGATCGGCGATTGGGTCGTTGCTGTCGGCAATCCCTTCGGCCTCGGCGGCACCGTGACTGCGGGTATCGTCTCGGCCAGCGGGCGCGACATCGGCAATGGTCCTTATGACGATTTCATCCAGATCGACGCGCCCATCAACAAGGGCAATTCCGGCGGTCCGGCCTTCGACATGAACGGCAACGTGATCGGTGTGAATACCGCGATCTTCTCGCCCTCCGGCGGTTCGGTCGGCATCGGCTTCGACATTCCGGCTTCGACCGCGAAACTCGTGGTGGCGCAGCTGAAGGACAAGGGCGCGGTCACCCGCGGCTGGCTCGGCGTGCAGGTGCAGCCCGTGACGTCCGAGATCGCCGACAGCCTCGGCCTGAAGGAGGCGCGCGGCGCGATCGTCGACAATCCGCAAGCCGACAGTCCGGCGGCGAAGGCGGGTATCGAGGCGGGCGACGTCATCACCGCGGTCAACGGCACCGCGATCAAGGATTCCCGCGATCTCGCCCGCACCATCGCCACGTTGGCGCCGGGCAGTTCGGTCAAGCTCGATGTCTACCACAAGGGCGAGAGCAAGACGGTGACGCTGGCGCTTGGCGAGCTGTCGAACGAAAAGCAGGCTCAGGGCAAGGCCAATGACGGGAAAGTGCAGCCGGACACCGGCACCCCGCGTCTCGGGCTTGGTCTGGCGCCCGCCGGCGAGGTTCAGGGCGCCGGCCAGAAGGGCGTCGTCGTCACCGAGGTCGATCCGGAAGGGCCGGCGGCGCAGCGCGGCATCCAGACAGGCGACGTCATCCTCAATGTCGGCGGCAAGGCCGTCAGCAATGTCGGCGAGGTTCGCTCGGAGCTGGCTCAGGCCAAATCGTCCGGCAAGCGCAGCGTGCTGTTGCAGGTCAAGAGCGCGGAGGCGACGCGATTCGTCGCGGTCCCACTCGCATAAGATGCACCTCATCAGCGAAGCTCCAAAAAGGCGGCCCTCGGGCCGCCTTTCCAATGTGCTGTCGAGATCGCGGCGCCGATAACAATCTCGTTAACGGCAGTGAAGATGACCCGCTTCGTCCGAAAAAGCCGTGTTCGTCGATCACAGTTCCGAACAGCACCCGCGTGCCCTGCGGCAATGGCGCCGCGCGGTCGGGTTGCAAGCGTGGAACTTCGAGCCGCCCCGTCGCTTTGTGGGACTGGCCGGTGGTTCGCATTTGATCGGTGCCGACATGGATCGATTGAAGCTCTCGCTGATGACGGCACTATTTGTGGCGTCTTTCGTGCTGCCGACTGCAAGCGCCCTCGGGCGCGATGACGGCCGCTATGCCAACTCGCCCCTGAAGCCCTGGTTCGACAGCCTCCGCAGCCATCTCGGTCCGTGCTGCTCGGATGCGGACGGCTTTGCCGTCGCCGACCCCGACTGGGAATCGCACGACGGACATTACCGCGTCAGGCTGGATGGGCAGTGGATCGACGTGCCGGACGAAGCCGTCATCACCGAGCCGAACCGCGCCGGCCGCACCATGGTGTGGCCGGTGAAGACTGCGTTCGGGATTTCGATCCGCTGCTTCATGCCCGGCAGCATGATCTGACCAAAGTCAGCGCGAGCGCTTGGCGGACTTCCGCTTCGACGTTTCCCTGGAAGATTTCTTGCTCTTGGAAGATTTCTTGGCGGTCTTCTTCTTGGACGTCGTGCGCTTGGATGCCTTCTTCGGGACCTTCTTGCCCTTCTTGCGGGCCTTCGACAGCCCGATCGCGATCGCCTGCTTGCGGCTCTTCACGCGTCCGCCGCGACCGCCACGCCCGCTCTTCGCGGTCCCCTTCTTGTAGCGCCGCATCTCGCTTTCGACATCGCTGCCGGAGCTGCGTGAGTAGCGGCGCTTCTTTGCCTTGCGTGCCATGCCTGTTCTCCCTTGGCCGGGGAAGAACCGTTCCACACAGGCATGGTTCCGAAGTCAGGCGAGCAACGGACCGGCTGGCCGGGCAGCCTAGAACGAATTCGCCAGCTCGATCTCGGCTTCCAGCACCTGGATGCGCCGCGCAGCCTCGGCGGACGACAGATCGCGCGCATATTGTGCCGGCTGATACGCCTCTTCGCTGAGCCGCTTCAATCTCAGTCCCTGCGTCCGGGTCATCCGCTCGCTCAGAAAAACCCTGGCATCATATTTGGCCTGAACCTGCATGTCGCTCCTCCGTTCTGGAAATCGTGACTTGACTATATGTTCTTATTTTGTTCTAACAAGCCATGGACAATAGGATTAATGAAATTCGCCGTAAAATCAGCGCCTTGAGGCTGGAGATGGCCGACGTCGAGGCGTCCGTGCGCGATCTCGTCAATCGCGATTGCGACTGCGCCGAACACGCCCTGGTTCAGATCGATCTGCGCCGCAAACTCAACCTGCTCATCGAGGAATGGAAGGCGGCCGGGGGCGGCGATGCTCTGCCTGATGTCCGCGGCCGGATGCGTCTTCGCGCCGTGACGAAGGACAAGCCGGCAAGCATATTGGTTCGCAGCTGAGACATGGGGGGCGCGATGGAGGAAGACCCGGACGATTACCGGATCCTGAAATTGCGCGCCGAGATTCTGGAATTGGGTTCTGCCATCAGGCAATTGCAGCGCGAGGGCCTCGAGGATGCTGCGGCCCAACTCCTGATCGCGCGCAAGCGGGCGCTGCTCGATCGTCTCGCAAAAAACAGTCCCGCAACGCGCAGCCCTAACGTCACTGACATCCGGCGCAGCTAAGCGCCGACCATGTGGCGCGAGAGGGTTTACGTGAAAGTCCCGCGCAGAACGCGGGACTTTTGAATCGGCTTACCGTGCAGAGCTCACTTGGCGTTATTCGTGCCGCCCTTGTTGGTCATCGTGCCGCCCTGGTCGGAGCCCGGACCAGAGCCGCCCTGACCGGAGGGATCGGCGCCCTTGGAGGTCTTGGTGTTGGCGCCGGTGGTCTGCGACGATGACATCGAGGATCCATGCTTTGCCTTGTGCGACTTCGCCTGCGCGGCGAAGGGTGCGGCGGCGAGGCCGGTTGCCAGCATCACGGCGAGTGCGAGCTTGGTCGTCTTCATGTAAGGGAACTCCCTGAGTTAAATTGACGCAGGCGGCCAACGGCCGTTGGTCGCAGGAGTTCCCCGACAAAGCGTCTCCCTACGTCACGGATGCTTCAAGATTGGTTGTTCTCTTCCAGGATGAACACGACGCCGGTCAGCGTGGCGCCGATCGTGAACGTCGTCACCAGTGTGAGGACGAAGACGATGGCGGCCTGGCTTCCGCCGTTCTTGAGCAGGTTGGCGACGGCTGGATTGCACAGAATGAGCGCGAGGCTGAAGGAAAGGCCGAGCGCTGCGCCCATCATCGCGTGTGTCATCAGCTTGATGAGGCCGGTGGGAGAGATCAGGTCGGACGACTTTTTCGCGCGCATGGAACAATGTCCCGAGCTGGCTTGCAAACGCACGCGGCATTCACTGGTTCCATCCGGATGAAGGAATTGTCATCGCCGGCTTCATCCGACGTTCATGCCGGGCTTGCGAAGATGACGCCATCAACACGGGAATAGTCGATATGGGCAAGGTAGTCTTTCTGTACCGCTCGCTGGCCTATCGCAATGCGGCCGCGGACATCCTGCGTAAGGCACGCAAGCTCCCGCGCGGCGCAGAACGAAGTGCGGCTCGCCGCTATGCGAAGGCGTTACGCGATCTCTCCCGAACGGAAGCCTGGCTCGAAGGACGCATTGCGCGCGATCCACGAACCGAGCAGCGCATGACGGGCGCGGCGTCCGGTTAGCCGGAGGCGCGCTGCAATTCGGCCGCGGCTGCGGCATCGAACTTGCCGGGTCCGGTGGTCGCCGCGGTCTTGCGCGTCAACGGCACCTCCAGGCGGCACAACAGGCCCTCGGCACGCCAATCGAATTGCGCCTGTCCGCCGAGCTGGGACTCGACGCTCGCAAGCAGGCTCCGCGTTCCGAAGCCGCGGGATTTCGGCGTCCTGACCAGCGGGCCGCCGGATTCCTCCCAGGTGAGCGTGAGGCGGTCGTCCTCGGCCTGCCAGGCGATTATGAGCCGTCCCGACCGCGTCGACAGCGCGCCATACTTGGCCGAGTTGGTGAAGAGCTCGTGCAGAGCGAGCGCTAGCGTCTGGGCGGTTGCCGGCAGCAACTGAACTTCGGGGCCTGCCAACTTGATCTGGCCGCCCAGCGAATAGGGCGCAAGCTCCTCGTCGATCAGCTTGGAGAGCTCGGCGCCCTGCCAGCTCGACAGTGACAGGATGGTGTGGACGCGCGCCAGCGCGTTGATGCGCCCCTCGACGGCATTGACATAGGCCTTGACCTCGTCGGCCCGGGTGAGGCGCACGATCGATTGCGCCAACGCCAGCGCATTCTTGGCGCGATGGTCGACTTCCCGCGCAAGGAGATTCTGCCGCTCCTCGGCGCGCTTGCGTTCGGTGATGTCCACGGTGACGCCGCTCACCCGCACCACGCGGCCGTTATCGTCGATGGTTGCGGCCGCCGTGCCGACGCACCAGCGCACCTCCCCGTCGGGCCGCACGATGCGGAATTCGGTTTCATAGGCGCGCGTGCCGCTGTTGAACTCGGCGATCGCCTTGCGCAACTGGTCGACGTCATCGGGATGCAGCAACGCCTGGACGTTGGCCGGATTGACCTCGAATCTCTCCGGGCCGACGCCGAAGATGCGATACTGGCCTTCGTCCCACATCCAGTCGCCGGTGATCCAGTCCCAGTCCCAGGAGCCCATCTTGCCGGCGGCGATCGCCATGCTGCGCCGCTGCTCGCTTTCGCGCAGCTTGGCGGTGGAGTTTTCCAGCTCGGCGGTGCGCGCGCGGACGCGGTCCTCGAGCTCCTGGTTCAGTCGCTCGAGCTCGCGCGTCTTGCGATAGAGTTCGGAGAACACCTTGATCTTGGCGCGCAGCACCTCCGGCACGACCGGCACCGGAACGTAATCGACCGCGCCCATCTCGTAACCGCGCAACCGATCGATGTCGCTGACCTGAATGGCAGAGATGAAGATCATCGCGGTCTTCTGGAAGCGCGGATGCTCGCGGATCATCGCGGCGAGCTCGAAACCGTCGAGCTCGGGCATGCAGACGTCGACCAGGATCACCGCGATCTCGGTCTTGAGCAGGACCTCCAGCGCCTCGCGTCCGGACGAGGCGATCACGAGGTTCTCGCCGAGGTCTTTCAATATCACCTCATAGGCGAGCAGCTTGGCAGGCTGGTCGTCGACGAGCAGGATGTTGACCTTTTCGTGGTCCATTCGCGGATCCAAACTCAGCGGTGCAGCCACATGCGGATCGCAAGCAGCAATTGATCGGTGTTGACGGGTTTGGCGAGGTAGTCGGACGCACCGGCTTCCAGGCATTTCTCACGATCGCCCTTCATCGCCTTGGCGGTCAGCGCGATGATCGGCAGCCGCGCAAAGGACGGATTCTCTCGGATCACGCCCATGGTCTGATAGCCATCCATCTGCGGCATCATGATGTCCATCAGCACGATGGCGATTTCCGGATTGGATTCGACCAACGCAACCGCCTCGCTGCCGGTCGTGGCCGTCAGCACCTTCATGCCGCGCCGTTCCAGCACGCTCGACAGCGCGAAGATGTTGCGGGCGTCATCATCGACGAGCAGGGCCGTCTTGCCGATCAGGTCCTCGTCGGAACTGTTCAGCTTCTCCAGCATGCGCTGCTTCTCGACCGGCAGTTCCGTGATGACACGGTGCAGGAACAGCGCGGTCTCGTCGAGCAGGCGCTCCGGCGACTCGACGCCCTTGACCACGATGCTGCGCGCCATGGTGTGGAGTTCCGCATCCTCTTCCGCGGAGAGCTCGCGGCCCGTGAACACCACGACCGGGATGTTGGACAGCGCCTCGTCGTTGCGGATCTGGTCGAGCACCTCGAAGCCGGTCATGTCGGGCAGCCTGAGGTCGAGCACCACGCAGTCGCAGGGCTGCTCGCGCAGCGTCGAAAGCGCGCCGGCACCGGTGTCCGTTGCCACGATCTCGATGTCGTCGTGGTGCAGCAGCTCGCGGATCGAGAGCCGTTCGGCCTCGTTGTCCTCGACGATCAGGAGCCGCTTGCGCCGCGGCCGCGCATATTCCTTGATCTGCGTCAGCGCGGCGGAGACGCCTTCCGTCGTCGTCGGCTTGTTGACGAAGGAGAAGGCACCACGCGCCAAGGCGTGCTGGCGGTCCTCGTCGAGGGTGATGATCTGCACGGGGATGTGGCGAGTCAGCGGATTGTGCTTGAGCTGGCTCAGTACGGTCCAGCCCAGCATGTCCGGCAGGAACACGTCGAGGGAGACGGCCGTCGGCTGGTACTGCTTGGCGAGCTCGAGTGCTTCGGCGCCGCGGGCCGCGACCAGCACCTTGAATCCCTTGTCGCGCGCCAGATCGACCAGCACGCGTGCATAATGCGGGTCGTCCTCGACGATCAGGAGGATGGTGTCGCCGGGCTCGAGATTGAGCCGGTCGTCGGGAAGCTGCTCAATGACGCGCTGCTGCTGGTCGGGCGCGGCCGGCTGGAGTGCCGGCGGCTGGTTGTACTGCTGCGGCGCAGGCGCTGCGCGCGGTGCAAGCGTCGGGCCGGAATATTTCAGCGGCAGATAGAGCGTGAAGGACGAGCCCTTGCCCGGCGAGCTGCGCAGGTGGATTTCGCCGCCGAGCAGGCTCGCGAGCTCGCGGCTGATCGCAAGTCCTAGGCCAGTGCCGCCATATTTGCGGCTGGTGCCGGCATCTGCCTGCTGGAACGCTTCGAAGATCAGCTTCTGCTTCTCCAGGGGAATACCGATGCCGGTATCGGACACCTCGAACGCGATCACGGCCGGCGCCGAATTCAGCACCGGGTGATCGGTGCCCCAGCCGCCGACCGCTCCGGCGACCGTGAGGCGCACCTCGCCTTCGGCAGTGAACTTGAAGGCGTTGGAGAGCAGGTTCTTCAAGACCTGCTGCAAGCGCTTGGAGTCGGTGACGATGCTGCGCGGCAGGTTCGGATCGATGTCGATCTTGAACGATAGGTTGCGGTTGTCCGCCTCGTGCCGGAACGGCCGCCCGACGGTCTCGAGCAGGTTCGCAGTCAGGATCTCCTCGGCGTCGACCGTCACCGTGCCGGACTCGATCTTGGAGAGATCGAGAATGTCGCTGATCAGATTGAGCAGGTCGGTGCCGGCGCCGTGGATGGTGCGAGCGAATTCGACCTGCTTGGCCGAAAGGTTGCCGTCCGGATTGTCGGTGAGCTGCTGTCCGAGGATCAGGATCGAGTTCAGCGGCGTGCGCAGCTCGTGGCTCATATTGGCGAGGAACTCGGACTTGTATTTCGAGGTCAGCGCGAGCTCGGTCGCCTTTTCCTCCAGCGCGCGGCGGGCCTGCTCGATCTCCTGGTTCTTGCGCTCGACCTCGACGTTGCGTTCGGCGAGCTGCTGCGCCTTCTGCTCGAGCTGGTCGTTGGTCTGCTGCAATTCGCGCTGCTGGGTCTGGAGCTCGCCGGCGAGCTGCTGCGACTGCTTGAGCAGGCCTTCGGTCTGCATCGTCGCTTCGATCGAGTTGAGCACGATGCCGATGGAGTCGGTGAGCTGCTCCAGGAAGGTCATCTGCGACGTCGTGAAGGAGACGAGCGAAGCGAGCTCGATCACGGCCTTGACCTGGCCTTCGAACAGCACCGGCAGCACCACGAGATTCTTCGGCGCGACGCGGAACAGCGCCGAGTTGATCGGCACCACGTCGGAGGGAATGTCGCCAACCACCCGGGGCCGCTTGTCGAGGGCGCATTGGCCGATCAGGCCTTCGCCGAACTGGAGCACGCGCTGATAGGGGTAGATGCCGTCGCTGGCGTAGGACGCCAGCAGCAGGAGCTGCGGATTGTCCTCGCTCTCGACCTGGTAGATCACGCCGGTATGGGCGTTCACCAGCGGTGACAGCTCGGTGAGCAGCAGCCGGCCGACGGTGGTGAGGTCGCGCTGGCCCTGGAGCATGTTGGTGAACTTGGCGAGGTTTGTCTTCAGCCAGTCCTGCTCGGTGTTCACGTCCGTCGTCAGACGGAGATTCGTGATCATCGTGTTGATGTTGTCTTTCAGCTCGGCGACCTCGCCGCGGGCGTCGACCTGGATCGACCGCGTCAGGTCGCCCTTGGTCACGGCGGTCGCGACTTCCGCGATCGCGCGCACCTGAGAGGTGAGGTTGGCCGCGAGCAGGTTGACGTTGCCGGTCAGGTCCTTCCAGGTTCCGGCGGCGCCGGGCACGTTGGCCTGACCGCCGAGGCGGCCCTCGACGCCGACCTCGCGCGCCACCGACGTCACCTGATCGGCGAAGGTCGCAAGCGTCTCGGTCATGTTGTTGATGGTGTCGGCGAGCGCCGCGACTTCGCCCTTCGATTTCACGGTGAGGTTCTGCTTGAGATCGCCGTTGGCGACCGCGGTCACCACCTTGACGATGCCGCGGACCTGCTCGGTCAGGTTCGCGGCCATGAAGTTGACGGTGTCGGTGAGATCCTTCCAGGTGCCCGCGACGCCGGGCACCTGCGCCTGGCCGCCGAGCTTGCCCTCGGTGCCGACCTCGCGGGCGACGCGCGTCACTTCGCCGGCGAAGGCGTTGAGCTGGTCCACCATGGTGTTGATGGTGTTCTTCAGCTCGAGGATCTCGCCCTTCACGTCGACGGTGATCTTGCGCGAGAGGTCGCCGCGCGCCACCGCCGTGGTGACTTCGGCGATGTTGCGGACCTGCGTCGTGAGGTTGGCCGCGAGCAGGTTGACGTTGTCGGTGAGGTCCTTCCAGGTGCCGCCGACGCCGGGCACGACGGCCTGGCCGCCGAGCCGTCCCTCGGTGCCGACCTCGCGCGCGACGCGCGTCACTTCCGCCGCGAAGGAGCGCAGCTGCTCGACCATGGTGTTCAAGGTGTCCTTGAGCAGCAGGATCTCACCGCGCACGTCCACCGTGATCTTCTTCGAGAGGTCGCCGCCGGCGATCGCGGTCGCGACCTCCGCGATGTTGCGGACCTGGGCCGTCAGGTTGGAGGCCATGAAGTTGACGTTGTCGGTGAGGTCCTTCCAGGTGCCGGCGACGCCGGGCACTTCGGCCTGACCGCCGAGCTTGCCTTCGGTGCCGACCTCGCGCGCCACGCGCGTCACTTCGCCGGCGAAGGCGTTGAGCTGGTCCACCATGGTGTTGATGGTGTTCTTCAGCTCGAGGATTTCTCCCTTCACGTCCACGGTGATCTTGCGGGAGAGGTCGCCGCGCGCCACCGCGGTGGTCACTTCGGCGATGTTGCGGACCTGGGCGGTGAGGTTGCCCGCCATCGAGTTCACGCTGTCGGTGAGGTCCTTCCAGGTGCCGGCGACGCCGGGCACGTTGGCCTGACCGCCGAGGCGGCCCTCGGTGCCGACCTCGCGCGCAACGCGCGTCACCTCGCCCGCGAAGCGGTTGAGCTGGTCGACCATCGTGTTCAGCGTTTCCTTCAGCTGCAGGATTTCGCCGCGGACGTCGACCGTGATCTTGCGGGACAGGTCGCCGCCGGCGATCGCGGTCGCGACCTCCGCGATGTTGCGGACCTGGGCGGTCAAATTGCCGGCCATCGAGTTCACGGAGTCGGTCAGGTCCTTCCAGGTGCCAGCAACGCCGGTGACTTGGGCCTGACCGCCGAGCTTGCCGTCGGTGCCGACCTCGCGCGCCACGCGCGTCACTTCGCCTGCGAAGGCGTTGAGCTGGTCGACCATGGTGTTGAGCGTTTCCTTCAGCTGAAGGATTTCGCCCGACACGTTCACCGTGATCTTCTTGGACAAATCGCCCTTCGCCACCGCGGTCGCGACTTCGGCGATGTTGCGGACCTGACCGGTCAGGTTCGAGGCCATCGAGTTGACCGAGTCCGTCAAGTCCTTCCAGGTGCCGCCGACGCCGCGCACGACGGCCTGGCCGCCGAGCTTGCCTTCGGTGCCGACCTCGCGCGCCACGCGCGTCACTTCGCCTGCGAAGGCGTTGAGCTGGTCGACCATCGTATTGATGGTGTCCTTCAGCTCGAGGATTTCGCCGCGCACGTCCACCGTGATCTTCTTCGACAGGTCGCCGCCCGCGACCGCCGTCGTCACCTCTGCGATGTTGCGGACCTGCGCGGTCAGGTTCGAAGCCATCGAGTTGACGCTCTCCGTCAGGTCCTTCCAGGTGCCGGCGACGCCGAGCACGTTGGCCTGGCCGCCGAGCCGTCCTTCAGTGCCGACCTCGCGCGCGACGCGCGTCACTTCGCCGGCGAAGGCGTTGAGCTGGTCGACCATCGTGTTCAGCGTTTCCTTCAGCTGAAGGATCTCGCCCGACACGTTCACCGTGATCTTCTTGGAGAGGTCGCCGCCGGCGATCGCGGTGGCGACGTCGGCGATGTTGCGGACCTGTGCGGTCAGGTTCGACGCCATGAAGTTGACGTTGTCGGTGAGGTCCTTCCATGTGCCGGCCACGCCCGGCACCTGGGCCTGGCCGCCGAGCTTGCCCTCGGTGCCGACCTCGCGCGCGACGCGCGTCACTTCCGAGGCGAACGAGTTGAGCTGGTCCACCATGGTGTTGATGGTGTCCTTCAGCTCCAGGATTTCGCCGCGCACGTCCACGGTGATCTTGCGCGACAGGTCGCCGCGCGCCACGGCCGTCGTCACGTTGGCGATGTTGCGCACCTGCGCGGTCAGGTTGCCGCACATCGCGTTGACGGAATCGGTGAGGTCCTTCCAGGTGCCGGCGACGCCGGGCACGATCGCCTGTCCGCCGAGCTTGCCGTCGGTGCCGACCTCGCGCGCCACGCGCGTCACTTCGGAGGCGAAGGAGCGCAGCTGGTCGACCATCGTGTTGATGGCTTCCTTGAGCTGGAGGATCTCGCCGCGGACGTCGACGGTGATCTTCTTCGACAAGTCGCCGTTGGCGACCGCGATCGTCACCTCGGCGATGTTGCGAACCTGGTTGGTTAGGTTGTTCGCCATCGAGTTGACGCTCTCGGTCAGGTCCTTCCAGACGCCGGTCACCTCCGGCACCTGGGCCTGGCCGCCGAGCTTGCCCTCGGTGCCGACCTCGCGCGCCACGCGCGTCACCTCGGAGGTGAACACGCCGAGCTGCTTGATCATGGTGTTGACGATGTTGGCCGACTGCAGGAATTCACCCCGCAGCGGCCGGCCGTCGACGTCGAGCTTGACGGTCTGGAGCAGGTCGCCTTGCGCCACCGCCGCGACCGCCCGCGTCACCTCGCGGGTCGGCCACAGCAAATCGTCGATCAGCGTATTGACGGAGCCTTCCATGTCGGCCCAGGAGCCGGAGGCGAGGCCGAACTTGACGCGCTGGCGAGTCTTGCCCTCGCGCCCCACCACCTGGCCGACCAGCTCGAGCTGTTGCGCCATGCGCTGGTTGGCCGCGATGATTTCATTAAAAGTGTCGGCAATCTTGCCGTCGATGCCAAGATAATCGCCGCTCATCCGCACCGAGAAGTCGCCGCTGCGCATCGCCTGCAGGGCGAGCAGCAATTCCGCCCGGGAATCTGGGTCCGACATATCGCTGTTTTTTGGCTTTGGGACGCGACGACCGGAGCGTGATGCAGTTCCGGGATCGAGGTCGCTCATACTTGATTCCCCCGCAGGCGTCGGCCGAATCCAAGGCGTGACGCGTTCAGTCAAAATAGAGCGTCAGCCTAATTCGAAATCAAGCGCCAAGGTGCGGCGCGAGAATGTGGAACCTGCTTTGCTCAGCCCGATGTCAGTAACGTCCATCCCCCCGAATTGGTTCCATGCCAGGTCCAGAGATTTGGCCTCCGCCCGGCGGCCCGATACCCTTCGGAACGGAGCTGCGGCCCTGCGGTTACCCAGCAGGACAGGAGGACGCAAATGAAAGCTGGATTGGCTGCCATCATCGCCGTGTTGTTTGCCGGATCGGCCCTCGCCCAGGGCGGCGAGCCCAGCGGTCGTGGGGCCGTGACCGGCGATCCAGCCGCAAGCTCGGCGACCCCCCGTGCCGATACGCCGACCACGGGTACGGCCAACCGGTCGAACCCCAGCGGCAGCGGCACTTCGACCTCGGGCGGGAAGGACGACAATAGGGATGGAGGCCGGGACAAGATGCCGGAGAGCAACCGGACAGTGCTTCCGGAGAGTCAGCAACGTCCGAAGTAGGAGAGCGGACTACTTGTCCGCCATGGTGCGCTCGGCGGCCTTGACCTGTGCGCGCAGCAGAGGCAGCTGTTCGCGCGCGAAGGCTGCAAGCGCGGCATTGTCGGGCGCCTTCAGGTAGCGTTCGAGCAACTCAATGGTCGCTTCATATTCGGGAATCTGCGAGGCGTAAAAGCTTCTGACGTAGGTGGGTCCGTCCGAAGTTTCAGGCTCGACGAGGCTCGCGCTGGCCGACGCCGTCTTGCTGACGCGGGGTTCCGCACCGATCGTCTCTTGGATGTGTTTCAGCGCCTTGTCGCGCTTGGCCGCTTCCTCGGCGCGCAATGCGGCAAGATTCTTGACCTCCGCATTGCCCTTCAGGTCGGTGCTTTCCAACAGGCCCTGCTGGAAGCGGCTGAAGGCATAGAGGCCGCTGATGACGTCGGTTGCGCTCGGCGGCGTGCGGTCGCCAAGCTTACGGTCGCCCGTGCTGTCGGCAAGCGCTGCGGTGCTGATGGATGCCAGGATGATCGCGACAAAGATTCGCATCGATGCCAACGAACGATGGCACGCCAAGTTCCCGAACGTTACGATGTCGTAAGGGCATTGCGACCACGGAGTTCCGTCCCCACGTCTTTCTGCATGAAACAGTCTGACATTTTCAGGGATAACGCCGACAACTGTCTTCAGCTCGCCGAGCGAGCTGAAGGGCAACCCGCTTACAAACGCTATTCGCGTATGGCGGACGCCTGGACGGCGCTTGCGAAGGAACAGGATTGGCTGGACGGGGAAATCCCGCCGCTCACGGTCCATCTCCCCCAGAAGCAGGACAGGTAGGCGCCTGTGGAGCCGTGTGTGAATCCGCGCACGGAATGCAAAAGACCGGTCCAGGATCATCCGTGAACGGTCCATCGCATTGATGTTCGATTCCAGAAGGAGGTTTGCAATGGCTCCACGTCTGGCTCTTGTGTCACTGATCCTCGCTTTTGGCGTTTCGGTCGCGTTCGCGACGGTCACGACAGTACGGCAGGTGCATCTGGAAAAGGCATCGGCCGCGGTCCACGCGGCCCACAGTTAGCGGCGGTCTTGATGCGCCGGAACAATCGACGGGCCTGCGCG
This sequence comes from Bradyrhizobium daqingense, assembly GCF_021044685.1. Taxonomy (NCBI): domain Bacteria; kingdom Pseudomonadati; phylum Pseudomonadota; class Alphaproteobacteria; order Hyphomicrobiales; family Nitrobacteraceae; genus Bradyrhizobium; species Bradyrhizobium daqingense. The sequence continues at coordinate 3,312,700 of NZ_CP088014.1, forward strand.
TAACGCTTCGAACATCAAGAGAGGCGAGAGCAGATCATGGCCCATTCCGACCACGGTATCGTCAAGGACAAGCGGGCGGAGGAGCAGCCGCGCGATAAGCAGCGTGCGCAATCTGTGCACAAGACCGATCCCAAGGGCTCCCCCACGCGGGAGGCGACGCGCGATCCCAAGCTGAACGATGAGAGCAAGACGCCGGGTTCCGGTGCGATGCCTGACGGATCAAGCGACGCTACGGGGTAGCCGTCACGCGGAACGAATCCCCGCGCGAAGAGTCGACGGATTGCTTCCGGTTGTCATGCCCCCGGTGCGCCGGAAGCAATCTCCAAGGACGGCCTCGGCACCCTGTGCCGGGGCCGTTTGCTTGGGCGAACGGCTCTGCGGATTACTTCTCGGCCTCGCCCTCTGAATCTCCCTGGGTGTGTCCGTCGGGTCCGCGGCCGAATACGCCAAAACTGCTGGACTTCACGCCGGCTGCCGCATCGACGCCCGCCGCAGCCAGCCCGAATTTGAGCAGTTCGCGCACCGCGGCAGCTCGCGTCGGCATGCGATGCTTGAATCGAAAATCATCGATGGCGGCCAGCTCTTCCGGCGAGAGCATGACCTGCAGGCGCTCGGCGCGAAGGTCGTTCATGGTCGATCACGCGAATTGAGCAGGTTGAGTAACTTACTCAACCTGCGAGCTCCGAGCAAGTTCCACAAGTAGCGGAGGAATCCCTAAGTGAGTAGGAAATACAAATAAAATCAACGTGTTATGGTTGAACGTCTCGTGCGCTGGTGCATTTCCGTGGAAAGGGAGAAAGGCCATGACGGACGACGTCAGGTTACCCCGCAAACTTTCCGAAGAGGCGGAAACGCCGAAGCCGGTACGTCCGAGCCATCAGAAGGTCATTGAGGACATCGAGCGTTGGGCGAACAGCCCGGGCCTGCAGCCACCGAGGACGGACGATACGAAGACGCTCTGAGCCACACACATTCGAGCAACGCCTCGACGCCCCAAGACAGCGGCTCCAGCATGAGATCGCGAGACTGCAGGACGGGCAGCAACGCGTCGTTGCGCGCCTCGAACAGCTCCAGACCGCCGCCGAGATGTACGACTTCCTGATGCTGCGACAGAAGCTTTCAGCTCCGCGCTGGTCGTGGCCCATGTTGGGCCGGTGCGTGGCCTGAGGTGGTGCGAAGCTTCCGCCGCAGCCACCATGCCGACACCGATACCAGGGTCCAGGCTAGGATGGCGGCGGCGAAGGCTCCGATGATGCTCGTCGATACCACGATGTAGAACGTCGCCGCGAACGCGGCGAGGCCGATGCTTCCGAGACTGGCGCCCGCTGCGTCCAATGCCGCGGCCTGTTGTCCGCGTCTTCGCCCGCTGAGGCCGGCTTTCTCCTTGGCCCGGCGCTCATGACTTTCGATCAGCGTCGCGCTGGCGCAGAAGATGGCGGGAAGCGCGAGAAACAGTCCTCCGATCGCGACGCCGAAATGGCTACCGATGAGTCCTGTCGCGACAGTCGCAACGCCGCCGAGAGCGAAACGCACCGCGTATTCGTACCAATGCGTCTGCTTGAGCGCGGCTGGCGACAGCTTGATCAGCATCAGGCGGCCCCTCCGAAACCGGTGAGCAGGCCGAAGGCGACAGCAAGCCAAACGACAAATGCAAGGATGGTCGCCGCCAGCGCCCCGAGACGAAATCTCATCAGAAGATGGCAGACGACGACGCTGTAGCAGCCAAGGGCGACCGCGCCATAGATCATGGTCCAGCTCTCGGCCGCGGCATAGTGCGGGCCGTGCTGAACGACCGCGATGCCAAGCGTGGCGAGAGCGACCGACGGCGCGGCGCCGAGCAGCCCGCCAAAGCTCTTGGGCTTCAGCATGTCGCCGACGATCGCGAACATGGAGACGATCAGGCCACCGGCAACGAAACGCACGAGATACTCCGTCATGGCCGTGCCCGCTGCCGCGACCCTGCCAGCGTGAACGGCCTGATGGCTCGCTCGACGATGACGCCGAGAGTGAAGCCCGCCACCACATCGCTGGCCCAATGCGCGAGTAGCGCCACGCGCGTCAATGACAACGTCACGGCGATGGAGCGTGCCAGGCGGCGCGAGGCCGGTGGCAACAGGCCGGCGGCTGAGGCGAGGGCGCCCATGTGCACGGCGTGGCCCGAGGGAAACGCGTCGCGGGGGCGCCCCGAATAGGGAACGCCGCGCCCGTGCCCGCTCGCGGTGAGTCGGTCCGGCCTCGTCTGGTCGAACACGGACTTCAGGATATGCGGCAGCACCGCTGTCGCGAGCGATACTACCAGGACGTGATCGGCGATGCGACGGTTCTGCGGACGCCGCAGTCGGGTATAGAGCCATCCCACCGTTGCCAGCGCGACCAGCACATGCTCGTCGGCACCCCAGGTCATTGCCTGGGCGGCGTGCTCGACCCCCGAGTTGGTATTGTGCGCGATCTCGTTTGCGATCGCCGTGTCCATCCGCGTGGGTTTGACGGTTACGAGAGCCATCGGTCAGCCGGCGATTGTTTCTCCATGACAGTTTTGTAAAAGCTGTGAGACAAAGATCGTTCCTGAGTTCGACCGCTGCCTCCGCTAAGGCTGTCCCGATCCGCCCGCCGACCCATACACTTGCCCAGTCGCATAACTTGCGTCCGACGCGGCAAGCTGCACGTAGATCGAAGCCAGCTCGACCGGCTGGCCGGGACGACCGAGGGGTGTCATGCCGCCGAATTTTTCCAGCTTCTCCATCGTGGCGCCGCCGGAGACCTGGAGCGGTGTCCAGATCGGTCCCGGCGCGACGCCATTGACGCGGATGCCCTTCGAGGCGAGCTGGCTTCGCCAACGACTTCACATAGTTCATCGTCGCCGCCTTGGTCTGCGCATAGTCGTACAGATCCGATGAGGGGTCATAAGCCTGCTCCGAAGTCGTGCCGATGATGCAGGAGCCGGGTTTGAGATGCGGCAGTGCCGCCTTGATGATCCAGAACGGCGCATAGATGTTCGTCTTCATGGTCGCGTCGAAATCCTCCGATGAGACATCGAGAATGGAGGCGCGGGTCTGCTGCCGCGCGGCATTGTTGACGAGGATGTCGAGGCCGCCGAGGCCTTGCACGGCTTGCTCGACCAGCCGCCTGCAAAAGGCTTCGTCCTTGAGGTCTCCGGGGATCGCCACTCCGGTGCGGCCTTCCTTCTTGATCAGCGCGATCACCTCCTGCGCGTCCGGCTCTTCCGCGGGCAGATAGTTGATGGCGAGATCGGCGCCTTCGCGCGCATAGGCAATCGCTGCGGCGCGGCCCATGCCGGAATCGCCGCCGGTGATCAGGGCCTTGCGGCCAGCAAGACGGCCGGAGCCCTTGTAGCTGGTCTCGCCATGATCCGGTCGCGGCTCCATCTTGCCGGCCAGACCCGGCCAGGGCTGTGACTGCTTCTTGAACGGCGGCTTCGGATAGCGGCTGACGGGATCGATCAAGGCGTGCTCGGCCATGGACGTATCTCCTTTCGCTGTAGATGCCAGCGAAGCCGCCGCGAGCGTTGCGCTCGCGGCGTGGACGACGTGCTGGCGGGACTGTGAGGTGGTGCTGGGATCGACATCGTGCCCTCCGCGATGGTCGAGGCTCAATGCGCGGAGGCGGCAGTCGTTGCTCAACGAAGGACGCCGGCGCGCCGGCGTCCCTTCAGCAATGCGTTACTTGGTCTGACCGACACTCGGCGCCTTGCCGAGCTCCTTGGCCATATCGAGGTGGTGCTTCAATGCTGGCACCGTCTTGCCGGCCCAATCCTTCAGCGCGGCGTTGTCGCCGCCCTTGGCGTAACGCTCGAACAGCGAGACGGCGTCCTCATGGGCGCTGACCTGGTAGGAATTGTAGTCCGAGCTGAAGTCCTTGCCGGTCGCGCTCTTGAGCTTGTCGATTTTGCTCTGATGGGAGCTGTCGAGTGCCGTCGGCAAGGTCGCTTGTACCTTGCCGTCACTTACCAGCTTCTTGAGCTCGGCGCTGGTCTTGGTGTGATCAGTCACCATCTGCTGCGCGAAGCTCTTCTCCTGCGCGTTGCCCTTCTGCTCGGCGAGCCTGCTCGATTCGATCTCGAACATGTCGCTGATGGCCACCTGCTTGACGAAGTCGGCGGTGCTTGGCGCGACGCCGAGCGCCGAATTGACGCCGGTCTTTTCGCCCAGGGATTGCGCCAATGCCGGGCCTGCGAGAAGCATGCACGCGATGGCGATGATGGTTCGTTTCATGGTCCGGTCCCTTCACTAGTCGCGCGGCAGTTGCCGCGCCGTGTTGCGCCGATCAACCCGCGGCAAAGGCCGAGGTTCCTAACGACTAGGGTCTGTACCTAAATAGCGCCACGTGATTCTCTTGCCTACGTGTTGATTCGGGGGCGAGAGAATGCGCGCTGGTTTGTTTTGGCTGAACGACAGGCAATGGGCGCGTATCGAACCGCATCTGCCGAGGGGACTGACGGGGCCGGATCGGGACGACGACCGACGCATCGTCAGCGGCATCATTCACATGCTGCAATCGGGTGCACGATGGCGTGATTGTCCACGTGAATACGGCCCTTACACGACGATCTACAATCGCTTCAATCGCTGGGCCAAGCGAGGACGATGGTGCGCAATCTTCGAAGCGCTGGCCAAGCCTGGCGAAGACGGCGTCGTACTGTCGCTCGACTCGACCTCGATTAAAGCTCACCGGTGTGCCTCCGGCGGAAAAGGGGGGAGCACAATCAAGCAATCGGCCGCTCGCGCGGAGGCCGCACGACAAAAATCCATGCGCTGAGCGATCCGCTCTGCCGGCCGGTCGTCCTGCATCTGACTCCAGGCCAGGATGCCGATATCGCTGCGGCTCCCGATGTCCTGGCGCTCGCGCCACCCATGAGCGTGCTCCTCGCCGACAAAGGGTATGATGGCGACAAGCTTCGCGGCGAAATCATTCGTCGTGGCGCCAAGCCCGTAATCCCCAATAAATCTAACCGTGTCGTCATCCATCGCTTCAACAAACGCGCCTACAAAGGACGAAATGTCATCGAACGCTGCTTTTGCAGGCTCAAGGACTTCCGGCGCATCGCCACGCGATATGACAAGCTCGCCCGTAATTTTTTGGCCGCTGTTCATCTCGCCGCTCTCGTCGCATATTGGCTCAATTGAGTCTGGACCCTAGTCCGTGGGATTGCGTCCCGTTCGCGGATTGATGGGATCGGTCGGCTTGCGTCGAAGTCGCTCGGGCAGGAACGGCTCGGCCTGCGTGGCGGTGGCGTCGGCGCGCACGTCCGCATGGCGCTGCGCCCGCTCATGCGGCGTGCGGTTGTCGTTGATCTGACGCTTGACGTCGAGCCCTCCGACCGGATCGTTGACGCCGTGCTGGATATCGCGGAAGTCGCTCATGGGTCACCTCATTGCTTACCGGGCATGATCGATTCGAACACCTGCCGCGCCGCTCCCTTGATCATCCCGCTTTCGTTCGGATCGCCCTTCAGCAGGGCGAGCGAGAAATTCTTCGCCTGCTGCAGCGTGATATGCGGCGGCAGCGGCGGCACCTCCGGATCGGTCTTCACTTCCAGCACGACGGGCATCTCGCTCGCCAGCGCCTGCTCCCAGGCCGAGCCGAGCAGCTGTGGGCTGTCGACGAAGATGCCGCGCAGGCCGATCAGCTCGGCGAAGCGCGAATAGGAAACATCGGGAATGCGCTGCGAGGCTTCGAACTTGGGATCACCGTTGATGATGCGCTGCTCCCAGGTGACCTGGTTGAGGTCCTCGTTGTTGAAGACGCAGACGATGAAGCGCGGATCCCGCCAGGAGCGCCAGTATTTGGCGGCCGTAATCAACTCGGCCATGTTGTTCATCTGCATGGCGCCATCGCCGACCAGCGCGATCACCGGCCGGTCCGGATGGGCATATTTGGCGGCGAGTGCGTAAGGCACCGCAGCGCCCATCGAGGCGAGGCCGCCCGAGAGTGACGCCGTCATGCCCCGCCGCATCTTCAGGTCGCGCGCGAACCAGTTCGCACAGGAGCCGGAATCGCTGGTGATGATGGCGCGATCGGGCAGGCGCGGGGACAATTCCCAGGCGACGAGCTGCGGGTTGACGGGCGCGGCCGGCTGATGGGCGCGGTCATCAAGCGTCTTCCACCATTTTGCGACATCGTCTTCGATGCCCTTGCGCCAAGCGCCGTCGCTCTTCGGCGCGAGCCGTGGCAACAGCGCGCGCAATGTTTCGGCGGCATCGCCGACGAGGCCGACCTCCATGGGGAAGCGGATCGACATCATGCTGGCGTCGATGTCGATCTGCACACCCCGCGCGGCGCCTTCCTTGGGCAGGAATTCCGCATAGGGAAAGGCGGAGCCGACCATCAGCAGCGTGTCGCATTCCATCATCATGTTGTAGCTGGGCTCGGTGCCGAGCAGGCCGATCGAGCCGGTGACCCAGGGCAGGTCGTCAAGCAGCGCGGCCTTGCCGAGCAGCGCCTTGGCGCAACCGGCCGACAGTCGGTCGGCGACCGCGATGACTTCGTCGGTGGCGCCAAGCGCGCCGGCGCCGACGAGCATTGCAACCTTCTTGCCGGCATTGAGGACGTCGGCCGCGCGGTCGAGATCGGCGTCCCGAGGCATGATGCTGGGCGCGCTGTAGCCAATGCCGGAGTGCAGCGTGCCGTGGGCGCGGGGCGGGTCCTCGTAGGCCTCTTCCTGCAGGTCGTTGGGCAGGATGATCACGGTCGGGGTCCGCCGCGCCAGCGCGATCCGCACCGACCGATCGATCAGGTGCCGCACTTGTGCGGGCGAGGAGGCCTGCATGACGTAGGCCCCGGCGACGTCCTTGAACATCGAGAGAAGATCGAGTTCCTGCTGATAATGGCCGCCGAGCGCATTGCGGGCCTGCTGGCCGACGATCGCCAGCACCGGTTGGTGATCGAGCAATGCATCATAGAGACCAGTGACGAGATGCGAGGCGCCAGGACCGGAGGTCGCGATGCAGACGCCGAGCTGCCCTGAGAATTTCGCGTAGGCGCTCGCCATGAACGCCGCCATCTCCTCATGCCGCGCCTGGACGAAGCCGAGCTTGCCTTCGGCCCGGTTCATCGCGCCGAACACGCCGTTGATGCCGTCGCCGGGGTAGCCGAAGATATGACGCACGCCCCATTGATGCAGGCGCTGAACGATGAAGTCGGAGACGGTCTGGGACATGCGGGCGGCTCTCTCGGTTGCGGCCTCGTTAGCCTCAGAGAACCGGTTGTCTGTGGCGATGTTCCCAAGGTCTTGCGGAACACGCGCCGGAACGATCACTCACCCCTTGCGGTTGATTCACGAATGGCTGAGTGGAGAATGACGATGCTGAATCAGGGCGAACTGGACCGCAACGAGATGGGCCGGCTGATCGGAAGCGACAAGGTCGAGGGAACAGCCGTCTACGGCGCCGATCGAAACAAGATCGGCTCGATCGAACGGGTCATGATCGACAAGATCAGCGGCAAGGTCTCTTACGCTGTGCTTGGTTTCGGTGGCTTTCTCGGCCTCGGCAATGACCACTATCCATTGCCCTGGCAGTCGCTGAAATACGATACCGAGCTCGGCGGGTACATTACCGCGATCACCGCCAAGGATCTGGAAGGTGCGCCGAAATACGGCGAGAAGACCGAGTGGAACTGGGGCGACGACGCCGCCGTCCGCGGGATCAATGCGTATTACGGCGTCCCCTTCGCGTAACGAAAGGACCTCCGATGAGCAAGGAACGGCCCACCGACGATCCCCGCCAGCAGAGCGACTGGGGTTCGCACAAGCAAACGGACAAGCCCTGGAAGGGCAATCCAGAGAAGGAACAGGGATCGGACGAGGTGAAACCCGATCTCGAGAAGTGGCACGAGACCAAGACGCACTGAAGGTCCTCGTGAACCAGACATCATCGAGAAGCGCGGCATCGGTGCCGCGCTTCTTTTTTGCGCACCGCGTTCACGAATGACAGAGGCGCTGGGGCGACCGGGGAACCATGCTTCTGCGCTGCGGTTGGGCTCCCGGCGCGCAAGCACCGTTCAAGTTGCTTGCTGCCGTCAGCCCGAGAATAGGTGTTCACCGTGGATGCTCAAACCCGGGAGCGTAGGCCGTCCGCGGAGCAGCCGCAGAAGGCGAAGGAAGCTCCGACATTCAATCCCGATCAGGCCCGCGACGTCGAAGATCATTCGGAGAAGCCGGCGGCGTCGCTGCGTGACCGGCTCCGCGAGCATTGGGTGCTCGCGACCGGCGGCGCCCTTGTGCTGATTGCGGCTCTCGCCGGCGGCCTGGTTTATTGGCTCGAGGTCCGCCACTACGAATCCACCGACGACGCCTTCGTCGCCGCACGCAGCTTTTCGGTCGCCTCCAAGGTCGGCGGCTACGTGACGGACGTTCCGGTCACGGACAACCAGCACCTCAAGGCCGGCGACCTCCTGGCCAAGATCGACGAGCGCGACTACCGGATCGCGATCGAGCAGGCCGACGCGCAAGTCGCGGTCTCCAGGGCGAATATCGACAATGTCGAGGCGCAGATCGTCTCGCAGGAGGAGCAAATCAAGCAGGCTCAGGCCCAGCTCGAGCAGGCGCAAGCCCAGCTTCAGTTCGCGCAGGAGGAGTTCAAGCGTGCGGAAGAGCTGGTCGAGAAAGGCGCCGGCACGGTGCAGCGCCAGCAGCAGACCCGGTCCGATCTCCAGGCGCAGCAGGCTAACACGGAGCGCGCGAAGACCGCAGTCACAGCGGCCCAACTCGGCATCAGGACCCTGCAATCGCAGCGCGAAGGCGCCAAGGCGCAGCTCGCCCAATCGCAGGCGCAGCTCGATCAGGCCAGGCTGAACCTGCAATACACCAGCGTCGTCGCGGCGCAGTCCGGCCGCGTCGTCAAGCTATCGGGCGCAAAGGGCACGTTCGTCACGGCCGGCCAGAGCCTGATGATGTTCGTGCCCGACGAGGTCTGGGTCGTCGCCAACTACAAGGAAACCCAGCTGAGCGACATGCGGCCGGGCCAGCCGGTCGAGATCCGCATCGATGCCTATCCCGGCCGCAAGCTGACCGGCCATGTCGAGTCCGTGCAGCCGGGCTCGGGTACCGCCTTCAGCCTGCTGCCGGCGGAGAATGCCACCGGCAACTACGTCAAGGTGGTTCAGCGCGTGCCGGTGAAGATCGTGGTCGACAATTGGCCGCCCGATCTGCCCGTTGGCCCCGGCATGTCGGTCGTGCCCTGGACCAGGGTGCGATGACGGATGCCACGCAAGGCGGCGCGTCCGCCGGCGGATGGTCGCCGGAGCGGTCGGCGGCTGGCGGGCACAATCCCTATCTGATCGCCTTCGTGGTCTCGATCGCGACCTTCATGGAGGTGCTCGACACCACCATCGCCAACGTCGCATTGCGCCACATCGCGGGCGGCCTCGCGGTCGGCATCGACGAGAGCACCTACGTCATCACCAGCTACCTCGTCGCCAATGCCATCGTGCTGTCGATCTCGGGTTGGCTGTCGACGGTGATCGGCCGCAAGCGCTTCTACATGATGTGCGTCGCGATCTTCACGCTGGCCTCGTTGCTCTGCGGCTTCGCCTGGAATCTGGAATCGCTGGTGCTGTTCCGCATTCTGCAGGGCCTTGGCGGCGGCGGCATGGCGACTAGCGAGCAGGCGATCCTCGCCGACTCCTTTCCGCCGCATAAGCGCGGCCAGGCTTTCGCGGTCTACGGCGTGGCCGTCGTGGTCGCGCCGGTGATCGGCCCGACGCTCGGCGGCTGGATCACCGACACCTACACCTGGCACTGGGTGTTCCTGATCAACGTCCCCATGGGAATGCTCTCGCTGTTCTTGGTCGGCACGCTGGTCAAGGAGCCGTCGGGTGCGGAGGAGGAGAGACAGAAGCTGCTCAGCAAAGGCCTGCGCGTCGACTATGTCGGCTTCGTCCTCGTCGCGATCGGGCTCGGCTCGCTCGAATTCGTGCTCGACGAAGGCCAGCGCAAGGATTGGTTCGGATCGAACATGATCGTCGTCTTCGCGGTGCTCGCGGCCGTCTCGCTGCTCGCGCTGATTCCGTGGGAGCTGACGCGGAAAGATCCGATCGTCGATCTTCGCCTGCTCGGCCGGCGCCAATTCGCCGCCTGCTTCCTGGTCATGCTCGCCACCGGCGCGGTGCTGATCTCGACCACCCAGCTTCTGCCGCAGTTGCTCCAGACCGAGCTGAATTACACCGCCATGCTGGCCGGACTCGCGCTGTCACCGGGCGGTATCGCGACGCTGGTGCTGATGCCGGTGGTGGGGCGCCTCGTCAGCACGGTACAGCCGAAATACCTGATCATGTTCGGCGCCGCCATCGTCGCCTTCTCGATGTGGCATCTCACTGGACTCACGGGCGACATCACCTACGGCTACGCGGCGCTGTCGCGCATCTTCCTTGCGCTCGGTCTGCCCTTCCTGTTCCTGCCGGTGACGACCGCCTCCTATGACGGCATCCCGCCCGACAAGACCAACCAGGCCTCGGCGCTGATCAATGTCGCCCGCAACATCGGCGGGTCCATGGGCGTCGCGCTGGCGCAGACCATGCTGGCGCAGCGCCAGCAATTCCACCAGAGCAGGCTGGTCGAGCACGCCGCGCCGTCCGATCTCGGCTACCAGCAGACCATCGATGCCGTGACGCGTTACTTCCAGGCGCAGGGTTCGAACGCAAGCGATGCTGCCGCGCAGGCGGTGGCCTGGGTCGGCAAGACCTTGCAGCGACAGGTGGACCTGCTCGCCTATATCGACGTGTTCTGGACGCTCGCGATCGTCGCCGTGCTGATGATTCCCACGGCCGCGGTGCTGCGCCGGATTGATCTGAGCGCACCGACGCGGGGGCATTGAGGCAAACTCGCCGCCACTTCCGTCATTGAGCGCAGCGAAGCAATCCAGACTGCCTCTGCGGAAGGGTTCTGGATTGCTTCATCGCAAGGGCTCTTTGCAATGACGGGGTTGAGAGACGCGCCTGCCTTCCTCACCCGACCGCCTCGCGCCGCCCCGGTCCCGCATGCACATGCACCTGCTTGGCATGCAGCACCTCGCCGCATTCCGAGCACACCATCACGGGGTCGAACAGCTTGCCGCAAGTCTTGTGCTCGTGCAGCATCGGGCGGCCGCGCTCGTCGCCCATATGGGCGTCGCCCCAATGCACCATCGCCATGATGATCGGGTAGAGGTCGAGGCCCTTCTGGGTGAGGATGTATTCGTAGCGCTTGGGCGCATCGGAGTAGGGTACGCGGCGTAGAATGCCGAAGCGAACCAGCTTCTTCAGCCGCTCCGAGAGCAGGTGCCGGGTGATCTGGAGGGAGGACTGGAATGCCTCGAACCGTCGCACCCGCAAGAAGCACTCGCGCAGGATCAGCAGGGTCCAGCGGTCCCCGATCACGGCAATCGTGCGGGCGAGCGAGCAGGTTTCTTCGTCCAGCGCGTCCCATTTCATCTGCGGTCTCCGCGGGGCAATCAGTCTGAAAAAAGAACTGACTTGAATGATCAGCACAATTTGCAGTGCAGCCTACCATTCACCTCTCGAGTTTGACAGTTCTATTTTAGAACTATAGCCTCCGGCACACTGCGCGCTTGCCACGCCCACGGCGCGGCTCATCGGAGGAGGCGACCTTGCCCAAGCGAAACGCCACTGTCGCCGTGATCGGGGCCGGAGATTTCATCGGCTCGGAGATCGCCAAGAAGTTCGCCGCCGAAGGCTTCACGGTCTTCGCTGGCCGTCGCAACGGCGACAAGCTCGCGCCGCTGGTAAAGGACATCGAAGCTGCCGGTGGAGAAATCCACGCGCGTTCGCTCGATGCGCGAAAGGAAGACGAGGTCATTGCCTTCCTCGACGATGCCGACAAGCACGCGCCGCTGGAGGTCTGCATCTTCAACGTTGGCGCCAACGTCAATTTCCCCATCCTCGACACCACCGAGCGAGTCTTCCGCAAAGTGTGGGAGATGGCCTGCTATTCCGGCTTCCTCGCGGGGCGCGAAGCGGCGCGGCTGATGCTGCCGCGCGGCGGCGGCCACATTTTCTTCACCGGCGCCACGGCGTCCTTGCGCGGCGGCAGCGGCTTTGCCGCCTTCGCCAGCGCCAAGTTCGGTCTGCGTGCGGTGGCCCAGGCGATGGCGCGCGAGCTCGGGCCCAAGAACATCCACGTCGCTCACCTCATCATCGATTCCGGCGTCGACACCGAATGGGTGCGCCAGCGCCGGCTCGAAGCGCTCGGGCCGAATGCGCTGGACGATCCCGATCTCCTGATGCCGCCATCCTCGGTCGCCGACGCCTATTGGCAGCTCTACCGGCAGCCGAAGAGCGCCTGGACCTTCGAGATGGAGATCCGCCCGTTCGGAGAGAAATGGTGACCGCGGCACGAGACTGCGGCTAGACTGAACCTGACAAACAAGGCTTTGGGAGGAAACCGACGTGAAGACTGCGATCACCGAACTGTTCGGCATCGAGCATCCGATCATCCAGGGCGGCATGCATTTCGTCGGCTTTGCCGAGCTGGCTGCCGCCGTCTCCAATGCCGGCGGGCTCGGCATCATCACCGGTCTCACGCAGAAGACGCCGGAATTGCTCGCGAAGGAAATCGCGCGCTGCCGCGACATGACCGACAAGCCGTTCGGTGTGAACCTCACCTTCCTGCCGACCTTCGCCGCGCCGCCTTACCCGGAATACATCGCGGCCATCGTCGAGGGCGGCATCAAGGCGGTGGAGACCGCGGGCCGCAGTCCGGAAGCCTACATGCCGGCGCTGAAGGCGGCGGGCATCAAGGTGATCCACAAATGCACCTCGGTCCGTCACTCGCTGAAGGCCGAACGCATCGGCTGCGACGCCGTCAGCGTCGACGGCTTCGAGTGCGGCGGCCATCCCGGCGAGGACGACATTCCCAACATGATCCTGCTGCCCCGAGCGGCGGAGGAATTGAAGATCCCGTTCGTGGCCTCCGGCGGCATGGCCGACGGGCGCAGCCTCGTCGCCGCGCTGTCGCTGGGCGCCGCCGGCATGAACATGGGCACGCGCTTCATCGCCACCAAGGAAGCGCCGGTGCATCAGAACGTCAAGAACGCGCTGGTCGCAGCCACCGAGCTCGACACGCGCCTGATCATGCGGGCGCTGCGCAATACCGAGCGCGTCCTGAAGAACGCCAATGTCGATCGTCTCATCGAGATCGAGCGCGAGAAGGGCGACAGGCTCAAGATCGAGGACATTCACGACCAGGTCGCCGGCGTCTATCCCAGGATCATGCTGGACGGCCAGATGGACGCGGGCGCCTGGAGCTGCGGCATGGTCGCCGGCCTCATCCACGACATCCCCTCCTGCAAGGAACTCGTGGATCGCATCATGGCAGAGGCCGAGCAGATCATCCGCAGCCGCCTGATGGGGTTCCTGGATGGGACGGCGGCGACGCGAAAGGTCGCCTGACGCCGCCAATCTTCTTAACCACGGCGGCATTCGACCGCTGGAATTGCGCGCGACGCCTCCTAAATAGGGGTAAATTACCCCTTTCATGATCAATTTCAGGAGGCGTCCGTGGTCCTGAAAAGTGCTTCTTTTGCAATTGCGGTTGCCCTCGTGCTCGCAGGGGCCGGCCTCGCGCGCGCCGACGACTACAAGCCCGGCGAATATCTCGGCCTCGATCTCTCCAGGGCCGTGCTGTCGCCGAAGCGGCTCGGCCCGGAGACGCAATTCGCGCCGGTCGCCTTGGAGGCGCGGGGCGGCAACGAGGCGCAGGCGCGTGCCGAGCCGATCGACGTGCCGAAGAAGGTTGCAGCCGAACGCGTGCACGTGCCGGAGCCGAAGATTGCTCACACGAAGAGCGGCCAGCCGCGTGGCGCAGCCCGCACCAGGCTGTCGCATCGCCACGGCAATCCGCTCGACGCACAGGCGATGGACACGCGCATCCAGACCTGGCCGTGCCGCTCCGGCGGCATCTGCAACTGGAAACGCTAGCGCATAGCCGTCATCCCCGCGTCGCAAAACCGTAGGCGCGGAGTCAAGAAACCGTCAGGGTAGGAGTCAAGGAGCGCAGGCACCTTCCGTCGCGATTCGACGAAGGTTTCCTGAATGGCATCGCCCCGCGCCCCGCGCGCATGGACCCGACGGCAGTTCCTGGTCCGCTCCGCCTCCAGCCTCGCCATCGCTTCGCTCGCGAAGCCCTCCATCAGCCGCGCGGCCGATCGCCCGCAGATCGCAGGCGGCATCCAGTCCGGCGACGTCTCCGACGGCACTGCCGTGATCTGGGCGCGCGCTGATCGGCCCGCGCGGATGCAGGTGGAATGCTCGACCGTGGAGAGTTTCAAGACCACCATCGCCTCGGTCTCGCGCGATGCGCTGCCCGATGCCGACTTCACGGCAAAGCTGCTGCTGAACGATCTGCCGCCCGGGCAGGACGTCTTTTACCGCGTCCGCTTCGACGACATCGCAACTGGCATCGCCGGCGAAAGCCGCGTCGGGCATTTCCGCACCGCGCCGGCAACTGGCCGATCGATCTCGTTCCTGTGGTCCGGCGACACCGCGGGGCAGGGCTGGGGCATCGACGTCGCGCGCGGCGGCTATCGCAGCTATCGCACCATGCGCGAGAACCGTCCGGACTTCTTCATCCACTCCGGTGACCACATCTACGCCGACTGCACGATCCCTGCCGAACAGAAGCTGCCGAACGGCGAGATCTGGCGCAACCTCGTCACCGAGGAGAAATCCGAGGTCGCGCACACGCTGGCGCAATTCCGCGGCAACTACAAATACAACCATCTCGACGAACATTTTCGCGTCTTCCATGCGGAGGTGCCGATGTTCGCGCAGTGGGACGACCACGAGGTCACCAACGACTGGTCGCCGACTGGCAGCTACGATGCCGCCGGTCATGAGGACGACGGCACGCCGCTCTTGGTTGCGCGCGCCCGCCGCGCCTTCTTCGACTTCATGCCGATCCGCGACATCGCCGCGCGGCAGGGCCGGATCTATCGCAAGATCGCTTACGGCCCGATGCTGGACGTCTTCATGATCGACATGCGCAGCTATCGCGATGGCACATGGAACAAGGGCGACGACCATCGCGGCTGGATTCTCGGCGCCGAGCAGCTTGCCTGGCTCAAGCGCGAACTTGCCGCCTCGCGCGCGACCTGGAAGGTGATCGCGGCCGATTTGCCGATCGGCCTCATCAGCCTCGACGCCGTTGCGCTCGGCAACGGGCCGCCCGACCGGCGCGAGCACGAGATCGCCGACCTGCTCAGCTCAATCAAGCGCGCCGGCATTTGCAACATCGTCTGGCTCACCGCCGACATGCACTACACCGCCGCGCATTACTACGATCCCAGCAAGGCGCAATTCCAGGATTTCGAGCCGTTCTGGGAGTTCGTCTCCGGCCCGCTCCACGCCGGCACCTGGGGTCCCGGTGAGCTCGATGACACCTTTGGCCCGATCGCGATGTATCAGCAGGGCTGCAGCCCCGAGCAGGGCGAGAACCTGGCGCCGTGCTTCGGCTTGCAGTTCTTCGGCCGTGTCGACATCGACGGCGCGTCCGGGGTGATGACGGTCACCTTGAAAGACGTCGACAACCGCGACCTCTGGTCGGTCGATATCGTGCCGCAGCCGCAGCCGCGCCCGGCCATGGTGGCGCAGCATTCGTGAGGATCGGACAGTTTTCTCGGCATCGTCATGGCCGGGCTTGACCCGGCCATCCACGACTTGCCGCACGGCACGAAGAACGTGGATGCCCGGGACAAGCCCGGGCATGACGGTAGAGAGGCGTTGCGCACTCCAGGAGCTAACCCGATCTTGATTGGCCCTGCCGCACCTCCCGCGCTATCATCGCCGCTCCCGCCACTTCTTTTCCATCACCGAAGAGTCTGTCGCCGCGGCCTCACCGCGCCTCTGGCGGGATGAATGACGTCAGGAGCTGTTTCATGGATCATCTGAAGACACAGGGCATCAGCATGCCCAAGCTCGGCCTCGGCACTTTCCGCATGCAGGGCGATGCCTGCCGCGCCGCGGTCGAGAGCGCGCTCGCGCTCGGCTATCGCCATATCGACACTGCCGAGATGTATGCCAATGAGGAGCCGATCGGCTCGGCGATCGCCGCCTCGCGCGTGCCGCGCGGCGAGCTGCACGTCACCACCAAGGTCTGGCACGAGAATCTCAGCCCGGATGCGATCCGGCGTGCCTTCGATGCCAGTCTGAAGAAGCTCCGCCTCGACCATGTCGATCTCTATCTCGTGCACTGGCCCTCGCCATCCGCGAACTGGGGCGCCGTGTTCGAGACCCTGATGAAGCTGGAGCAGGAGGGGCTCACGCGGGCCATCGGCGTTGCCAATTTCACCACGGCGCTGCTCAAGATCGCGGTCGAGGACATCAAGGCGCCGATCGCCTGCAACCAGGTCGAGTACCATGCCATGCTCGATCAGTCGAAGCTGCTGGCTTATCTCGAGGTTAGGTCGATCCCGCTGGTGGCCTATTGTCCGCTGGCGCAGGGACGTTTCGCGACCGATCCGGTGCTGGCCGAAATCGGTGCCAGGCACGACGCGACCGCAGCGCAGGTCGCGCTGAAATGGCTGCTCGACCAAGACGGCGTCGCCGCGATCCCGAAGGCGTCGCGCCGCGAGAGCCAGAAGGCCAATCTCGATGCGCTGAAGATCACGCTCGACGATGCCGATCGCAACAAGATCGCCTCGCTGGCGAAGGACAAGCGCTGCGTCAATCCGGGCTTCGCGCCGGTGTGGGATTAGACTGTGCTTTAGAAAGAACAAAGAAATGGCCCCGCGAGGGGCCATTTCCGTTTTGCGTTGCGCATTAGTCCCAGTGGTGATGGCGGTGGCTGCGCTTGATCACGACCACGCGGTCACCGCGATGATGTCGATGCCAGCCATGGTCGCGATGGCCGCGGAATTCGGCGCGGGCGCCGTACGGGCCGTGATGATGATGGTGATAGCCGCTACGCTTGATCACCACTGTCTCCGCACTTGCCACCGTCGGCGCCGCGATCACGAGCGCCCCCAGAGCCGCAGCCACATAACCAAGCTTCTTCATGATGTCCTCCTCCAATCGAATGCACATCTAAACCGCGCATGCATGCGAACGTTCCGCCGGAACGGGAGGAGAATTCTGAACGGATGTTCAGCTGGCATGATCCGGACCCGAAGGGCCGCGTAAGCGCAAACTGTGCAGCGATTTTGCGATGAAGATCATTCCAAAGAATGAGGCTCACTCGCAGCGTTGCTGCGCCGGCGTCGGCGCGCTGGTCGCGACGAATTTGCCGTCTCGGATCGTGTACTCGCCCCGCTCGCTGCGATTGTAGATTGCGCGCAGGCTGCCGTCCTTCTGCAACAACAGCCCGAATTCGCGCGTCTGATGCAGCGAAGGAAAGAACACCATCACATTGAGCAGGCCCTCGGCATTGACCGTGGCGGAGACGACCTCGCTCTCGTCTTTGGCATCGCCGAAATTGCGCCGGTACATCACCCGGCCGTCCTTCCGGATCTCGTAAGTGAGGCGCGCGCCCTTGTCCCGGTCGGGCCGCACCGTGCAGTCGACCGCCCATGCGCCGAGCAGGCCCCATTGCTCGACGGTCGCAGCCAACGTTTCGGCGCGCGCCGTGGACGCGAATGCGACCCACAGCAGAGCAGCCGCGGTCCAGCGGCTCAAACAACCCGTCATGTCCTGGTAAGCCCCGCCTCGAAGAATTCCAAAGTGTAGCATTCTCCGCGCAGCCGTCCACGACGGTCGCCGATCGCGCGCGAATTTGATCGGCGTCAATGAGGCCGGCCGCATCCGGGGTAGGATGCGCTTCCTCAAGGCGATGCGTGGATGGACCAATGCTCAATCAAGTCATGGATTTTGCGGGCGAAGTGCTCCCGGGGAGCTGCGCCGTGCCGCCTTATTCCGAGACCGTGTTCCTGGCCGAGCTCGGCGAGCGGTTGAGGTCCTCGCGTGCGCGCTGCGACCTGTCACGCCGCGAGCTGGCCCGCCGCTCCGGAATCTCAGAGCGCTACATCGCCCAGATCGAGGCCGGCAAGGGCAACGTCTCGATCGTCCTCTTGCTGCGCCTGGCCTCCGCGATCCACAGCAGCCAGCCCCAGGCGGCCTGATGGCATGGACTTGAAGGGCTACGTCAGCGCAAAGTGTGAAGCGGTTTTCCGAGAAGATCTTGCCCAAGCTATAAGTATCAAGCCGGCTTCTCGACATTGGCGCTGCGGGCGGGCACGCCGAACTCCTTGCGGCAGATGTCGGCGAGCACCGCGATCCCTTCGCGGATCTGCTGATGCGTCGGGCTTGCAAAGCACAGCCGCAACCGCGAGCTGGAATGGCTCTTGTTGGTCGACCATTCCGGTCCCGGATTGATCGAGACGCCGGCGGCAAGCGCGGCCTGATAGAGCTTGAGCGTATCGACCTTGTCGGGCAGCTTGACCCAGAGGAAGATTCCGCCTTTGGGCTCCTCGAACTCGGCCGCCGTCCCGAACTGCTCGTTGAGCGCTTCCATCAACGTGTCGAGCTTGGTGCGCAGCGCCTTGGTCAGGGCCGGCACGTGTGCCGAGAAATGCGGTTTGCAATAGGTGGCGAGCACCATCTGCTCGAGCGCGCCGGAGCCGGCATCCGTCTTCAGCGCCAGCATCCGCGACATCACTTCCCAGGGCGCCACGACGAAACCGACGCGCAGCGCCGGCGCAATCGACTTCGAGAACGAGCCGATATGGATGACGCCGCCGTTCGGGCTCATCGCGTAGATCGCGGGCGGCCGCTGCCCCGACCAGACGAGATCGGCATAGCAATCGTCCTCGAAGATGGGCACGCCATATTCCGTCGATAGCCGCAGCAGCTCGGCACGTCGGCTTTCCGGCATGATGCTGCCGGTGGGATTCTGCACGGTCGGAATGGTGTAGATGTATTTCGGCCGGATGCCGCGGCTTTTCAGGTCGGCGAGCGTCGAGGCCAGCACGTCCATGCGCATGCCGTCCTCATCGAGGGGGATGCCCACCACGTTGACGCCGAGCCGCGCCAGGCGCGTCAGCGAGCCCTGGTAGCTCTCCTGTTCGAAGATCACGGTGTCGCCGCGCGCCAGCAATGCGGCATTGACGAGGTCGAGCGCCTGGAGCGAGCCCGAGACGATCATGAGATCGTCGACCGTGCAATTGATGCGGGCATCGCGCTCGAGTTTCGTCACGAGGAATTCCCGCAACGGCAAGTAACCCTGCGGACCATGCGCCAGCCCGTAAGTGGCGAGTGAGCGGCCCTCGCGTTGAAGCACGAGGTTGGTCGCCTCGATCAGACCCTCCAGCGGGACTTGTTCGGAATCGTTGTTGCCTCCCACGAAGCTGTATTTGGCAAGACCCGTCCAGCGCGCAGAAGGGGCCGGCAGCCCTGCCGGAAACAGCGGGGCGAAATCGAAGCTGGACGTCATGGGCGTTCCTCGTTTTGTTCTTGTTGAGCAGCCGGCGTTGCACCGGCTGGCCGGGGTCAGTTCTTGCTGGCCGTCCGGGGCGGACGGGGCTGTTGAAAGGGTAATGCGCATTGCCGACGCCGCCAAGCATCAAGGCTTGAGCCAGGGCTGGCAATCTCGCTCTCCGGACCGCTCGGATAGCTCTCGACCTGCTTGCCTGCGGTGTCGAAATAGGCGATGCGTTGGACCACCAGCGGCTGAGTCTCGGAGGCGTTGTGCACGCTCAGCATCGCCGAGACGTCAACGGCGGCTTGCCTGACCCATCGCGACGCTGGAATCGGCGGGTACAGAGTCCCGCTGGGGACGGAGAGGGCCCCTCTTCGATGGCGTGGGAGCGAATCGGCAAGGTTTTGTTCGATACTGACCTCGGATTGCGCGGCGGCGCGCACGGCAAAGGCGAAGGGATCGAGCAGCCTGGCTGCGAAGAGCCTTCCGCATGTGACGAATTGCTCGCTTGCCGCACCGCAACCCGTCTCTAGGGTGCGGCAAAAACGGACCAATTTGGCATGCACGAGCTCATTCACGACATCACTCTCTGTATTCTGTTTGCCTGGATGCTGGGCTTGCTCGCCCATTTCTCACGGCAACCCCTGATCCTGGCCTACCTCGTCGCCGGCTTTTGCATAGGTCCATTCGGCGCCGGCTGGGTCCATTCCCAGGAATCGATCGGCGTCATTTCCGAGCTCGGCCTGATCTTCATGCTGTTCATGATCGGCCTCGAGATCGACCTGAAGAAGATCGTGCGGGCAGGGCGGGTGATCCTGTTCGCGGCGGGCGGCCAGTTGCTCGGCGGCTGCCTGCTCGGGGTGCTTTTCTTCGTCGGCATCGGCCTGTCGCTCGGCGGCGGGCACTTCGATGCGGTCTATCTCTGCGTCGCCTGTGCGCTCTCCAGCACCGTCATCATCGTCAAGGTGCTCTATGAGAAGCGCGAGCTCGATACGCTGCCGGGCCGCATCACGCTCGGCGTGCTGGTGCTCCAGGACATCTTCGCCATCCTGTTCCTGGCGGTGCAACCGAGCCTCGCCAATCTGCAGGTCAGCGTCATCCTGCTCTCGGTCGGCCGCGTCGCGGTTCTGGTCACCGCCGCGCTGCTGGTCAGCCGCTATGTGTTGCCGCGCGTGTTTCACCAGATCGCCCGCCGCCCCGAGCTGATCCTGCTCGGCGCGCTGGCCTGGTGCTTCCTGGTCGCCGAGACCGCCTATCAGTTGTCGCTGTCGCGCGAGATGGGCGCGCTGATCGCCGGCGTCTCGCTCTCGACCTTCCCCTATGCGCTCGACGTCACCGCCAAGGTCACCACGCTCCGCGACTTCTTCATCACGCTGTTCTTCGTCGCGCTCGGCATGACCATTCCCATCCCCGGCCTCTCCGTGATCTGGCTCGCGCTGATGATCGCGGCCTTCACGGTCGTGAGCCGCCTCGTCACCACCTTCACCCCGCTCTATTTGATGAAGCAGGGGCTGCGCGCGAGCCTGTTGCCGGCCCTGAACCTCGCGCAGATCTCCGAATTCTCGCTGGTGGTGATTCAGACCGGCGTCACCGACCGCCACATCGCAGCGGAAACGGCGAACGCTGCCTCCTTCGCCTTCGTGGTGCTGGCCGTGCTCTCGACCTTCGTGATGACCCGCAGCGACGAGATCACCCGCTGGGCGATCGGTCCCTTGAAGCGGATCGGCCTGCGCGACCTCGATCACGGCAGCGGGCAAGGCGAGGAGGGCCATGAGGGCGGCCATGGCGAGGCCCGCCGCATCGTCATCCTCGGCTTTTTCCGTGCGGCGAGCGCGCTTCTCGCCGAGATCGAGCGGCAGGCCCCGGTGCTGCTGGAGCAGATCACCGTGGTCGACTTCAACCCCAATGTGTACCAGACCTTGCTCTCGCGCGGCCTGCACGTGATCTATGGCGACATCAGCAATGTCGATACCCTGCTCCATGCCGGCATCGGCAAGTCGGAGATGATCATCCTGAGCGTGCCGGATTCGCTGCTGAAGGGCGCCACCAACGAGAAGCTGGTCCGTCACGTCCGCGCGCTCAATCCCACCGCCCTGATCGTGGCGACGGCCGACCTCCTGGCCGATGTCGACGAGCTCTATGAGGCCGGCGCCAGCTATGTCACGGTGACCCGGGTCAGCGATGCCCATGAGCTGTTCACGGTGATCGAGGCGGCCCAGGCCGGCCTTTTGGCCGACAAGCGCGCCGAGCTCGATCAGCGTCTCGGCGAGCGACGCGAAGTGCTGCCCTGACCGGTCGGGCTGCCTGCTTCCGCTCCGGCGCTGGGCACCTATATCCCTGGTATCTTCGGTGCAAGGGTGGCCATCCCGGCAGGCTCGTCCGGCATGAGTGGTTGCGCTGGAAACACTAGCGCCCCGGCCCAAGTCCGGCTAAGGCGTCCGGCTAAGCCTCGCGGCCATCATCGATAGAGATTGGGAAATGCCCGATAGCGTTCAGGAAGTCTTGCAGGCCTTTGCCCGGGGCGAGCTCGTGGTCGTCACCGACGACGACGATCGTGAAGGCGAGGGCGATCTGATCGTCGCCGCCTCGCTCTGCACCGCCGAGAAGATGGCGTTCATCATCCGCCACACCTCCGGCATCGTCTGCGCGCCCGTGACCACCGAGGATGCGCGCCGCCTGCGGCTCGATCCGATGGTCGCCCACAACGATTCCGCGCACACCACCGCGTTCACGGTCTCGATCGACTACAAGCCCGACGGCGGCACCGGCATCTCCGCCGAGGAACGCGCCTCCTGTTGCCGCGCGCTGTCCAATCCCAATGTCGGCGCCAACGACTTCGCCCGGCCCGGCCACATCTTCCCGCTGATCGCCAAGGACGGCGGCGTGCTGCTGCGCTCCGGCCATACCGAGGCTGCCGTGGACCTCTGCAAGCTCTCGGGCCTGCCGCCGGTCGGCGTCATCAGCGAGCTCATGAACGACGATGGCAGCGTGATGAAGGGGGAGCAGGTCTCCCGCTTCGCCGCCGAGCACAAGCTCAAGCACGTCACCATCGCGGACATGATCGCTTACCGCCAGGCGCGCGAGAAGCTGATCGAGCGGGTCTCGACCTTCGTCACCGAGAGCCCGATCGGCCCCTTGCAGGGCTATGCCTATCGTTCGCCGTTCGATTCCATCGCTCATGTCGCGTTCGTCTATAACGGCGTCGGTGACGGCAAGAACGTGCTGACGCGCTTCCACAAGCCCAACATCGTCAAGGATACCTTTACCGGCCACAAGCGCATGGCGGCGGTGCTCGAGCACTTCAAGAAGTCCGGCCGTGGCGTATTGGTTTACTTGCGCGACGGCGCAGCCGGTGTCCCCGTGTCACCGCTGCCCGACGAGAGCGCGACCGAGGCGGACCGCAACCGGCAGTGGCGCGAGGTCGGTGTCGGCGCGCAGATCCTGCGCGATCTCGGCGTCACCTCGATCCGGCATCTCACCTCCTCGGTGCACGACTACAAGGGCCTGTCCGGCTTCGGCATCGAGATCGTCGCCAACGAGCAGCTGGAAAGCTAGCGCTGTCATCCCGGGCCGCACGACGCGCGGTCCGTACAGCACGCAGGTCCATCGATCTGCAACGCAATTGCACTTGTTGCCGCGGCGCTTTAATTTGTCGGTCAATTTATGACGGAACCAGACGCGAAAGGACGTTTCATGAGCGTGCGCCCTCAGGCCAAGGACAAGCCGGCTGCGGCTTCTTTCCAGTGGGACGATCCGTTCCTGCTCGACGAGCAGCTGACTGAAGACGAACGCATGGTGCGCGACACCGCCCGCGCCTATGCCCAGGACAAGCTGCTGCCGCGCGTCTCCAAGGCCTATCTCGAAGAGGAGACCGACCGCGAGATCTTCAACGAGATGGGTGAGCTCGGCCTGATCGGCATCACGTTGCCGGAGGAATATGGCTGCGCCAATGCGAGCTACGTCGCCTATGGTCTCGTTGCGCGCGAGATCGAGCGGGTCGATTCCGGCTACCGCTCGATGAATTCGGTGCAGTCCTCGCTGGTGATGTATCCGATCTACGCCTATGGCGACGAGAACCAGCGCAAGAAGTACCTGCCGAAGCTCGCCAGCGGCGAGTGGGTCGGCTGCTTCGGCCTGACCGAGCCCGATGCGGGCTCGGATCCGGCCGGGATGAAGACCCGCGCCGAGAAGGTGTCGGATGGCTATCGCCTCACCGGCAGCAAGATGTGGATCTCGAACGCGCCGATCGCCGACGTGTTCGTGGTGTGGGCCAAGTCGGCTGCGCACGACAACCAGATCCGCGGCTTCGTGCTGGAGAAGGGCATGAAAGGCCTCTCCGCGCCGAAGATCGGCGGCAAGCTCTCACTTCGCGCCTCCATTACCGGCGAGGTCGTGATGGACGGTGTCGTGGTTCCCGAGGATGCATTGCTGCCCAACGTCTCCGGCCTCAAGGGTCCGTTCGGCTGTCTCAACCGCGCCCGCTACGGCATCTCCTGGGGTGCGCTGGGCGCCGCCGAGGACTGCATGCATCGCGCCCGCCAGTACACGCTCGACCGCAAGCAGTTCGGCAAGCCACTCGCGGCGACCCAGCTGGTGCAGAAGAAACTCGCCGACATGGAGACCGAGATCGCGCTGGGCCTGCAGGGCAGCTTGCGCGTCGGCCGCCTGATGGACGAGGGCAAGTTCGCGCCCGAGATGATCTCGATCATGAAGCGCAACAATTGCGGCAAGGCGCTCGACATCGCCCGCACCGCCCGCGACATGCATGGCGGCAACGGCATCTCGATCGAGTACCACGTGATGCGCCACGTCCATAACCTCGAGACCGTCAACACCTACGAGGGCACCCACGACGTCCACGCCCTGATCCTGGGCCGCGCGATCACGGGCATTCAGGCGTTTTTCTGATCTAGTTCTCCGTCATTCCGGGGCGATGCGAAGCATCGAACCCGGAATCTCGAGATTCCGGGTCTGGCCCTGCGGGCCATCCCGGAATGACGTCAAAGAACAAAGAAGAAGCCATGTCCGACAACGACGACGTCCCGTTCAACCGCAACTTTCCGCTTGCCCCCGGAATCGTCGAGGAAGTCCGCCCCGGCGTGCGGCGCGTGCTCTGTAACAATCCGAGCCCGTTCACCTTCACCGGCACGGTCAGCTACATCGTCGGCACCGGCAATGTCGCGATCATCGATCCCGGCCCGGACCACGCGGCGCATGCGGCAGCGCTGCTCGATGCCGTGCGCGGCGAGACGGTGAGCCACATCTTCGTCACCCACACCCACCGCGACCATTCGCCGAACACGGCGCGGATCAAGCAGGCGACCGGCGCGCCCGTTTATGCCGAAGGCCCGCATCGCGCCTCGCGCCCGCGCTTCGAAAGCGAGAAGCACAATCCGGAATCCGGCTCTGATCGCGATTTCGTCCCCGACATCAGGATCGCCCACGGGGACGTCGTCGAAGGCGACGGCTGGCGACTCGAGGCGGTGGCGACCCCGGGTCACACCGCGAACCATCTCGCCTTCGCCTGGCCCGAGCGGAGGTTCAACTTCGTCGGCGATCACGTGATGGGCTGGTCGACCTCGATCGTCGCGCCGCCCGACGGCTCGATGATCGACTATATGGACTCGCTGGACCGCCTCGCCGCGCGTGAGGAAGATCTGTACTTCTCCGGCCATGGCCCCGAGATTCCGGACGGACCGCGCTTCGTGCGCTTCCTGATCCGGCATCGCAAGGCGCGCGAGGCTTCGATCCTGCATCGCCTCGGCAAGGGCGAGACTGATATCCCGACCATGGTGCGCGCGATCTATATCGGCATCGATCCCCGGCTGACGACGGCGGCCGGCTATTCCGTGCTGGCGCACCTCGAAGATCTGGTCGCCCGCGGCGTGGTGGCGACGGACGGCGATCCCGTGATCGGCGGGACGTATCGGATGGCCTAGGGGCGAATGGCGAATGGGGAGTAGCGAATAAGAGTGGCTTCCATTCGCTACTCGCCATTCGCTATTTCTTCACCGTCTTCGCCGGCGCCTTCGGTGGCGCCACCGGCGTCTTCTTCACCGGCTTCAGCGCATCGGCATCGGCGGCGGTGTTGAGGTCGTCGATGAATTTCTTGACGCGGGCGGCGTTGCTGCCGATGTCGCTCTCGAAATAGCGTGAGGCCGAGCGGATATCGACGCGGGAATCGTCGCCGTCGGGTACGACGCGGATCGAGACGTCCTCGCGGAAGCCCATGATCGGCGTGCGTGCTACCGCCTCGATGCGGCCGATCCGGCGCGGCGGCTGCGGGGCGCGCTCGTCGATGACGAGCCATTTGCGCTTGTTGACGAGCTGGCGCGCGATCGCATAGGCGCGGTCGACCGGGAGCTCCAGCTCGATCGGCTCGATGTCGGGATAGAACTGGCGCTGTTGCTCGGCCGAATAGAGGCCGGCATAGACCGCGGTGTTGGTGCCATCGCCGGTGCGGACGGGCGCCAGCGCGTCGAACCGCGGCGGGTCGATCGGATTGGTGGTGATGTCGTAGATCGCCGGCAGCTTGCGATATTGCAGGGCGAGATAGGCGGGATAGGCGAGGATCAATCCATCGATCAGGAAAGCGAGCAGGATGCGCCCCATACCGCGCGAGCCGTTCTGCCAGATCGCGGCAAAGCCGGCGAGCCCGAACAGGATCGACAGACCGGCGATCGCCAGGCCGCCGAAAAAGGTCATCAGCGCCGGCTTCATCTCGAGGAAGTCGAAGCGGACGATGATGATCGAGACCACCACCGCCACCACCGCGAACACGGCCAGATTGCGCGCCCAGTTCGCGAGGCTGGACACGGGCTCCGACTGGTAGGGAGCGGAAAACCTGCGGGCCATCGGGAAAAGCTCTGCCGGGGTTTTGGAGGCGGTGCCGGCCAATCCGGCGCGACTGGGCCGTTGAGACCACGGCCCGGGGGCAAATTCAAGAGTTCCGCAGGCGCTCTCGTCGTCATGGCCGGGCTTGTCCCGACCATCCACGCCCACCTTCTCTTTCTCCAGGCAGAACGTGGATGCCCGGGACAAGCCCGGGCATGACGCCTGCGACTGGTGGTCCTTAAGCCGCCGCGTTCGGGAAGCGGTAGTCCTTGAACTGGTCGCGCAGCGCCGTCTTCAGGATCTTGCCGGTGGCAGTGTGGGGAATGCCGTCGACGAAGGCGACGTCGTCGGGCATCCACCATTTGGCGATCTTGCCGTCCATGAACTTCAGGATGTCCTCGCGCGTGGCCTGCTGGCCCTGCTTGAGCTGCACGATCAGCAGCGGCCGCTCGTCCCATTTGGGGTGGAACACCCCGATCACGGCGGCTTCCGCCACGGCGGGATGGCCGACCGCGAGGTTCTCGAGGTCGATCGAGGAAATCCACTCGCCGCCGGACTTGATCACGTCCTTGGAGCGATCGGTGATCCGCATATAGCCGTCCTCGTCGATGGTCGAGACGTCGCCGGTGTCGAAGAAGCCGTCCTCGTCGAGGATGTTGGCATCGACCCGGTAATAGGCCTTGGCGACGGCTGGTCCCGCGACCTTGAGCCGCCCGAAGGTCTTGCCGTCCCAGGGCAGCTCCTTGCCGGCATCGTCGGTGATCTTCATCTCGACCGCGAACGGCGCATAGCCCTGCATCTGGAGCACGTCGAGCTTGGCATCGCCGGTTGCGTTCTGGAACGGCGGCTTCAGGGCCGCGACGCTGCCGATCGGGCTCATCTCGGTCATGCCCCAGGCGTGGCGGACGTTCGAGCCCATGTCGAGGAAGGCCTTGATCATCGAGCGCGGCATCGCCGAGCCGCCGCAGATCACCATCTTCAGGTCCGGCAGCTTCAGATTGTTCGCGGCCATGTGCTGGAGCAGCATCAGCCACACCGTAGGCACGCCCGCGGTATGCGTCACCTTCTCGGTCGAGAGCAGCTCGTAGACCGAGGCGCCGTCGAGCTTGGCGCCAGGCATCACCAGCTTGGTGCCCTGCGAGGGCGCCGAGAAGGCGATGCCCCAGCTGTTGGCGTGGAACAGCGGAACCACCGGCAGCATTGTCTCGGACGCGCTGGTGCCGAGCGCGTCGACATTATTGGCCATCAGCGCGTGCAGCACGTTGGAGCGATGCGAATAGAGCACACCCTTCGGATCGCCCGTCGTGCCCGACGTGTAGCACATCGCCGCTGCCGTGTTCTCGTCAAAGTCCTTCCATTTGAATTTGCCGTCAGCCTGCGCAATCCAGTCCTCGTAGGCGACCGCCTGCTTCAGCGTGGTCTCGGGCATGTGCGCCTTGTCGGTGAGCACGACGTAGCGTTCGACGCTTGGCAGCTTGTCGGCGATCTTCTCCAGGATCGGAATGAAGGTGAGATCGGTCACCACGATGCGGTCCTGCGCATGGTTGATGATCCAGGCGATCTGTTCGGGGAAAAGGCGGGGATTGACGGTATGGCAGATGGCGCCGATCCCCATGATGCCGTACCACACCTCGAGATGGCGCCAGGTGTTCCAGGCAATCGTCGCGACACGGTCGCCGAGCTTGATGCCGTCGCGCTCCAGCATCTGCGAGACCTTGAGCGCGCGCTTGTGGATCTCGGCGTAGTTGGTGCGGTGGATCGGTCCCTCGACCGAGCGCGTGACCACCTCCTGCTTGCCATGAATCCTTGCGGCATGTTCGATGATCCGGTGGCAGAGCAGGGGCCAATCTTGCATCAAACCGAGCATTCTCACGTTCCTCCGAGAAGTCGCTGGGCGCGTTGTCGCTCTCAGCGTTGGGCCAAAGAATTGTCATGAGTTTTAGCCTGCCGGACTTTCGCCGCAAATGGTCTTGTCGCGGCTATATGTCCACTGGGGCGGCAATGGTTACCGCTGCGGCGGGGCTGTTGCTGCTCGCGGAAACGGTCGAGGCGCGGAAATATCCCGCGCCGCTCGATATCTTCAATTTTGGAACACCAAAGCCGCGCGCTGCCGTTCGCGCCGCCAAAATTCCCCTTCCCAAGCCGCGCCCCGAGGAGGCCCCCAAGGCAACCTCGAAGGCATCGGAGGAGAGCCCGCCACAGGCCACCGGCAAGCCGGCTCTCGACAAGCCGAGCGCGGACAAGCCCGCCGAGGCGGCGCCGCCGCCCGAGAAGCAGGCCTCGGCCTGCCGGCTGGCGCTGACCGAGGAGATCGCGATCGCGCCGTCCATTCCCGATATCCGCGGCCCCGGCGCCTGCGGCGGCGAGGATCTGGTGCGGCTGGAGGCCGTCGTGCTGCCGGACAAGCGCAAGGTGGCGGTCAAGCCGGCGGCCATCCTCCGCTGCACCATGGCGTCCGCGCTTGCCGATTGGGTGCGCAAGGACATGGCGCCGCTGGCGACCAGCCTCGGCTCCGCGGTGAGCGAGCTCGACAATTTCGACAGCTTCGAGTGCCGCGGCCGCAACCGCGTCGCCGGCGCGATGCTGTCCGAGCACGGCAAGGCCAATGCGATCGACGTCCGCGCCATCAAGCTCGCCAACGGGCAGTCGATCGGCCTCACCGACCGGACCATGTCGCGCGAGGTGCGCGAGCGCGTGCTGCATTCGGTGTGCGCACGCTTCTCCACCGTGCTCGGTCCGGGCTCGGACTGGTACCACGAGGACCACATCCATCTCGATCTCGCGCAACGGCGCAGCGGCTACCGGATCTGCCAGTGGAACGTGTGGGATCCCCTGCCGCAGGTCGCTCCCCTGCTGCCGGCGGAACGGCCTGAAGAGGCGCCGCCGCGCGAGGTCGCGGCCAAGCCGGAGACCAAGGAGGGTGCCGAGGACGAGACGGCGGAGAAATCCTCTCCGTCCAAGGACAAGTCGGAGCCGGAGAAGAAGGCTCAACCATCCAAGCGGGGAACAAAAAAGCGCCGGTAGAACCGGCGCTTTTGACTGTCTGAGATCAGGAGGCGATCAGTAGCTGGCCGATTGCCCGGTTTGGCTGCTGCCGAGCGCGAGTCGCGAGTTGTACGGCGAGTCGCCGTGCTTGGGCTCGAGCACCACGACGAGGGTGCCGACCTTGACGCGATCATAGAGATCGATCGCGTCCTCGTTGGTCAGGCGAATGCAGCCCGACGAGATCGAGGCGCCGATATATTCCGGCTGGTTGGTGCCGTGGATGCGGAACAGCGTGTCCTTGCCCCCCGAATGGAGGTACAGCGCGCGGGAGCCCATCGGATTGTCCGGGCCGGGGGCGACATAGGTCGGCACGCCAAGGCGAGAAATTTCGCTGGGGGTGGGGTGCCAGGCCGGCCACTCGGTCTTGCTGGCCACCTTGGCGATGCCCGACCAGGCCATGGCCTCTTCACCGACGGTGATGCCGTAGCGGATCGCCTTGCCGCCATCCAGCACGTAATAGAGATAGTGGTTGTCGGAATCGACCACGATCGAGCCCGGCGATTCCTTGCGGTGGTACTGGACGATGGCGCGGCGGAACGGCTCTGCGACCGCAGTATTCTCGTACTTGACCTTGGCGAGGAGTTCCTTGTCCTTCGGCTTGAACGCCTTGGCGTCGGTCGCCTCGTAACGCGTGGTGGCCTGCATGCAGCCCGACAGCATCAGGCCGGCGGCCAGAATCCCAAAAATAACTTTCAGCGACGACATGGTTTGGTTCCAATCAAAACAATACCGTGCGAAGGCATGAGCTTACCTCCCAAGTTCCTCGACTCCGTTGATCCCATTATCGTTGAAATCTGCCACAATTCCAGCACTGAAGGCCGTATCCCGCACTGCGAGGCCCAACCTGTGGCTTTTCTGCCGCAAATTTGGCGGTCGGAGCCAGTTTTCGGATTGCCACAGCCGCAAACTGTCGATTCCGTGCCACAGTTGAGCCTTGCCCCCACCCAAAATACCAACGCTTCGTTAATGCTGTTGTCATCGTGAACTTGTCAGAATCGCGCTAAGGGCTGTCGTTCTGTCGCAGGATCTCTGGAGTCGTCATGTTTTCGGTATTCGTTCCCTCCGAGTCCTCGCTCAAGAAGGCCGTCATCGAGGATCTCTCCACCCTGCCGGAGAACGCTGTCTGGATCGACCTCGTCAATCCCAGTGCGGCCGAGGACAAGGCGGTGGAGCGGCTGGCGGGCATCGCCATTCCGACACGGGAAGACATGCAGGAGATCGAGATCTCCAGCCGCCTCTACATCGAGAACGGCGCGCGCTACATGACCGCGACGCTGATGTGCCATTCCGATACCGACATGCCCAGGACCACGGCGGTGACCTTCATCCTCGGCGACCACCGCCTGGTGACGGTGCGCTACGATCTGCCCAAGCCGTTCGCCCTGGTGGAAGCCAAGCTCGCCCGCTCCTGCACGCCGGCGATCACCGGCGAGATGGTGCTGATGGAGCTCCTGGACGCCGTGATCGACCGCTGCGCCGACATCCTGGAGCGCTGCGGTTCCGAGATCGACCAGGTCAGCCACGACATCTTCGAGCCCGAGAGCGAGCGCCACGGCCACGCCAAGCAATATTCCCAGATCCTGATCTCGATCGGCCGCAAGGGCGACCTGACCTCGAAGGTTCGCGAGAGCCTGGTCTCGATCGGCCGCGTCGTCACCTTCCTGTCCGCGGTGGTCGAGGGCGTGAAATGGTCCAAGGACATGCGCGAGCAGCTCAAGACCATGCAGCGCGACGTGGCCTCGCTGACCGACCACGCCTCCTATCTCTCCAGCAAGATCACCTTCGTGCTCGACGCCATGCTCGGCGTCGTCAATCTCGAGCAGAACAACATCATCAAGCTGTTTTCGGTCATGGCCGTTGTCCTGATGCCGCCGACGCTGATCGCCTCGATCTACGGCATGAACTTCAAGGTGATGCCGGAGCTCGAATGGATCCACGGCTATCCGATGGCCCTGGTGATGATGCTGATCGCGGCGATCGTCCCGTACTGGATCTTCAAGTTCAAGAAGTGGCTGTGAATCCCGCCGCTCTCGGAAAATAGCTACCGAGACCTTACGCTGTTCGCAGAGACACGGTCGATCGTGTCGCAGAATAGAGCGGGATTGCGGCCGCGCGGTGATGCCTGCTCGCCGCCCCAATTCCTCCGGTAAAATTTGAGCGGTGGGCTGAACGTTTGCGCGAAACTTGTCTGCGATAAGCAGCGTGTTAGCCGCGAGGAACAACCATGGTTGAAAAACACATAACGACGCCCCGCAACGTCATCGATCTGGCGCACTACCGTCAGGCGGTGACGAGCGGCAAGGCGCCGTCGTTGTCGGCACGCATGTGCCGGCACTGTGGTGCTCCGCTGCTCGACGGCGAGAACGACGACGACTGCTCGACTGCGTTCAGCACGGCCGCTCCGCGGCCACGCGAGAGGTCGCGTCGGATTCGACTCGATTGAGGAACGGGGAGGAAGGCGGGCGATCCAGGTCCTGCGGCGGCGTTGTCTGGATCGCCTTGCTTCCGTCCTTCGCGACAAATCAGCCAAAGCTTCACGATCTGCGTCGTTGCTACGGTCAAGCTCTTGCGGATGCGGCATCAGCGTCAACCGGCGCGCCGCCGGCGACTTTCGCAGGGGTGAGGGAGGCCAGAAGGAATTCGGCTCCCGGGAGAGCACGGCATACGTTCTGAAATCGTGCCGGATGGCCCTGCGTGCCGCGCGTGCGAAGGTCGGTCAGTCCGGACAGGGTTGTCCGGCGGCGC
Organism: Bradyrhizobium daqingense; assembly: GCF_021044685.1. Taxonomy (NCBI): domain Bacteria; kingdom Pseudomonadati; phylum Pseudomonadota; class Alphaproteobacteria; order Hyphomicrobiales; family Nitrobacteraceae; genus Bradyrhizobium; species Bradyrhizobium daqingense. Next base: position 3,344,684 of record NZ_CP088014.1, read on the forward strand.
CCCACCGCGCCATGTCCTTGACATGATCCTCGAACGTGCCCGGTGGCGTCGAGCGGCCGGCGCCCGGTGCCCAGCCGCGGGGGATGAAGCCGTTCAGCGACGCGTCGTGCCTGAGATGCTCGACGAGGCCTGCGGCGTCGCGGCCGCCATTCCGCTTGGAATCCTTCAGCTGCGTGCAGATCTCGGCGCCGCTCTTGCCGAACCAGATGAACGCCACGGGCGCGAGCTGCCAGTCGATGCCGGCACGCGGCGGCGCCGGCGCTGGCTCGTTCGCCTGGGTGGACGTCATGTGACAGGTCGCGCAGGGGATCGCCTCGGCGCCGATTCGACTCGCGCCGCCATGGATGTTCATGCCGTGCGGGCGCGGCTTGGTCTCGCCCGCCGGCGTCCAGATCGGGATCGCCTTGGCGTCGACGTGGCAGTTGGCGCAACGCGGATGGGTCACCACGGCTTCGATCCGCTTCCAGGCCTCGAGTCCTTCCGCGCGGCTGACGCTGCCCGGCAGCAAATCCTTGGCGGCCTCGTCTTTCGCCGCGACAAGTCCGGTCAGGGCCGCAATGGCCGAGGCCGCGAAGGCGGCCGTGATCAGAGATCTCTTCATGGCGCGCCTCACACGAAGTCGATGAACTTGTTGAACGGCATCTCGCGGATGCGCTTTCCGGTCGCCGCGAAGATCGCGTTCGCCAGCGCCGGCGCGGCCGGCGGAACGGGGGGCTCGCCGACGCCTCTCACCTTGGGATCGTTCTCGAGCCCGCGCACCTCGATGACCGGACACTGGTAGATCCGCATCGCCTCGTGATGATTGTAGTTGGTCTGCTGCGCCGCGCCCTTGGCGTAAGTGAGCTCGCAATTGATGGCGTGGCCGAGTCCCCAGACGACGCCGCCCTGCACCTGGTTCTCGAAATTGACGGGGTCGACGACCTTGCCGACATCGACCGCGACCCACACCTTGTCGATCCGGATGCCCGCATCCGTCATCGTGACCTCGACGACTTCGGCCGTCGGTGTCCCGAACGATTCCACGAAGGCGACGCCCCGACCCCTGCCGTTGCCGAGTGGACCCTTCCAGTTCGACATCTCCGCGACGGTTTCCAGCACCTTGCGGTAGTGCGGCACGTTGCACATCGCAATGCGCGCCTTCATCGGATCGAGACCCGCCGCATGGATCAGTTCGTCGATGAAGCTTTCGGTGAAGAAGCCCGACGTCGAGGCCCCGACCGAACGCCATGTGGTGCACGGGGAAAGTCCCTGCGCTTCGTAGCTCGTGCCCCGGAAATTGGGGATGTCGTAATAGACATTCCACAGACCGGCAGCCAGCTGCCCGTCGGGATCCTTCGTGGGGGTGCCGGAACGCTCGAGCAATCCCTTGAACGGGGCGGTCGATGCCACCTGCAGATCGGCGGCGATGATCCTGCCCTTGTCGATGCTGCCGCGGTGCCGGGCGATCGCGATCTGGCGCGGAATGTCCTGAAGGAAATCCTCCTCGCGCGAGAACACCAGTTTGATCGGCGTTCCCTTCATCTGGTTGGCAATCTCGGCAAGAACGCGGACGTTCTCGTACTCGAGACGGTGCCCGAAGCTTCCACCGGTCCACTGATTGTGGAACGTGACCTGCTCCGGCTTGAGGCCGATCGCGGCTGCTGCGATATCCTGCACGAAGCGGGGGCTCTGATGGCCGACCCAGATCTCGATCCCCTTGTCGGTGACGAGGCCGATCCCGTTGAGTGGTTCGAGCGGCTGATGCGCCACATAGGGCGCGCGATACTCCGCCTCGACGCGCGTCCCTGTCTTCAGCCCGCCTTCGATGTCGCCGATCTTCCGCCACTCCTTGCCCAGGAACTCGGGCTTGAACGAAGATTCCAGAACCTTCCAATGATCGGCTTGCTCGGCGGGATAGGCCGCAGGCGCCCACTCGCAGATGACGGCGTCGATCGCCTTCATGGCGTACCAGCTGTTCGTGGCGATCACCGCAACGCCGTTCTTGATTTCGAAGATCTGCTTGACCCCCGGCATCGCGCGCGCCTTGCCGGCGTCGTAGGACTTCAGCGGCTGGCCCTTGTTGGGGTTCAGCTTGACGGCGGCATAGAGCATGCCGTCCATTTTCATGTCGATGCCGAACTTCAGCTCGCCCATCACCTTCTCGCGAACGTCGAGCCGCATCATGGGCTTGCCGAGCATTCGCCATTTGGACGGGTCGCGCGGCTGTGCATCGAGCACCGGCGGAATTCTGGCGGCATCCGCCGCGAGTGCGACATAGGCGATCTTGGTTCCGTTGGGCAGGATCACGTGACCCGATTGGGTGCGGAGGTCGGCCAGTGCGACGCCCGAACGTTTGGCCGCGGCGGCCTTGAGGGTCTCGCGTGCGACCGCACCGGCGACGCGCAGTTTCTCGTAGGTGTCCGGGATCGTGCTCGATCCACCCGTCATTTGCAGGCCGGCCTTTCGCAGCCATTCGAGCATGGCAGCGCGGGCTTCCTCCGCAGCCTTGCTTTGGTCCGCAGCCACGAACGGCGCGAGCTCGTCGGCGAAACCCGTGTTGAAGTAGGCGGGGCTGGGTGCGGCAAACCGGACCTCGAACTGGCCGGGGTCGAGATCCATCTCTTCGGCGATCATGATCGGCTGCACCGATCCAACGCCCTGGCCGATGTCGGCGTGCTGTGCGATCAGCGTAATCTTGTCCGGGCTGATCTCGACCCAGGGATTGAAGGTCACGGAATTGGACCCGAGGCCGGCGGCCAACGGATTGTCGCCCGCAGTGGTCGAGGCCGCCTCGGCCTGGCCGTAGGCGCCGAATGCGATGCCGCCGGCGAAGGCGGCGGAGCCGAAGACGAAAGCCCGGCGTGAAATGCTCGGTAACGCGCCCATGTCACTTCTCCGCCATGCGCTTTGCGGCCGCCGCATGGATCGCAGCACGAATCCGCGGATAGGTGCCGCAGCGGCAGAGGTTGCCGGACATCACTTGGTTGATCTGCTTGTCCGTCGGCTTGGGGATCGACGTGAGAAGCGAGATCGCCTGCATGATCTGCCCGGTCTGGCAGTAGCCGCATTGCGGGACCTGATGCTCGATCCAGGCCTGGAGAACCGGATGCTGCTCCCTGTTGGGGAGGCCTTCGAGCGTGACGACCGACTTGCCCGCGATCTCGCCGATATGCGACTGACAGGACCGGACCGCCTTTCCGTCGATGTGGACGGTGCAGGCGCCACATTGCGCGACACCGCAGCCGTATTTGGCACTGGTGAGGCCGAGTTCGTCGCGCAGGACCCAGAGCAGGGGCATCTCGGGCACCACGTCGACCTGGCGCTTGATCCCGTTGACCGTGAGTTCGATCATGTCGATACGTCCCTTCGCGGATTGGCTTCGTCACAGCATTCATTCATGGGCGCGGCGCAGTATTTCCGAATCCTGCGGGATCATGCGCAATCCCTGCGCAATGCTCGATCGGTGCAGCCTTGATGTCGGCCTGGCCGCAGCAAAGCTCCCGATACTGGCCCGGTGTGAGACTCGTGGCCTTGCGGAACACGCGCGTGAAATTGGCTTGCGACCCGAAGCCGAATTCCAGCGCGATCTCGACCAGGGACATGCGGCTACGTGCCAGCTCATGCCGTGCAGCCTGGACGCGACGATCCGTTACATAACGATGCGGTGACAGTCCGGTCGCCTCGCGAAACAATCGGGAAAAATGGAACGGGCTGAGGCAAGCCTCGGCCGCGAGCTCCTCGAGCCTGATATCCACGCCGAGGGAAGTCTCGATGAAATCGAGGACACGCTGAAGCCTTCGCTGATCCAGCGATGGCGACTTTTCGGGCGGACGCCAACGGTCGATCGTGTAGTGCCCGAGAAGATGTGCCGCGAGCGCGACTTGGATGCCCTCGACGAACAGGGCATCGGTCGGCAGGCGAGGACGATGCAGCAGGTCACGCAGCGGCGAGCAGATGTGAAAGAGAACCTGATCCGCAAGGCCATGGGCATAGGCGATCTCGATCTTGGCTGGATCGATATCGAAGTCGGCGAGGGCGCTTTGGTCCAGCAGCGCCGGCGGAAGATAGAGATGAAGACATTCCATCTGGTCCGAAAGCTCGAGATGGCTCTCCTGCGTTCCCACGGGGACGAGGTAGCTCATGCCCGGACGCGCAAGACTCTTCTGGACTTCGCCATTGCCGGCCCGGCAGACCATCCCGCCGCCTGACAGCAACATGACGATCTCGGTGCAGATGGGGACGGGCGTTGCCTGCCGTCCTGCCTCGAACTTGCGATGCTCGATGCTGAGTGAGTGCCAGTTGCTGGTCTCGGCGAGCTTCTCGCTGTTCTGGTACTTCCGATCTCCATGGGTGACGAGCGCCATCATGACCTCCGCTTGTGTTGCGGCGAATCCCGGCCCCGTATCGCGTACGAGCGAGCATTCCATCCGGTGGTGAGTTGCAGCCCCGGCCGTTCCACGTCGATGGGAATTTCTCACAAGCGGCGAGAGCGAAGTCCAGAGGCGGCACGGTTAAAAGAGGTAAAAGGCAAGCACGCAAAGGCTTGGCGACGTGCTGGTTCAACGTCAAAAGCGGATCTCGTGGCCGGATCAGCAAGATGCGTCCGTCATCGCGCAGGAATCGGAAATACCGCAATGCTGGCTCGAGCGCATCATGGCTCATCGAACGGCAATGCCGCCGTATCGAGGATCGGAGCCCGATATGAAGACGCTAATCTCCACGCTTGCCGCTGTGACGATCGCAACGGCCGCCCCCGCAATCGCGGCCGAGAGGCCCGTGTCCATCGTCCTCGTCCATGGCGCCTTCGTCGACGGATCGGGCTGGAAGGACACCTACGACATCCTCTCGAAGGCCGGCTATGAAGTGCTCGTCGTCCAGCAGCCGACGATCTCGCTACGAGACGATGTCGCGGAGACCGAACGCGTAATCGCCAAGGCGCGGCATCCGGTGATTCTCGTCGGGCACTCCTATGGTGGAATGGTCATCACCGAGGCCGGCGACAATCCGAAGGTTCGCAGCCTGGTCTATCTCGCGGCATATGCTCCCGATGTCGGGGAGTCGGTCAGCACGCTGTCGGAAGCACCCGTGCCGCCCGGCGAGCACAAGGGTCCGTTGGTCACTGAAGGCAATTTTCTCTTCGTCGATCGCGATAAATTCCCGACCTCCTTCGCCGCCGGTGTCGACCCGGCCACGACCCGCTTCATGGCCGCGGCGCAATTGCCGTTTGGATTGCAGGCGGTGCAGACCAAGGTCGAACGCGTGGCCTGGAAGACGAAGCCGACCTATTACATGGTGACGATGGAGGATCACATTATCCCTCCAAGCTTACTGCGCACCATGGCCAAGCGCTCGGGCGCGAAGGTGACGGAGATCAAAAGCAGCCACGCGGTGATGCTGGCGCATCCGCGCGAAGTCGCGGCGTTCATCAGAAGCGCAGATACCTCCGCGGCCGACTGAGGTTCGGCCGCACCGCAGAGGGTTTCGGATGCCGCACACAAGGACTCGCAACATGGGCCTCAAGGATATCCTGCCGGGAAGCCTCGGCTTCGGCGCGGCGCCGCTCGGCAACATGTTTCGCGACATTCCGGAGCATGAGGCGCTCGCAACGGTGAATGCGGCCTGGGACGACGGCATCCGCTATTTCGACAATGCGCCGTTCTACGGCGCAGGACTGGCGGAGATCCGCATGGGCGCAGCGCTCGCCGCAAGACCCCGCGAAGATTACGTGATCAGCACCAAGGTCGGCCGCCTGATCCTGGATGAAATCGAGGATGTCGGCGCCCGTGATCTCGGCGAGAAGGGCAGTGTCTTCAGACACGGTCGCCCGAACAAGATCGTGAACGATTATTCGGCCGATGCGACATTGCGATCGATCGACGACAGCCTAAAGCGGCTGGGCACCGACCATATCGACATCGCCTTCGTGCACGACGTCGCGCAAGACTTCTACGGTGACGAATGGCTGGCGGTGTTCGAGAGCGCGCGCAAGGGTGCGTTCAGGGCGCTCGACCGGCTGCGCGACGAGGGCGTCGTCAAGGCGTGGGGGTTAGGCGTCAACCGCGTCGAGCCCATCGAGCTGCTGCTCGCGCTCGAAGGTCCGCGCCCGGACGGCTTCCTGCTCGCAGGCCGTTACACGCTGCTCGACCATGCCCGCGCGCTTCAGCGGGTGATGCCGATGGTTGCCGAGCACGAGCTCGCGATCGTCGTCGGCGGTCCCTACAGCTCGGGCGCGCTGGTCGGCGGCCCGAATTTCGAATACGCGCCGGCGCCGCCGGAGATCCTCGACAAGGTGACGCGGATCAAGGCGATCGCCGACAGGTACGGCATCAGCATGAAAGCTGCGGGGCTCCAGTTCGCGCTCGCCAACCCCGTGGTTGCAGCCGTCATTCCGGGTGCGAGCCGTCCAGGCCGGATCGCCGAGGATCGTGCTGCGCTCGCGAAATCCATCCCCGTCGATTTCTGGCGCGAGCTCCGTTCCGCAGGTCTCGTCAACCCGGCAGCTCCGCTTCCCGCGGCTGCCTGAGCCATGCACGCATAACCAATCGAAACGACGAGGAGAGCGACATGACCGATGAAACACACAATGCCATCGAAATAGGCCGCCGCGCCGTGCTGCAGACGGCCGGTGCGGCCGTGGTCGCTGGTCTGGTCGTCGGCTCCGCGTCCGACGCCGCGGCACAGGGCGCGGATGCGATGCCGGCCACCGCGCGCAACGAGGCGCCACTGGGGGCTCGGCTGCAGGGCGTGCAGCATTTCGGGTTGACGGTCCAGAACATGGAGCGCGCCTATCAGTTCTACACCGAGGTGCTGGGCGGTACCGAAGTCTTCCGGCATGGCGACTTCCAGGGCGATGGCGTGCAGAACACGCTGCTGGCCGACCAGGAAATCGAGGCCAACGCGCGCGGGGTCAATCCGCGGACCATCGGCGTTCCCGATCTGCGCAGCGGGGCGCAACGGCTCGATGTCCGTTTCATCCAGTTCGACAACATGGTGCTTGAACTCCTGCAATATCGCGAGGCCGATCAGCCCATGGGCAGCTCCAAGAGCTTTGCCGAGCCGCTGGAGCACATGAGCCCGGCCTTTCCGCGCATGATGCACATCTGCTTCTATGTTCGCGACGATGTCGACTTCAACAAATTCATCGCCGATCTCGAAGCCGAATCCGCGCGTCGTGGCATGACGCAGGTGAGGGCGAACCGCACGGTCAGAGTGATGACGGAAGCGGACCGCAAGGCCGCTCCCCGCAGCGCCAATACAAACCGGGTGAGTGAGGCTCCCTCCGACGGCTGGGAGCTGATCTATTGCAAGGGGCCGGAAGGCGAGCAGCTGGAGTTCGTGAAGGCGCTTGGCCCGGTCAAGAAGCGCTTCAGCGAGGCTCTCGCCAAGCGTCAGGCGATCGTGCGCTGATCAACGAAGGAGCCCATCATGCAAACCCTTGGCCGCAAGTCGCTCGCCGCGATGCTGTTCCTCGTGTTGCCGTCGCTGGCCCCTGCCCAAGAAGCGCAACATGTCCGCTATCAGGACATTCGCGAAGGCGCCTATTCGATCGTTGCCCAGGTGCGAGCCAAGCCCGGAAAGGAAGACGCGTTGCGGGCCGTCACCCTGCCGCTGATCGAGCTGGTTCGCGGCGATCCCAAGAACCTCGTCTATTTCCTCCAGGAAGATCGAACCAAGCCCGGTCATTTCATCTTCTACGAGGTCTTCGCCAGCCAAGCCGATTTCGATGCGCACAATGCCATGCCCTATGTCAAAGCGTGGTTCGCCAAGTTACCGGAGCTGGCCGAGGGCGGCGTCGAAGTCCTGCGGATGACGATCCTCGAGGTGCCTAAAAAATAGCCCTGCGACGAAATGCTCGCCGCGATCGTGCTAATTCAAAAGCGTTCCATTCAAGAATATTGCAGTGCATGATAATTCCAGACGATCTTCGGATCGATTGGCAATGATCAATGCAGGCGGCCACGGCAATATCGCAACGAGACTCACGCCGACAGGAACTCACGTTCTCCTTCGGCCCGTTCAAGCTGATTCCCGGCCGCCAGCTGCTCCTCCTCGACGGGCGTCCCGTCAAATTGGGCGGACGTGCGTTCGAGCTCTTGCAGCTGCTGGTGCAGCGTCGCGGTGAACTGGTCAGCAAGAAGGAGCTGATGGCGGCCGCCTGGCCGGGGACCTTCCTCCACGACAGCAATCTCAAGGTCAATATGTGGAGCTTGCGCCGTTCGCTGGGCGATACCCAGATCGAGCCGGTGTACATCGCGACCGTGCCGCGCCGAGGGTACAAGTTCATTGCGAACGTGCAGACCAGCATCGGCGAGGTCGAGAACGATCTCGCCGAGCCGGTGCCCGTATCCAGACCGCCATCTTTGCGGGGGATCGTCGGGCGCGAGGCGGAAATTGCCGACATTTCCGAAGTGTTGACGAACACAAGGCATGTCACCCTGGCCGGCCCAGGCGGGGTCGGCAAGACGACAGTCGCCCTTGCGGCGGCCCGGGTGTTCGCTCCACGATGCCGCGACGGCATGTGCTTCGTCGATCTCGCGACGATTTCAGATCCGATGCTGTTCGGCGCGGCGCTGGTGACGGCGCTGGGCATCAGGGGCAATCCGGACAACAGCCTGGCTGCGGTCCTCGATTATCTGAGACCGCGGCAGATGCTGCTCGTTCTGGACAATTGCGAGCATGTGCTGCCTGCGGCCACGATCTTTGCCGGCAAGCTCATGGCGGACACCTCACCGTCCAGGCTGCTTGCAACGAGTCGCGAACCGCTTGGCACCGTCGCCGAACATGTCGTGCGGCTTGGATCGCTGCCCTCGCCGCGGCCCGGTCTTGCTCTGACGCTCGATCAGGCCCTCGGATTTCCCGCGGTCCAGCTGTTCGTCCGTCGCGCCTCCGAATGGTCGGATTACCAGTTCGTCGATGGCGATTGCGAGGCCGTCGCCTCGATCTGCCATTCGCTCGACGGCCTTCCGCTCGCCATTGAGCTGGCGGCAGCCCAGATCGGCACATTCAGTCCGCGCCAGTTGGTAGCGCTGCTCGATCAAAAGCTAGGTTTTCGCGCGCCCGGCACCGAGGGCGCATCGCCGCGCCACGAAACGCTCATGGCGGCGATCGACTGGAGCTTCAAGCTCCTGCCGCACAAGGAGGCCACGCTGTTTAGCCTGCTGTCGGTGTTCAGTGACGCGTTCGAGGCGGAGGATGCCGCATTCGTCGCCGAGGCGTCAGGGCTTTCCCCAGTCGACGTCGCCGCGGGCCTCGGCAGCCTCGTCACGAAATCGCTATTGGGCGCGCAGGCAAAAGGGCCAAGCCTGCGCTATCGGATGCTCGACAGCACACGTCGCTATGCAGCCGAGCGGCGCCAGGCCGATCCAGCCTGCGGGCAAGCACTGCGTCGTCATGCGCAGCGTGTCCTGGCCTTGTTCGAACAGTCTGAAGACGAGTGGAACTGGCGCGAGCCGGCCGATTGGACGCAACGCTATCTCGGCCGCATCGCGGATTTGAGGGCTGCTCTGTCGTGGGCGTTTGGCGAAGAGGGAGACCCCGTCCTCGGCATCAGGCTGAACGTTGCCGGGATCACGCTCTGGTCCGAGACTTCGATCCTGTCCGAAGCTCAGGCGCGGTGGGGGTCCGCGCTCGCTCTGGCCAAATCCATCGCATGTGACGATTTGCTGAGAGCCAAGCTTGCTTGTGCACTGGGATGGAGCCTGTTCTATGCCCGCAAGCTGCCGAACGAGGCCGAGGTCGTCTGGCTCGACGCTATTCTCTTTGCAAGGCGCGCTACCAATATCGAGTATCAACAGCGTGCGCTGGTTGGGTTCGCCTTCTACTTGTTGCAGATCGGCCATGTCCCGCGCGCCATCACCTATCTCGAGGAAGCCACGGGGCTGGGCGACCGCGACCGCGATTTGACCGCGACGTCCGGAGCCGACCGGGCGCTGGCCTGGGCTCGCGCCTTCGCCGGCGAACTGAGCAAGAGCCGCCCGGCTCTCGATCGGCTCGCCGCGACCCATTCGCTTGCCGAGGGTCGTTCGCGCAAGGATGCCAACGAAGTCTATCGCTTTATCACAGTCCGCTTCAATCTGCCCTTCGTCGCGTGGATGCAAGGCCAGGCCGACCATGCGGCGAAACTCGCCCGCGCCGCTGTCGATGCCGCCGATCGCAGCGGTCAATGGGTGTCGCAATCGAATGCGCTCGGGCTTGCCGCACTTCCCGTCTCGCTCGAGACCGGAAATCTGGCTGCGCTCGAGAGCTATGCCGAGCGGCTGCGTCGCAATCTGGAGCGCGAGCGCATCTCGCGCTGGGTTCCGGTCGAACGCTATTTCTCCGCCTGCCTTCGCGATCTGCGCGGCGACAGGCGCGCGGTCGAGGATATCAAAGCCGCGATCGATGAGCTGATCGAATGCCGCTTCGTGATGCGGATCGGCAGCTATCTCGCCGTCCTCGCCCGCGCTCTTCTGCGACAAGGGCGGATCGAGGAAGCGCGCGAGGCCATGGCACGGGCCATCGACCACCAGGAACGTCAGGGTGAACGCTGGTGCCGCTCGGAGCTTCAGCGGGTCGATGCGTCGATCCTGCTTCACGAAGGTGAGCCGCTGCGCGCTGAAAAGCGGCTCCAACAGGCGCTCGTAGAAGCGCGCGCGATAGGAGCGAAGACCTTCGAGTTGCGGATCGCCACCGATCTTGCCGCGCATTGGATCGCGACCGGTCGCAGCTCCAAGGCCATCCGGTTGCTCGCGCCGATCTACCAAGAGTTCACCGAGGGCTTCGCGACCCAGGACCTCGTTGCTGCCTCACGCCTGCTGCAGCCGTTGCGGGCCAGCGGCTAGGCATTCGTTCCAGCGGAACATCCGGCAGATCGTAGCGCACGGGAGCCCGGCGTTTGGGTCGGCCCTGATCCCATGACATCGGGACGTGGATCGGTATACTGCCACCACGACCGGAACAAGGATCAGACGATGGACGATACGATTGGCTTTCCCGACCCCGGCCTCGACCTGTCCGACGGCTTCAAGCCGCACACCTCGCATTGGGGCGTGTTTTCGGCACGCAACGGCAAGGCCGGACTCGAGGTGAGGGCCTATGCGGGCGATCCCGATCCGAACGGCATCATTGACAATTTCCCCGGCGCATTGCGTCACCAGGCCCGCATTGCCCAGCCGGCGATCCGCCGCGGCTGGCTCGAGCGCGGTCCGGGTCCCGACGATCGCCGTGGCCGTGACGAATTCGTCTCCGTCAGCTGGGACAAGGCGCTCGACCTGCTCGGCGACGAGCTGATCCGCATCCGCGACACGCGCGGCCCCGGTGCCGTCTTCGGCGGCTCCTATGGCTGGTCGAGCGCGGGCCGTTTCCATCACGCCCAGAGCCAGGTGCATCGCTTTCTCAATATCGCGATGGGCGGCTATGTGCGTTCGGTTAACACCTATTCCTCAGGCGCGTCCTCGGTGCTGCTGCCCCAGATCCTCTGCGGATACGAGGACATCACCAAGCGCAACGTCACCTGGGAGCAGATCGCCGCGGACACCGAGATCGTGCTGGCGTTTGGCGGCATGGCGCTGAAGAACTCGATGGTGGCCGGCGGCTCGATCAGCAAGCATGTCGAGCGCGGCGCCATGGCAGCGGCGCGTAAGCGCGGCTGCGAGTTCGTTCTGGTCAGTCCCCTGCGCGACGATCTGCCGGTCGAAGCCGGGGCCGAATGGATGAGTTGCATACCCGGCACCGATACCGCGCTGATGCTCGGCATCGTCCACACGCTGGTCGCTGAGAACCTGCACGATCAGGCCTTCCTCGATCGCTACACGGAGGGTTGGCCCGTCTTCCTGCGCTATCTCACCGGGGACAGCGACGGGCAACCCAAGCACGCCGAATGGGCCGCCGCAATCTCGGGCGTCGACGCCAACACGATCCGCAAGCTCGCCCGCCGCGCCGCCGGAAAGCGCGCGCTGATCACCGTCTCGCATTCGCTGCAGCGCGCCGAGCATGGCGAGCAGCCGGTGTGGATGGGCCTGGTGCTGGCGGCAGCGCTCGGCCAGATCGGGCTGTCCGGCGGCGGCTATGCCTATTCGCTCGGGGCGATCGGCTATTACGGCCGGCGCGTCAACGACGTGCCGGGGCCGACGCTGGGGCAGGGCCGCAATGGCGTTGCCGATTTCATTCCGGTGGCGCGCATCGCCGACATGCTGCTGGGTCCCGGCAGCACCTATCGCTACAACGGCGAAACGCGCACCTATCCGGATATCCGCCTCGTCTACTGGGCCGGCGGCAATCCCTTCCATCATCATCAGGACATCAACCGCCTGCGCAAGGCGTTTGCAAAGGTCGACACGCTGGTCGTGCACGAGCTCGGCTGGACCGCGACGGCCAGGCACGCCGATATCGTGCTGCCCGCGACCATGACGCTGGAGCGTGAGGACATCGGCTATTCCACCAACGATCCCCTGATGGTCGCGATGCACCGGATCGCCGAGCCGTTCGGGCTTGCACGCGACGACTACGATGTCTTCGCCGATCTCGCCGAACGCCTCGGTGCGCGCGAGCCGTTCACCGAAGGCCGCACCTCAGGGCAGTGGCTTGAATATCTGTACGAGCCGACGCGCGTCTCGCTCGCCAAGCGCGGCCTGGAAGCGCCCAGCTTCGACGAGTTCTGGCAGCGCGGCAGTCTCGTCGTGCCGCAGCAGCCCGATGATGGCGGCCGGTTGCGGCGTTTCCGCGAAGATCCGGTCAATCATGCCCTGCCGACGCCGAGTGGCCGCATCGAGATTTTCTCGGCGAAGATCGCAGGGCATGGTGACGCGGATTGCCCGGGCCATCCGGTCTGGCTGGAGAAGACGGACATGCCGAAGCCGGGAGCGCCGTGCTTCCTCGTCGCCAACCAGCCGGTGACGCGTCTGCACAGCCAGCTCGATTTCGGCGGGCATTCGCTCGGCTCGAAGCATCGCGGCCGCGAGGTCGCGCGCATGAATCCGCGCGATGCGGACGCGCGCGGCATCACGGACGGCGACATCATCCGCCTGTTCAACGATCGCGGCGCCTGCCTTGCCGCCGTCCACGTCACCGACGGCATCGCGGCCGGCGTCGTGCAGCTTCCGACCGGCGCCTGGTATGACCCCATGGACCCCGAGGACGACGCGCCGCTCTGCGTTCACGGCAATCCGAACGTGCTCACCCGCGACATCGGCACCTCGTCCTTTGCACAGGGGTGCACGGGGCAGTTGACGTCGGTCGAGGTCGAGAAGTTCACCGGTAATCTCCCGCCGATCCGGGCGTTCGATCCGGTGTAGCGGCAAGGGTTGCTCTTCGGCGTTCCGCGGTTGCAAAAGCTTGCTGCGCGGTCACGCCGATGTCGCCTTTCAACGGTACGAGCGCGGGGGCCCAAATCGAACCAGGAGAACCAGGATGATCCGCAAGGCAACAGCAGTATGGAAGGGGACCGGTCGTGACGGCACGGGCCAGCTCTCCAGCGAATCCGGTGTGCTCGCGCACACGCCCTATTCGTTCAAAACCCGCTTCGAGAACGAGAAGGGGACCAATCCGGAGGAGCTGATCGCCGCGGCCCATGCCGGCTGTTTTACGATGGCGTTGGCCTTCGGCCTTCAGATGGCGGGTTTTACGCCGGAGGAGCTCTCGACGGAGGCCGCCGTCACGCTCGAGCCGGAAGGCAAGGGCTTCAAGATCAGCAAGTCGGCGCTCACCTTGCGCGCGAAAGTGCCGAATCTCGATGATGCGGGCTTCGCGAAGATCGCCGGCGAGGCCGAGAAGAACTGTCCGGTGTCGAAGGTGCTCAACGCCGCCATCACGCTCGACGCCAAGCTGGGCTAGCGGCGAGCTCTCGTGTCCATCCGGTTCTGAGAGGCGGAAGCGGCCGAAGCTTGGGCTCGCGAGAGGAGCCGGATGGACAAAGACCTGTCTTTCGGCCGGGCACCCGAAGGCATATATTCTCAGAACGGACGGAGCGATCAACAGGGAGCGTCAGATGACGACAGAGCGCGCAGTTTTGGCCGGAGGCTGCTTCTGGGGCATGCAGGATCTGATCCGCAAGCAGCCCGGTGTGATCTCTACCCGCGTCGGCTACACCGGCGGGCATGTGAAGAACGCCACTTATCGCAACCACGAAGGGCACGCCGAAGCCATCGAGATCATCTTCAATCCCGCCAAGACGAGCTTCCGGACCATGCTGGAGTTCTTCTTCCAGATCCATGATCCGACCACACTCAACCGTCAGGGCAACGATCTCGGCACGAGCTATCGTTCGGCGATCTTCTACACGAGTGATCAGCAGAAGCGGATCGCCGAAGACACCATCGCCGACGTCGAAGCGTCTGGTCTGTGGCCCGGCAAGGTGGTGACCGAAGTCGCGCCTGCAACAGAGTTCTGGGAAGCCGAGCCCGAGCATCAGGATTATCTCGAACGCTATCCTGCCGGATACACCTGTCACTTCATCCGGCCCGACTGGAAGCTGCCGCGCCGGGCAGTTGCTGCCGAAGGCTAGGCCGAGCCGTCGTGCGGTCAATGCGCGCGGCAGCCCGGCCATGTGCAATTAGGTCGTGGGCAACGCGGATGTCGGCGATGCCCATCGCCTCACGCGAGCGCGCGTGACGACGCCGGCGATCAATCGGGGCTCAGCGATCCGTGAGTTCTCTCAGGCTTCGACGCGCGATGTCCGGGCCTGCTCCCGCGAGACGATGCCCGCCGTCAGCGTAACGAGACCCATCAGCGCCGCCAGCAGCCAGAACGCCGTCGGCAGCCCGCTGACGCGCGCCACGAAGCCGACGCCGGCGGGGCCGATCAGGATCCCGGCATAGCCGGCGGTCGTGATCGCCGCGACCGCCAGCCCCGTGGGCATGGCGGTCTGCTTGGCCGCCCCACGGAACAGCACCGGCACGAGGTTCGATGCGCCGAGGCCGATGAGCAGGAAGCCGGCCATCGCGACCGCCGCAATTGGAGCCGTGAGGAGGACCACGAAGCCTGCGATGGCGATCAGGCTTCCCCAAAACAGCGTCGTGCGGTCGCCGATGCGCGCGACGACGGCATCGCCGCCGAGCCGCCCGATCGTCATCGCGATCGAGAACACGATATAGCCGGCGCCGCCTTGCGCCTCGGAGACGAGGCCTGCGCCGATGACCAGCAGGGCGCCCCAATCGAGCATCGCGCCTTCGACGAGAAAGGTGATGGCGCCGAGCAGCGCGAGCAGCAGCACCGATCCATGCGGCAGCACGAACAGCGGCCCCTCCTGTGCCTGCGCCGCACGGAGCAGTCGGGGAGAGGTCACCAGCATCGCGATCAGCATCAGGACGGAGCAGATCAGGGTGCAGGTGAGCGCGCCAAGCTGCAGCGAGAGCAGCGCCGTCATCAACGCGGATCCGGCGAAGCCGCCGATGCTGAACAGAGCGTGGAAGCCGGACATCAGCGGACGAGCCGCGGCGCGCTCGACCTCCACGGCATGAATGTTCATCGCGACGTCGATCGAGCCGAGCGCAGCACCGAATGCAAACAACGCAAGCGCCAGCGTTGCGGGCGAGCTCGCGATCGCGAGCAACGGCAGGACGACGGCGAGACCGAACCCGCCCGCGAGGATGATCGGCCTGCTGCCATAGCGCGCGCTCAGCACGCCGGTTAGAAGCATGGCGAGGACCGATCCGATGCCGAGGCTGAGAAGCAGCAGTCCGAGGATACCGTCGTCGACGCCGAGGCGCGACTTCGCGAACGGCACCAGCGGCGCCCAGCATGCGATGCCGAAGCCCGCGACGAGGAAGGCGAGCCGGGTCGCAAGGCGCGTTGCCGGCCGGTCGGCAGAAAGCATGGGAACTCCAGGGATCAGGCAGGGGTGGGATGCTTTCAGAAGCCCCGGAAATGCCGCGCCTTTATGTCCGCGGCTGCCCGAATCGTCGCAGCAGGCATCTCGATGCGGAATGGCTGCCGCGGGGCAAAACACCCGACCCATTTGCGCCGTCTGGGTGTCAAGCCCCGAAGCGAGAAATATTCCACTTTACCGAAATTCGGAATTGACGTATGTGTCGTCCATCCCGGCTCACCCTTGAAGGGCGGTCATGTTGTCGTGTGATCGCAGAGCCGGGCTTGCGGTGGACGCAGCAGCGTCGTGCGCGAAAGCCAGGGGCAGGGCGGATTGCTCTCCGTGAGCCCTGAGGCATCGCGCGGACGAGCGGCGCTGTCAGGTTCGTCGCGTCATATTCCGGTGGCAAGGTGCACAACGCCGCCGGACCCTGTGGCGCCAACGAACCGTGCGTACGGCAAAACCGTGTGGTCCTGGCCGTCGTTGCTACGGTCAAGCCCTTGCGGAGGCGGCATCTGCGCCAACCGGCGCAGGGCCGGTGAATTCCGTGAGGGTGAGGGAGGCCAGAAGGAACTCGGCTCCCGGGAGAGCACGGCATAAGCCGTCCGACCATCGCGCAGGGAAGGCCGTGTGTTGGGCTTCACCTGTATGCTGCTGTGCGGTTCTTCCTGCGTGTGCTTTTCGCGCAGCGGACCGCGGGTGCCGCCGGCACCCGGCCTTCCCTGCACCCTCTTGGCTTTAGAGGGTGGAGCGATCAAGCAAAGCTCGGGCGAAATGCGCCGCGAGGCTGTGAAGGCGTGTCTGCAGCCACACACTCGGTGTCATCGTCCGGCTTGACCGGACGATCCAGTACTCCGAGATAGTTATTGTTGAGCCGAGAGCCGCGCCGTACTGGATTCCCCGCTGGAGCCTGTCATCGGGCTCGCCGAAGGCGAGACCCGGTGGCGGGGAATGACAGCGGAGGTTAGAGAGCCAGCTATCGCCACATACTCCGTCATTGCGAGGAGCGAAGCGACGAAGCAATCCAGAATCCCTCCACGGAAAGACTCTGGATTGCTTCGTCGCAAGGGCTCCTCGCAATGACGCGTCGAGGCAGCGCGCCGCTCATCCACTCGCGTGCGCCGGACGCAGCGCACTGCCGCCAGCAATGCGAAGCGGATCAAACGTGCTGGCCGCCGTTGATGTGGATCTCGGCGCCGTTGACGTAGGAAGAGGTGTCCGTGCACAGCACGTAGATGATCTTGGCGACCTCGTCGGGCGTGCCGAGCCGGTGCATCGGAATCTGCTGGTCGACGATCTTCTCGGTGCCCGGGGACAGGATCGATGTGTCGATCTCGCCCGGTGCGATCGCGTTGACGCGCACGCCGACGCGGCCGAAATCCGACGCCATCTCGCGCGTCAGGGAGGCCAGCGCGGCTTTCGACGTGGCGTAGGCGGCGCCGGCGAAGGGATGCACGCGCGAGCCCGCGATCGAGGTGACGTTCACCACCGATCCCTTGGCCGCCTTCAACTCCTCGATCAGCCCGCGCGCGATCATGATCGGCGCAAAGAAGTTGACGTGGAAGACATGCGTCCAGGTTTCGAGATCAGTGTCGACCGAGCCGAGCCGGGAGCCGCCCGGGCCCTTGGGCGAGATCGCGGCGTTGTTGACGAGGGCATGCAGCATGCCGCCTTCGAGGCGGTCGCGGATGTCGGTGATCGCACGCGCGGTGTCCTTGGGATCGCCGAGGTCGACCTGGATGTGATCCTCGGGCCCGGCATCCCATGGGCAGTCCTCCGGGAAAGGATGCCGCGAGCAGGTGATGACGCGCCAACCGGCAGATGAGAACCGGATCACGGTGGCATGGCCGATGCCGCGGCTGGCGCCCGTCAGAAGGAGCGTGCGTCGCGGAGCGTTGGTCGAATGCGGCATGGACATCTTTCAAATCGGCCCAAAGCTTAGGGGTACATCCGCGTCTTGGACCACGGTTGGCCGGCCGCGTCACGGCGAAATTCGATGCGGTCGTGCAGGCGGAATGGGCGGTCATGCCAGAACTCGATGCGGATCGGCGCGATGCGCCAGCCGCTCCAGCCCGGCGGTCGCGGCACCTCTCCGATGACATATCTGGCCGCGACCTTTGCGATCGCCTGCTCGAACGCGAAGCGGCTCTCCAACGCCTCGGATTGCTTGCTCGCCCAGGCGCCGATCTGCGCCTGCTTCGGTCGGGTGGCGAAATAGGCGTCGGCCTCGGCGTCCGTCACCGGCGTCACGTTGCCGCGGATGCGGACCTGACGGCGCAGCGACTTCCAGTGAAAAAGTAACGCTGCCTTAGGATTTGCGGCGAGTTCGCGGCCCTTCTGGCTCGCGATGTGGCTGTAGAAGACGAAACCCTCGGTGTCGAAGCCCTTCATCAGCACCATGCGCACGTCTGGCAGGCCGTCCGGATCGACGGTGGCGAGCGCCATCGCGTTCGGATCGTTCGGCTCGCTCTTGATCGCCTCGTTCAGCCAGGACTCGAACAACGCAAATGGCTCGTCGGCGGCGGTGAAATCACCGGATGTTAAGGGTGTCTGGTGTTTCATTGAGGTCGTGTCGGTCATGTCCGGAGTCCGAGTTGCGTCCCGCGGCCCAAAACGCGTTGCTGTCCGCTACCGCCCTATATAGGGCATGGGGACGCGTTGGCCTATCGGCGATCCGGCCGTCCGGCTTCGTCGTGACGATGATCCTGATCGGGCTTGGTGCCGGCGGCTGCAGCTTTTCGCGCAACGACGGCAGCGCCTATGCCAAGGCCGAGGACAACGACCTGACCGGCTCGATCGCGCGGCCGGCAAAGGACGCCCCGCCGACCGAGACGGATCTCGCCTTCACCCGCAACGCCGCCTCCGACGTCCTCAGCAAGGGCGACAAGGATTCCAGCCAGCACTGGGAGAACCCGGAGACCGGCGCGCGGGGCTCCGTGACGCCGATCGCACAGTCCTATGCCGCCGAGGACGGCCGCAAATGCCGCGACTTCCTGGCCAGCTACGTCAACGGCAATACCGAAAGCTGGCTCCAGGGCGCCGGCTGCCAAAGCGGCCGTGGCCGTTGGGAGATTCATACGCTAAAGCCGTGGCGGAGCTGAGCATGATCCGGACCCGGAGGGCCGCGTTCGCGAAAAGTGGGAACCGGTTTTCCGATAAGATCATGCTAGAATCATAAGGCGTCGGCGTGCGCCCCTAGTTGCAAAAATGCCACTCTCTCCCCACATGATCCGCAGGTGGGGCGGGGAGCCCTTTTGAACAATTCGATATCTTGAAGGAGACGTGACGGATGCGCGACCCCTATGAGGTCTTGGGGGTGCCGCGGAGCGCCAACGCTGCCGCCATCAAGAGCGCCTATCGCAAGCTTGCCAAGAAGCACCATCCCGACAGCAACAAGGGTGACCCGAAGGCTGCCGAGCGCTTTGCCGAGATCAACTCGGCCAACGAGATCCTCGGCGACGAGGACAAGCGCAAGCAGTTCGACCGCGGCGAGATCGATGCCGAGGGCAAGCCGCGCTTCCAGGGCTTTCCGGGTGGCGGCGGTTCGCGCGGCCGCGCGGGTGCCGGCGGGTTCGAGAACTATACGTTCCGCAGCGGCGGTACCGGTGGCGGTCCGGGCGGCGGCGCGTTCGAGGACATCCTCAACAGCATGTTCGGCGGCGGGATGCGTGGCGCGCGGCCGGGAGCCGGCGGCGGCGCCCAGTTCGACTTCGACACCGGCGGGATCGGGCTCGATCTCGACGTCAACGTCGCCATGTCGGTGTCGCTGGAAGAGGCGGTCAATGGCGGCGAGAAGCGCGTCCGGCTGCCCACGGGCAAGGAGCTGAACGTCAAGATCCCCGCCGGCGTCACCGAAGGCCAGACGATCAGGCTGCGGGGGCAGGGCGAGAGCGCGCAGGGCCATCCGCCCGGCGATCTCCTCATCACCATCAACATCGCGCCCCATCCCCACTTCAAGGTCGAAGGCGCCGATTTGCGGATCGACCTGCCGGTCACGCTTTACGAGGCGGTGCTCGGGGCCAAGGTCCGGGTGCCCACGCTCGGCAATGCCGTGGAGCTCTCGGTCCCGAAAAACACGTCCAGCGGCCGGACCTTTCGCCTGAAGGGCAAGGGGCTGCCGAAAGCCGGCGGAGCCGGGGACCTCTTCGTCGTCATCAGGATTATGCTACCGGACGGGAACGATGCCGAGCTTGAGGCATTGATGGAAAAGTGGCGGGATCAGCACCCCTACAATCCGCGTAGTGGTGTTGGTTAGGCGTGATCCAACTGAAGGGGTTCTCCCAAGAGGTCTAGAGCATCGTCCGGCAGATGATGCTCATCATGTCGTCCGTGAAGAAGGACTAAGCCACTGATCGGGAATCTCGATTTGGGCTAAGGGGCATTTCCAGATTGCAAGGTTTTGATGCTTTGGGCGTCAGAACCTTGCGATTTGGTTTTCGTGGATTCCCTCGAAGCGGGAAGCATGATTCCTTGTCTGCATCGGAGGGAACGATGCGGCCGAAGAAGCACAAGACGACGGGATCGAACGATCTGTTCCGGGCTCGGCTCGACCAGATCATCAATATGAAGCACGAGCTGGTTCTGCTCGCCGGCAAGGTCGATTGGGACTGGATCGACGGCGAGATCGCGCCGCTCTACAGCGAGAACGGCAGGCCCGGGATCGAGACGCGCTTCATGATCGGTCTGCTGTTGCTCAAGCACATTTACGGGCTGTCCGATGAGGAGGTGTGCGAGCGCTGGGTCCATGACCCATACTTCCAGTTCTTCACCGGGGAAGAGTTCTTTCAGCACACGTTCCCGCACGAGCGCTCGGACCTGAGCCATTGGCGCAAGCGGCTTGGCGACAAGCTGGAGTTGCTGCTGGCCGAGAGCTTGCGGGTAGCGCACGAGGCCGGTGCATTACGCAGCCAGGACCTCAAGCGGGTTACGGTCGACACCACGGTGCAGCCGAAGGCCATCACCTTTCCGACCGATGCCAAGCTGCTGCATGCGGCCATCAAGGGGCTCAACCGCCTGGCGATCAGGCACGGCGTCAGGCTGCGGCAATCCTATGCTCGCATCGCCAAGGCCGCCGCGATGATGGCCGGCCGCTACGCCCATGCCAAACAGTTCAGGCGGCATCAGCGGCAGTTGCGTATCCTGCGTAGCCGGCTGGGCCGGATCATCCGCGACATCCGCCGCAAGATCGAAGGCCAGCCAGCACTGGAGCAGGCGTTCGCCCTCCCGCTCGGCCGGGCCACGCAGATCCGCTCGCAGCAGCAGCGCCAGCGCGGCTGGAAGCTCTATTCCTTCCATGCCCCGGAAGTGGAGTGCATCGGCAAGGGCAAGGCCAGCGCGCCTTACGAGTTCGGCGTGAAGGCCTCCATCGTCACCAACAACCGCCGGGCTCCCGGTGGCCTGTTCGTGCTGCACGCCAGCGCACTGCCCGACAACCCCTACGACGGTCACACCTTGCGGGACGTCATTGACCGCACCGAGACACTCACCGGCTGTCCGATCGAGCGGGCCTATGTCGACAAGGGATACCGCGGCCACGACGCACAAAATCCCCGTCGCGTCTTCATCTCCGGCCAGAAGCGCGGCGTTTTCGGTGTCATCAAGCGCGAGCTGCGCCGCCGCTCCGCCATCGAGCCCATCATCGGACACCTGAAGGCGGAAGGCCACCTCGGGCGCTGCTACCTCAAAGGCCGCGCCGGCGATGCCGCCAACGTCGTCCTCTCAGCCGTCGGACACAACTTCCGCCGCATCCTCGCCTGGCTGAGATATCTCTTGTGCCTGTTCCTGGCCCAGCTATGGCGCACGCTCGCCCGGCCAGCCTCGATCAATCCGGCTTCTTAACGGACGACATCATATGCCAGAGGCGTGGTCGCGCGTCTCGGCTGATATGCTCGACGTGTCGGCTGTCCGGCGGGGCAGGCGATAAATGGGTGCGGCCTCGAGAGGGGGACCAGCGCGGTACCAAAAACCCCAATCGAGGCCGCCCGCGTCGATCGGCGGATCGAACGCTGCTCATTTTCGCGTGATCATCCGGTGCGATAATGAGACGCGTCGATGTCCTGATTCCAAATTTTCAATGTCGGAATCGAGGCACCGCATTCATGCGGTTGCTCAGGTGCCGTTTTTCTCTGCCTGGTCGTAGACCGCCTGCGCCACCTTGGTCAGCCGATCGCGGTCGCCGCCGCCGCTGACAACGTAGCCGACACCGCGCTCGGCCCAGAACAGCGCGCCGTCCTTGTCCGTTTTGGCATAGCGCATCTGCGTCGCCCCGCTCTCGGTCTTGGTCGCGTAGATCGTGTACCGCTCGCCCGAGGCGCCCTCATACATCAGGAACGAGGCCGGACCGTTCGGCCCGGGCAGAAGCCGGCCGCCGACGAGCTTCAACCCGCTCGCCTCCAGGTTCGGCGCGAACACGGTCCAGCCGCAGCGCCGGGTTAGCCAGGCCTGGAGGTGGTCGCGCTCGTTGCCGCCGACCTCGACGGGGTGGCGGACCTCGACGACGTAGAGGCGGTGGGCGTCGAGCGCGTCCGCGGTCAAGCTCTGGAAGGTCGAGGGCGCGTTGGCGGCGCCATGCGCGACCCAGCCGACGGTGCCGCCGGCGACGAAAGCAACCAGCACGGCCGCGGCGGCACCGTAGAGCCACTGACGCGGGCGGCGCTCCAGCCGCTCGAGCTCCAGCCGGGCCGGCACCGGCTCCTGGACGACGGAATCGTAACGGGCGTGCAGCATCTCGGCCATGGCGCGCCAGGACTGCACACGTTCGGCTTCATCGGGATTGGCGGCGAGAAAAGCCTCGACATCGGCGCGACGTTCGGCCGGCAGCTCGCCGTCGACATAGGCGTGCAGCTCGTCTTCGGTGATGGGAATGTTGCGGTCGTTCATATCGGTCGTCTCTGGCCTTGCCGTCCAAAATGTCCTTCGTCACTCGATGTCGCCCGCTCCATCGGCACGCGGGCGGACGATACGCGATGCATCGACCCCGCCATCATTTCACCCGCCTGAGCGCCGGGCGCTCGCCCTCCAGCGACGCCTTGACGTGGGCGCGGGCGCGCGCCAGGCGTGACATCACGGTGCCGATCGGCACGCCCTGGATGTCGGCGACCTCGCGATAGCTCATGCCCTCCAGCATCACCAGCAGCAGCACCGACCGCTGCTCCTCGACGAGGGTGGCCAGCGCCTTCTCGATGTCGCGGCCTTCGGCCTCGGTCCCGCTGGCGTCCGGATTGTTGTCCGTCAGCGGCATGAATTGCGGCCGCCTCGCCAACGAGCGCCGCCTGTTCTTGTTGAGGTTGGTCAGGATCGTATAGAGCCAGCTCCTGACGTCGCCTCCGAGGAACAGGCGCTCCGAGCGCAGCGCGCGCACCAACGTATCCTGCACCAGATCGTCGGCCGCATCCGCGTCGCGCGTGAGCGCGCGAGCGTAGCGGCGCAACGCCGGGATCATGGCTTCCACACTCTGGCGAAACGCATTCATTGCGGTCGTGACGTCCGGGTGTTCGGGGCAAGCGCCTCAACGATCATAACACCCGAATGGAACGGCTATTCCGGCGCTCGAAACAGCGTTAACGCCGCGTATTAGGACTGTACCGCAGGGGAGGGCTGGTGTACCTCCAGACCTCAACCCGCTCGATGGGACATCGAAAAATGGCGCAGAATTCAGGTCTGATGCACGGCAAGCGAGGCGTGATCCTCGGCGTTGCCAACAACCGCTCGATCGCCTGGGGCATCGCCAAGGCATGCCACGCGGCCGGCGCCGAACTCGCCTTCACCTATCAGGGCGATGCGCTCAAGAAGCGCGTCGAGCCGCTCGCCGCGGAGATCGGCGGGCTCGTGCTCGGCCATTGCGATGTCACGGACGCTGCATCCATCGATGCCGCCTTCGCGGTGCTGAAGGAGAAGTGGGGCAAGATCGACTTCCTGGTGCACGCGATCGCCTACGGCGAGCAGCTCGACGGCCGCTATGTCGACACCACGCAGGAGAATTTCTCCAAGTCGATGCTGATCTCCTGCTATTCGTTCACCGCGGTGGCGCAGCGCGCCGAGAAGTTGATGACCGATGGCGGCTCGCTCATCACGCTCAGCTATTACGGCGCCGAGAAGTGGATGCCGCATTACAACGTGATGGGTGTGGCCAAGGCCGCGCTGGAGGCCAGCGTGCGCTATCTCGCCGCCGATCTCGGCGAGAAGAACATCCGCGTCAACGCGATCTCGGCAGGTCCGATCAAGACGCTCGCCGCGTCCGGCATCGGCGATTTCCGTTACATCCTGAAATGGAACGAGGCCAACGCGCCGATGCGGCGCAACGTCTCGACCGAGGACGTCGGCGGCAGCGCGCTGTATTTCCTCTCCGATCTGTCGCGCGGCGTGACCGGCGAGGTGCACCACGTCGATTCCGGCTATCACGTGCTCGGCATGAAGCGCCCGGACTCGCCTGATATCTCGTTCGGCGGGAAGGACTAGCCTTTAGCTCGAATGTCCGTGCCCACGATCTACTTCCTTCGCCATGGCGAGACCGAGTGGAACGCGCTCGGACGGCTCCAGGGCACCCAGGACGTCCCCCTGAACGCAAAGGGCCGCGGCCAGGCGGTGCACGCGGCTGATGTTCTCGCCGATCTGTTCAGGCGCGAGGGCAAGGACAAGGCGGCGTTGCCATACGTGGCGAGCCCGCTCGGGCGAGCGCGCCAGACCATGGAACTCGTGCGCGGCAAGCTCGAACTGCCGCCTGCCGACTATTCGCTCGACGACCGCCTGCGGGAGATCGGCTATGGCACCTGGGAAGGGCTGACACTGGCCGAAAGCGAGGCCTCCGATCCCGATGTCTATGCAAGCCGCCTCGCCGACAAATGGACGGTCGCGCCGGCCGGCGGCGAGACCTATGCCGCCGTGCAGCTGCGGATGCTCGATTGGTACGAGTCGCTCCTGGTCGACACCGTCGCGGTCGCCCATGGCGGCACCTGCCGGGCCCTGATGGTGGCTTTGGGCATCGAGACCCCCGCCAGCGCGGCTGAGCTCTATATCGAGCAGGGCGCCGTCTACGTGTTTCGGGATGGGGGCCTGGAGAAGTTCAGTTAACGGTGGGCCACGCTCTCCGCCGTCATGCCCGGGCTTGACCCGGGCATCCACGGACCGACTTGGTTGCGGCACCCAAGAACGTGGATGGCCGGGACAGGCCCGGCCATGACGAACTCCGCAGGCATTTGACCCTCCATCGAGAGCGCGTTACCACTCGCCGGAACCTCACCAGCGAGCAACGATGTCCTTCAACACCTTCGGCCACATGTTCCGCGTCACCACCTTCGGCGAGAGCCATGGGGTGGCGATCGGATGCGTGGTCGACGGCTGTCCGCCGATGATTCCACTCACCGAGGCCGACATCCAGCGGGACCTCGACCGCCGCCGGCCCGGGCAGTCGCGCTTCACCACCCAGCGCCAGGAGCCGGATCAGGTGAAGATCCTGTCCGGCGTGATGGCGCATCCGGAGACCGGCGTGCAGGTGACGACGGGCACTCCGATCGGGCTCTTGATCGAGAACACCGACCAGCGCTCGAAGGACTATTCGGAGATCAAGGACAAGTTTCGCCCCGGCCACGCCGACTTCACCTATGAGGCGAAGTACGGCTTGCGCGACTATCGCGGCGGCGGGCGTTCTTCTGCGCGCGAGACCGCGATGCGCGTTGCCGCCGGCGCAATCGCGCGCAAGGTGCTGCCCGAGGTGAAGGTGCGCGGCGCGCTGGTGCAGATCGGCCCGCACAAGATCGACCGCGCGAAGTGGGACTGGGACGAGATCGCGAAAAACCCGTTCTTCTGCCCCGACAAGGACAAGGCCGCGTTTTTCGAAACCTATCTCGACGCCATCCGCAAGAGCGGCTCCTCGATCGGTGCGGTGATCGAAGTTGTCGCCGAGGGCGTGCCGGCGGGCCTGGGCGCGCCGATCTACGCCAAGCTGGATTCCGATCTCGCGGGCGCGATGATGACCATCAACGCGGTGAAGGGCGTCGAGATTGGCGCCGGTTTTGGCGCGGCCGAATTGACCGGCGAAGAGAACGCCGACGAGATGCGCACCGGCAATGACGGCACGCGCTTCCTGTCCAACCATGCCGGCGGCGTGCTGGGCGGTATCTCTACCGGACAGCCGGTGGTGGTGCGCTTTGCTGTGAAGCCGACCTCGTCGATCCTGCAGCCGCGGCTCACCGTCGATCGCAACGGCGCTGATACCGAGATATTCACCAAGGGTCGCCACGACCCCTGCGTCGGCATCCGTGCCGTCCCCGTCGGCGAGGCCATGATGGCCTGCGTGCTCGCCGACCACTTTTTGCGCGACCGCGGGCAGGTGGGGCGGTAGCGCATGATCCGGAAAGGTGTGAAGCGGTTTTCCGAAAAGGCATGCGCCAGATATAATGCCGCGGTACTAGCCCACCGTGCAGCTTGACGGCCCCGCAACTTCGTCCGCAAATGCGGCCATGAACAGCGCCGAGCTCCAGCGCGTCTTGAATTGGCTGATCGACGGCGCCTGGTCGGCTCAGGAGCCGGCCGAGATGATCGCTGACTTCTGCGAACGTCTGGTCGCGGCCGGCCTGCCGTTGTGGCGGTTCGGCATCTTCATCCGCACGCTGCATCCCGAAATCTTCGGCCGCAACTTCATCTGGCGGCAGGGTGAGGATGTCGAAATCGGCAGCGTCGATTTCGATGTCTTGGATACGCCGGAATTCGCCCAAAGCCCGCTTCGTATCGTATTCGAGCAGAGCGTGGAGGTGAGAGGGCGGGTCGATGATCCCAACAGCAAGCGGTTTCCGATCGTCGACGACATGCGCGCCGAAGGGGCGACCGACTATATCGCAGTGCCGCTGCCGTTCCTCGACGGCTCGACTCATGCGACCAGCTGGATGACACGGCAGCCCGGCGGCTTCAGCGATGACGACATAGCGGCAATCCGGGCCATCATCGCGCCGCTCGCGCGTGTCAGCGAGATCATCAGCCTGCGCCGCACCGCCGAGATGCTGCTCGACACCTATGTCGGCAATCGGGCCGGCGCGCGCATCCTGGGCGGCCAGATCCGCCGCGGCCACAACGACACCATGCAGGCGGCGATCTGGCTCTCGGATCTGCGCGGCTTCACCGCGCTGTCGGACCGGCTGCCGGCCGAGGCGGTGGTCACGATCCTCAACCATTATTTCGATTGCCAGGTCACCGCGATCCGCGGCCATGGCGGCGAGGTCTTGAAATTCATGGGCGACGGTCTGCTCGCCGTGTTTCCCATCGACGAATATGTCGGCGATGCCGCCCATGTCTGCGCGGGCGTGCTGGAGGCAGCGCGCGAATCCCGCGCCAGCGTCGAAGCGCTCGCCATTCCTGTCGGCGATGCCGTCGAGCGCTTCCGCTTCGGCGTCGCGCTGCACGTCGGCAATATCCTGTATGGCAATATCGGCGGCGGCAACCGGCTGGACTTCACCTGCATCGGCCCCGCCGTCAATCTCGCGGCCCGGCTGGAGAAGATCACGGGCCGGCTGGGACGAACCGTCGTCGCGTCGGAAGGTTTCGCCAATGTCTGCCGGCACGATTGGCACGAGCTCGGCGAATTCCCAATCGCAGGATTTTCCAAGGCGCAGCGTGTGTACGGGCTGGCGGACGAGACGTACGCGCAGGTCGGCTGAGCCCTATTCCTCCGGCTCCGTCGTGAACAGCAGCGGATAGCCCTTGGCGCGGCCGGCGTCGGTGGCGCGCGTCGCCTTGGTCTCGGCGACGTCCTTGGTGAACACGGCGACGACGCAGGTCCCCAGCTTGTGTGCGGTGATCATCACCTTGTAGGCCTGATCCTCGGTCATGCGGAATTCGGCCTTGAGAATCATCGTGACGAACTCTCGCGGCGTGTAGTCGTCGTTGATCAGGATGACCTTGTGCAGCCGCGGCCGCTCGACCTTGGTCCTCGTCCTGGTTTTCGGCGTGGTGACGGTATCGTTCATCGTGTCCTGAAACGCCCCGGCCCTGATGAGCTCCAGCCGTCTCATCATATTGCAGACGCCCGGCCTGCTCCAAGATGGCCGATGTGGTCGTGATCATGCCGTTGCGGATGGGCAGGAATGCGTGGCTGCGCTGCCTACGGAAGCGCGCGGACGAGCTGCAACGCGGCGATCAGCGCGCCCACGGACAGCACCACCGATGCAATCATATAGACGGCGGATGCAACGGTCTGACCGCGCTCGATCAGATACCAGGCATCCAGCGAGAACGTCGAGAACGTCGTGTATCCGCCGCAGATGCCGACCGTCAAAAATATCCGGGCAGCCTGCGGCAGGTTCCATCTCGTCGCGAACAGCGCGGTGAAGACGCCGATCAGGAACGATCCCGTGACATTGATGATCAGCGTACCCCAGGGAAAGTCGGTGCCGAAGGCGCGCCCCGAACCGATGGCAACGAGATAGCGCAGGACCGCGCCGAGCGCTCCGCCGGCGGCGACCGCCAGAATGTATTGGATGTTCAACGTCCCGTTCCCTGGTTTGCGACCCGCATCATTGGTCCTTTGCCGTCAGCCCGCCGCCGACCGCGAGCAGCCCGACGAGCGAGACCAGCGCGAAGCCGAGCCCCGCCAGGAACGTGCCTTGAGGGCCATAAACGTCCCACAACGCGCCGGCGATCACGCTCGCAGCGAGCAGGGCAAGTCCCGTGAACAGGTTGAAATAGCCGAAGGCGGTGCCGCGCAGGCTTGGCGGGGCGGCATCGGCGACCATGGCCGAGAGCAGGCCTTGCGTCAGTCCCATATGCAGTCCCCACAGCACGACGCCGAGCGCGAGGCCAGCAAGGCTCGGGAGCAGGGCCAGCGCCAGGTCGGCGGCGGCGAGGAAGACCAGGCCGAGCGCGAGCAGGCCGGTCCGGTTGATCCGGTCCGACAGCACGCCCGCCGGATAGGCCGACAGCGCATAGGCGACGTTCATCAGCACCAGTACCGCCGGCACCCACATCGCACTGAGTCCGATGTTCTGTGCTCGCAGGATCAGGAAGGCCTCACTGAAGCGCGCCAGCGTGAACACGATTCCGACCGCGACGACGCGCCAGTACACCGCTCCGAGCTGGCGCATCGCGGCGAGATTGAGCGGATTCTTCGCACGCTCGCGGCTCGGATCGGGGTTCGGCTCGCGCACGGCGAAGGCGATCAGTCCAAAGGCCAGAAAGGCCGGCAGCACCGCCACCCAGAACACGATGGTGAAATTGTCGGCCGTCCACCACATCAGGCCGATCGCAACGAGCGGCCCGAGGAAGGCGCCTATGGTGTCGAGCGATTGCCGCAGCCCGAAGCTTGCGCCACGCAGGCCGACCGGAGCGATATCGGCGATCAGCGCATCGCGCGGTGCGCCGCGGATGCCCTTTCCGACGCGGTCGATGAAGCGCGCCGCCACCAGCCACCCGACGCTTGGCGCAAGCGGAAACAGCGGTTTGGTGAAGGCGGCCAGCCCATAGCCGAGCGCGGCGAGCAGCTTGCGGCGGCCAAGCCAGTCCGACAGCGCGCCGGAGAAGATCTTGGTGATCGAGGCGGTCGCCTCGGCAACGCCTTCGATGAAACCCACGGTGAGCGTGGAGGCGCCGAGCACGGTGACGAGATAGATCGGCAGCAGCGCATGGATCATCTCGGAGGAGATGTCCATCAGCATCGAGACGAAGCCGAGCACCCAGATTCCCCTGGGCAGCGAGGTCCGCGCAGCATTCGGTGTCGTCGTCGTCACGCCTTCTCCTGACCCTGCCTTTCAGGCAACAAAAAACCCGCCGTCGGCGGGTTTGTCCATGCTCCCGCCAAAGGCAGAGCCTCTATGAGAGTCCCACCTCGAGCAGGAGTCATCAGCCCATTGCGGCAACGGACCGCCGGGCGGTTGTCGGGGGACTCCATCCCCATCTGTGCGGCCAGCCTAGCATGGAAATTGTGCCGGACAAGTGGGTGGGGGCGTGTCTCCACATTGCACGTGTCATTCCGGTGTGCGTCGCGAGAACCCGGAATGCCGAGATTCTCGGCTGCGCAAGGACGTCTGTGATCGCGCGAGTTCCGGTGACGCAAGCGCGGCAACACGGCGGCGGGTTTGCGTGAAGCTGGCAAATTCCTAACTCGAATGTGAAGTGCAAACGATCTTCGCGCTTTGCGGCAAGGCGTTTGCATGTCACCATCGCGTCATACGACGGGAGACTGCTGCGATGCGCTTGCTGTTCTCGATCGGGGCTGTGCTGGTGGCCGGCGTACTCGCCGGAGGAGATGTCGCGGGCGTTGCGGCACCGGGGCCGAATTTTGAGCCGACCAAGACTCAGCGGCTCGCCGCCGACAAGGACGCACAGGCGGTCGACGTCGAGCTGGTCCTAGCGGTCGATGTCTCCTACTCCATGGACATGGACGAGCTCGCGATCCAGCGCGAAGGTTACGCGCAGGCGATCCAGTCGAAGGAATTCCTCCAGGCCTTGAAGCTCGGTCCGAACGGCCGGATCGCTGTGACCTATTTCGAATGGGCCGCCTCCAGCGACCAGAAGATCATCATCCCCTGGCGGCTGGTCGACGGCCCGGAGACGGCGGACGCGGTCGCCGCCGAGATCATGAAGACGCCGATCCGGCGCGCCTCGCGCACCTCGATCTCCGGCGCGATCAATTTCGCGATGCCGCTGTTCGACGAGGATCCGTATCGCGGCCTGCGCCGCGTGATCGACATTTCCGGCGACGGCCCAAACAACAACGGCGGTCCGGTCACGGTGGCGCGCGACGCCGCGCTCGAGAAGGGCATCGTCATCAACGGTCTGCCGATCATGGTCAAGGAGCCATCTTATTCGACCATGGATATCGACAATCTCGATTTCTACTACGAGGACTGCGTCATCGGCGGTCCCGGCTCATTCGTCATCACGATCAAGGAGCGCGACAAGTTCAAGGAAGCGATCCGCACCAAGCTGCTGATGGAGGTCGCCGGCCGCACGCCGGAGCGGCCGGTGAGGCAAGTTGCGGACAAAGAACCGCGCGTCAATTGCATGATCGGCGAGAAGATCTGGTCGGATCGCTGGGGCCGCTGACAGCTTAGCTCCGGTTGGGACCTTTCGCCTCATCTCGCCCCGCGGTTGAACTTAACCCCTCGTTAACCGGCACATGGCCCTAATCGGATGTTTCAGTTCGTTTCCGATCCGGGAGGCGAATGAAAGCGGGTTTGCCGAATCCGTCCACCGAGCAGTCCAATGGCCACTGTCTCAGCGACCACCAGCCAGATTTCGCCTGCCAATGAGCGGGTCTTTCGCCAGAGCAGGCTGCTCGGCGAATGGAAGGGCAATTGGGTCGGCAACAACCAGCCCGTCAGCTTCAACGTCATCAACATCCGCGGTGCCCGGGCGCAGGTCGAGTACACCCATAACGGGCGGACCGAACGTGGTTTTGCCGAGGTCAACGGCTCTCTGATCAGCTTCGGCGGGGTCACGGTCGGGACCAAGGACGGCAAGAACATGGTGCTGCTGTACTCCGTTGGCGGTGCCGGCAAGCAGACCGCCAATTTGGAGAAGCAGGACCCGCCGCCGTCCGACAGCCGTCTCATGGGGAGCTGGGGCGGCTATTCCAGCGACAACGGCAAGAGCGCGAGCTTCAAGGTGCTCTCGGTCAACGGCAAGGAAGCCCAGGTCAGCGTCACCACCGACGGCATTACCCGCCAGGGCACCGGCATCGTCTACAAGAACGTCATCATGTTCGGGCAGGCGCAGATCGCGACCGACGACGGGCAGAACGGCAGGATCATCTACCAGGTCGGCAGCAAATCCTTCATGGTGCCGGTGACCAAATATCCGCCGGCCGATTCCTCTTCTACGCTCGACAAGACCGCCTGAGCGCACACGGCGTTGCCGGCGCGGGCTGCCGTCCTCACCATTTCGGCGGCCGCTTCTCAACGAACGCCCTCAAGCCCTCCTGCGCCTCGTCCGAGGTCGCGACGTTGCAGAAATCGTCCACGGCGCTTGCGATGCTGCGCCGGTAATCGAGATCGATCTGGCGCATGAAGGCGGCCCGGCCCATCCGCAGCACGGCCGCCGATTTTCCCGCGAACTGCGCCGCGAGCTTTGTCACCTCCGCCTCGAGCTCCGCATCGCCGACGACGCGGTTCACCACGCCGAGCTCGCGCGCCTCCGCAGCGCTGAAGACGCGGCCGGTGAACAGCAGCTCGAAGGCGCGGTGACGTCCGACGATGCGCGGCAGATGAGCATAATGGATCGCCGGGATGACTCCGACGTCGATCTCGGGGTAGCCGAACGTCGCGCTTTCGGCTGCCAGCACGACGTCGCAGGACACCGCCATGGTCATGCCGCCGCCGCGGGCCGCGCCACCAACCGCCGCGATCGATGGCTTTCCAAGTCCGTATTGCGCGTCGTAGAGATCGATATAGAGCGCCTGGAGGAATTCGCGGATCTCGGCGCCGGGCTTGCCGAGCAGGATGTCGAGATCGAGGCCCGCCGAAAAGCGTTTGGCAATCGCGCTTCCCAGCACGACCACGCGCGCATCCGCATCATCGGCGGCGCGGCGGAGCGCGGCGACCACCGCGCGGATGATCTCGAGGCTCAGCGCGTTGACGGGCGGGCGACGCAGCGTGATGCGGGCGATGTTGCCCGTGCGTTCGTAAGTGACGGGACTGTCGGATGTCACCGGGTTCTCCGGGCTTCAAGATATCGATCGCTTCAATTGCCGGTCGATCTTCCAACAACAGCGTCCGTAGCCCGACAGCTTACGTGACGGCCCGAGAGAGACAAGAAGCTCCATGCGGCGTCAGGCTGCGGCATCGGCATGGCCGTATGCCGCAGCCACGCGACCCCTGTGATACGATCAGATCCGCGCTTCCAGGATCAGGTTGAACGGGGTCTCGGCGGCGCGGCGGAAGCGCGACAGGCCGCCTTCGCTGGCGACCTTGCGCAGCCGTGCCTCGCCGGCTTGCGCGCCGAGCGCGAGGCCCACCTCCTGATCAAGCGAGGCCGGGGTGCAGATCATGGTCGATGCGGCATAGTAGACCCGCCCGACCGGATTGAGATTGTCTTCCAGGCGGTCGTTGGCGAACGGTTCGACCAGCATGCAGGTGCCGTCCTTCGCCATGGTTTCGCGCACGTGGCTGATGGCGCCGACGGGATCGCCCATGTCGTGCAGGCAATCGAAGAAGCAGACGAGATCGTAGCCCTCGGCCGGATAAGACTTGGCCGAGTGAACAGCAAAGGAGACCCGATCGCCCAGCTTGGCCTCCGTAGCGGCCTTTCGCGCTGCCTCGATCGAGCCCTCGTGATAGTCGAAACCGTAGAAGCGGGAGTTGGGAAAAGCCTCGGCCATCAGCCGTGTCGAGACGCCGTGGCCGCAGCCGACATCCGCGACCTTGGCGCCACGCTTCAGCTTGTCCACGACGCCGTCGAGCGCGGGCAGCCACTCCTGAACCAGATGATGCATGTAACCGGTGCGGAAGAAGCGGGCCGTGCCGCAGAACAAGCACTCGCTGCGCCGGTTCCAGCCGACGCCCTTGCCGGACTTGAACGCGTCCGAAATCTTCGGCTCGTCGAGAAACGTCGAAGCGATGAGGTTGCCGAACGCGCCCAGGAAGACCGGGCTGTCCTCATCGGCAAGCGCCATTATCTGCTCCGGCAGCATCGAGAATTTTCCCGAAGCGGAGTCATATTCGATGTAGCCGGATGCGGCCTGGCTGGCGAGCCACTCGCGGACATAGCGTTCCCTCGTTCCGGTGGCGCTCGCGAGCTCGGAAGAGTTCATCGGTCCTTTGGCGGCGAGGGTGCGGTAGAGACCGAGCTTATCCCCGAGCAGGACCAGCGATGCGTTCATCGCTGCGCCGAACTCGGTGACCATCTTGCCCATAAAGGCATTTAACCTGTCGGAATTGACCTCCATGAGAGCCTCCATGCAGTGTCGGATATTTTCAAAGGTCTGCGCAATCGCGCATTTGCCGGGACGACGCCAGGCTTCCGCGGCGATACGGCGGCTCGAGCGGGCGCGTCCTGTAAATGGGTCAATCCGACGCGAAGGAGGTTCAAGGCGTCAGGAAAAGGTGATCCTGGAACTCGGTCGCGCGATCAGCGGCATCGCATCGCTGGTATTGGCGCGACACCGCGCGTATAATTTGGGAGCCTTTTGACGGTCACCTAATGTCCAACCTCACTCGTTCCTGCTGTCTTGCAACTCTCTTCGTGGTGCTCTGCCTTGGCGGAGCCCCGGCTCATGCGCAAGTCGCGCCCTTGCAATATTGGATTCCAGGCGGGCCTTTCGGCTTTGGTGGCAGCGCCGTCCAGAGTTCCGACGGCTACGGCTACTTTCCGGGCTTCAGTGCCGCCGATGCCAACGGAGGCTACGATTTTCGTCCTGGTTTTTTCGTCGGAAGCCAGCGCGGCAATCTCGGCCTGAGTGGCTTCAGCCAGCCCGCGCTTTCAGGCAATTTCAGCGCGCTGTCCTATGACAGCACGCAGTTCGGCTACAACACCAGGACGACTGGCGGCTTGCCCGTCACGTTCTTCGCAGGTTTCGAAACGCTGAAATTCGGCAACGGCATCGGCAGCTCGATTGCGCCGCTGACCTCCGGCGCCGCACCGGGATACAGCGCATTTGCGGGTGTCGAGTTCAAGCCCACCTCCAACCTCAGTCTGTCGTTTGGGGCTGGATTCGGCCAGCAGGACTCGGGCCGCATGGACAGCGACATCAGATCGAACATGCTGCCCGGGGAGTCGCCGGCGCTGAGTGGGCTTCGGCGCTAAAGCATGATCCGGAAAAGTGCGAAGCGGTTTTCCGGAAAGATCATGCGTCAACAATAACCCAAAGCGCGATGACATTCATCGCGCTTTTAGCGTCTGAACTTCGCCACCAGCTCCACATGCGGCGTGTGCCGGAATTGGTCGACCGGCACCACCGTTTCGAGCTTGTAGCCGCCGTCGATCAAGAGTCGCGCATCGCGCGCGAAGGTCGCGACGTTGCAGGACACGGCGACGACGACGGGCACCTTGCTGGCGGCAAGCTTCAGCGCCTGCGCCTGCGCGCCCTGGCGCGGCGGGTCGAACACCACGGCGTCGAAGTCGCGCAGCTCTTGCGGCACCAGCGGGCGGCGGAACAGGTCGCGTGGTTCGGCCTTGATCGGCTTAAGGCCGGGTGTGCGCGCGGCTTTGGCGAGCGCGGCGATGGCGCCGGCGTCGCTGTCATACGCGGTGACGCGCGCCTTCTCGGCAAGCCGCAGCGCGAACGGACCGACGCCGCAGAAGAGGTCGAGAACCTCCTTCGCCTTGCCGACGCGCTCGGCGACGAGGGCCGCAAGCGTCTCTTCGCCCGCCACCGTTGCCTGCAGGAACGAGCCCGGCGGCAGCGTCACCTCGGCGCGGCCCATCCTCACCGTCGGCGGCAGGCGTTGCAGCACCAGCTCGCCATGCCGCGTCAGCCGCGCCAGGCGATGCTGCTCGGCGACGCGCGACAGCGCGGTGACCAGCGCCGTCGGCAGCGGGCCGGAGCCGCGCACGTCGACGTCGAGGCCGTTGGCGGTGGCGGTGACCTGGATGTCGAGCGGCTTCGTCACCGCCATCTTGGACGTCAGCTGTTCGGCGAGCGCCCAGGCGGCCTCGAGCGCGCCCTCGAGTCCGGGATCGAGGATGGGGCAGCGATGAATCGGAATGACGTCGTGCGAGCTCGTTGCGGAGAAGCCGACCTTGAGGATGTCGTGGGTGCCGAAGCGGCCGTGCAGCGTGATGCGCCGGCGCCCGGCGCCGTGCGCATCGACCAGCGCCGCCACCTCGCAATCGAGCCCGGCCTGCGCCAGCGTCTCGACCACGATGCTGCGCTTCCAGGCGTGATAGGGCTCCGCGGCCCAGTGCTGAATCGCGCAGCCGCCACAGACACCGAAATGCGGGCAGAACGGCGCGATGCGCTCCGGGCTTGCGGTGTCGACAGCGAGCAGCTTGCGGCGGTCGGGATGATGGCCCAGGACGTGGTCGACCTCGACCGTTTCGCCGCCAAGCGTGTAGGGCACGTAGACGGCATCGCCCGTCGTGAGCGAGACGCCGTCTCCGCGATGTCCGACGTGATCGATCGTCAGCCGTTCAATCACGGCGCGCGCCCAGGAAGAATTCGACATTGCCGTCACCACCCGTGATCGGCGACGGAAATATCGCGATGTCGGTGCAGCCGAGCGAGGCGGCGAACGCCGCGATGTCGTCGCAGATCTCCTGGTGCACGGCGGCGTCGCGGACGATGCCCTTCTTGTTGCGCTGTCGCGCGGCCTCGAATTGCGGCTTGATCAGCGCGAGCAGGCTCATCGGCGCGGCCGCCAGCGACAGCGCCACCGGCAGCACGGTCTTGAGCGAGATGAAGCTGACGTCGATGACGACGATGTCGGGCCGTGCCGGCAGACGTTTGCCGTCATAGCTGCGGATGTCGGTCTCCTCCATCGACACGATCTTGGGATGATCGCGCAGCGAGGGATGCAACTGGCTGGTGCCGACATCGATCGCGAACACCAGGCTGGCGCCGTTCGCGAGCAGCACCTCGGTGAACCCGCCGGTGGAGGCGCCGACGTCGAGGCAGACATGGTCCTCGATCTCGATCGGGTAACGCTCCAGCGCGCCGGCGAGCTTGACGCCGCCGCGGGAGACGTAAGGGTGCGCGGGCTCTGCGTGGATCGCCGCGTCCTCGGCGATCGTCTCCGATGGTTTTGCGACCTGCTTGTCGTCGGCCGTGACGAGGCCGGCCTCGATCGCCGCGCGCGCCCGCGCCCGGCTTTCGAACAGGCCACGCTCGACCAGCAATACATCCGCGCGCTTGCGGGCAGGGGGCATCGGATCTCCGAAGGACGACTTATTGTTTGAGCATGATCTTATCGGAAAACCGCTGCACACTTTGCGCTAACGCGGCCCTCCGGGTCCGGATCATGCTCTATGTAGCGATCAATCGCGCGGCCGCCATCCGGACGCAAGTCTCGAACGCGGCGAGATCGTGCCAGACGTTGATCGGCATCGTGGCCGGCGCCACCAGCGGACAGCCGTGCAGCTCCAGCGCATGGATCATCATGAGGTTGTCGACGAGGCCGAAATCCTCGACCGTCAGCCCCTGCGCATCGACCAGCCGTCCGTCTTCGGATGTCACGTCCATGAAGCGGCCGACGCGGTCGGCATAAACCGCGCCATCGTTGGAATAAGCGAGGCAGAATTTGCGGCGGCCGGCCATGTAGCCGAGCTCGTAGACGGTGCCGGGATCGGCGCCGGCGCCCCGGAACGGGGTGAGGTTGGCGATGATCGCATCGGCCGCGTCCATCATCGCCTCGTTGCCGCAAAAGATCCGCCGCGAGGCATCAGGCGCGGTGAGGTCGATCGCGTTGTCGAGGGGATAAAGGCCGGTGAGCCCGTGCGCGGCGCAGATATCGACCTTGCGCCGGCCGATCTCGACCGCATCCGGCAGGAACACGTCGGGACCTGCCAGATAGATTTTCATGGGAATGTATCGTTCGCCAAAGGTCGAAGCTCGCCCTCAGGCGAGCTTGACCGTCTCGGCCTTGACGTCCTTGCCGAGGGCTTCGAACACCTTGGCGACGATGCCCTTGGCGTCGAGACCGGCGCGGCCGTACATCGCCGCCGGGGTGTCGTGGTCCTGGAACACGTCGGGCAGCACCATCGAGCGGAACTTGACCATGCCGGTGTCGAGCACGCCCTGATCGGTCAGGAACTGCGCGACATGCGAGCCGAAGCCGCCGACCGAGCCTTCCTCGATCGTGATCAGGATCTCGTGGTCACGGGCGAGCTTGAGCACCAGCTCGGTGTCGAGCGGCTTCATGAAGCGTGCATCTGCGATCGTGGTCGAGAGGCCGTGGGCGGCGAGCTCGTCGGCCGCCTTCTCGCACTCGGCGAGGCGGGTGCCGAAGGAGAGCAGGGCGATCTTGCTGCCCTGGCGGATCATGCGGCCCTTGCCGATCTCGAGCGGAATGCCGACCTCGGGCATCTCGATGCCGCGGCCTTCACCGCGCGGATAGCGCAGCGAGCTCGGACGATCGTCGATGGCGACCTGGGTCGCCACCATGTGCACGAGCTCGGCTTCGTCCGCCGCGGCCATGATCACCATGTTGGGCAGACAGCCGAGGTAGGCGTTGTCGAACGAGCCGGCATGGGTCGCGCCGTCGGCGCCAACGAGGCCGGCGCGGTCGATGGCGAAGCGGACCGGCAGGTTCTGGATCGCGACGTCATGCACGATCTGGTCGTAGCCGCGCTGCAGGAAGGTCGAATAGATCGCGCAGAACGGCTTGTAGCCTTCGCTGGCAAGACCGGCAGCGAACGTGACCGCGTGCTGCTCGGCGATGCCGACGTCGAAGGTGCGGTCGGGGAAGGCCTTGTTGAAGATGTCGACGCCGGTGCCCGACGGCATGGCCGCGGTGATGGCGACGATCTTGTCGTCCTTCTGCGCTTCCTTGACGAGGCTCTGGCCGAACACGTTCTGGTAGGCCGGCGCGTTCGGCTTGGCCTTGGCCTGGGTGCCGGTCGCGACGTCGAACTTGACGACGGCATGGTACTTGTCGGCCGAGGCTTCCGCGGGGCCGTAGCCCTTGCCCTTCTGGGTCACGACGTGGACCAGGATCGGGCCGGTCTCCATGTCGCGCACGTTCTTCAGCACGGGCAGGAGATGGTCGAGATTGTGGCCGTCGATCGGGCCGACATAGTAGAAGCCAAGCTCCTCGAACAGCGTGCCGCCGTCCATCATGAAGCCGCGGGAATATTCCTCGACGCGGTTGGCACGGTTGGCGATGATCTTGGGCAGGCGCTTGTTGATCTGCTTGGCCGCATCGCGCAGCGTGCGATAGGTCTTGCCGGAATAGAGGCGCGACAGATAGGCGCTCATGGCGCCGACCGGCGGGGCGATCGACATGTCGTTGTCGTTAAGGATGACGATCAGGCGCGAGTTCATCGCACCCGCGTTGTTCATGGCTTCGTAGGCCATGCCCGCCGACATCGCGCCGTCACCGATCACGGCGATAACGTTGTTCTTGCCGCCGGAGAGGTCGCGCGCGACGGCCATGCCGAGACCGGCCGAGATCGAGGTCGAGGAATGCGCCGCGCCGAACGGATCGTAATCGCTCTCGCTGCGCTTGGTGAAGCCGGACAGGCCGCCGCCGGTGCGCAGGGTGCGGATGCGGTCGCGCCGGCCGGTGAGGATCTTGTGGGGATAGGCCTGATGGCCGACGTCCCAGATCAGCCGGTCGCGCGGCGTATCGAAGACGTAATGGATCGCGGTGGTGAGTTCGACCACGCCGAGACCCGCGCCGAAGTGACCGCCGGTGACCGAGACGGCATCGATGGTCTCCTGCCGCAGCTCGTCGGCGACCTGGCGAACCTGTTCGACCTTGAGCTTGCGCAGGTCTTCCGGCGTCCGGATGGTGTCGAGAAGCGGCGTTTTACTGTATGCGTTCACGGCGATTTCCAATTTGTCAGCGCCGGAAGGTCGTTCCGGTGCAAGATGGGTTTGCACAATTTCGGCGCAGCGCGAGTCCTCAAACCGTCGGAGCCACCTGCATGGGGCAAGGCCCCGTCTTCAAGCTTAGGTAAGCTTAAGTGCGCTCCGGTTCAGTCTCTGTGATCCCTGTCACTTAGATCGGCTTCGCCCGTCCCAGCCAATTCATCAGCAGTTTGAAGCGCTTGTCGTCGGTAATCTGTGCCCACGCAAGGCTTGCAAAAAGCCACACTCCGCGCAGCTTTACACCAAAGCTGAGGCCAAAGCCAACCCGCTGGGCCGATTGGGGGTTATGCAGTGCAACCGGTGGGCCAGAGTGGTTAACTGCGACCCGCAACGAGGGGTTCCGGGCCGGCCAGATCCCTTGGCGAGCTTTCTAGCCAGAATCAGAGCTTTTTTCTCCGCGGACGGCCCGGTTCCAGATCGCGGATCCGGCGTGTTCCCGACATATGGAACCGTAATGTCCCACGGGACGGCGCCGTGCGATCATGAAAAGGCAGCCGACTGTGACCCCCGTGCACTATGACGGGAAATCAAGCTCGTCAGACCAGATGTGGGGAACCCTTGGCTTACTGAACGTCGAGCGGCGCAGTGCCGGTAGCCTGACCGCTGGCATCGGTGGTGATCTTGTCGACGCGGGCCTCGGCCTGGCGCAGCAGGTCCTCGCAACGGCGCTTCAGAGCCTCGCCGCGCTCGTAGATCGTCACGGATTCCTCGAGCGGCACCTTGCCGTCTTCGAGCCGCTTCACGATCGTCTCGAGTTCCTCGATCGCGCGCTCGAAAGTGAGCCTGGAGACGTCGATTTGAGTATTTTCGGCCATATCCGTTTCCGATTGCCCGGTTCGCTTGGCCCTCAGTGAAGGCGGGTTTTGCGGGCTTAATGTGGCGGGGCGCGTCAGGCGCCCATCAGGGCGCCGACATGCGCCGTAACAGATTCTTTCAGTCCTTGCAGGTCGTAGCCGCCTTCGAGCACCGAGACCACGCGCCCTCCGGCGCTCTTGTCGGCGAGGTCCATCAGCTTGCGTGTCACCCAGGCATAATCCTCCGCGCGCAAATTCAACGAGGCCAGCGGGTCGCGGTAATGCGCATCGAAGCCGGCGGAGATGACGAGCAACTCGGGGCTGAATTTTTCCAGCTGCGGCAGGATCAGATTTTCGAACGCGCTGCGGAATTCCGGCCCGCCGTCCTCGGATGCGAGCGGCGCGTTGACGATGGTGTCGTGATCGCCGCGCTCGTTCTTGGCGCCGGTGCCCGGAAACAGCGGCATCTGGTGCGTCGAGCAGTACATCACGGTGGGATCCGACCAGAAGATATCCTGCGTGCCGTTGCCGTGATGCACGTCGAAATCGACGATGGCGGCGCGCTTGATGCCGTATTTGCGCTGGGCGTGGCGCGCGGCGATCGCGACATTGTCGAAGAAGCAGAAGCCCATCGGCTTGCCGATCTCGGCGTGATGTCCGGGCGGGCGCACCGCGACGAAGGCGTTGCGGTGTTCGCCGGCCATCACCGCTTCGGTGGCGGCGACCGCGCCGCCGACGCCGCGCATCACCGCTCCCCAGGTGCCGGGGGACATCGAGGTGTCGCCGTCGATATAGACTTGGCCGCTGGTCGGCGCGATGTGGCGCAGCTCGGTGACGTAATGCTCGTTGTGGCACAGCGTGACGAGATCGAGATCGCCTTCCGGCGCCTGGTCGCGCACCAGAAACTGGAAACGCTCATGCGACAGCGCTTCCTCCACCGCGCGCAGGCGATCCGGCCTTTCAGGATGTCCCGGCGGCGTGACGTGGTCGAGGCAGGCCTTGTGGGAGAGAAGAAGCGTGCTCATCAGGTCGGCCTCGCGGGAAAAACGGCGCTTGACGTCGCTTGGCGCATCCGGTGCCAAAACGCAATGCAAAACCCAATCTAGGCATTTGGGCGGCAATGGCAAAGGGTCGGCCCGCGGCGGCCGGTTTGATCCGGATCAATTCACACGGAGGATGCGGGTCGGCGGCAGCGGACCGATCGGCCCGTGCGCCCGGAAGAACGCGAACAGCGCGTCCGCATCATAGCCGCCATATTGCGGCGCCGTGCCCTGCTTGGCGACGGTAAAACCGTCGCCGCCGACGGCGAGGTAATCGTTGAGGGTGACGCGATATCCGGTCCCGGCTTCGATCGGCCTGCCGTTGAGCGTCATCTTGTCCAGGCTCACGCGCTCACCGAATGGCTTCGCCGCATCCCAGGCATAGCTGAATCCGTTCGACACCTGGAGGATTCGGGGCCGCTTCGGGTCCAGCCATTGTTGTTCCAATAGGTCCTTGAGCTGGCTGCCGGTCAGCGTCAGGGTGACGAGGCGGTTGCGGAACGGTTGGCTCGCGAAGACGTCACCGAACGTGATCGCGCCGTTCTCCTTCGGCACGATATCGGTGCGGATGCCGCCGGGATTGGTGAGCGCGATGACGGCGGCGCCGTCCTTGGCGTCACGGGTTGCGAACAATTGCGCATCCGCGATGATGTCGCCGAGCGCGCTTTCGCCGGCCTCGTTGGGACTACGCGACAGCGTCTGCGTCACCGATCCCGCCGGCCGGTTGGCGATCGGCGCTGACAGTCTGTCGTAAGCCTCGATCAGTGCCGTTTGCTCGGGATCCTTCTCCAGCGAGGCGTTGGTGACGATGACGTTCTCGGCCTTGGCGCTGACGATGTCGCGGCTTGCCGGATCGAGCTTGAGGTCGATCGCGGTCACCAGCGTGCCGTATTTGTCGCCGCTGGTGACGAGCCGTCCGTTGATGTCGCAGACATAGGCACGATGAGTGTGGCCGCTGACGACGAGGTCGACGGCCCGGTCGAACTTCTTCACGATGTCGACGATCGGCCCGGTGATGGCAGGACATTCATTGTAGTCGCCGGAGGGTTCGCCGCCCTGGTGGATCAGCACCACGATCGCCTCGACCCCGCGCGCCCTCAGCTGCGGCACCAGCGCGTTGACAGTCTCGCCCTCGTCGCGGAATTCGAGGCCCGCAATGCCTGCCGGCGAGACGATGCCCGCGGTCTCCTTCAACGTCAGCCCAATGAAGCCGACGGGGATACCCTCGAACTCCCGGATCTCGTAGGGCGGCAACACGCTGTTCCCCGTCGCGGTCTCCACCGTGGATGCGGCGAGATATTTGAACTTGGCGCCCGTGAAGGGATGCGGTCCCTGACAGCCGTCGACTGGATGGCAGCCGCCGTTCTGCATCCGCAAGAGCTCCGTCTTGCCCTCGTCGAATTCGTGATTGCCGACGGAGCTGATCGCCAGCCCCATCATCGAAAGCGACTCGATCGAAGGCTCGTCGTGAAACATCGCCGACAAAAACGGGCTTGCGCCGATCAAATCGCCGGCGGCAACGAAGATCGTGTTCTTGTGTCCGCCGCGCAGCTGCTTCACCAGCGTCGCCATATATTCGGCGCCGCCGGCGGAGACCATGACCTTCTTGGTTTTATCCTCGGGATTCCCGATGCGGATGCCGCCCGGCGGCGGACGCAAATTGCCGTGAAAATCGTTGATCGCGAGGATACGCAGCTCGACAGGCGCGGCGGTCTGGCCCGAAGCGGGGAGGGTGGCGAGGGCGAGTGCGGCAAGGATGGAAAGGTATCGCATGAAGCCAGATTAGTCGTTCAGCGCGAAGATTTCACGAAGGTTCTCGCCGTCATTCCGGGGC
This sequence comes from Bradyrhizobium daqingense, assembly GCF_021044685.1. Taxonomy (NCBI): domain Bacteria; kingdom Pseudomonadati; phylum Pseudomonadota; class Alphaproteobacteria; order Hyphomicrobiales; family Nitrobacteraceae; genus Bradyrhizobium; species Bradyrhizobium daqingense. The sequence continues at coordinate 3,387,561 of NZ_CP088014.1, forward strand.
GACGCGCAGCGTCGAGCCCGGAATCCATTCACCCACGAACTCTGCCGCCCGATGGATTCCGGGCTCGCGACTTCGTCGCACCCCGGAATGACGACCATCGCTGGTCGCCGATTGCGCCGCTACCTTTTCTTCCTGTTCGCGAACGCATTGAATGCCGCCACCGCTTCGTCCGACTTCAGCCGCTCGCCGAACAGATGGCCTTCCTGGTCGATGCGGCGGGTGAGTTCTTCCGGCGGGGTGCGCAGCAGCTTGCGCGAGGTCGCGACCGCCTCGGCCGGCAGGCGGCAGATTTCGCGCGCCACCTTGCGCGCCTCGACCTCGGTGTGTCCCGGCGAGACCACGGTGTTGACGAAGCCTGCGGCATACGCCTCGGCGGCGGTGAAGGTCCGCCCCATGATCAGCATCGCGAAGGCGCGCTGATAGCCCATCGTATCAGGCATCAACAGGCTGGCAGCGCCGACCGGGACGAGCCCGAGATGGATATAGGGTGCGGAGAAGGTCGCCGCGTTCGAGGCGAGCACATAGTCGCAGTGGAACAGCATCACGGTGCCCATGCCGATCGAGGCGCCGTCCACGGCTGCGATGATGGGCTTGGCGTTGAGGGCCAGTGAATAGAGAAATTTCGCCCCTTCCGACAGCGTCTCGGGGCGCGATGTGTCGGCGTTGAGGAAATCGTCGATGTCGTCGCCGGCGGTGAACACGCCGGAGCCGCCGGTGATGATCATGCAGCGGATGTCGGAATTGTTCTGCGCGGTGTCGATCGCGCGGCTCATCTGCCGATACATGTCCTGTGTGATCGCGTTCTTCTTGCCCGGGCGGCGCAGGGTGATCACGCGCGTTCCACGCTCTTCGGTGACGACGATGTTGCCGTTCGGCATGCGAGCCCCCTGCAGTCGCCGCGGCGCTTGCCCTTGGCGTGTCCCACAATGCGTCAGCCTACATCATCTTACAGGCGTGCCAATGCACAGGTTCGGCTTTTCGATGCCGATCATGTGACGTCGGTGCGTGGACCGGCTCAATCGGAGGTGACCCGTTGTTGCGCATTGCAACAAATGGGTACAATGTTTCATTTGAAAAACCGTAAGTTGTAGTGCACGATCGCGCCTGGTGCCGTTTCCTTTGATTGATTGCTTCAGGGATGATAGCCGGAACGCGCATTGACGAATCCTCGCCGCGCTATCGCGGCTGGCGCGTCGTGCTGGCTTGTTTCATGATGGCCTTCTTCATGTTCGGCTTCGGCCTCTATGGCCAGGGCGTCTATCTGGCCGAGCTGCAGCGCGCCCATGGCTGGCCGGGCACGCTGATCTCCGCGGCCAGCACCTTCTCGTTCCTCCTCACGTCCGTCCTCGTCATCTTCACCGACGATCTGCTCGCGCGGATCGGGCTGCGCGCACTGATCCTGTGCGGCCTGTCGGCGCTCGGCGCTTCGACCGTGCTGCTGGCGCTGATGCAGACGCCCTGGCAGCTCTATCTCGCCTATGCGCTGATGTCGGTCGGCTGGACCGGCATGGGCACCGTGGTGATCGCCACCGTACTGAACTCCTGGTTCGAGCAGCGCCGCGGCCTCGCGCTCAGCCTCGCCTTCAACGGTGCGACCTGCGGCGGCATCATCCTCGTCCCGCTGCTGCTATCGCTCACCGGCAGCATCGGTTTCCGGTCCGCGATGCTGGCGGCCACGCTCGCCATGATGGTGCTGGTGCTGCCTGTGGTCGTGACGTTCATCGGCTGGCCCGCGGGGACGTTGCCTTCTCCGGGCGGACGTGTCTCCGGCGCGGCTGCACCGGTTCACTCGCGCAAGGCGCTGCTCGCCAATGCGGCATTCTGGACCATGGTGCTGCCGATCGCGATCGCGCTGCTCGCGCAGATGGGCTTCATCATCCATCAGGTGACGTTTCTCGAACCGCTGATCGGGCGCGCGAGTGCCGGCCTTGCCGTGACCATCATGGCAGCGATGGCGATCGTCGGCCGCCTGTCGCTCGGCCTGTTCGTCGACCGGCTGGATCCCAGGCTCGCCTGTGCGGCATCGATGACGAGCCAGGCTGCCGCGCTGTTCGTGGCTCTGCAAAGCACGAGCCCGACCGTGCTGCTGGCCTGCTGCGCCGTCTATGGCTTCTCGATCGGTAACATGATCACGTTTCCGCCGCTGATCATCCAGCGCGAGATCGGCTCTTCCGCCTTCGCCGCCGCGATGGGCCTCGGCACCTCCATCAGCGGCATCGTCAGCGCCTTCGGCCCCGGCATCGTCGGCCTGGTGCGCAGCTTCACCGGAAACTACACGACGGCGTTCGCGCTGTGCGTGGTGCTCGATCTCGTCGCAGCGGGCGTGGTGCTGTGGCGGCCGGGGAGAAGGGCGGAGATTGCGGCCCGTAGGGTGGATTAGCGAAGCGTAATTCACCTCTTATACGGCGAGACAAGTGGTGAGTTACGCCTACGCTAACCCACCCTACGCATCGGCGCTGGCGATCAGCGCTTATCCCAGCAGCACCGCATCCGCCGCCGCGACCGATTCCGCGCTCTCCGTCACTGTGCGCTCGAGCGAGGGCGCTTGCACCGTGATGTTTTCGGCGAAGAAGCGCGCGAGCGAGACGTAGCGCGCGGCATCCGCGGTGCCGTCGGCCTTGGCGGCGAGCGCCTCGGCGGCCAGCATGCAGCCGCCGACCGTCGCGCCGAACTGCTGAAGATACGGCGTCGCGCCGGCGAGCGCCTCGTTCGGCGCGGACGCAACGCGCTCCAGCAGCCATTTGCTGGTGCGCGTCAATGCTTCCAGCGCCTCGCGCAGCTTCGCGCCCGTGGTGCCGAAGGCGGGATCGTTGGAGGCCTTGACCTGTTTGACGGTGGCCGAGAGCTCGTCGAGCAGCGCCCATACCGAGGCGCCGCCGTTGGCCGCGAGCTTGCGCGTGACGAGGTCGATCGCCTGGATGCCGTTGGTGCCTTCGTAGATCGCGGTGATGCGGGCATCGCGATAATGCTGCGCGGCGCCGGTCTCCTCGATGAAGCCCATGCCGCCATGCACCTGCACGCCGAGATAGGCGACCTCGTTGCCGATGTCGGTGGAATAGCCCTTTGCGATCGGTGTCAGCAGCGCGGCGCGTGCGGCCGCGTCGGTCCGCACCTTGGCGTCCTTGGCGCGGTTGGAGACGTCGATCGCGACCGCGGTCGCATAGCAGATGGTGCGCGCGGCCGCGGTCTGCGCCCGCATCCGCATCAGCATGCGCTTGACGTCGGGATGGACGAAGATCGCATCCGAGCCCTCGCCCTTGTTGCCGACGGCGCGGCCCTGCTTGCGTTCCTGGGCGTAGGACAGCGCCTGCTGATAGGCGCGATCGGCGACGCCGACGCCTTCGAGGCCGACGCCGAGGCGGGCCTGGTTCATCATCGTGAACATGCAGCGCATGCCCTGGTTCTCTTCGCCGATCAAGAAGCCGATCGCGCCGCCGTGATCGCCCATGGTCATGGTGCAGGTCGGCGAAGCATGCATGCCGAGCTTGTGCTCGACACCGCTCGCATAGATGTCGTTGCGCTGCCCAAGCGAGCCGTCCGCATTGACCATGAACTTCGGCACCAGGAACAGCGAGATCCCCTTGGTGCCGGCGGGCGCGTCGGGCAGGCGGGCCAGCACGAAATGCACGATGTTGTCGGTCATGTCGTGCTCGCCATAGGTGATGAAGGTCTTGGTCCCCTTGATGCGATAGGTGCCGTCGGCCTGCATCTCGGCGCGGGTACGCAGGGCGCCGACGTCGGAGCCGGCCTGCGGCTCGGTCAGTTGCATCGTGCCGGTCCATTCGCCGGAGACGAGCTTTTCGAGATAGATTGTCTTCAGCTCGTCACTGCCATGCGCCTCCAGCGCTTCGATCGCGGAGGCCGTCAGCAGCGGGCAGAGGCCGAAGGCAAGGTTGGCGGCGCTCCAGATCTCGGTGCAGGCCGCATTGATCGCGAGCGGCAGGCCCTGACCGCCGAAATCTTCCGGACCGGAGACGGCGTTCCAGCCGCCCTCGGTCCAGCGCTTGTAGGCGTCGGGCCAGCCCGGTGCGGTCGTCACCTTGCCGTCCTCGAGCTTGATGCCGTGCTCGTCGCCGATCTTGTTGAGCGGCGCCAGCACGTCGGTTGCGAACTTGCCGGCTTCCTCCAGCACGGCCGCGGCAATGTCTGCGTCGAAATCGCCGTAATGGCCGGCGTCCACGGCGGCCTTGAGGCCGGCGCCATGGTTGAGCGACAGCAGCATGTCGGAAATCGGCGCGCGGTAGGTCATGGCTCACTCCCGTGGACAAATATTGGGCGCCGTATTCCCACGAAACGGGGGCAGTCTCAATGGCCGGTGGATGGGGACGGCGCGGCTCCGGGGCGGAGCTACCGGGGCCTATAATAAAGTGAGGCGGTCGGATGGTCCGCCCCGGGTGGCATTTTGCCCCTCCAGGCGGTTGAAATGCCGCGCCGCTCCCTATAGACCGGCAGCGACCGAAGGGAATCCGCGGCAGCTCGATCTTCCGCCGTTCGCCCGGTCTCCAGTTGGGGCGTAGCCAAGCGGTAAGGCAGCGGATTTTGATTCCGCCATTCGGAGGTTCGATCCCTCCCGCCCCAGCCAGAAGCCTTGCTGCCCCTGAAATTGCTGACGAAACCGGCCTGGCTGGGGAGCTGCTGCACAGCTCTGCGACACACTGCTGCTGCACAGGGGTGTGTCCGATATGGCTGTCCACATCTTTCGCCGAGAAGCCGTGTACTACTGGCGCCGCCGAGCGCCCCGTTCGCTTGCCAATTTCCTGGATCGCCAGCATCTTTTTCTGAGCCTGAAAACGACGAGCCGAACCGTGGCGCGTCGGCTGGCTGCTCAGCTTGACTTGATCCTGGAAGATGCCGCGATGCTCGCCGATAGCTTCGACCCGCACCTGTCAAAGTCTCAAATTGAGACAATGCTTCGCCGCGTTGTCGACAGGCAGCTCGTGAAGCTGGACCGGCTCGCGTATGCCGCCAAAAATTCGTCCGGCTTCGACTTCGAGCGGGAGCGAATGGGCGACAAGCAGGCATTTTGGGCCTTTGCCCTTTTGGATGCTCAAGGCGCAAGCGCGGTCGTTCGGGATGAGGATCGCGTCCGGATGGCCGCCGACGGACTGTCCGAGGCCAACATCGAGGCGGTGAAGTGGCATCTGGCGATGCTCCGGCGCAACAATATGGTCCCCACGAACGCTCATATTCTCGATCATATGGTCGGTGCAGTCGGCGCCCTCCCGACAGCGATGAACCTGGGGATCGCGCAAGGAACTTACTTCCGCGGAATGAAGCTCGCCCTGGCCGAAATTGATCGGCGCTACGGAGGCAGGCGCACAGAAGATGTGGGCTTTGTGGATCGCATGCTCATGGGCATGAACGATCCACCGCAGCAAGTTGTAACACCCGAGCCTGGCATCGGCCTCCGGAGTAACGATCCACCGAAGGCCGTGGATCGTCCCGCCGCAATGTCCCTCTTGATGACGGACTTCTCCACCTTCGCTGAAAATGTCATCCAGCAAAACGCCAAGGATGGTCATTGGGACGAGAAAACTCAGAGGCAAGCCCGAAGCATCTCGAACCTGTTCGTCAAGTTCATGCTGCAGGACCAGCTGGTCCAGGACTTAAACGCCCTGCGCCAACAGCATGTCGGCAAGTTCGTCGATTTTCTTCGGTCGGCCATCTACAAGAATTACGGCAAGTCCGCCAAGGATGAAAGCCGGAGCATCGCCGAGCTGCGCGCTGTTGCTATGGCACATCATTCAAGCGAGCGCGGGATCGCCGGAGATACGCTCAATCGTCACCTTACGTTCCTTGCTCAAATCTTCCGGCACGCAGTTGCGCGCGGGGTTGGCACCCTCTGAAGTTTTTGCTGTCGGTCGGCACGGTAGCCTGCACGTGTCTTGCATTCGATCGCGTTCGTCGAGTTTTACGGAGGTCGGTCCTGGAGCGAACCTGGTATGGTTGCGACCGCGCCCGAGAAGAAATCATCGTTTCGCGCCGAGGCCCGCCGCAGCCGATTTTGATTCCACCAGACGTAGGTTCGAATCCTGCCGCCCCAACCACCAAACCCTCTGAAATTCTCTTATTTCATCGCAAAAATTGCGATTCCGTCCCACGAATTCCGACGCGGCATCGTTCGCAAAAACTCCCGTTCAATTTCAATGACTACCAACTTGTATCGGCGGCTCCACGCAGCAAGGACGCAGCATGGACTCGCTTGATCGCTAACGCATCACGCTCAGGCGTTGACACTCGTCCTCGCGGCTGTCCCCGAAGGCTGGACGGCGGAAATTGCACCAGCGCTTGTTACGGAAAAGCAGCAAGGGCTGTTTCAGGAACTCAACCTCCAACCCGGTGACGTTTACAAGCTCACTCCCGAGTGAGACAGCTTCATTTGGCGTCCTTTTATGCTAGACAATTTTCTATTGCCGGGATGACACCGGGCCTGCGTTGGTGTTTCCTATTCAATCCTTAGCCCCTAAATTAACTTGGGAACTGTCCAACTCTGTTCTAGGTTGCCTCGTGGACCGCGCAATGCAGCTTCGCCATTTGGAACAGGCCGAACGGCACGTCGCCCAAGGCGAGCGGAATATTGCCAAGCAAGAGGAGCGTATTGCGGACTTGGCTCGCCGAGGAGCGAACACAACCGAGGCTCAGAAGCTTCTAAACACCTTCTTCGCCATTCAGATGCAGCATATCCAGCACCGCAACCGCATCCTCACGGAGCTGGAAGAATAGGAGTTTGTATAGCGGCAACGCTTGCCTGAGATGGTTCGGTACTTGAACGACCCTTGCCGACCGACCGATGACAGACTCCTGCAAAGCAGCCCTCCCGAGCCGCAGGATCCCGGCCCCATCCGCGAGCCTTGTTCCCTTCGTTTTCGGCATTCGACGCGGGCAAGAAAAAGCTGTTGGGTCTTTTGAATGTCGGAGATGCCAACAGCCGTGTTTGGGATGACGAAATAGCGTGACCGAAAAGCAGCCCGTCCAAAGCCTTCGCCGGGGGGCGGCATGGAGGAAGCTCGACAGGCCGCGCAAGAGTGTGCCGACGATCCCGGGCTACATGACGAGCTTCGGCGAAGATGAACTAAAAGCCGATCCAGTTGGCGGCTCTATTTGCTAGCCCGATGTTGTCCCAGCTCGGACCTGGCGAGAGCGGCTAGTGCTAGTGCGCCACTATCAGGATCATAGCGGACCTCATACAAGGGAGTTATTAGTACGCGCCCTAGCTTGGGGCGATTAGGAGGAAATATTCAGACCGGCGAGAACTATATCGCAGTCCAAATGGCGACGCTTGGTTCATCGGGGCGCGAGCCGACTAGCGGTCATGCTTTTATTATTCATCAGCCCAATGCCCCTTCTGGTGGCCGCCTTTCTCACATTGAATTGGGCGAGCTCTTGCGTGACGGAAATGGAGTCGAACAGCAAGCGTTGCCGCGACTGATCGGAACACTGGTCGAGGTACCGCTGTTTGCCCAGGTCCGGAAGTGCTCCCCAAGGCTAGCAACAGACCCGCCGTTACTCAGTTCGCTAAGTTTGAACGCAGCTAGTCCCGGGACTCGGCGTTCTGAATAATCTCACCATTCAGCCATTCTTGCTCATCGGCCAAAGTCCTTCATGCGGTTTCTATGCGCTTGTACCGGTGGAAAGTTGGATCTCGGCAGTTCTCTGCATTTTGGAATGCTGCGATTGCTTCATGCTGTCCTCCGTTAGGATGGACATGGGATTGGCCCGGCTCGCGATCAATGCAGTCCGGTCTGACAATTCTCCACCTAACGGGCTGTAAATCGGCCTAGCTAAAAGCAACGCGACGCTAGGTACGGAAGAAAACGAACCAGACAACGGCCATAGCGAGCACAGCGACACTTACGCTGATGAGAAGCAGCAAGAGGATCGAGGGCCCGGGTTCGGCTTGACGCGCTTCCATGGGTGTTTCGATAATGATGCCGTGCTTTTTCTTCACCATGGTTGCACCTAAATTTTGGGTGCTAAGTCGGCGCGGTCAAATACCGGGACAATCTCAACATCCTCCGGCAAGGCACCCGATGGCGTGTCTTCCGCAGCATGGCGCAACGCTTCGGTGCTTGCATCCAATCCATCGGTAGTTTCGTTCGCGCCGCTACCAGCGTCGTGACGACGTGACGGGACTTGACGGCCCGCATCGGCTTCTGTGTTGGGTATCTTTGTGGACATAAGATATCCTTTCGTTTTGGATACCAAGCTGTCCCAACGACTATGGTTCCTACCCTGGCTGAGCGCCGAGCAAGCGCAGGCGTCTTTGTGCACACGGGAGGTTAACAAAGTTGGGTACAATTATGTCTCATGTCACTGTGTTGTGCGCTGCCAGCGCACGATGAAAGTCAGGTTGGGCTACCGCCGACGAAGCAATTCCTTATTGGCAGCAAGCGCGGATTGTGCGCGTCATGAGTGCGAGTGTAGCGCGGATGAATTTGGTCTGCCTACCGGCGGAATCTCCCCGTCCAGCCACTGCTGCTCCTCGGCGAGCGCGCGCCAAGCCGCCTCCATGCGTTGATAGCGGCGCGCGGCGGGGGCCGTCCGAGCCTGCTCCGCGAGCTGCGCGCAGTTCTCGGCGCACTCAAGGTATTCGCGGGTACGATACATGATACTGCTACTCTCGACTGATGGGTGTTGCTCTCCTGCCATTCTCCAGATCGATGTCCGGCCGGTCAGGAGGGAGTTGATCCTTCTCAGGATTGCCCTTCCACGGTTCATTTGTCTGCTTGTGATGGGGGGCGTCAGTCTGCTGCCGCGGATCATCCAGCGGCGTCTCGCGCGGGTCTTCGTCTTGTGGGCGTATATTTTCCATGATGGGTAACGGAAGCGGCTGGCGATCCGTTCCTACGGTGCATAGCAACAAAAAGTTCCCAAAATGCGTTTAGGGGGCATGCAGCGCATAGCCCTATCGCCTTCATTCTTGCCAGCGTGGTTCTCGCCCTGCCCTTGTCGGGAAGGGTGGCGCGAATGCGAAGCACCATAGCGCCGAGCAGTCCACCACAGTGGGAGGGCGAAGTAGTCCGCCATCCACACTTAGCCCGGCACTTCATCGGTGCTACGTTTAATGAGTATGTGTTCAATGTGGGCACATATCCATGTCGGTGCGTGGCTGGTCACCGAAGAGCCAATCTGCACTCAGGCATCGAAAGCTGCGGCGGAGCTATGCCAGACCATCTGGCGCGCCGTTAAGCGGCGGGTTCTCAATGGCATCGATCCGGAGCATCCCCAGAACCGTGAACGTAATGGTGTTATCGAGTTATCCTGTTGAGAGTTGCCTAAGCCGCACCGCGTAACTTGGCTTGCTGTTGCATTAAAATGACGAGAGCTCCGCATGAACGCTGATCGTCACTACGCCGTCGCCTCTATCTTGTTTGATTACGTAAAAAGCCCATCCTTGAAGCACCTGCGTGAGCCGCATAGCGTTCACAAGGTATCGCGCGAGATTGTGAAAGCGCTGGATGGAGCAAGCTCCGTGTGGAAGAAGTGGGAGAGTCGGCGAGAAGAGGTCGCACAGGCAGCGGCTCCATCTGGATACCCGTCGAGGACCTCCAGGCGTTTCTGAATACGTTACCCGGCCTGCCGTTGACGAAAACGGATGTGGAGCAGCGTCTGCGCGCTATTTGGGAAGAGCCACATACAAGTTATCCCAAGGACGAACTCAGAAATGGCTGTGTCGCATTGTGTCAGTCAGACAAGGGAAACGGCACCGAGATGCGCGCGATCATTGGAGCGTTGCAGGAGCGCATCGAGCGCGAGGAAGACAGGCTTAGAAACGGAGCAGGAGCAAAGCTATCGGCGCTGGAGAGAGGAAGAGCGAATAAGGCTGGAACAGCGGTTTCTGTTGGGCGCGGATTGTGCGTGGACCAGAATCGAGAAATCAGAAGCATTCTATTGTCGCCGCAACGGTCGTGCGTTCCGCATCGCGCAGGGCAAAGACAAGCGTTGGACCCTGTGTCGGGTTGAAGAAATTGACGACGAGGGCGAGTTGCTCGGCACTTATCAAGGTCGCGGTGATGCGAACAAGGCACTGAAGAAGATTGCTTACGCTCCCCAGTTGCAAAGGTAAGCCCCCTGAAGAGAGTTCACCAAAGCGGAGTCGGTCGAGGTTTGCTAAAGAATGTATGAAAAGCTTATCGTTTTCTGCCGACGTTGATCGAGGGCGCGCTTCTGCCAACCCAGCAGATAAGTATGGTGAAAGGTTATCGAGTCAGCCTGTCGAGAGTTACGTGCCGCCACATCAAAACCAGAGTTGGCGTGCTGGAGGACGGGGTCGTCACAGTCAGTAAAAAGGAGGCGGGCCAGGGGTCGGTGATTTCACTACTTCTTGCCAACGTCTACCTATACTACGTGTTCGATCTGTGGGCCGAGCGCTGGCGACGGCACGAGGCCACGGGTGGGGTGATGATTGTGCGGTATGCTGGTTTCGCGCACGAGGTAGGACGACGCGCGGCGCTTCTGGGACGCGATGCGCAAGCGGTTCGAGGAGTTTGCGCTGTCGTTACAGCTGGAGAAGACTCGACCGCGACCGTCAGCACCACTTTGTGCCCCAAAGCACGCATATTTCGCGGAATGTGGTAGCGTATTCCGCCCTGAGCCCTTCTATTGCAATCTCGACTTCGCTCCGAGGCGTCCGCCGCCCAAAATGTTGAGATAAACCAGAAGCAGCGGCGTTGTTGTGTATCCTTTATCGGCTTTCTTTTTAACTCCCTTCGCCAGTTGGTTTGCGATTGTTTCTCCGAGGTGGGGATCAAAATGCCGAACGCCTTGTTCTGCTTCACACCGATGTTCGTCGCCGCGCTTTCTGCCAGGGTCCAAAATTTCCGTCACTTCGATATCAATTATTTCGCCCGCGTTTTGAATTTGTTCGTCATTCCGTCTTTCCATCTGCTTGCCATCCGAACGAGCTGCGCAGTGCGCCGCTTAGTAAACTCAGCAATGGGAATCGCGTCGAGCAGAAAGCCCGCGTTGCTTTTGTTAAAGAGAGTGGATGACTTAACGAGAGGTGCGAGCGGCCACTGTGGATACGAATTCCTGGGGAGTCTGCCACGAGGTTAGAGCTTCGTGCTCTGCGCTCAGTTCGGCATCGGAAGGCTCGCGGTCAGCGCCGTCCGTCATGCGATTGCTCCATTGGGGTTGTCCCGAATGCGTAATTGAAAGCTTGCTCCGTACCCAGGTTGTCGTTGACGAGGCCACGGACTTTTCGCCCATACAAACTTGCGTGCATGGCCGCGCTATGCGACGATTCCTGGAAATATGAAGCGCATATCGGAAAGGAAGCGGTCGAAGGTCGAATCGTCGTCGGTCAGCATGCGGATGGCTTTTCGGAGGGCCAAGTTGGCATCTCCACGGGCAACGATACGCCGTCTGCGCGATGGCTATATGGATGTCTGCGTCTGTACGCCGCGCGGGCGCGTTCTGCAGTCGGATGAACTGGATGAACTCGAACCGCAACAGGAGATTGACGGCATGGCGAAGGGATAGCAACGCGGCAATCGCGAAGCCAAGAAGCCGAAGAAAGAAAGACTAAGGTGGTAGAAGACTAAGCGCATGAGAACGGACCTGCATCAGCGGCCCGATTTCATTTCGGGCTCGATTTCCAAAGCGCATGAGAGCGGCGCAGCGCGTCCCGGGTGATGTCCCGCCAGGGACGTCGCATCGGCACATAGATGGGAGTAACAGATCGTCGTCGCACATGGCTACCGACCGTGGGCTGGGACCCCGTCTGTCAACCACCGGCGCCTATGACTGAGCCTTGGCCGGTGGTGGGGCAACCGCAGGAGATGAGGTCGTTTGGCCCTGAGGACAAAAACGCCGCCCCCTTAAATAAAGCGAAGGCGGCGGCTTACCAAGCCCGGGAGGGAGACTGTAAAATCCCGATATAGGTTGGTCTCTTCGTGGGGTGCAGAAGTTCATCACGCGAACGAGAGCCAAGTTTAAGGTGGCGCCTGTAGTCCCGGCGAGGTCAACCACCTGTTGATCTCTCCTGCAACATCGATCTGCCTGGCCTTTCGCAAGAGCTCTGCGCGGCGAACGCCAACGGGCAACTCCTTGACCTGTAGACTAGGCGGAGATTGATCGCCTCCTGTGCGAGGCGATATTCGAGTGTCGATGATTGGTGTGAGGGCCGTCGAGCCGCCATGTTTGATGCTCCGCTGCGGGTCAAGCGGGAGCGCAACTTGCGATCACATCACCGTAATTGCTAAGGGCCGCGCGATGGCGGACAGTGCGCCTTTCGGTGCTGGATAGCGAGCACTTGTTTCGGCTCCCGCTAGGAACTATTCAAGTTTCTGCCGCAGGCCGACTGCCGTCATGCGGTGATCGCTTCCGCGCGCGGGCTGGTGTTCGCGACCTATGTCAGGCTCTTAAGGCCAGACGCCGCCAACTGAGGCGGCCTCTCTGCGCTGGTAGGTTTAGGTCGGAGCGCGCAGACCTGGTGAATCCAGCCACTTATTGACGATAACCGAGTTATCGATCCGGCTGGCCATCCGTAGAAGCTCGTCGCGTCGAACGCCATGAGGCATACCCTCAGCCTGCTTGCGCAAGTCAATTGCCTCGTCCTCTAAGCGGTATTGAAATATCGATGATTGCTTGAACATGGTGCTCGCTGTTCGGTTAGGCGGGAGCGCAATTGGCGTTCTCAGCACCGATAGAAGCCATGAGCCGGACGGTGATGGGCGTTGTTAACACTTGTGGCAGACCAGGTCTGAGCAATTTTGACCATCCGCTTGCGCGCACTCGGCGACCGGCCGGCGCGCCCCATAAGAGCACGAGTCGGTTAGAACGGCCCGCCAGGGACGAGAATTTAGTGGTGGCTTGCCTTCAATATGCCGAGGCGTCCGACGCCGGCGGCCTTAAGCGGGCCTCCGCAGGAGGAACCACTGCGCAACGCTTTCGTTGTGTGCTCTCCCAACAGCAAAGGACACGATCATGGACCGCGAACATGTGAAGGGCGCTGCCGACAAGGCAAAAGGCGCCATCAAAGAAGGTGCCGGTAAGCTCACTGGCGACAAGGACATGGAAGCCGAAGGCAAGATCGACAAGGCCAAGGGATCTGCCCACAATGCGGCGGGAGATGTGAAGGATGCAGCGCGGGACGCCGCTGACGCCCTCAAGAAATAAGCAGAAGAGAAGACAAAAACTAGCCGCCTCCGGGCGGCCCTCTCTTTTCTGGTGGGGAGACGGCTTCTTGGATCTTTTGATTCCGAAATGGCGCGAGGCTTGGAAAGGCCCGTCCTCGCCCCGAACCTCAATTTTCGTGTGCGCCGGCCGTTCGCTGCTCTTCCTTACTGAGGTTTTCAGCCACCAAGCGTGAGGGAGCGTTTGCATCCTATAGGAGCAGCTAGTCAATGCTTGCGTTCGCCGCCACGAACTCTGCTCAGGAAGATTCGAATGCGGAGGGAGCGTTGGATTGGTGATCGGCGCTTTGGCGTCAATTACTTTGATGGCACGTATCTGCACGCAGATCCTTTCAAACGCCTCGATTGACCTGCAAGGTGTGCCGATATCCGATCCGTCTCTGCTTATGATCTCGGAGAACAGCCCGCATATGTGAGCGCTAGGCCGCTCTAACGCTGCTGGTACGCCCTAAGCGTACGGTGGCACGTTCACTAGCGTACCTATCAGGCGCAGAAGGGCCTGGTGCTCGGGTCCTTTCGGCTCACTTCGCAAGAAATCGCCGAGTTCAATGTGTGTCAGTCGGCCGCCAGAAGGCGCATTTGGCTGATGAATGATGAAAGCATGGCCATTGGCCGGCTCGCGTCCCAGAAACCAAGCGTCGCCGTTGGTATCACGATATAGCTCACGTCGTTCGCTCATCTGACGCTCCTTGTGGGCTAAACCTTCAAAATACATCTGGTCAGTTTCCCCGATCGCAGATCGCGGCGGCGGAGAAGCGCCTGCGTATCAGCTAAGCCCGATTCCTCTGCTTACCTCGCGGGCTTCTCCTGGCGCGAGCCCAACAGTCAGGCCGAGCGCTGCAGCTTGCTCCCGGGCGGTGCCCCCGCGATCGATTAGTTTGGCGGTCCATCCCTCCGGGATGGCATCCAAGACGAGCTGAACGGCCTCTTCTTCCGTACCGGCTGCTAACCAAAACCGGCACTCGCCATCGTCAGTAGTGACCTGCAGAAGATGCGCTTCCATGCATGTGAATAGCCAAAGCCATACTTTGTTGCTATCCCCCTACTCGCACCGCACGTCCTAGGGCGGCTCTGCCTACGTGAGCCACGGTGGCGGCTTCCAGGGATCGAGCCCAGGAAGCACCGCGGCGGCATTAACGAGACGTTCCACAAGGTCCGCGCCGGCTTCGAGGCGGCATGGCAGAGGTGGCTGGCAACGCGGTCCGAGATCGATTACGAGGCTGGCGCAGCTAGTGCGACTGGACCGCCTGGAAGAACTGCATGCACAGGCTGGCTCTGCCGTTGCCGACTCAACGGCCGGACGGGAACGCCCGCTGCTTTTGCGGTGAGATGGTCACCATCCGCACTCTGGATGGCCTGCTGAGGCCGCGCTGAGGAACCGGCAAAAGAGGTTTGTGATCGATGGCGAGGCCGTGATCCTGAGTTTGCCGCCCTTGGCTCCGGAATGACGCCTAGTTGGTTCTCCAACCGTACAGGTCGGCCCAGAGCGGTTCGGACTTGTCGAGGAAATCGGTGAAAGCGGCGCTCTCGAGAACTTCAATCTCGCGGGGCTCGTTGTTGTGAAGTTGTGCTGGTAGCTGAGCCGGCCACTGACCACTGCGAAGCGGACAGCGAGCTCGCCGAGAAACGCTTGTTGCCCTGGCGTAAGGCGGGGCCCACGCTGATGCAGCATCAAAGCCGGTCACTTCAGCGAACGTGGGCAGCCGGCCATCCGGCGACACGGGAAGCGGAAGGTGAGCGACATTGAGCATGTCACTCAGAAGGTTAAGGGTGCTTTCTATTTTGGTTTGCCCGCGACGTGGGAGCACGACGAACCTGTTTCTGTTTTTTTAAACGAACTGGGCCATCGGGCTTGCGAAGACAGGGGAGGCGAGTTTCGCCAGAATTTGTCTGACGCTCCACGAGACGGTCCGCCTGCGCGAGCTCCTGGTTTATTGGATGGCTCCACCCCTTGAAAGGCGCCCGGGAGCATCTAGATACATCCACACACCATCCAGACGGATGGTGCAGGGATGTTTCACTATGGCCGGAAATACACACGAGCTGCGACCCAAGGCCCCCGACACCGAGAAGATCACGATCAACCTTGGCTATGTCGACCTCGGTCATGTCGATCTCATGGTGCAGGAAGGGTTCTATTCGAACAGGACCGATTTCATCCGGACAGCAATCCGGAACCAGCTCGAGCGACACGTAGAGGTCGTCAGACAATCCACGGCCCGGAAGAACTTGGACCTCGGGCTGCGCAACTACACACGCGAGGATCTCGAAGCGGCGCGGCGCGCCGGCGAGATGCTGCAGATCAATGTTTTGGGCTTAGCCACCATCGCCCAAGACGTCACTCCCGAGTTGGCGCGCGCCACAATCGCGTCGGTCTCGGTGCTGGGGGCGCTTCACGCCAGTCCCGCGGTCAAGGCCGCTCTCGCCGACAGAATGAGGTGAACGATGCTGAATCAAGACATAGTCCGCGAAGCAACCCGCCTCACGCGTGCCGGCCAACTGGTCGAGGCCACCGCGCTGCTGCAGCGCATGCTGCAGGGCGATAGCGCTCCAAGACCGGAGTCGCGCAGCGCCTCTCAGGCTCCGCTCTCGCGGCTCGATCCGCTTACCATCGACGCCACGGCCGACGTCGTCGAGGAGCGGGAAGCTCCGCAGGCCTCGTCGGCCCGCGCTGGTCAGGGACGCAGACGTTCCTTATCGCTCGACGGAATGCGGAATTTTTCCCGGCTCGGCCTGCGAAGTCCGATTACGCGCGCTCCTCTGTCGCCATCGGACATCGTGCCCGAGGGCACACGGTTTATCGCCGGTACCTTCAGTAACGCCGCAGGAAGCCGGACCTACAAGCTGTTCATCCCGAGCCGCTGCCAGGGACAACGGCTTCCCCTGATCGTCATGCTTCATGGCTGCACCCAGTCGCCCGACGATTTCGCGGCCGGCACCCGGATGAACTTCCCGGCAGAAGAGCAGAATTGCTTCGTGGCCTATCCTGAGCAGCCGAGCGGAGCCAACCAGTCGAAGTGCTGGAACTGGTTTCGCACGAGCGACCAGCGCCGCGGCGGGGGCGAGCCCTCGATGATCGCCGGCATTACCCGCCAGATCATGCACGACCATTTGATTGATCCGAAGCGCGTATATGTCGCGGGTCTGTCGGCCGGCGGCGCCGCCGCCGCGATCATGGGCGCAACGTATAGCGATCTGTACGCGGCCGTCGGTATTCATTCAGGCCTCCCGTGCGGGGCCGCCAGCGACCTTCCCTCCGCGTTCGTCGCCATGCGGCAGGGAGGCGGCTCCAAGGCAATTGCGGACGGCAAAACTTCTGTGCCGACCATCGTTTTCCATGGCAATCACGACACTACGGTGCATCCAAAGAATGGCGATCAGATTATCGAGCAGTCCGCCAGGGCGACGACGCCGACGACGAAGGTACTTCGCGGACGCGTACCCCACGGCCATGCCTATACTCGCACCGTCCTGATCGACGGGGCCGGTCGGGCGATCTCGGAACACTGGAACATCGATGGCGCCGGACACGCGTGGTCAGGCGGCAGCCCTGCCGGGTCCTACACTGACCCGCAAGGGCCGGATGCCACGAGGGAAATGCTGCGCTTCTTCCTCGAGCATTCGCTCGGTGGGTAGTCTGGCTTCACGGGGCGGCTCAGAGAACGAGCGATTTATCTTAGTTCATGCGACCAACAGTGGACGGGCTTGGAACGCCACGTCACAAAGCCTGTTGTCCTTTCAGAAATGACCGTTGTGGTCGCACCCCCATTTTCTTGGAGCGTCAGATGAGCAAACGCAAAGCGGCGACAGCGGCAAAGCGCGCCCGCAACCCGAAAATGGCCGCGCGGGCCCAACGGAACAAGCAGGCCATTGTTAGAAGCCCGAAAGACAATTCACTTCACTCTGCTGCGGCAGACTCGGTCGAACCGCCTCCTGAGCTTCATGATGATCCTAAACACCAGGTTCCCATCATTGAGCCTGAGGCGGATGCCTTAGTAGGTGACCGCAGCCAGAGAATGACGGATAGCGATCCAACGAAAGGCTTTGCTCTACCGACAGCAAACATGCAGGCGTATCAAGCGAAGCTTCTTGAGATAGCCGGGGCCAACGCGCAATTCGCTTTTGAATTCAGCCTGAGACTTGCGACGATCAGGTCACCAACTGAATTTTTTGGCGTCATTACGGAGTTTACGAGGAGACGGGTCGATATGTTCGCGCAGCATTCGAAAGAACTGGCGGCATATCCGTTCTTGCGGATCAAGCCGCCCCGAGAAGTCACGGCTCTGCCGGGACGATAACTGCAAGCCTTACCCGCTGCGGCAAAGGATGGACGCAAACGCGGATCAAGCACGCGGGTCACGGTTGCTGCTTTCGGCTAGGGAGCGCGACTCACAACGAGGGAGCGGGATCAGCGCCGGCCATTTTGGTGCCGATCTTTGTCTTGACCGCAATTTCTGCGTGAGGGGCCATCAAACCGCAGTCAGGGGCAAGTGCCTTGCCTTGCGACGCCGCTCTTCAGATGGGCCCATCAAATTGGAACACGCCAAGGATGTCGGGCTCGATTTGCTTCCCTGGCAACCCGCGATTTCTGCGCTGTACCCCAAGAGTTAGCGGACCGAGGCTGCTGGCGCGAGTTGAGGACCCTGCCATCTCCGGGACGCGGGTTCGGAATCAGGTTTGTTCGGAAGATCGGCGGAAGCTGGTGCAAGACGGCGCCTGCGGGTTTTTGCGAATACTTAGCAGGCGGTGCACGCCTACATCTGATCGCGTCGGCGCTCTCGCAGCCTCTGAAAAACCTTCCCGACATGGCGACGAACGTGTCAATGGCGTCGGCGACGCATCGCGGCGGCCGTCCGATATTCCGGATAACTCCGCCGGTGTGTTTTCTCGCTGAGCCGCCCCTCGAGAAAGGCGCGCGCATAGATGCCGGGCGAACTGTGGCCCTGAACCAGGATCAGATCGCCGCCATGGTTCTCCGAAGCTGCCAGGCGGTTCGAGCGCGACGCGCCCATCCTTGACGAGCAGACGACGTCTGTTCTGCTGGCTTATGCATGGCCGGGAAATGTGCGCGAGCTTCGCAATGCCGCCGACCGTTTCGTGTTGGGTGTGCTCGACGGCAAGACGATCAACAAATCCGGCCTTGGCGGCGCGGACGTCTCGTTGCCTCGCCAGCTCGAGAACATCGAACGATTGATCATCGAGGATGCATTGCGCCGCAAGCAGGGCGACGTCCAGGCAACAGCTGCGCTGCTCGGCCTCCCCAAGCAGACCTTGTACGACAAGATCAAGCGTCTTGGGGTGAACGTCGACGGCATCAAGGAAGGTTCGAGTCTCCGCCGGGGATTGTGTTCGAGTACGGACGCCGGGATGACGTGCCGCCGACGTTACCCGCCATCTTGAAGGCCGCGGGACAGACGCGGCGCCGGACCAGGAAACGCACTCCCTGAGATCCCCACGAACTGCCTCAGGCGACAGATCGAATAAGATAAGACGTAGCCGAGTTCCGGGCACCCCTGACCGAGGTCGCACAGTCCGAAGAGGCGATCGGGCTCGTTTGGGTCGACTTCAGTGATGAGCCACGCGGCTTGAGCCGGTGTGAAAAATTTCGCAACTGGTACGTGGCACCGCCGTTGATTGCGTTCACCAAGAGTTGGACGCGGTCTGCCACCGTGAGGAGATCGACGTTGGACATCAAGCCGCTCCCAGTCAGAGCGTTTGAGTAAATCGACGATTGGATATGTCGCACAATTCATTGGTACAAAGGGCAAATTGGTCGGTCTGGTAAGTGACTTTTGCTACTCTCGATCGGTCGCTCCCTCGGGGGCACCCCGTCGTCTGATCTCGTCCTCGATTTCTTCAAGAAAATCGAGGATCTCGGGAACGTCCATGTCCTCAAGCGCGTCGAGCTTATAACGCTCCACGATCGTCAGCTCAGCCTCTGAAAAAGGTCCGGCCCCATTTTGCATCACCGTCTCCCGGTTTATAGGACGAGCAGGCAGCGAGAGCGACTGATGGCGTTCTCATCACCGATAAATGCCTAGGGCCTCGCGGTGACAGGTTTTGTTAACATCTACGGCGGTACCGAATCTGAGCAAATTTGACCATCTCGCCACAAGGCGATGGGGAGAGCCTAGCACTCGTCCTTGGCTCTGTGATGAAGATTAAAAGCGATGGTGTGGTCAAAGACGATCGCCCGATCGAGGGCGACTGGCCCTATCTGTTGTCCTCCCGAATGGGAATCAGGTCTTGGCCGCTGTCTTGGCAATCTCCGTCTCGATGCCGGTGGCGCAAGCCTTGGCGAATGAGTAGTCCATGCTCGTGGACGCCACACTCTTCACGAATTCGCTGACGACGTTTTCTCTGGAATAAGGGCCGGTCGCCTTGAACTTCGCGAGAGCGCCGTCCGCGGCTGTAAACTGAGCGACACACAGCGGTACCAGAACGGACATCCGGCCACTGGTCTCCGCCGAGACCCGCATGACCCTGGCGGACTCCCCGGTGACCCAACCGCCCCAGGCAAATCCAATCGCCATGGTCGCCACCGCGCCGAAAGCAATTCCTTGAAGGAAACGGGTCCGCGCCTCGCCTTGTAATATTGCAGGAAGCTTCATGATGGTTGCCTTTCGTGAGCGCATGAGGACGTGCACCGGCGCTGCTGACGCACGTTGGTAAAATCCAGTTTTATGATTGCGCCTTCCGATGGCACGTGAGCTGCTACTACGACGACGCGCGGCGACTTCGGAGGTCGCTGCTTCCTGGGCAGCTTCAAGGTGAGCATCTGCCAACCTCTAGCCAAACCTTATATCTTCAGATCGACCGTGTAAATGACGTTCCGCGACGAGCCTTCTTGGCTTTGCGCTAGTCAGGCGAACTGCTTTGCCAGAGCGTCACGGCTACGACGAATTGAGAGTAATTGGCGTGTCTGAACTCCTCATCCCAACGGATAAGATCGTACGCGACCTTGTGCGGCGTATAGGCTCGGAAGTTGAAGCCAGCCGAGAGATGCCGCGCGGCGGCACCATCCAGGGCTTCCTTGGTGACATCCGTCATACGGCGCCCTTCTGCAAAACCGGTTTCGCTGCTGAACGTGCTTCCGTTCAAGGCCAGCCTCTTCGTTCGGATGACGCTGCGCTTCGTAGCAGGGAATAGCCAGTGAAATCGGGGCTCGCGAGCATCAAATCGAAGGTCTGTCCGCTCCCTGCCAGGTCGAGATAGTTGTGGCTATTGCAGCTCCGGAGGTGCACGCTGTCCTTCAGGCAGAGACGATATCAATCGGTCGATCTGTCAGACGCGCTGCCGTCGCAATGGTCCGGAAGGCAATTGCACTTCGTCGCTCCCTGGTCGTGTTTGAGAACAGCGCAAGGAGCTGTGCGATGAGCGGGCGGTCGTGGCAGGAGTTCACTGGAACCCTAAGCGACCGCGGTCATTAGCTTGAGGCGGGAGCGAAAATGGCCGGATTCCCGCCTCTCCTCCCGCGGCATCGCCGTTATCGCCCTCCAATCAATGATGTCAGAGATGTCCAGGTCAAAAGCAGTTCCGCGGAAGACGTCAGCGGGGACAGCTGAGCAAGGACGGGCGGTTCGGCTGACGCCCGAGCTTCTCGACCAGGTTGACGCATGGGCGCTCAGCCAGAAGCAGAGGCCTAACCGATCAGAAGCGGTACAACTGCTGGTGAAGACGGCGCTCGAAGGGCTGCGTGATCGGCCTATGCGCGAATCTCCAGAGTCGAATCGTGAGAGCCCTCGGATCCGCGCAAAGGAGCTTGCCTCTGACGCGCTCGACCGGCTGCCCGATACGGGTGCGACATCCGAAGACAGGGCAAGCCGGAAGAGCAGGCTGATGAAAGGTCCCGAAGAATTTCGCAAGGTCCGGCGGGACAGATCGAACAGTTGAGGCTGATCGTATGACAGGACGACAGCCGCATCGATGTCCGAGTCTTCAGGCAAGCGACGCACCGATTGGCGGGACTAATATGTGTTCAATTTCTGGAGCGCTCCATGAATCGGTATTTCTTTGACATCCAAAGTGGTCGCGATTTCTTTGCAGACGAGGAAGGTCTACCCCTTCCCAATCTGAAAGCCGCCGAAGTCAAAGCAATGCAAACCTTGACTGGAATCGCCCAGGAATCCGTCTTCCCAAGCAAGCGGGCGGATTTGGCAGTGGAAGTGCGCTCGAGCACCGAACAGCTGTTCTGCGTTTCGATAGTCCATCGGAACTCGAGCACCAAGCATTGAAGCCGGTTCCCCTAGGCCAATATGGTGGTGCTAGCTTGCATCCGCTACAGATCGACGCAGAGGTGCGCCGGGTCCTGCCCGCGACGTGAGTGGAACGATCGCTTTCCGATATCCCCGCGTCCTGCAGGGCAAGTGCAAAACGACCGTTGTACCGCAGGTTCCGGCCGCAAAGTCGCGTGGTTCTCCCCGCTGGCGGAGCCAGTTGTGACAGCTCGGGAGCCAGTGGCTATACTCTAGGCTCGGCGCTTCGGAAGGGCACGGCAATCGCGAGCAGCGGGCTTGTGCCTGCTCGATCTAGGGCTCGCGTCATCTACTTGGGGGCGGCTTTGAGTACTTGGGGGCGGCTTTGAGCAATTCCACTGAGCGGCCAAAGTACGAACGCCTGGCTGACTTCATTCGACGGAACCAGGCTCCGATCGTGAAGGAATGGACGGAGTTCGCTCGAACTCTGTCACCGGCCAGCGATCGAATGACGAAGTTGGCTCTGGAAGATCATATCTTCGATCTTCTTAGGTTTGTGGCGGACGACCTCGAAACCGCACAAACCCCGCGGGAGCGATTTGATAAATCGCGAGGCGACGGCCCGAAAGACAGCCCCTTTTCTCAAAGCGCGGCTGAGCTCCATGCCGCTCTGCGTCTGGCCGACGGCTTTAACATCGACCAGATGATCTCGGAATATCGGGCGCTTCGCGCAAGCGTCGTCAAGCAGTGGGTTGCTCATCATCGAAGCCTTGCGGACACCGATATTGAGGACTTGACGCGGTTCAATGAAGCGATCGATCAGGCCGTGACGGAGTCGGTGGCCCACTATACCAAGACGATAAATGACTCGCGCAACCTGTTTCTGGGCGTCCTCGGCCACGACCTGCGCAATCCTCTCGGCGCCGTTTCAATGGGCGCTCAGTGGATGGAGCGATCGGGGACAACCAACGCGAAGCAGGCCAAGGTTGTTTCGGAGATCAAGCTGGCCGCAGGGCGGGCGACGCGAATTCTGAACGATCTGCTCGATCTCACACGCTCGTCCTTCGGCACTCAAATCCCCGTTACAAAGACCGAGAACGACGTTGCGGCTCTGTGCCAGGAAATCGCAGATGAGTTTCGCGCCGTCAACGCAGATCGAAAACTTCAGGTCGCGACGAAGGGCGATCCGTTGGTTTCCTGCGACCGCGCCCGCCTGGGACAGGTGCTGTCCAATCTGATGGGCAACGCGGTCCATTATGGCGACGTAGCGACGCCCATCACAGTGACCGTCGCAGGTAACGATCCCGATGCTGTGACCATCAACGTGCACAATCTCGGCTCCTCAATCCCGCTTGAAGCGCAAAAATCAATCTTCCAATCCTGGACGCGAGGCCACGATGACGGAAGTCCGCCGGAGCACAGTACCCACCTCGGCCTCGGCCTCTACATCGCAAAATTGATCGTCGAAGCCCATGGCGGCGAGATCTCTGTGGCATCCAACGAAGAAACAGGCACGTGCTTTTCGATCCGACTGCCTCGCAGGTGACGGTCATGCTCTGAGTGGAAGGGGCGGCGTCGACGCGCTCACCCTGCGGCGATGGGCGGGCAGGGTCGCCAGACGCACATTGCCGACGGGGCGACTTCCACGCTCATTCGGCGGGTGGCGGCGCCTCATGGTGAACCCTCGGAAACCGTCAGCCGCATTGTCGATGCAAAGATTGCTCAGAAACAATCGGCCATTCGGAACGTCGGCTGCTGCCATCGCTTAAAGCCGTGACTGCGGATGTCCCGACCGGGTGGCGTCTCCTGCATTAGAAAGGGCTGATATGCCAGAGCAAAGCTCTCCTCGCGGCAGTTGCGTCTTGATCGTCGAGGACGAACCGATGCTCCTCTTGATGGCGAACGACATCGTCCAGGATGCGGGGCTGCATCCGCTCCTTGCCGGCAATGCCGATGAGGCCATCAGGATTCTTGAAACCCGACAGGATGTTTGCGTGGTCTTCACGGATGTCAGGATGCCTGGCTCGATGGACGGGCTTGGGCTCGTGGAGGCCGTTCGCGAAAGATGGCCACCGATCCAGCTCCTTGTGGTCTCCGCCCATCTGGTCAAAGGCTCTGAGCTACCCGATGGGGCAAGATTCTTCCGCAAACCATACCCGTCAGAGGCGATCATCTCGACGCTCCGAGAGCTTGCTGCCTGATCGTGAAGAGCGTTTGTCCGCACAACGGGTTGCTGAACGCCTTTGGCGCCGGCGTCGCTCCGATGCCCATCTGTGCTCGCGCGCTTCGCATTTCCTGTGGGGTGTTGATCCTGCGGGCGCCGAGCGCCGGCCTCACCAGCTTCTACCACCTGATCAATATTGACCAGCGCGTCGTACCTTAAATTGCTACGCCTGATCCATCACCGCGCGGCCCTCGGCATCTGTCGGTGATGAGAACGCTGTCGCGCTCCCGCCTTCCCTGGGAAAAGGAGCACGCTATGCAGCGACGCCGAATCAAGCAAACCACCTCCTTTGAAGAACGCCTTGCCGAGCATGGGCGAGCCCTTCGTCAAAAGGCGAAATCGCTTCCGCCAGGTATTGAGCGGGAACAAACCATCCGCAAAGCTCGGCAGGCGGAGACCGGGGCTCAAATCAGCGAATGGCTGTCCACACCCGGATTACCGGCTCCCGAATGAAGGAACGGGAGGTCGCTGCGTTCGAGCAGCATCAGAAAGCAGCATGATGTTGCGCGCGGATCCTGCTGGCAGGCCCCGCGCGCCGGCTCACGATCATTGCGTTCAGTCCCGGTCGTTCGCCTCTTCCTTGATCACGGGCGGTGTATGGCCGAGCTCAATCTTTTGAGCCAGTTGCGCCCGCTCCTTGTCTGCCGGCTGATCTTCTCCGCGGACGCGCATGATGCCGTGGTCTGATGTCTTGGTCATGATGACCTCCTGCCGGACCAATCCCGGCTTAACCACAACGTTCCAAATACGGAGAGCCGCGGGCGGAGCGGTCGCGTCATTCCGGTTGCTTCGCCACAATTGGCTGCGGCCTCGTTCTGAAACGTCGCCTGAGCCGCTTCCATTTCATCTCGATCCAACGCAACACGGCGAGGAGAGGTTTTTGCAGGATCGGCATGTCCTGCGCGATGAGAAGAAGTCCAAGGGGGAGCATCCAGAGGCCGAAGAGGGGCAAGAAGCTGAAGATGCCCCCGAGAATGAGTCCCCCCGCAACGATGATCCGGATCCAGAGTTTGGATGGCTCCCGCAGCCAGCGAATGAAAGTCCCGACTTTCGTGGGCACTGAACGCTCGATCAATGTGAAGTATCTGTTCAGCCCTACTGTGACGGAGGCCATGCCAAATCCGATTCGCGTGAGTGTTAAAGAACCGCATCGCAAAATGCTGCTCGGAACTAAACCGGCTGGGGGCGAAGTGTTCCCAGGTCGTGGTTGGGATCGGCTTTCTCGATTGCGGCAGCCAAGCGACTTCACAAGAGATGCGCCATCAAACAAAAGCCGCTCGGGCGTTACACCGAACGGCTTTTCTTCGCGGCTCCCAGTCTCCTGGTTCTGCCGCCCAACTCAAGCCGCCTCCTCACCCCTTTGTTCCCTCGGGCGTCCGGCTGTCAGCTAATCGGTGGCGCAGATGAGACGAACGATGACTCTCCGGCTGCCGCATTCTTCAATGAGTGCAGAATTCCAACCTGCCCTAGAGCTGTCTCTGGGATGGCAGATGGTCGAAGAGGTTCATGGGCGGCCCTCTGTTCATCCGTCCGCGCCGCCGTTTGACGAAGGGGCGTAACGCTACGTGGCCGTCTTCGGCAGGTGGAGGTATCCCGCGTCGAAGTCTCCGACTTCCTGGAGCCGGGTCCAATCAAGCACCGTCAAGTGCCGGCTTTCGAGGTTGATCAAACCCAGCTTGCGCAGCTCCTGGAGCACGCGGTTGACGTGAACAATCGAAAGGCCCATGGCATCGGAAAGCTCTTCCTGCGTGATCGGCAGTTCGCATGAGTAATCTTCCACAAGGCCCATGGCTCGCGCACGGACGATATATTCGCACATAAAATGCGCTGCCCGGCCTAGCGCCTGCCGTCGTCCGATATTGGTGATCCATTCGCGGAACATCGCCGCATAGATAAGTGTTTCACGCCAGAGGGCCGCCGCGACGCGGGCTTGGCGTTCGCACAGGCGCTGCAGATCCTCGTGCTGAATGAAGCCGACCTTGCAAGCCGTGATCGTTCCGATGCTGATGTCCAGCGTCTGCAGGTGCAGGCTCTGAAGGTCCGGCATGTCGCCCGTGATGTGGAATGCGAGGATCTGGCGCTTGCCCTCGCCTGTCATTTTGAAGGCGCAAGCCACGCCATCGGCAATGACGAAAGATCGGCTCGGGCGATCCCCCTCGCGTACGATGTCCTGATGGGCCTCGATCACCCTCTGATCGATCGGGAGCGCCAGTATCGCCTTCCGCTCTTCGTCAGAAAGCGGGAAGACAGTTTCCAGCTTGCGGATCAGCGGGTGAGTATTCCTTACATTGGCCGCAGACACTTGAAAGAGCCTTCGAATTCAGTTCCACAAATTAGCATCGTTGCTGTCCCTGAGTCTGTTCCTTTTTGACGATTTAAGCCGGGTTCCGTGAGCAGCGGTTCTTCTAGGAACGGAGTGGGATGGCGAGTATTGTCGCCTATCTCCCGTGACCATCAGGCGATCCGGAGACTGAGAGATGCCACGCGCTCCCCGCCAAAATGAAGGAGCGTCCCATGCCGCGCTATCATTTTCACATTATGGACGGCAAGGCTGGTCTCGATCACCACGGCACCGAGCTTGCCGACCTAAATGCTGCAAAGGAAGAGGCCGTAAAGCTGGCGGGTGAAGTCCTTCGAGAGTCGAAGCCGGGCGACATATGGGAAATCAAATCCTGGAAGCTTCTCGTCAATGGCTATCCCTCGCCCGAGACGGGCCGCACTTATTTTACGTTGGCCCTGTCCGCGGCGGATGATGTGTCTGCTTGACGGGCCCCATGCCAAACCGCTGAGGTCGTCAGAGTGTCTACCCATATTCATGCGGATCAGGAACACGACATCATATACCCGCAGGTCCTTCCGTTTCTGCTGATCCACGCCGGTTGCCTCCTGGCGACATGGTCGGGCGTCTCGTGGCCAGCGGTTGCGATGTGCATCGTCTTATATTGGTTACGCATGTTCGCGATCACTGCTGGGTATCACCGGTACTTCTCGCATCGAGCCTACTCAACGAGCCGAACGTTCCAGTTCGCTCTTGCGTTCCTCGCCCAAAGCAGTTCCCAAAAAAGCGTACTTTGGTGGGCTGCGAAACATCGACATCACCATCTTTACTCCGATACGGAGAAAGACGTGCATTCGCCAAGCCAAAAGGGCTTCGTTTACAGCCACGTCAGCTGGATTTTCGATCGGCAGCACGATGCGACCGATTTGACGAAGATTTCGGACTTTGCGTCGTATCCTGAGTTGATGTGGCTGCACAAATTCGAGCTTTTGCCTGCGATCGTGACGGCAGGTCTTTGCTTCCTCATTGCGGGATGGTCAGGACTCGTGGTCGGATTCTTCTGGAGCACCGTGCTCCTGTATCATGCAACGTTCTGCATCAACTCCCTTGCACATGTTCACGGCCAAAAGAGATATGTTACGGGTGATAACTCCCGCAACAACTGGCTTCTGGCTCTGTTTACGATGGGCGAGGGGTGGCACAACAATCATCACGCCTACCAAAGCAGCGCCAAGCAAGGCTTTCGCTGGTGGGAGATCGACGTAACTTATTATATTCTGGTGGCCTTATCCTGGCTCGGCATCGTCTGGAACTTGAAGACGCCGCCGGAGCAGGTTCTCCGCAACGAGCAACGCTTGGGATCTCGTGTCATCAGGCGGACAGCCGAGCAACTTGTTCGTCGTTTCAATCCCGAGGGCATCGCACTGGCGATCAGATCATCGGTCCATCAGACTGACTTGTTCCCGAGGGACGTTGTGTTGAAGGGGCACCCTCGCGTGGACATGCATCTGCCCCACATGCCGACTCGCGGCCAATTGCTGGCGGAGGCCCGCGTGATGTTCGCGAAGACGACTTTCTTGGATGATATCGTCGATCGCGCTCACGAACTCCTGTTCGCATCGGTCGCTTCCTACTTGGCCGTTCCGCCTCTCGTGGCCGCCAAAAATCCAGATCTTGAACGAAAACGTAGGATTGTGCGCGGGCGACCGCATGTAAGACCAATGTGAACTGGCAAAATCCGGCACGCGAGCTCTTTCCTCACAGAGGCCGTTTCGCTCCTGATGAGGACCGCCGGAGCGTTGACTTCTCAGCCCAAGAAGGTTCGCACCTTTGTCACGGCGTCGTAAATTTCGATCTTGAGCTTCGGGTAAGTCGATTTAAGTGTGCGGCCCGACGATTCCGCAGCTTCCGCTGTGTCAAACCTCGACTTGAAATGCCCGTCGACAATGACCACAAATCCGTCCGCTGGCGGTCTGTCGGCACGTGGCGCTTTCGGCTCGGGCTCGTCAACTGAGTGAACTGGTTTTTTCATCGGAACTCCCATGAATCGCAGAAGCGTGGCAAGCGGCTCCCTGAGACCGACGGCATGCCGCAAAAGAACACTTATGCCGGCATCAGGGGCTGGCAGCCGAGTTGCGTCTCAGAGTGCAGACAGCAGACAGAGGGCACAAGCTTTGCCGCCGCCAGGCTCTGACAGGAACGACTCTCCCGTCCTGAGGTTGTCGTATTGGTCTGTGGCGCGATAACTGACCCCTCAGCTCGCGCCATCCACCCGGGATGGCTCATCGTGGGACGCGCGTCTTGCGATGAGTCGATTCTCGGAAGGGTGTCTCAGTTGGTCCTCAGGTTCTTTCCGCGGCTCTTCGAAGAGGCAAAGTCGCGGGCGTTGTCGGACCTATTCGGCGGGCTTCTCTTTGCGCGGAGACGGGAGCGTTCGATTTTCGTCAGTCTGCTCCGCGTCACCGGGCTTTTTGCCCGCCATATTTCCCGGATTGTAGTGATACTTACCTTCCGGATTTTCGCCGGGCTGCTTCTCATCCGGGCTTCTGTTGTTGTTTGCCATTTATCCAGTCGCTTTCTTGGCAAGAGTAACAAGGTTGAACAAGACCAACGTCCACATGTTCCACGCGATCATTTCTTGCCCCCAGCGCGCTGGGCCGATTAATTGGGAGTGACCTGGACCGGCGACAGCGACAACGAAGCGCTCCAAGGTACGTTTGGAACGAAGACTCGGCACCGACGGTTGACGATAGCCTGCAACATTTCTCAATCTCCCTGAGGCATCGTGCAGACCACCAGAGGTACTGCACATGGAACTCCCGCGAACACGCTCGCCCTCGCTCCAATCTGACTACACCACTCCCTTGCGGCGACATCCTGCGCTTGCGGCCTTTGCAGGGGCAGCTTCCCTCCTCGGGGCCATGGCGATCGTAAATGGGCGAGTCGCCAAGAAAGCGGAACGCGATAACCCGCCTCGCGGGCAGTTCTTGGAGATCGATGGCGTCCGACTGCACTACGTGGAACGCGGCAACGGCCGTCCGCTTGTGCTCCTGCACGGCAACGGCAGCATGATCCAGGATTTTGAATCCAGCGGCTTGATCGACCTGGCGGCCAACCGGTTTCGGGTGATCGTATTCGACCGCCCCGGATTCGGACACAGCTCGCGGCCGCGGAACGTGATATGGACCCCGGAAGCCCAGGCCGATCTGTTCAGAAAGGCGCTTGATCGGCTGAGCGTTCAGCGGGCGATCGTGCTTGGACATTCGTGGGGTGCGGCGGTCGCTCTTGCGCTGGCAACAAGACATCCGTCATTTGTCGAAGCTTTGGTGCTCGCATCAGGCTACTATTTTCCAACCGTCCGTGCTGATGCGGCGGCATCTTCGATGTCTTCGATGCCCGGGATGGGCGATGCGATCAGTCACACGATCTCGCCGATCGTCAGCCGCCTCTTGTGGCCTTCCATGTTGCGAAAGATGTTCGGTCCGCGGCCAGTCCCTGACAAGTTCGTCGGTTTCCCCAAGGAGTTGGCGTTGCGACCGTCACAGATGCGTGCCAGCGCGGCGGAGGCAACGTTGATGATCCCCGCTGCATTTGAGTCGTCGAAGAGCTACGACCAACTCAAGATGCCCACCATCATCATCGCCGGCGATGAGGATCGCCTCATCGATATCAACAAGCAATCGGTCAGACTTCACGGCGAGATCACTCACAGCAAGCTGCACCGCGTCGCTGGGGCAGGGCACATGATCCAACAGTCTGCCACGACTCAGTTGATGGCGGCCATCGATGAAGCCGCTGCCGCGACCGATATTGGCGGGAATGCGCCGCACCGGTTCGCGAGCGCCTAGGAACGCTCCGGCGGGGACAGGTGTTGCACCTTATTCTTCAGTTGGCGAAGAGGCCCGCCGCGGCCGAACCGCCAGCCGCACCGACTGCTTGTCTGGCTAGAGGCTCCTGCAGCCGCATCGCGCCCTTACGGCCGTGCGAAGCTGACTCAGCCGTCGGGGGCAAGCCCCCGTATCGGGATGGAGAAAAGCGTCGTGGTCTCGCTGTCAAAGTTGCCGCATGAGCCCCCCTCGTCCCCAGGGCAGAATGTCAGCGTGCCGCAACCGGCTGTCTCGCCACCGCAGGCGGCCGACGATATCGAAATGCCGCTGCCGTCCAGTCCGCAGACGTTCTTTCTCGGTAGTCTGCTAACCCTGGCGGTGCTGGCAGCTGTTCATGCGGCAAGCTCGATCATATTGCCCGTGGTGCTCGCCTTCGTGCTGCAGCTCATTCTCCAACCCGCTGTGCATCTGCTCGACCGTATAGGTCTCCCCCGTGCCATCGGAGCGCTCTTGGCGATCCTGGTGGTGGTGGGAGCGCTCGTGGGCTTTGTGGCAGCCTTGTCGCTACCTGCCGCGACCTGGGCGGAGAAATTGCCGGAGGGTCTACCTCGCCTCGAAACTCACCTGGTCGTCCTGAAGCGGCCGATCGAAGCGCTCCAGAAAGTCATCCAGCAGGCCGAGCACGTCGCCGACGCTCCCGACAGGAAAGGTGCAATCGTTTCGGTCCGCAGGGATCTTGGCCTTACCGGCGCGCTCTTCGCGGGAACGCGCGCCGTCATCGACGGCCTGTTTACGACCGTGCTGGTGCTCTATTTTCTCCTGGTGGCAGGAGACATCTTTCTACGACGCATCGTCGAGGTCCTCCCGAATTTTCGCGACAAGAGGCAGGCGGTGGACATCTCCCAGCAGGTCGAAGCGGACATATCCGCCTATCTTCTTACTATCACGGCCATGAATGCCGCAGTGGGAATCGCAACGGCCGTTGCGATGTATTTCTGCGGACTTGGAGACCCCTTGCTGTGGGGAGCCGCGGCCTTCCTGCTCAACTACGTTCCAATTCTGGGACCGCTGCTGGGGACCGTCATGTTCCTCCTGGCCGGAATGTTGAGCTTCGACAGCTTGTGGTGGGCCCTGCTGCCGCCAGCCCTCTACTTCGGCATCCATCTCGTCGAAGGCGAAACCCTGACGCCCCTGCTGCTTGCCCGACGCTTCACCCTGAACCCGGTGCTGGTCATCCTGTCGCTGGTGTTCTGGTTCTGGATGTGGGGCGTGCCTGGCGCGATCCTGGCCGTTCCGATGTTGGCCATCCTCAAGATCGTCAGCGATCGCGTACGCCCGCTCAAGGCTTTGGGGCACATCCTCGAAGGCTAGAGCATGATCCGGAAAAGTGCGTAGCGGTTTTCCGAGAAGATCATGCTCAAACAATAACCTGCAGCGCGATGACGATTCATCCTAATCGCATCGCGCTAGTCCGGTGTGCTCCCCGAGAAGATTGACGACCGGGCCGCTGGAAGGAGGCCATTGCAGTGTGCAGTCACGCCAGCGGCATCGAGAAACTGAAGCGGGTCTCGGCGGGCGTGGATGCGACGGTCAAAGCACCTCCATGGGCTTTCGCAATCTGAGAGGCGATGTAGAGTCCCAATCCAAGCCCTTGCTTGCTCGCACGAGCCTTGCCCCGGAAGAACGGCTCGAACAGCTTGTCCATCACGGCTTGCGGAATAGCCTCACCCGCATTGGCGACCCAGAGCTCGAACGATCCATTCTGCGTCTCGGCGCGAACGGTGATGGGCTTGTCGGCCGCACCATGTGTCACAGCGTTGCCGAGCAGGTTGGAAAGGAGCTGGCCGATGCGGATGCGATCGCAGTTTACCGGCCCGTCGACGGCAAACTCGAATTCGATGACGCGACCGGGCGAAGCCAGCCTCAGTTCGTCGATCACCTGGGCAAGGACGGGCTCCAGCGGTCCTTTCGCATCGTATTCCAGGGTAATGCCGCCGCCCAGACGACCGCGTGCAAAGTCGAGGACGTTGTCGATCATCGAGGCCATGCGCATGACCGTCGTCTGCATCATGGCGACGATCTGCTGCTCCTTCTCATTCTGCACGGTACGGCCGAGAAGTCTCGCGCCAGCGCTGATGGAGGCGAGAGGATTGCGAAGATCGTGACCAAGTACGGCGATGAACTGTTCCCGCAGTTCGGAGGTTTCGTGCTCGAGCAGCAGCACTTCTTGCGTCGCCCTTTCGGCAGCAATGGCCAATTCTCGGCCGGCGAGGAGCTCCTGTTCGTAGCGCCGTCGGTCGGTCGCCTTGATCAACGCAAGACGGATCAGCAGCAGCTTTCCATCCGCATCGCGGCGCTCGTTCGCGTTGGCGATCATGTGGAGCGGCTCACCGGCAGCGGTCACCATGTCGATAGCGAATTCGTTGAAGAAGCCCTGCATCCGCAGCAGCGGCGCGATATGAGTTTCGTAGTAGATGCGGCCTGGCATGGTCAGGAAATCGGTGAAACGCTTGCCGGCTATCTGGTCTGCCGCGTGCCCGCTCCACGCCAGCAAGGTCAGGTTGACGTGCGCGATACGGCCGTTCGCGTGCAGGGTGACGTACCCGCACGGTGCGTTGTTGACCATGTCCTCGAAGTCTGGACCGGAGGTGCTCACGAGACGAAAGCTCGCATCGCCGCGATGACCTGGTCGGGCGCGCTGAGGTTCGGGCAATGGCCGGTCGCATTCAGGACGATCATCCGGCCGTCGGGAATATTGCGGGCAACAAACGCGCCGACCTCCTGGGAGGCGATGATGTCCTCCTTACATTGGAGGACGAGGACTGGAACGGAAACTTCCGCGAGATCCTTGCGATTGTCGGAGGTGAAAGTCACACGGGCGAACGCTTTGGCAATATCGGGGTCCGTGCGGCAGAAGCTGTTCGTGAGCTCCTGACCGAGTTCGGGCCGGTCGGGATTGCCCATGATCATCGGCGCCATCTGTGTTGACCAACCCATATGGTTGGATTCGAGAAGCGCGAGCAATTCATCGATCTGCTCGGCACTGAACCCGCCAACATATCCTTCGTCGTCGATGTAGCGGGCTGAAGGGCCGATGAGCACGAGCTTGCCAAACATGCCTGGCGCTTGTCGCGCCGCCAGCACGCCAATCATGCTGCTGACGGAATGTCCGACGAAGACGCAATCCTTCAAACCTAGCTCGGCGCCGATTTCGACCACGTCGTCGGCGTAACCGGACAAGGTTGAATACTTGGCCCAGTCATAGGCCGACAGATCGGATCCGCCGGCGCCGACGTGGTCGAATAGAACCGTCCTGAAGTCCCTTTCGAACGCCGGAGCCACGAACCGCCACATGTTCTGATCGCACCCGAAGCCGTGGGCGAAGACCATCGCCCGGTCGCCCGCGCCACGAACGTGAACGTTATTCCGTTCGGTTACATTTGCCATAAAGCCTCCCTTACGCATCATCGTGCAGTTTTCTATCTTTGCTAAGCGCAATGCGGCCCTGGCCAGGAGCACTCGTCGAGCTTTGGCTCCAGGGCAGCGTCTCGGTTCTGCGTCGCCCAGATCAGAACCATCAGGAACATCGTGATTTCCTACCCGTGTAGATCACCAGCTGCCGGATATCGCTCGAGCCATCTGATGCAATCTCGAACGGCCCCAACGCCGGGACAGTTCCAGCGGGAAGCTGGCCGCGCTTCAATGGAATGATCTGGCGAGATCAGAGCCCGCGACTGGCGACGCGCGAGGCGCGTCCTGCGAACTGTCGATCCACTCCGCGTCCGAAAGTCACATCTTCGATCTCGAGGGGGTGCATCTGGGATGCGGTAGTTGACTGCTGTTCACACTGATGACGTCTCAGCCATTGTCATGGCGCGCCCAATGTCGCTTGACCGACGAGACCCCACGCCATCTCGAAATCATCTCCTGGGCGGAAATGTGCCACGAGTGACGGCTCCACTTGCATCCGCTTCATCGTCGCGCCGAACCAGATAGACCAAAGGCGAGTCGTCCGCAGCGCTCTCCGTCTTCGCGTCGACGTAATACACTTCTTCTGCTGGATCGGCGCGACGCACCCTAATCGGAGACGTCCCATCCCAAAGCGGTCTGTGTCCGAGCGTCATTCGTTTCAAGTCCTCTAGGAGCCATTGCTCCTGGCCGAGTTCTCTGGCCTGGAAAAGCGTGGCAGCCATGAGCGCTAAGATCGGCTGGCCATCGATCTCCAGCACGAACACGCCCGCAGGTAATTCCTCGGTTTTCACTGGCACCATCATCTGAACCACTCCTTTTCTCGGCCGGTCGAAGCGGTCGAGGCCCCCCGGGCGAGATTCGGGCCTCTTGTCCGTCGACGCTTGCGCTCCGTACGTTCCTCGTCCGATGTAAGGCGCATCGCCCGCTGTCGACCGCGCCTGGCACGGCTGGCAACGAGCCGGCGGCCCCTAACTTTATCTTGTCTTGCAATGCTTGACTTCGTCATCAGGGACAGCCGGTTCACAGCTTGCGTCTGGCAAGGCTTCGCAAGGAAGACGCGATCTGCCGCCGCTGATTGCGGTCAGGTCCTGGGGGGAGCGACCGAGCAAACCGGAGCATCTGATGGCGCAGTTGAACGAGCTGCGAGACGCTGTAGCCGATTGTTTTGTCTGTTCGCTTGCGCAGAAGTGACGGCATGACATCGACCATGGCCTGGCGGCGCGCTGACTTTCCCTCACCGAGAGCTACGGAAGTCATATTGAAGCCTGGCTTGTCGCCTTGGTGGTCAAAATTGCTCACTCGCAAGTAAATGTGCTGAATCCGGCGAGCCGGAAGCGTACGCGTCGGTCGTTGCCTGCCTTCAGGATGTTAGGTCAGCCTATGAAATGCCGGGGGCAATGCTTCTCGAACCAGTTCACTTAGATCCAAGGTCTCGCCACTTTCGGAAATGTCAGAGAACAGGACCTCCACGAAGGGATGTTGGCGGTTGAACGCGGCACCTCGCTCGTATTTCGCGCGCACAATCCGTTGGAGTGCGGGGAGGTTCAGTCTGCCAAGCGCATTGTATTGATCTCGGAAAAGACTTTGACGTCCTCCAAGATGCTCGACGGATTCCGCCCAGACGTCCATCACCTTCCGGCTCATGAATGCCTCGACCTGCTTGTTGCCATCCCGTGCAATGAGTCGGAGCCCGTCCATCGTGTGCGGTCCTTCATCGATTCGAAAGCGCGCAAGTGGCATGGAATCCTCCTGTTGTCGGCGACCTATTCAGGCCGGCAGCCTGTCGCGGGGCGTTGCACTCAATTGGCCCGATGGTCCGATCAGACACACAGGATATGGGTATGGAAGCGTCGAATAGCGAGGGGGTGCAAAGCAGGGCCCGCAAGGAGTTCGGGCGCTGCCTAACTCCATGGTGAGCTATATTGACCAGCGCGTCGTGCCGCCGGGTCGGCATACTTCCATGCTCCATCGTAAAGTCGTGCCACGCGCAGGGCGACCGTCGCTTCGCCCGAGAATGCCTGCTGATGGGCGCGCAATGAGCCGCGCCCTTTGGAAAGTGGCTCTTCCCTAGAATTGCGAACAATCAGGGAGTAAATTCTGCCCAATAGGGCCGCTGCCGCAAGGTCTGGCCGGCAAGGAGCAACCGTTCGTCGCTTGGTCAAGAAAGCCGTTCCCTGGCAGCAGATCGAAGCGAACAAGTTTGGTCGATTCAAAGGAGTCCACGCGTGGCGAAGCCGTCCAAGGACACGTTCGATCCCCAACATTTTCTCGGCAAGGTGGGCGCCGGCAAAGCCATTCTGACGTTTCGCAAGAACCAGCATGTGTTTCAGCAGGGCGACGCTGCTGACTCGGTGTTCTACATTCAAAGCGGCAAGGTCAAGCTGACGGTCGTTTCGGAGCAGGGCAAGGAGGCAGTCGTCGCCATTCTCGAGCCCGGTCAGTTCTTCGGCGAGGGATGCATGAATGGTCATCCTCTGCGGATCGCGACGACAACGGCGATGGAAGATTGCGTCATCACGTCGATAACCAAAGAAGCGATGATGTCGGCTATCCGTGAAGAGCCGAAATTCTCCCAGCTGTTCATTTCGTATCTCTTGACCCGAAACAGCCGGATCGAGGAGGACCTGATCGACCAGCTATTCAATTCCAGCGAACGGAGGCTGGCTCGCCTGCTGTTGCTGCTCGCCAATTTCGGCAAGGAAGGCAGTCCGCAGCCGATCAGCGCGAGCATCAATCAGGAGACGTTGGCTGAAATGATCGGAACGACACGATCGCGGGTCAGCTATTTCATGAACAAGTTTCGAAGATTGGGGCTCATCAGCTATAACGGCCACATCGAAGTCCACAACTCATTGTTGAGTGCGGTGTTGCACGAGAAGCCTGTGCTGAGAGAGCGCGACTAGAGGGACCGCCCCAAGCGACGGCCCCAGAGCGTGGGGGCGCAATGAGGCCGTCATTTCCTCGGATGCTGTGGGGGGCGTTTGCATCCGGTCGTCCTTACCAAGTTGCGCCACCGACATTCGTTCCGGCAGAAGCTCAACTCGCTTTCGTACGGTCAAGTCGAGTCGCAAGTCCGGGATCATTTCTCTGGAGCGATTCAGGGCTCAGCCTCACTTCATCCTGTGCTCACGAATGGATCTCGTCGGTCCACACCTTGAAGCTGACCAAGGTGTTAGGGCCAAACGTCTGGGTAATTGGCACGTCGGCCGCGTCACGTCCTTGAGCGATCAGAACACGTCCAATCCGGGGGACGTTGTTGCGTGGATCGAATGTGTACCAACGTCCGCCGATGTAGGCTTCGAACCATCCCGCGAAGTCTCCTGGG
Source organism: Bradyrhizobium daqingense (assembly GCF_021044685.1). NCBI lineage: Bacteria > Pseudomonadati > Pseudomonadota > Alphaproteobacteria > Hyphomicrobiales > Nitrobacteraceae > Bradyrhizobium > Bradyrhizobium daqingense. Next base: position 3,424,017 of record NZ_CP088014.1, read on the forward strand.
GCGTAGGGGGGAGGCATGCCGATGTCGCCGAGATAGCCGGTGCAGTATCTGGCGGGAATGTTCATGCAGCGACAGAACGTGATGGCCAGATGCGCGAAGTCTCGGCAAACGCCCTTGCCTTCGTTGAAGACGTCCCGGGCCGTCTTGGTTGCGCGCGCGTGTTCGTAGCCGAATTGAATGTGATTGTGAACGAAATCACAGATCGCCTGAACACGGGCCCATCCGGGCGAGACCTTCCCGAAAAGTTTCCACGCGACATCGGACAGATGATCGGTTTCGCAATAGCGGCTGCCGAGCAGATATACGATCGTCTCTGCCGGCAAGTCCTCGACCGCGTGTTGGGTAGCCGAGGGCACAACGACGTCCGGCAAGCCGGTGTCGCGAACGATCCCGTCAGCGGCCAGGCGCATTCGACCGGCTGGAGCAACGATGCGGCTGCACCAATTACCGAAGCCGTCACGATAGGGGACGATCGCAACGGAGGGCGTGGTGGTCAGATAATCGGGCACGACGACGTCCGATGCCCGAGAGAAATGAACGCCCAGGACCATGATCATGGGTGTGTGCTGCGGAAAGTCGTAGATCATCTCATAGCCGACCCGGATCTTCACTCGGCGTCCTCCAAAGTCGACAAATTGCCGCGGCTGCTTCGATCTCGATCGTGCCTATCGAGCGTGGCGTTCGGAAGTTCCAACGCGCTGGCGGGGGGCGTGTTCCTGCCTCTTCATTGAGCGACATTACGACAGAGCCGCCGCTGTTTTGACGTTCACGTCCACATCCATCCCAAGCTCGTCCTCACGAGCTCCCCAATAAGTGCCGAACAGGGGAATGGCCTGGCTTGGGACTCTGGCCACCGCCACGCGGATCAGATCGCGGTTTCCGACGATTCCATTGGTCGGATCGAACTCGACCCAGCCGGAGCCGGGGACGTAGATCTGGCACCAGGCATGGGTGGCTCCCCCGCCCAGCCAGACAGGACCATCGCGATCCGGTACGTAGATATAGCCGGTGATAAAGCGTGCGGCGAAGCCGAGGCTTCGTGCAGCTTCAATCATCAAGACGGCAAAATCCCGGCAGGTGCCCTTCCTGCGTTCGAGTGTCGTAGAAGGACTTTGCGTTCCTGGCGCCGTGCGGCGGTCGTAGGCGAAGCCATCCGAGATTGCTTCATTGAGGGTCATCAGGACCTGTCCGGTAGAACGTCTGGTCCCGCGCACGAGAAACGTGTCCAGCCACCTGCCGAGATGGTCTTCCGGGTCTGAGAACCATCTCTGAACATAGGGTGCCAGGTCGGGCGCCTCCTCCGCCTGATACGCAAACGGATGGTCCTTCGCGTGGTCCTCAATTCTGAAGTCGGGCGCGTTCTCCGGCGTGTGGTCGACCTTGATGACACACTCGAATCGCAAATTGTCGCTGTCACAGCCAAACTCGACCTGCGCAACACAATTCCCGAAGACATCGTGCAGCCACCTCACCTCAGAAGGCTCGGGCGTCACATTGAGCGAGAAATCAATCAGTCGCTGGTCGAAACTATCGCGCGGCCGTGCCATTAATTGATGTCGGCCGAGCCTGACCGCGCGCCGGTACCGATATGTCGTGATATGCCGGACGAGGAAGATCGCCATGGTACCGCCGATCGACGAGAGGTGAGAGCTTGCTCGCTGGCCGCTTGACGCGGAGAGCCGGACGATGGTGGGTCCTCTCACGCGCCTCGGGCGTGGCCAATCATCCTACGAATACCAGCTTTGATCTGCCAAGCCTGGAGCGGCTTACCATAGAACTCGCTGCAAGGGGGAAGATCGATGCTCGGCGGGTTCAATTTCTCGGACATCAGGATGAGGTCGATTGCCGGCCACCGTCTACGCACGGTGTGCGCAAGGCCTATGCCGTCTATGCTGCCCGGCAGCTGGATGTCGGCGCAAACGAGCGCGATGTCGGATCTGGAGCTCAGGATTGCGAGGGCTTCGTCGGTATCCAGCGCTTCCAACGGCGTGTAGCCGGCGTCTTCCACCATGCCAACTGCGCGCCTGCGGAGCACCATCTCGTCTTCTACGACGAGAACGAAGGCTGGAACGCGTGATGGACCGAACGTCATTGAGACTCACGGCTGCTGTGGGTGCGCACCGATGATCGGCACGCCCCTCTATGGTTCCTGTCTCGCTGCCGCATCCCTTTGTCCGTTGAGATGCAATTTCATGATCTCAGAGAGTTGCGCCGCTGCGGCCCGCGGGCGGCTACCATTGAATGAGCACCGCACCAGCGATCACAAACGCGAAGAAGATCGGCAGAACGACCGGCGGCACCAGCCACTCGCGCAGTCCGAATCTTGAGATGTTTGACATATTGACCGCCTTTTGGTCGCGGCGGGAGCACGATGCTCTCAGTCACCGATAACAGCCGGGAAGCACGCGGTGATATTCAAGATATGGTGCCCGTCCGCGGAATAGCGAGGTCAGGCAGAAACTATTTGCTGTGACAGGGCGAACGGGATTGTAGTTCGCCTTCCACGTAGCCATCTAAGAGTTTGCGGCGCCTCAACGCTCTTCCAGCGCCAGGTTTGGCACCGTCGCTCGCAAGGGCGGTCGCAGATCGGCCGTCCAAAAGGTAAATCGCGTCGAGCTGGCAAGGCAAGGAAGTCACCTTTCCACAACGGATCGGCTCCGGCCACATGATCGAGTTTCCAAACCATAGCCGTTCATACGACCGCACGCGGCGTGCCGTACGGTTCTGGGGACACGATAGCGCCATTGAGGCATCGTTTTTCATCGAAGAAGAAGCGCTGAAGCGAATTCAACCCGATACCGGTTACGATGAGTCGAGCCTTCTCCACGCTTTCGATTCCAATCGGGACTTGATATGCGCCGCCGCCGCCAAGGTGTACGTTCGCGGTACCAGGGGCTCTTACGATCTGGTCGCCGGCAATTTTTGACCCGATCGGCGCCTGTTAAGGGTTTCGCCCCCATAAGACTCGGCAGCGGATGTGTCCTCTGTATGTCGCGGGACTGATCGGTCCTGGCGATCGTAAGAGTGTTCAGCCGATGGCGGAGCGCCTTGCCACGGGCTAACTACGACCAACTGCACCATTTCATTGCGGACGGATGTCTGGGACGCGACGCCGCTGGAGACAGAGCTGCTCAACCAGGCGGACCGACTTGTCGGCGGTAGCGATGCGGTGCTGGTTATTGATGACACCTCACTGCCGAAAAAGGGGGAGCGATCTGTCCGTGTTGCGGCTCAATACGCGTCGGCTCTTGGCAAAACGGCAAATTGCCAAACGCTGGTGTCTTTGACGCTTGCGCGAGGTGAAGTGCCGGTGATGATCGCTTTGCGTCTCTTTCTGCCTGACAGCTGGACTAGCGACCTGTCTCGTCTAAAGCGCGCTCGCGTGCCGGTCGAACATCGAACGGCACGGTCCAAGCCGGAAATTGCTTTGGCCGAGATTGACCGCGCGATTGCAGCTAACGTGCGCTTTGGATGTGTACTGGCGGATGCGGGATACGGGCTCAGCGCACCGTTTCGACAAGGATTGACAGAGCGCGGGCTGGCTTGGGCCGTCGGCATCCCTCGGCATCTCAAGGTGTATCCGGTCAATGTGAAGCTCATTTGGCCGATTACCAAAGTCCGCGGGAAACCCCGGAAGCACCACGTACCAGATATTTTGTCGATTGCGGCAGAACAAATGCTGGCGAGCGCCAGGTGGAAAACCGTGAGTTGGCGCAGCGGGACGAAAGGTCGACTGAAAGCCCGATTTGCTGCTGTCCGTGTCCGCACCGCCGACGGAACCTCCGCAGCGGATATGGGATAAGGGTCAGCAGCATCTCCCGGGCGACGAAGCCTGGCTCATTGGCGAGCAACGTGCCTCAGGGTATAGCGCGACGATCTGGGTCGGAAGAGCGCGGCGATCAGGATGGCGAGTCAGTGTCGCGGCGCGATGATGATCGCCGCGATGATTGTCGCGCGCAAGAGTTTTGTTTGCTTTGATTGTCGCGGAGCGTCAATCAAGCGAGCGTTTTTTGTGTCGCGTGCTCCGGTGGCCGCCCTGGACCACGCTTTCGCTCGAGGGCAGTCCGCCTGCGATAGCTCTCGACGTTCATCTCGACGATGGTGGCGTGGTGAACAAGGCGATCGATCGCCGCGAGGGTCATAGCTGGGTCCGGAAAGACCTTGTTCCATTCTCCAAAGGGCTGATTGGCGGTGATCAGCAAAGAGCGTCGCTCGTAGCGTGCGCTGATGAGCTCGAACAGCACACTGGTCTCGGCCTGGTCCTTGGTGACATAGGCAAGATCGTCCAAGATGACGAGATCGAAGCGATCGAGGCGGTTGATGGCGCCCTCGAGGTTGAGCTCGCGGCGAGCCACCTGGAGCTTCTGCACGAGATCGGTGGTGCGGGTGAACAGGACGCGCCATCCGTTCTCGATGAGGGCCAAGCCGATTGCTGCCGCCAAGTGGCTCTTGCCTCCACCGGGCGGACCAAACAGCAGCAGATTGGCGCCCTTGCCGAGCCAGCCGTCGCCGGCGGCGAGTGCGGTCATTTGCGCCTTGGAGATCATCGGCACGGCCTCGAAGTCGAAGCTGTCAAAGGTCTTTCCGGTAGGCAGCCGCGCCTCGACGAGATGGCGCTCGATGCGGCGGCGGCCGCGCTCAGCGATCTCGTGCTCGGCAATGGTGGCGAGGAAGCGCGCCGCCGGCCAGCCTTCTTTATCGGATTGCTCGGCAAATTGCGGCCACAGCGCCTTGATGGCGGGCAGCCGCAGCTCGTTGAGCAACAGATTGAGGCGCGCGGTGTCGACTACGTTGGTTGTGCTCATGCGGCGCCTCCGATCTCGGCGGTACCGATGAGGCATTCATAGGTGGCGAGCGGTGCGAGGCGTACCACGACGTTCGGCACCTGGGCGGGATCCGGGGCGAAGTGAGTACGTAGCCGGTTGAGGTCGGGCAGCCGGCCGTCGTTCAGGTCAGCCGTGAGCTGATTGGCGAGTTCGGCCTCGCAACCGCGCTCATGGGCGAGTGCGAGGAGATCGACCATGATCCGGCAGGCCTTCTTGTCCGGTAAGCGTTTGCGCAAGACGTCGAAGGCTCGGCGGTAAGCTTCCCGGGGGAACAGCTGGTCGCGGTAGACCAGGTTGAGGAGCGCCATCGGCTTGCGCCGCAAGGAATGGATCACGTGCCGATAATCGACGACCTGATCGTGCTTGCCATTGGGATGCGGCCGCCCGCGCGGCAAGGTGAGGAGATGCGTGCCGCCGACAAACACGTCGAGGTGATCGTCATACAGGCGCACCCGCAGCCGATGGCCGATCAAGCGCGACGGCACCGTGTAGAACACCTTGCGCAAGGTGAAGCCGCCGGACGACGTCACGTGGACGATCACCTCTTCATAGTCCGACGTGCGGCGGTCCGGCAGATCCTGAAGTGCGCTACGTTCACTGTCGATCCGCTTGGCGTTGCGGGCATTGCGGCGGCTGGCGATCTCATCGATGAAGCCACGATAGGCAGCTAGATCGTCGAAGTCGGCGGTGCCACGCAGCAACAGCGCGTCGCCGATCGCTCGCTTGAGATGACCATGCGAACTCTCGATCGCCCCGTTCTCGTGGGCGATGCCACGATTGTTGCGGGAAGGCCGCATGCCGTAATGGGCACAGAGGTCTTCGTATCGCCGCGTCAGATCGTCTTTGGCGTCGCGGTCGAGATTGCAAAAGGCGGCCGACAGGCTGTCGGTGCGATGCTCCCGTGGCGCCCCACCGAGTGACCACAAGGCATTCTGCAGGCCTTCGGCCAGAGCGACGAAGCTCTCACCGCCGAGCACGACATGGGCGTGCTCAAACCCGGAATAGGCCAGCCGGAAGTGATAGAGACGATGGTCGAGCGGTACGCCCGCGATCGTGACACCCAATTCGCCCATGTCGGTGAAGTCGGACAGGCCGCGCTGACCGGGTTCGTGGGTCTGGCGGAAGATGACCTCCTGCTCCTCGCCGTGGATCGCCCGCCAGGCCCGGATCCGGCGCTCCAGCGTGCGACGGATGCCGGCGCCGAGCTCGGGATGGCGTCGGAGCAACTCCTCGAAGATCGTGACCGGCCGCACACCGGGGGCGGCCTTCAGCATCGGCGCGATATCTGTCTCAAATACGCGGGCCAAGGGATCTGGCCGGCGACGGCCGCGGGGAGCCTTCTTCTGCGACGGAAGGCGTCGATCCTTCTCGATCCGGTAAGCGGTCGAGGTGCTGAACGAAGCCTTGGCGGCGGCCACGGGTGGGCTATCGGTCTGACGGTACTTCATGTAGAGCCTCATTTGGTGATCGGTAATGTGTCGGCCTGGCACGCGAGTGATTCCTCTTGGCGGAAGAACCACTTGCATAACCAGCCGGCCGCGATCACCAGTCGGCGCGGTCCGCTGTGGATCGCGCCGACGCCGGGCTCGTAACTCCGGTCGGGCTACGCCCTCCCTGCGTCACGAGCCCGGCGTAGCCCTCTCATCATGGTCGACGCTCCACTTCCATCCTGTTCGCCGCGCGGCACTCAGGGGAGAAAAAATACTATCTGGCCAACCTGCCTGCGTCGACGGATCTGCGCACACTGGCCGCCACCATAAAAGCACGATGGATCTGCGAGCAGGCGCATCAGCAGTTGAAAGAGGAGCTTGGACTTGATCACTTCGAAGGGCGATCATGGCAAGGTCTTCATCGTCACGCACTAATGACCATGATCGCCTACGCCTTCTTGCAATACCGTCGCCTCGCACACGCGGGGCGGAAAAAAAAGAATCAACGGGCCTCCGCTCAGCCAACCATGCCCGCAGTACGTCACGCCATCGTCGATCTCATCCTACGGCAGCCATCGCAGCGATGCCCCTACTAAGACGTATCCGTGAAAAACTGCAGCACAAACCAATTCTGCCAAAGTAGTGCTAATAGGACAGAGCTAAACTCTATTAACTACCAGTAGTCGCCCGGGTTGCTTCATGATTTGCCGGTAAAAAGGCACTGCCGCGCCGCCGGATGAAGTCTATCTTTCAGAATTACCGACAAACAGACTGAGACTCCATCTGCCTACAGGCAGAGGCAGAGGGGTTCATTTGGCTCGACCCAGCCGGTCCAAAAACGGCATCAGCCAGCGTTCAAGTTCGTCTTCCCATCCCGCCATGGTCAGCCCTCCAAGAGCCGACCACCCAAATCATTGAAAAATTGATTCGGGAACCCTATAAATCGCGGCAAAATCAACTTTCTGCCAAAGTAGTGTTAGGAGGCGCGGACTCATTAGCACGCAGCCATTCGGATTGATGCGAGCTTGACGAACGCCAGATAGTTGGCTGCGAGTTTGTCATATCGGGTTGCGACACGCCGACTTTGCTTGATCTTGTTGAAGAACCGTTCCATCAAGTTGCGCGCGCGATACAGATACGGGCTGAAGCAGATCGGGTCTTTGCGATTTCGTTTCGGCGGAATGTTCGCCCATGCTCCTTGCTGGCGGGCAAGCTCCCTGATCCAGTCCGCGTCGTATCCACGATCCGCGAGTAACATGGTTTGTGGGAGCAAGGCGCTGAGGAGAACCGAACACAGCCGATTGTCATGCGCTTCACCGGGCGTGAGGGCGAGATGGACCGGCAGGCCATTGGTGTCCACCACCGCGTGAATCTTGCTAGTGAGGCCTCCTCGCGAGCGACCCATAGCTGGATGATTGTTGTCCGAGATACACGCTCCGTGCTGGTGCACGCGCACGACGGAGGTGTCGATCATCTGCACCGCCGCATCATGACCGGCGGCCAGCGCATCCATGATCCGGTCCCAGACGCCCGCCCGTCGCCACCGCACAAAGCGACTGTAACAAGTGGTGCGGGGACCATAGGTCTCAGGCAGGTCGCGCCATGGGGCACCTGAGCGGAGGACCCAGAAGATGCCACTGAGCACGCGACGGTCGTTCACACGCCGAACCCCACGCGGTTTGTTCGGCAGCATCGGTTTGATGGCGGTCCATTCGTAGTCGCTGAGTTCGTAGCGCATGATTCGAGACTCCGGTTTTGGAGCTTGAATCACGTCTCGGGCAGCGCCACCAAGCCGCAATGACCGGTCGCGGTCCTGCTAATGCTCTGAATTTACTTCCGCTTCGGCGGCAAAAAGACATTATCGGACTTGCTGCTGGCCCGGCCGCGTCGCGAATGACCCAAAGCAGGCCGGCGAACGCTCTATAAGGGGTAAATTATCTGCCTAGGAGGCAAGGGACAGCCCTTCGTACACGCGGCTTGCCACGGGACGCTCTTCGCGGACTTATTGCTTGGAACATGACCCATGCGCCCGGATTGTCCTTTATCACCGGCTTCTACCAGGCGTCCGCTGACTGAGAGACACGACAGCGCTCCCCGCCCAGACGGAGGAGCACCATGCCCCGCTATTATTTTCATGTCTTGAATGGCAAGAACTTTGTCGATGACGTTGGAACCGAGGCTGATGACATCGAGGCTTTGAAAGCTGAAGCAGTGGCATTCGCAGGCGGAATTCTGAAGTCTGAGCGGCCCACGGATATGTGGAGGGGAATAGCGTGGCAGATGAGGGTGACCGACAGCCCGGTGCCTGATGGCGGTCAAACTCACCTTACACTCTCCGTAACAGCGACGGCCTCCGAGTAATCTAAAGGGTCTATAAGACCGCACACGGCAACTTTTCCGCACGCAATGCGTATTACGGTCATGAATCGTCAGCGGCACAAGCAAGTCCTTGAATAGAAGTTGGAGCCCTGTCGCGAAATGGCGCGGCAGTTTCCGATCGGGCTACGGCAGAGTTGATCCGGGAGCTAGAGGCTGATCTTCGAAAGCAACTTAGCGCCCTCGAAGAGAATAGTGATACCTCTTAGCCAGGGCGCACACCACCTGTTGGAGACCTATCCGTCTTGCCGCCTTCAAGGTGCAGATAGTTGGGATTGAAGCCGCCGAATTTACGTAGACGATCAATGTCGGGGATGGTCAGGACATGTGATTCAAGGCCTATGAGGCCTTGGCGTCGCAGGGATTGCAGGGCCCGATTCACGTGAACGGTAGACAGTCCCATCGTGTCGCCCAGCTCTGATTGTGAAATCGGCAGAGAGAATTCGCCGTCCCTAACAAGGCCGACCGAGGCCAGCCGCAGGTGAAGCTCGCAAAACAGATGAGCGATGCGCTGAACCGCGTCGCGCTGACCAAGATTTACCAGCCACTCCCTTAGGGTTGCTTCATCGACAAGGTTCGACCACCACAGCGCACGAGCAATCGCCGGGCGGCCAGTTAGTTCCAAAACTCTGGCACGAGGAATTGCGACCATTTCACAGGGGGAGAGGGTCTCAATTGAATGGTCCATCGCCTTCAGGATGAAAATGTGCAAATCGCAAAAGTCGCCTGGAACAAGATACGCAAAAATCTGACGCTGCCCGTTTGCAAGCACCTTGGAGCGACAGGCGAAACCGGAGAGTACGAGGTGAACGTCGCTTGGCGCATCCCCTTCTTGGATAATGCTGGTCTTTGCAGGGACCGATCGTCGTCCTGTTGCAACCGCGTCAAGAAGTCGCCTGTCCTCAGCAGGAAGCTCGCCAAACAGCTCCAGCTTGCGCGTAAGAGGATTTGGCACTTCTTCAATCTCCTAATGGGACAGAGCTAAACCCCATTAACTACGAGCAGCCGTCCCGGTTGCTTCACGATATGCCGGTAAAAAGGCACTGCCGCGCCGGATGAAGTTTATCTTTCAGGCTTACCGACAAGTCCCTCTACCTCACCTTGTCGGCATTTGGCCCCGTGGCCGACTTTGGCTCGCGGTGTAAGTTGTCCGCTTTCGGCAGATGATCCGACCAACTCATGCAGCCCAACGAAGGCTATGGCGTGCTCCTTGTCTTGAGCCCCCTTGCCAGCTTCTCGTGCTGGCAGGGCCGGAGCACGGTCGGACCATTCCATTAGCGGGCATCCCACCATCGCTACTAACCCCTTTTGGGACGCAGTTTGAGCCGGTACGATACCGCCACCTGAGCCTGGGGCGGACCATGAGGCGGCGCGAATTCATCCTATTGACTGGAAGCGCAGCGCTTTGTTCGTTCTCGTCGCACGCGCAGCAGGCGGGAAAGTCGCCCCGGATAGGCTATCTTGGCGTCACGTCACTTTCCGATAGGCCACCTCTACTCGACACGTTCCGGCAAGGGCTGCGCGAGCGCGGGTGGATTGAAGGCCAGAATATTGTCATCGACTATCGTTTCGCAGAGGGTCGGCTCGACCGGCTGCCCGACCTTGCGGCCGAGCTGGTGCGTTGTGGATCGCGATGTGGATAGGGACGCGATGCGATCCGCACGGATACAGGGCGATCCTCCGCGCGATCGTGAGGGCTTCATCTCCTGATACCTCGAATGCAGAAGGTAGCGCGATAACCGCCGACATGACGATTTGAGGCAGACGCTCGCGCTGCGAAAGCGGCGTCCGCACCTTTTGAATTTGCTTTACGTCGCGAGCATATGCGAGTGCGGCAGGATCGAGGTACATTGCGGGCGCATCGGGCGGTAGGAGCACCTCCACGTGGGCCAGATCCCCTCGCAACGCTGAGTAATCGAACGCTGCGATCTCGGGTCGAGGGTCCATCATGATCGTGCGGCCCGAATAGGCGAAACTCTTTGTCACGCCACCGGTGACGGTGAGGCTGATCGGTGTCGCCCGCACGTACGGAATTGCCAAGGTGCTGTCCTTTCTCGCAACTTAATATATTGAGCGTGTCGGCAATTCGGAAGCCTGCACGCCGGACAAGATTCTAGCCTTGGCGTTTTTCCGGCATCCATGGTCTCGTAGCAGAATGGATGGAGGAGAATTCCATGAAGAAGGCTGCTACGCTCATACGTGAAATCGAGATCAACAACAAAAAGTTGGCGCTATTGCAGAGGGATCACGCCCGCATCGGGCAGGAGATTTCGGATTTGGCCGCATCCAACAAGGTGAAGATCTCGAGCTCATCGGGACCACAGTTGAAAGCATGGATCTTAGCCAAGTGCCGATCGACCTGCTCGTTTCGAGAGTGTCAAAGTTGACCGAGGGGCTGATTGAGGAAGATCGAGTCAGCGAAGACGATACAGCGGTTTTCGTGAAGTTCGGGCGCAACGCCTCGGCGGCGAAGCGCCAGGTGCTCGTTTCGGCGGGGCTCCACTGGCACGGCCGGGATGGCGGATGGGTCGGCCGGGTGACCGAAGCGCAGCTTGCCAGCCTGCGTAAGACGTTCGGAGACCGCGTGAGCGCGTTGAAGGGTGAGGATGCGGGCGATCCCCTTGGGGAGCCGCCGGCTGGCGCTCCAGGCGAGGTCTCTGCCGACGTGGCGGCCATCGTGCCTTCGGTCGAGGCCGATGAAGGGCACGGAGAACGAGCAACTGATCAGGTCCAGCCTGCACCCAGTTTGGGGCTGCCGTCCTTCTCGTTTCCGCGCCGTCCTGTGCAGCCCTGAGTGACGCCCGGGCGCAATCCATGGGATGGTGCCCAGCTGCCGTGCTTGCAGGCTGCAGCACTGAGGTGCTACACACCGGACCGGTGTTGCCTGATTTAGTTAGGTTTTTCAGGTGCGTAGCTGCAACGGCGATGTGGCCCAAATCTAGGTGGGGTCCCTCCCGCCCCAGCCAGAAGCTTCGGTCCCTATGAATCTGCTGACGAAAACCGCGCCGGTCGGGGTCGCAGCGCGGCGACGCATTGCCGCCGCGAAGGGTGGTCCGGTGAGCGTCCGCTTATCGTCAAACCGCGTCAACTGCATCTGCTCGAACGAGCCGACGGTTGGATATCCCGGGAACTGCCTCGAGCGAAGGCCGCGCTGTCGCGAAAGTTCTTGACACGCGGCACAATACTTAACATGTTAAGTATATCGGTTGGCGTCCGAAAATTGACGCGCGTGAGCTGCGGCGTCATTGGTCCGCGGCTTTGCGAAAACAAATCGAGGTCGCTGCCCGCGTGCGGCGCTGCAAAAGCAAAGGGAGTGAACCGTCATGTCCAAGCTCCAGGAGAATATCGACAAGGCGGAGTGTCATCTTGCCCGCTTCAAGGAGAAGGGCGTGCTCAACCGCATCGGCGGTGAGGACATCCCGGCTGCGGACAACGCGACTTTCGAAACGATCTCTCCGGTCGACCTCAAGCCGCTCGCCGGGGTCGCGCACGGCAAGGCCGCGGACATCGATCGCGCCGCGAAGGCGGCGCAGGCGGCATTTCCGCAATGGGCCGAAACGCCCGGCGACGCGCGAAAGAAGCTGTTGCACAAGGTGGCTGACGCTATCGTCGCCCGCGCCGAAGAGATTGCCTTCGTCGAATGCATGGATACCGGCCAATCGTTGAAGTTCATGGCCAAGGCCGCACTACGGGGTGCCGAGAACTTCCGCTTCTATGCCGATCGCGCGCCCGAGGCGCGCGATGGCAAGTCGCTTCGCACCGATGGCCAGGTGAACATCACGACCCGCGTGCCGATCGGTCCGGTGGGCATCATCACGCCCTGGAATACGCCCTTCATGCTGTCGACGTGGAAGATCGCGCCGGCGCTCGCCGCCGGCTGCACCATCGTGCACAAGCCCGCCGAATTCTCGCCATTGACGGCGCGTCTGCTGATCGAGATCGCGGAGGAGGCCGGCCTGCCCAGGGGCGTCTGGAATCTCGTGAACGGATTCGGCGAGGATGCCGGCAAGGCCCTGACCGAGCATCCGCTGATCAAGGCGATCGGCTTCGTCGGCGAAAGCCGCACCGGATCGATGATCATGAAGCAGGGTGCCGATACGCTGAAGCGCGTTCATTTCGAGCTGGGCGGCAAGAACCCGGTGATCGTGTTCGCCGATGCCGACCTTGAGCGTGCCGCGGACGCGGCGGTGTTCATGATCTACTCTCTGAACGGCGAACGCTGCACCTCGTCCTCGCGTCTTCTCGTCGAGGCCAGCATCTACGACAAGTTCACGGCCATCGTTGGTGAGAAGGCCAGCCGCATCAAAGTCGGCCACCCTCTTGATCCCGAGACCGTCATCGGTCCGTTGATCCATCCGGTTCACGAGACGAAGGTGCTCGAATACATGGAGATCGCCAGGTCCGAGGGCGCGACGATCGCCACCGGCGGCCACAAGGTCGACGGTCCCGGCGGCGGCTGCTACGTCGCCCCGACGCTCTTCACTGGTGCCAACAACCGGATGCGCATCGCACAGGAGGAAATCTTCGGGCCGGTGTTGACGGCGATTCCGTTCAAGGACGAGGCGGAGGCGCTGGCACTCGCCAACGACGTCCAGTACGGCCTTACCGGTTACCTCTGGACCGCCGATGTGACGCGTGCCTTCCGCTTCACCGACCGGCTGCAAGCCGGAATGATCTGGGTCAATTCGGAGAATGTCCGCCATCTGCCGACGCCGTTCGGCGGCGTGAAGAGCTCAGGCATCGGCCGGGACGGCGGCGATTGGTCGTTCGATTTCTACATGGAGACGAAGAACGTTGCGTTCGCCACGACCGCGCACAACATTCAAAAACTAGGCGGCTAAGCGCTCCGCAACAGACCTGAGGAGGACATGATGGCCTTGCCTGCGCCCAACCTTTATCCGCCCTTCAATATCGTCCGTCTCAGTCACGTCGAATTCTGCGTGACCGATCTGGCGAGGTCGCGGGATTTCTATGTCGACACGCTCGGCTTGCAGGTGACGGACGAAAGCTCCGATGTGATCTATCTTCGGGCGATGGAAGAGCGCGGCCACCATTGCATCGTCCTGAGAAAGTCGGACAAGGTCGAAGCCCGCGATCTCGGCTTCAAGCTGTTCGGCGAAGAAGACCTCGACAAGGCAGTGCACTTCTTCGGGAGCAAGGACTTGCCGGTCGAATGGGTCGAGCGTCCCTATCAATCGCGCACGTTCCGCACCCGCGATCCCCATGGCATTCCGCTCGAGTTCTATTCCAGGATGGACCGGCTGCCGCCGATCCATCAGAAATACGCCCTCTACAAGGGCGTGAAGCCGCTGCGGATCGATCACTTCAACTGCTTCTCGCCCAACGTCGACGAATCCGTCGCCTTCTACAATGAGATCGGCTTCCGCGTGACGGAGTACACGGCGGACGAGGAGACCGGCCGGCTCTGGGCGGCCTGGACCCACCGCAAGGGCGGCGTCCACGATCTCGCCTTTACCAATGGCCGCGGCCCGCGCCTGCACCACACCGCATTCTGGGTGCCGACCCCGCTCAACATCATCGATCTGCTCGACCTCATGGCGACCACCGGATGGGTCTCCAACATCGAACGCGGTCCGGGCCGCCACGGCATCTCGAATGCCTTCTTCCTCTATATCCTCGATCCGGATGGCCACCGCATCGAAATCTACTGCTCGGACTACCAGACGGTCGATCCCGATCTCGAGCCGATCAAGTGGGACCTGAAGGACCCGCAGCGGCAGACGCTGTGGGGGGCGCCCGCGCCAAAATCCTGGTTCGAGCATGGCAGCCTGTTCGCCGGCGTTCAGCCGCGCGCCGCCGAGTTGGCGGCGCAACCCATCATCGCCCCCTGACCCCAGCATTCGCATCTCGCCCTGAATGCGAGAGGAAAGGCGCTCCATGTCTCGTCCGAGATTCGTCAGCTTCACCCGCAATGGCACATCCGGCTACGGGCTCCTGGGCGATCACGGCGTCGTCGACTTGTCCGGCCGACATGGCAAGCGTTGGCGCACGTTGCGTGAGGTGATCGAAGCCGGCGCGCTGATGTCGCTGGCCGAGGAAAGCGCCGCGTTGGCGGTGGATTTTCCTGTCGGGGACTTACGCTATGAGATTCCGGTGCCCGCACCGGAAAAGATCATCTGCGTCGGCGTGAACTTCCCCGACCGGAACGAGGAATACAAGGATGGGCAGGCGGCTCCCTCGAATCCCTCGCTGTTCATCCGCTTTCCGCGCTCGTTCACCGGCCACGAACAAGCGCTGCTGCGTCCCCCCGAGAGTCCGCAGCTCGACTATGAAGGCGAGATCGTCATCGTCATCGGCAAGGGCGGCCGCAGGATCGCGCAGAGCGAGGCGCTCGACCATATCGCCGCACTGTCGCTGTGCAACGAGGCACCATCCGCGACTGGGTGCGGCACGCCAAGTTCAACGTGACGCAAGGCAAGAACTTCGACCGCACCGGTTCGATCGGCCCCTGGCTCATCCCCTATATCGACGAGAGCCAGCTTGCTGACATCAAGCTGGAAACGCGCGTCAACGGCGAAGTCCGCCAGCAGGATCGCACGAGCCGGATGATCTTCTCCTTCCGCAAGATCATCAACTACATCTCGACATTCACGACCCTGGTTCCCGGCGATGTCATCGTGACAGGCACGCCGACGGGCG
This sequence comes from Bradyrhizobium daqingense, assembly GCF_021044685.1. Classification (NCBI taxonomy): domain Bacteria; kingdom Pseudomonadati; phylum Pseudomonadota; class Alphaproteobacteria; order Hyphomicrobiales; family Nitrobacteraceae; genus Bradyrhizobium; species Bradyrhizobium daqingense. Next base: position 3,439,309 of record NZ_CP088014.1, read on the forward strand.
CCGGCGCGCGTTTCGATCCGCCGATCTGGCTGAAGCCCGGTGATGTCGTGGAGGTGGAGGGGGAGGGCATCGGTGTGCTGCGCAACGCGATTGCGGATGAAGCGTGATCTCCGATCAATGCGCTGATGCGCCATGCACGCGAATTTGGCCGTCGTCGTCCACGACGATGGGAATACCATCGAGCGCGCAGTTCAGGCCCAGTCCCTCGACGCCGGTGCCGTCCCGAACGCGAAATCCGGCGCTATGATTGGTGCAACGAAGCACTTTACCGTCCGCACTCAGCACATTGTCGCCGCGATGATCGAGCGGCAGGTACTGATGCGGGCATGCATTGACATAGGCCGCGAGCGTGCCTGCCGACCTCACGATCAGGATCGGGAAATCAGCCGGGCCGAACTTGATGGATTTCAAGCTCCCTTCGCCAATGTCATGGGCGTCGCACAGGATGGCACCTTCGGCCGGAGCGCCGCGATAGCTCTTCCATGCGTCGGATATAGCTACCTCCTTCAGGACGCCTTCAGCACGCCGCGCTGGATCTGATCGGCCTCGATGCTCTCGAACAGGGCCTTGAAGTTGCCCTCGCCAAAACCATCATCGCCCTTCCGCTGGATGAACTCGAAGAAGATCGGGCCGATCACGGTCTTGGAGAAGATCTGAAGCAGGATGCGGGTCTGCCCGCCATTCACCACGCCTTCGCCGTCGATGAGGATTCCGTGCTTGCGCATGCGCTCAAGCGGCTCGGTATGGTCCTTCACGCGATCGAACGACTTGTCGTAGTAGATCGCGGGCGGGCCTGGCATGAATTCGAGCCCGCGACCGGCGATGGCGTCGGTCGCCGCATAGATGTCGTCGGTGCCGACCGCGATATGCTGGATGCCCTCGCCCTTGTACTGGCGCAGATATTCCTCGATCTGGCTCTTGTCGTCGGCGCTTTCGTTGATCGGGATTCGAATCTTGCCGCAGGGTGACGTCAATGCGCGCGAGGTCAGGCCGGTCAGCTTGCCCGATATGTCGAAATAGCGGATCTCGCGGAAATTGAACGTCTGGCTATAGAACTTGTACCAGGTGTCCATGTTGCCGCGCATGACATTGTGGGTGAGGTGATCGAGATAATAGAATCCCACGCCCTTCGGTGTCGGATCGACCTCGCCGGTCCAGTCATATTCGGCTGAATAGGGCGAGCCCTTCGCGCCATAAGTCTCGACAAGGTATAGCAGAGATCCGCCGATGCCGACGACGGCCGGCACGTCGAGTGACTTGTCGTTGCCGGTGTATTCGGTGCCACCGAGTTCGAGGACGCGCTTCAGCGCGTGCTTGGCATCGACGACGCGCCACGCCATCCCCGGCGCGCAAGGCCCGTGCTCGGCGACGAAGCGGGCGGCATGGGAATTCGGCTCCCGGTTCAGGACGTAATTGATCTTTCCCTGGCGCCAGACGGAGATGTCCTTGGTCTTGTGCCGGGCAACCTCGGTGTAGCCCATCTGCTCGAACAGCGTGGCGAGCTTCTGCGGCTCCGGATGGGCGAACTCGACGAACTCAAAGCCGTCGGTGCCGGCGGGATTGGCTGCCGAAATCGTGGCGGGTGGGGCATCGTGGGGGAAGGGGCCCAATGTCGCGCTCCTGGAAGGGTATCGATCCGGCAAGAAATATACTGCCGGCCCGCTGCACGATCTCCGCAAAATCTGCTCGACAAAGCTAAGTTATGCGTGAAACTTGCAGACAAGTGCATTTGTGTGCAAGGATCACGCATGGACCAGTTCGACGTCAAATTGCTGCAGGCGCTGCAGTCCGACGGCCGCTTGTCGAATTTCGAGCTGGCCGATCTTGTCGGTCTGTCGGCCTCGCAATGTTCGCGCCGCCGCGCCGCGCTCGAGAATGCCGGCACGATCGCGAGCTATCAAGCCCATCTCGATGGAGAGGCGCTTGGTCTCGGCATCGTCGTCTTCGTGCAGGTGACGCTCGCAACGCACTCGCCGGACAATTCGAGGCGCTTCCTCAAGCTGATCGAGAGCCTGGAGGAGGTGCAGGAGGCATACGCGCTGACCGGTGAGGCGGACTATCTCATCAAGGTGACGATCACCGATCTGAAGGCACTGTCACGTCTGCTCAACGAGGTCTTCCTGCCGCACGACAGCGTTGCGCATGTGCGCTCGTCCATCGTTCTCAATCGCTTGAAGCAGACGTCCCAATTGCCGCTCGGGCATCTGATGCCTGCCGACAAGAGCAAGGCCGGCAATTCGCGGCCGCGAAGCAGCGCTCGTCCCCAGGTCAAGCGATCGATGAAGGCCAGGTGAGGGCGTGATGACGGCGTCTGTGTCAGAGCCGGTTCGGCCTGGCAAACGAGGTTTTTTCGGTGTCCCTTGAGCGAAACTCAATGCTCAGTCGGGCGCGCTCTTTCGAGTGGATTTCCTGGCTGGCGCCTTCTTCGTGCTCTGCTGGTTGCAAGCTTCGCACAGCCATGTGGCGAATGCGGCGACGGCGGGGTCGTCCGCCATGCGCTGTTCGTATTCGAGCACGAAGTGACGCCGCGTCGGGCGGACGATGTGATGTGCCTTGACGAGATCGAGCTGCGCAAGATCGGTCGTGAGCAGGCTCTCGATCGCGATGACCGCGCCGAGCCCGGCGGCCGCAGCTTCGATGGCGAGGCCGAGATTTTCAAAGCTGCTGCCGGCCCGGACCGGCACCTTCGTGAGCTGCGCGTGGTCGAGCCAGCGCCGCCAATCGTCCGGCCGCGGCCTGTTGTGCAGCAGCGGAACGGATGTGAAGTCGAGCGCGCCATCCTTCAGCAGGCCGGGCGAGCAGACAGGCACGGTGGCGATCGGCAGCAGCGGCCGGGTGACGAGGCCGGCTCTCGGTTGTCCGTCCGAGACGGCAATGACGGCATCGTAGCGGCTGGCAAGAAGATCAACAGGATTGGCGCTGGTGTGCAGATCGATCTCCAGCTCGGGATGCGCGGCCATGAGCCCCGGCCAGATCGGCAGGAGAAAACGCGACAGGAAGAATCCGTAGACGCCGACGGATAGCCGTCTGAACTGCCGCAAGTGCAGGCCTTCGGCGGCATCCGCAATGCGGTCGAGGGCCTCGCGGGTGGAATCGGCGAAGGCCTTGCCGGCCGAGGTCAGGATCAGGCCACGTGATCCCCGCAGGAACAGCGCGGTGCCCATGCGCACTTCGAGCGCACGGACGTGCCGGCTGACGGCGCCGACCGTGACGTTCAGCTCGTCGGCGGCGCGCGTGATCGACAGATGTCGTGCGGCCGCTTCGAATGCCCGCACGGCATGCAGTGGAGGAAGTCGACGTGAAGCCATGATCGTGCGCCCTGCGGGATGACCGCGCCTTGAGTTTCGCTCAAGGCGCCCGCCCAAGAAGTCGTTTGCGTGGAGGGCTGTCAAGCCATACCCGAACATCGTGAGGTGACGACAATGGATCAGCCGACCCAACGTGAGCTTGCTCGCCTGCTCGCAACCCTGCGCCGCGAAGGACGCCAGCAGAGCGGCCTCGACCAGCGCCTCGTGCCGCCGGACAAGCCGACCGCCTATCGCGTCGCGCGCATGGTCGAGGAGGAACTCGGCCGGACGGTCGCGGGCTGGAAGATTGCGGCCATGAAGGAAGGGCTGCAGCGCGAGCTGCGCACGGACTCGCCGATCTACGGCCGGGTCTACGCTCCGCGCATCAAGACAGCGCCGGTGACGGTCGAACATGCGCGCCAGTGCAGTCCCATTCCGGAAGTCGAATACCAGGCGCGGCTCGGCGCCGATCTCCCGCCGCGGGAGGCGCCTTACAGCATCGCGGAGGTCGAGGAGGCCGTCGCTTCGCTGCATCCGGGCGTGGAGCTGGCCGAGTGCCGCTTCGTCCATGACGCCGCGTTTCCTCCGCTGCCCGCCATCCTTGCGGACGGAGCCGGCAGCGGGACGATTGCCTATGGGCCGCCGATCGAGAACTGGCGGGAGCGCGATATTGCCGGCCAGGAAGTCGTGCTGACCTGCAACGGGATACTGCGGCGGAAAGGCAGCGCGGCGATCGCGCTGGATCATCCGATCGTACCCGTGACATGGCTCGCCAACGAACTCTCGCGCACCGGCATCGGCCTGAAGGCGGGACAGATGATCAGCACCGGTACGTTGACGGGAATGTTGAGACCGAAGGCCGGCGAGACGTTCGTCGCTGATTTCGGTCCTTTCGGCAGCGTGACGGTGACATACGCGTGATCTGATCGAACGAACAATTCCAGAAAACAGTAAGTCGGACGTGCAGCGCGACGATATCGCCAGACCCGACCGAAGCACGACGTTGACGTCCGCGGCTCTCGCTTCTCAACGCTATGGCTTGTCGATTGCGCTCTTCAGCAGAAGCTCGAGCTCGTGGCTGACCTCCTCCAGGGGCTGGGCGCTGCGCGCAGCCCTGCACATCGCGACCGTACCTTCGACCGATGCGACGATCAGCGTGGCAAGCCGCCGTGCGCGCGCGGCGGTGAGGCCTTCCTGCTTCAGCGCATTGGACAGGATCTGCTGCCAGTCCGCAAAGATGCCCTGAGCGAGATCGAGCAGATGATGCTGGATCGCCTGTGCGCCGGCGGTTTCCTGATCGGAGGGGTCGCTGACATATTCCTCGACGGCGACTGCCAGGATCGGACATCCGGCCTGGTAGTTCGTCTGCTCCAGCGTCCTCTTCCAAAGCGTGATGAAGGCGCGCAGGCCGGCCATGGCGCCCCGTTCGCTGGTGAGATGCCGCAGCGGACCGCTGACCTGGGCGCCCGCAAAGACGATGGCATCTTCGATCAGCTGCCGTTTGCCCCCGGGGAAATGATGGCTGATCGATCCGCGCGGCGTGCCGGTGTGACGCACGACTTCCCGCACGCTCGTCGCATTCACCCCGCGGCGGCTCATCAGGTCGGCGGCCCCGGCCACCATTTTCGCTCTCGTCTCGGACGTCATCAGGCACCTCGTCACCCGAGGCTACAATATGACAGTTGACATAGCCAGCGCCGCGTGGGTCTATGTCACGTGACATAGTCAGCCCGGAGAGATCGAGATGACTTTTATCCATGTGATGACCCCGCAGGGACGATTGAGCGGCCAGCAGCGCCGGGTGCTGGCAAAGACGCTGACGGATGCCGTGCTGGTGCCCGAGGTCGGCCGGCTCGTTCCCCAGGCGCGGCGAGGTTACCAGGTGCATTTCCTCGAGCGGCCGCTCGACATGATCGCGCATGGCGGAGAGTTGCTGTCGGATCAGCCGAGCGACGTCATGGTGGTGGATGTCGTCGTGATGGACTGCTGCTGGACCCGCGAGGACCGGGCCACCGTCATTCGCAATGTGCTGAGGGCGCTCGCCGATGCTTGCGAGATGAAGCAGCCGTCTCCGAGCTGGTGGGTCAATTTCCGCATCATCGAGGAGGGCAATTGGGGTTCACGCGGCGGCGTGCTGTCGTTCCTCGACATTCTCCAGGAGGGCGCAGCAGCATTCCCGCCGGAGCGGGCCGCAGCCATTCGAACCGCACTTGCCATCAAGAACGACAGGTAGACAGGAGGCGCTCGCATGACCACCGAAGGCACGATCCGCACCGAGGCGCATGATCACGTCCTGAAGATCATCATCGACAATCCCGCGAAGAAGAACTCCTTCTCGCCGTTGATGATGGATCTGCTGTCCGACGCCTTGACCGAGCTGCACGACAACAACGGCTACCGGGTCGGCGTGATCTGCGCCGAAGGCAAGGACTTCACCGCCGGCCTCGACATGCCGAAATTCTTCGGGCCGAACGCGGAGAAGCGGAACGTCAGGGAAGGCAATGTCGACGTCTTCGGCCTCACCAAGCGTTGCAAGAAGCCGATCGTGACGGCGACGCAAGGCATCGTCTACACCGTCGGCATCGAGCTGATGCTGGCCGGCGACATCGTGGTGGCCGCTGACGACAGCCGATTCTGCCAGATGGAGGCGAAGCGCGGCATCGCCCCCCTGGGCGGCGCGCATTTCCGCTACCTGTCCCGCGCAGGCTGGGGCAATGCCATGTACCACCTCTTCCTTTGCGACGAGTTCACCGCGCCGCGCGCCCGTGAGATCGGCCTCGTCCAGGAGGTCGTGCCGGCAGGGCAGCAGGTCGCCCGCGCCATGGAGATCGCGGCGATCATCGCCCGCAACGCACCGCTCGGCATTCAGGTGACCAAAGAGGCGGCCGCGACCTACACCGAGCAGGGCGAGGCGGCCGCGATCGCCTGCATCCCGGCGATCCGAGACCGCGTGCTCAAGAGCGCCGACGCGCGCGAGGGAATCCAGTCCTTCATCGAACGGCGGCCTGCAGTGTTCCAGGGGCGGTGAGCCAAGTCCGTGGCGAGCGGCCCGTCGCGATCTCAGGGGCCGCGCCGCCTATCCCTCGTACTGGTCCGGACCCATCGCCCACGATGCGTCATCGTGACCGAACGCATAGTTCCGGTTGTTGATCGCGGGATTGCGGTTGACCATCGGCCGCATGAACATCGGGTGGGTGGCGCTGCGCACCTCGTGCTCGACGGTGAAGAGGTGCCCGCCGCCGTCGAGCTCGACGATGTCGCGGAACCGGTACTGGTATTGATTGTCCTCGCGGGAGATCAGGTCGCGCGCGAGGAGCTTGCGGTAGGGGCCGGAGAAATCCGTGATGTACATCTGCACGTGGTGACCGTCATAGTCGCCCGGCGGCCGGTCGGTCTCGCGAAACAGCAGGTGCTGGTCGCGGCCCGTCTTCACTGCGGCAACCCTGCCGTCGCCGTCCAGCAAACGCGCGGGCATGCCCATGATTTCCGGATAGAACGCGCAGATGCCGGCGGCCGAACCCACCGGCACGTCGAACTCGACATAGGGAATGCCGAGCGCGATGCGCCCGAAGCGCGCGGCGTCCGGCTCGTAGCAGCGCAGGCGGTTGCCCCACGGGCAGGTCGCCTCGACATGATCGTTATGGGCGGTGAATGCGAAGGCCGTGCCTTCGAGCTTCTTCGCGACCGATGCGAGCCGCGCCAGCAGCGCCTCGCGCCCAGCGATGACGAGCCCGATATGGCCGCGCAGCACTTGCGGCTTGCCGCTCGGCAGATGGAACTGGCTCCGTCCGGCGTTGATCCACATGTTGGTGTCGGAGACCATCAGATAGGGATCGCGGGTGAGCCCGAGCCCGGCGACGTAGAACAGCGTGGCGAGGCGCTGGTCCGGGACCTGGACGTTGACGTGCTCGAAATGGATCGCGTTGCCGAGATCTTCTGCGGATCGATCGAATTGTTGCGGCATGGCTGCGGGCTTCTCGCTGGGGGCCGATAGGACGCACATTAGAGCAGAATTTCCGCCCGCCGAAACTATTCACGTCCTGCGCGCAGGGCATCATGTCCATTGCCGCCTTGCTGCGGCGGGCGGTCCCTGTAATCTTGACCAAAACACAAGGGGGAAATGGATCGATGGGAGGAGTTCTGGAAGGCGTCCGCGTTCTCGATTTCGGCCGCTACATCGCGGGTCCCTATTGCGCGACCTTGCTGGCCGAATTCGGTGCCGAAATCATCCGCGTCGAGAAGCGCGACGGCAGCGAGGACCGCTTCGTGGCGCCGGTCGGCGAGAACGGCGAGGGCGCGCTGTTCCTCCAGGTCAATCGCAACAAGAAATCCATCACGCTCGATCCGATGAAGACGGAGGGGCAGGAGGTGATGCGCCGCCTGGTGGCGACCGCGGACGTGGTCGTCGCCAATCTGCCGCCGCAGACCCTGCGCGCGATGAAACTCGATTACGACTCGCTGAAGGCGATCAAGCCCGACATCATCCTGACCACGGCGACCGCGTTCGGCGGCCCGGGGCCCTGGTCCGACCGCGTCGGCTTCGACGGCGTCGGGCAGGTGATGTCGGGTGCGGTCTACATGACGGGCGCGGGCGATCCGCCGTACCGGGCCGCGGTGAACTGGGTCGATTTCGGCACGGCGCTGCATTGCGCGTTCGGAACGCTGGCTGCGCTGATCGAGCGTGGCAAATCCGGGCGCGGGCAGATCGTCGAGGGCGCGCTGCTCGCAACCGCTCTGTCCTTCACCAATGCCACGCTGATCGAGCAGGCGGTCATCGACGTCAACCGCGTGCCCACGGGCAATCTCGGCCAGACCTCGGCCCCGGCCGACATCTACCGCACCAAGGACGGCTGGGTGCTGTGCCAGGTCACCGGGAATCCACTGTTCAAGCGCTGGGCGCGGCTGATGGGCGAGGAGGAGTTTTGGTTCAACGACCCGCGCTTTGCCGACGACATCAGCCGCGGCAACAACGGCCCCGTCATCAGCGAGCGGATGGCGCGCTGGTGTGCCGAGCGCACCACGCAGGAGGCGGTGGACACGCTGGGCCAGGCGATGATCCCGACCGGACCCGTCCTCAGCCCGCAACAGGCGCTGGACCATCCGCACATCCGCGCCGCCGGCTTCATGCAGGAGGTTGACTATCCCGGCCTGCCCAAGCCCGCGCCGGTCGCGCGCGCCGCTGTCCGCCTGTCGGAAACGCCGGGCGGGATCGCAGCACGTCCGCCGACGCTCGGCGAGCACACCGATCGCGTCCTCACCGAGCTCGGCTATGACGAGGCTGCGATCGCCGCGCTTCGGCGAGGCGGGGTGATCTAGCGCCGGCCGCGCGGGGACGGGGGGCCAGAAGCGGCAACGGCGCATCTTGACAGCGCAACGGGCGTGAATATTTTTCCGCCCGGAAGATCGCTCTTCCGATACCGCGAAATCAAAAGGACCGTGAAAGACCGTCAGGAGTGACGATGATGCTCGATCAGGATCTGGCCCGCATCCGTGCGCACCGCAACAACCTCCAGCGCTATCGGCGCCTGCTGAAGACCAAGCTGTCGGAGATCGAACGTCAGTTCATCGAACGGCGCCTCGCCGAGGAGCAGGCCGCACTCGACGCCCTCGCGGCCGAGGTCTTCCCCGCCGCGTTCACCCTTCCGAACATGCCGTCGGCATCCGCTGCAATGGGAGCGGAACGATGAGCGACGTCCGCAACCTGCTGATCCGCGGCAGCGAGAAAGTGATCGAGCACTATCGCGTGCTGCTGGCCAGCGCGAAGACCGAGAGCGAGCGCCAGCTTTATCGTAACAGGATCGAACGCGAGCAGCGCCTGCTGGAAACCCTGCAAGGCGGCATTCCACAGCGTTCGGCAGCGTGAGCCCGCGCCTCGCCCTTCAAGACGCGTGTAGCGCGCAATTTCAGAATGTCACCTCGCGCAGGTTCAAATGTCCACCAAACCTGGTCGGTTGAGTCTGCTTGGAACGGCGGGCGAGTTGCTCAACTTGGGGTTCTTCACTAGGTTCTCTCCGCTTTGAGGGGGAACTGAGAATGACTACAAAACCGGTCTATCGCGGCGACTTTTGCGCCTTTTCGGCCGCCGACGCCGAAGCCCTGCGTGGCCTCATTCGACGCGCCGCAAAGCCTGGGTGCCGCCTTGCCGAGGTCGGAAGCTGGCTGGGAAACGGCAGCACACAGGCCTTCCTGGGCGAGATGTCCGACCTCAGAGGGGCTCGCCTCTTGTGCGTTGACACCTGGAAGGGATCGTTTGGCGTCAAGCGTCACTCGGACCTGGTCAAGGATTACGATGTTCTCTCGACATTTCGATCGAACATCGGCGACACGTCGAGCGTCGATATTCTGATCGCCGATAGCTGCGATGCCGCAAGCTTCGTGGCCGAGTCAGCGTTCGACCTGGTCTTCGTTGACGCTGATCACCGGTACAAGACCGTAGTGGCGGATATCGCCGCTTGGCTCCCGAAGGTGAAGCCCGGCGGGATCATTTGCGGCCACGATTGCGAGACGAGGCCGACCCCTGAGATACGTGACATGCTGCGGCAATCCCCCGATGTCGACAGTGTGCCGGTCGAACGATTCAAATTCGCGGCAGTTCACCCCGGAGCAATCATCGCGGTCGATGAAGCGTTCGGAGGGCAGGCAAAGCTGATGTCGGACACGACGGCATCAACCATCTGGTTTGTCGAGAGATGAACCTTCGTCCCCGGCAGCCGACGCATTCAGCGAGTTCGTGAGCTCGACCACCGTCGCGTTGGCCTGCTCCAAGCGGTCGCCTCAAGATGAGGCCAAGCGGTACCTTCTGCCGATCGAATTTGTTGCCGCGCGCGCCGGCCTCATCCTGAGGGCCCGCCGCAGGCGGGCGTCTCGAAGGATGCGCTGCGGGCGAGCTGCCGCCGCGCGTCACAGCAATTGCTTCAACGCCCTTGCATCGGCCGGCGCTGCGCTCTTCTGGTCGTTGTCGAAATAGACGTAGACGTCGCAGCCCTGCCGCTTCCAGGATTTGATGCGCCCAGCCCATTGCGCGAGCGTGGCCTTGGTGTAGTGCCCATGATAGCGCCCGCTCGGCCCGTGCCCGCGCACATAGACGAAATCCGCCGTGCGCTTCCACGGCGAGGGCGCATCGTGATGGTCGGACAGGCACAGCGAGATGTTCTCCTCGGCCAGCATCCGCAGGATGCGCGGCTGATACCAGCTCGGATGACGGAATTCGAAGCTGTAGCGCCGTTTCCTCGACAGCAGCTTGAAGAAGGAGGCGAGGCGGTCCGCGTTCGCCTCGAATTGCGGCGGCAGCTGGAACAGGATCGGGCCGATCTTGCCGCCGAGCCGCGAGATGCGATCCTCCAGCAGCTCGAGGCTGTTGACTGAACGCTCCGACAGGCGCTTCCAATGTGTGATGAATTTCGACGCCTTCCAGGCGAAGACGAAATCGCGGCCGGTCTGCTCCCGCCATCCCGTCACCGCCTCCGGCGTCGGCGTGCGGTAGAACACGCCGTTCAGCTCGGTGGTGTCGAACTGATCCGCGTAATAGCGCAGCTGCTGCTTCAGCGGCAGGCCCTCGGGAAAGAACGGGCCGCGCCAGGAATCATAGTGCCAGCCCGAGGTGCCGATCAGAACGCGCGCCATGGTTCACGTGCCCTCCATTGTCGTTTGCCGGATGGGAACGTCCGTGCGGCCGATACGTTGCTCGGTAGCTTGATCAACGCAGGACCGGAACCGATGTACGCGCTGTTCGAAGGCAACAAGCAGATCGGCGACCCCTTTCCCACCGAGAAGGAGGTGTGGGAGGCCGCCTTGATCGAGGGGCTGGTGACCGACGTTCCCGTTGCGGACGAGGAGGGCGGCAGCCGTCTGCAGCCCGCCGGCTACCACGTCGCGCAGGTGGACGAGACGTTCACGCCGCGGCCGGAATGGAAGCTGCCGCGCGAGATTTCCTGAAGCGGCTCTAGTTCGACGCCAGCGCTGTCTTGGCGACCTCGGCCATCCAGCTCGAGGCGACCGGGAGAATCGCGTCGTTGAAATCATAGCGCGGGCCGTGCAACTCGGCGCCGTCGCGCAAAGGCCCGTTACCGATCCACACGAAAGCGCCCGGCCGCTGCTGCAGGTAGAAGGCAAAATCCTCGCCGGCCATGCTGGGCGCGAGGTCACGCCGCACGGGCGCCTGCACCTTCTCCGCGGCGATGCGGGCAAGCTCGGCTTCGACCGGTGTGTTGATCACCACGCCCACGCCCCAGACGATCTCGGGTGTGACCTTGACGCCGAAGCTGGTCGCAATCCCGGCGCAGGTTCGCTCGATCCCGTCGAAGATGATGTCCTTGACCGCGTCGCGGTGGTACCGCAGCGTGCCACGGATGGTCACGCGCCCGGCGATCTGGTTCGGCGCGGTGCCGCCTTCGATTGTGCACAGTGACAGCACGGCGGTGTCGAGCGGATCGACGCTGCGCGAGGTGATCGATTGCAGCGCCACGATCAGATGGCCTGCCGCCACCACCGGGTCGCGGGTCAGATGCGGCATGCCGGCGTGCCCGGCATGGCCCTCGATGGTGATGGTGATGCGGCCGCCGGACGCCATGACGACGCCGTCATGCACCGCGATGGTGCCGGCGGCCAGGCCCGGCCAGTTGTGAAAGCCGAACACCCGCTCCATCGGAAAGCGGTCGAACAGCCCCGCCGCGACCATTGCGCGCGAGCCGCCAAAGCCTTCCTCCGCCGGCTGGAAGATGAAATCGACCGTGCCGCTCCAATCGGTGTCAGTGGCGAGCAGCGCTGCCGCGCCGAGCAGCGAAGCGGTGTGCCCGTCATGGCCGCAGGCATGCATCACGCCTGATGTCGTCGAGGCGTAGGGCAGGCCGGTGTCCTCGGTGATCGCCAGCGCATCCATGTCGGCACGCAGGCCGACCCGCCTCATCGCATGCCTGCGCGTCAACGTCGCGACGATGCCGTGCCCGCCGACGCCTGCCACGAAGGGAATGCCGAGCTCGGTGAGCCTGTCCTGCACGAAGGCGGCGGTGGCCCTTTCCTGCAGCGATAGCTCGGGATGCGCATGCAGGTGCCGGCGCCACTGGGTCAGTTTCTGGTGCAGTTCGGGGGTCAAGACTGGGGATTCTTTCGCAAGGAGGGCCGGCTTGCCGTCAGCATATCCGAATATTCGGCCGCCGCATCAAGCGCCAGCGAATGCCTCGCGTGCAACCGCGTCGTCATGGCCGGGCTTGACCCGGCCATCCACGTCTTGCTTGCCGCGCAAGAGCGTGGATGCCCGGGACAAGCCGGGCATGACGGCGCCCTCTACCCCGCCAGCTTCGCCAACCCCTTCCAGTCGAAGCCGATGCCGTGACCGGGCCTGTCAGGCGCGAGTGCCATGCCGTCCTTCAGCACCAACGGATGCTCGATATATTTGTCGAGCCCAAAACCGTGCGCCTCCAGATACGACCGGTTCGGGCAGGCCGCGAGCAGGTGCACGGTGATGTCGTGCGCGCCGTGGCTGGTGACGGGCAGGTTGAAGGCCTCCGCCAGCCGCGCGATTTTCATAAACGCGCTGACGCCGCCGCAATTGGTGACGTCGGGCTCGGGATAGGACACCGCGCCCGATGCGATGTAGTTCTTGAACTCCCACAGCGAGCGCAGATTTTCCCCCGCCGCGATCGGCACGCCGCCAGCCTGCATGATGCGCGCGTGGCCTGCGACGTCGTCGGGGATGATCGGCTCCTCCAGCCAGGTGAGATCGTAGGGGACGAAGGCGCGGGCGGCGCGGATGGCCTCTTCGACGGTCCATTTCATGTTGGCGTCCGCCATCAGCGGAAAACCGTCGCCGAGATGCTGCCGCATCGCCGCGACCTTCGCGACGTCGACTTTCAAATCGGGCCGGCCGACCTTCATCTTGATGGCGCGAAACCCCTTGGCGAGATTGCCGTCGGTCTGCTCGAGCAGCGCATCGACGGAGAGATCGAGGTCGATGCCGCCGGCATAGCATGGCACGGCCGAATCGAACCCGCCGAGCAGGCGGAACAGCGGCAGCTTGGCGCGCCGCGCTTTCAAATCCCACAGCGCGATGTCGAGCGCGGAGAGCGCCAGCACCGCTGGCCCGCCGCGTCCGCCATAATGCAGCGCCCACCAGATGTGATGCCAGATCGCTTCGGTATCGTCGGCCTCGCGTCCTTCGACCAGCGGCGTGATCTCGCGCTTGAGGATGTCGGCCGTCGCCCCGCCGTTGCGGCCCACCGTGTACGTATAGCCAACGCCCTCGGCGCCGTCGGCATCACGGATGCGACAGGTGATCAGCTCGAATGCGGTGATCTCGCCATGGGTGGAGTCGGAGAGCGTGACGGGAAGGGGAATCCGGTAAAATCCGGTCTCGATCGTCGCGATACGTGGCATGTTTGCCTCCCTTTCTTGTTTTTGTTTCGTAGGGTGGGTTAGCCGAAGGCGTAACCCACCATTTCTCATCTCCACGGAAGCAGAAGAGGTGGGTTACGCTCGCCGACTGCGCTTAGCGCAGCCGCCCGCTAACCCACCCTACATCCTTGGCTCACCGCATCGTCGCGAGCTGCACCGCCAGCGCGCAGGCGCGGTCGTATTCGTCGAGGTTGATCCACTCGTCGATCGTGTGCGCCTCGTTCTGGCCGGCGCCGAAGGTCACGGTCGGAATGCCGTGGCGGACCATCCAGTTGGCGTCGAGCCCGCCATTGGCGGCACGCACGTTCGGAGTGCCGCCCACGGCCGAGACTGCCTCGATCGCGCGTTTGACCACGGGCAGGCTCTCCTTCATCCGGAACGGATAATAGTCGGTCTCGGCCTTGAACTTGACCTTGCCGGACTTGCCTTGCGCGTTGGTCACCTTCTTGGCCGCTGTCTCGAACGCGGCCTTGTAGGCCTTGGTGATCTCCTTGAAGAATTTACCGTCATGGCTGCGGCTTTCGCCGCGCACATGCACGTAGTCGGTGACGACATTGGTGGCATCGCCCGCGGGGCGGCCTTCGCCGCCGGTGACGGGGCCGACATTGCTGGTGCCTTGCCGCGCGCTCGCGCCCTTGCCCTTCACCACCTTGCCGAACCAGCCGCCGGCCTTCACCTCGGCGAGCGCGAGCGCCATGATCATGGTCGAGGAGATGCCGCGCTCGGGCGCGACGCCGGCATGCGAGGCGCGGCCGAAGATCTCGACGGACCAGCGATCTGCGCCGACCGCGCCGATGACGACGTTGGAGGCCGAGCCGCCGTCATAGTTGAAGGCCATCACCGGCGAGCCGAGCTCGTCCAGCTTGACGTGGCGCGCGCCGTAGAGCCCGCTCTCCTCGCGCACGCAGAACAGCAGCGTGATCGGCGGATGATCGAGCTTTTGCTTTTCGAGCTCGGCGGCCAGCGTCACCAGCACGCCGCAGCCGCAGCGATTGTCGCCGCCGAGCGCGGTCTTCGCCTCGTTGACGATCTTGCGGCCGGATTTCTCGGCTTGGCGCCGGCGCAAAGCGGCACCGTGTCCATGTGGGTCATGAACATGATGCGCGGCTGGTTGTGCAGCGCGCCTCGGCCGGGAAGGTCGACGATGAGGTTGCCGGTCTCGGTCGGCACGGGAATGCGGCTGTTGGCATCGTCGAGCCGGATCGCCTTCGCCGGCACGCCGGCCTGCTTCAGGGCGGCCGTGAGCTCGCGCCCGATCGCCGCCTCCTGTCCCGTGATGCCTTCCACGGACAGGAAGCGCATGAGGCGATCGGTGGCGGCTTTGGTGTCGACAGGCATGGATCTTCATTCCCTTGATGCGATGCCTGGCAGCATCTCCCGCCGTACCCCGTTATGCAAGCTCGCCCCGACGCATGAGCGACGGCGCTGCGTTGCCGGGCGCGCATGGTCCCAATGCGGCGATGGCTGTCGCGATCTGCCGGCGCAAGCGCGTACCGGGCGCGAATCGCTTGCTTCTGCGTTCCTAATTTCTGCATTCCGAATTGTGTGAGCACATATTCGATTGCTCGAGTTTGGAGAAACTTTCGGCCGCGACGAATACGAGAAACCCGAGCAGCACCATCGCGGCGATGTTCAAGCGCATGCTGGCGCCATTCTCCGCAGTGCGGCGCTTTTTCTCGAACTTCGAGAGGTCGAGCATGCGAAGAATGTCGTCGGGCCGCACATCATCGGCCGGATCTCCGCCGGTCTCTGATCGCTTTCGAAACGGTACGACATTTCCCAGATGGGCAGGCCGATCGGCTTTCATCTTGCGCTTCAAACAACAGTTCGCGTCGCCATCAACATTTTGATGATAGGCCCGGCTCTTGCTGGACGTTCCCGAAACTCTCGGCTGCTGGCGCAATTCGGCGTGATGCCGCGGAGAATCGTTGGCGCGCGTGCATATTGTTTCTGTCTGTTGCTTGCTTCCGTTAGATGTCTCCGCCACTCGGAAGATCAGCGCGCTCGAATGATCGGTGCTCGAAACTGCGCACGATCAAACATGACCGATTGTACAGAATGCCGCACGCAATCGTTATTTTGAGGCCGAGATGTTGTCCGCGATACTTTTCGTTCAAAGCAGCAGGTTCATGTGAAGTCGGGCACGAAGAGTTAGATGGCGATCAATCTGACAAGGCGACCGAAGCTCAGCGCTACGCTGTTTGGAATCTTTGCACTGGCCGCGGTGGCCTTCGGCTTGTGGTCTGAGCTGCTCGGCAGCGTCAAGCCGGTCGAAGCGGCCGCTCAAAGCGTGTCCAGTCAGTCTGCTGTCAGGATTCCCGTGACCTCTTTCGAGGTGAAGAAGAGCGACTTTCCCGTGCACATCTACGGCCTTGGAGTCGTCTCACCGTTCAAGACGGTGATGGTCAGGAGCCGTGTGGACGGACAGATCACGAAGGTGTTCTTCAAGCAGGGACAGATGGTCAAGGAGGGCGATCCGCTTCTGCAGATCGATCAACGCCCCTTTACCGCGGCCCTGGAGCAGGCCGTGGCGAAGAAGGCCCAGGACGAGGCCAGCCTGAGGAACGACCAGTTGAACCTGGAGCGATTTCAGAAGCTCGCGAAACAGCAATTCGAGACCCAACAAAATCTCGATACCCAGCAGGCGCTGGTCGATCAGATGACGGCGCAGGTGAAGGGCGACCAGGCCGCCATCGACAACGCGCAGACCAATCTCGGTTACACCTCCATCAAGGCGCCGATCAGCGGACGCATGGGCTTCCGGCTGGTCGATCCCGGCAACATCGTGCATGCCGCGGATACGACGGGCATCGTCACCATCGCCCAGCTGCAGCCGATCGCCGTGCAGTTCACGGAACCGGAAGACCAGCTGCAGGCCATCGCCAAGGCCTTTGAAGCCGGCGAGGTGCCCGTCGAGGCGCTGTCGTCGGACGGGGCGCGGACATTGTCGCACGGCAGGCTCGCGATCATGGACAATTCGGTGAACCAGGCGACCGGGACGATCGGTCTGAAAGCGCGCTTCGACAACAAGGACAACGCGCTGTGGCCCGGCCTGTCCGTCAACACGCGGATGCTGGTCGATACGCTCAAGCAGGTGGTCGTCGTGCCGCAGGACGGCGTGCAGCACGGGCCGTCCGGCCTGTTCGCGTATGTGATCGGTGGCAATGGCAAGGTCAGCGTGAGGCCGATCAAGGTCGGTGAGAGCGGCGATGCGAATGCCGTGGTGGCCGAAGGCTTGAACGTTGGCGACAGGATCGTGGTGGCCGGGCAGTCGCGCTTGTTCGAAGGCGCCTTGGTGGACGAAAAGCCGCTGGTCGCTGCGGCCGTGCCGATGATGGATGCGAGCGCCGCCGCAAACCAGGCCAAGGCCGGATCGGCTGACTGACATGGCAGGCGGCATCTCGGCTCCCTTCATTCGCCTGCCCATCGCGACGTCGCTGCTGATGGTCGGAATCCTCTTCGTCGGGATCATCGCCTATCCGCAATTGCCGGTGGCGCCGCTGCCGGAAGTCGACTTCCCCACCATCCAGGTCTCCGCCAGTCTTCCCGGCGCGGATCCCGAGACCATGGCGTCCTCGGTCGCGCAACCGCTCGAGTCGCAGTTCGCGCTGATTCCCGGCGTCTCGGAGATGACCTCGTCGAGCCAGACCAGCTCGACCCAGATCGTTCTGCAGTTCGATCTTTCGCGCAACATCGACGGTGCCGGGTCCGACGTGCTTGCCGCCATCAATGCCGCCAGCGGGCAATTGCCCAAGACGATGCCGAGCACCCCGACCTACAGGAAGGTCAATCCGGCGGACTCGCCCATTCTCCTGCTTGGCGCCACGTCGAAGACGCTGCCGATGACCCGGGTGTCGGACGAAGCCTACACCAAGCTCGCGCAAGCGATCAGCCACATCGGCGGGGTTGGCCAGGTCAGTGTCGGTGGGCAGCAGGCGCCGTCGATCCGGGTCCAGATCGATCCCGCCAAGCTGGTCGCCAAAGGCCTGTCGCTGGAAGACATCCGGACCCCGCTCTCGGTGATATCGGTCAACAATCCCAAGGGCACTCTCAACGGAGACACCCGCACGTACACTGTCTACGCCAATGACCAGTTCACCAAGGCCGAGGCCTGGAACGACATCGTCATTGCTTATCGCAACGGCAGTCCTGTCCGCGTCGGCGACATCGGCCATGCCGTCAGCGCGCCGCTGGACAATACCCAGTACGGCTGGGCCGACGGCAAGCCCGGCGTCTTTCTGGTCATTTTCAAGCAGCCCGGCGCCAACGTCATCGACACCGTCGACAATGTGATGAAGCAGCTGCCGCACCTCAAGGCAGGCATCTCGCCTGCCATCGACATCCAGGTGTTGTCGGACCGCACGCAGACCATCCGTGCGGCGGTGAAGGACGTGCAGTTCACCCTGCTCCTGACGATCGGCCTCGTCGTGATGGTGATCTTCGTTTTCCTTCGCAGCGTGTGGGCCACCATCATTCCGTCGATCACGGTGCCGCTCGCGCTGCTCGGCGCCTGCGCATTGATGTGGATGGCCGGCTACAGCCTCGACAACCTGTCGCTGATGGCCCTCACCATTGCGGTCGGCTTCGTGGTCGACGATGCCATCGTGATGCTCGAGAACATCTCCCGGTATATCGAGGAAGGCGAGACGCCGATGGCCGCCGCGGTCAAGGGCGCGGGCGAAATCGGCTTCACGATCATCTCGATCTCCGTCTCGCTGATCGCGGTCCTGATTCCGTTGCTGCTGATGGGCGGCATCATCGGCCGTCTGTTCCGGGAGTTTTCGGTGACGCTCGCGATGACGATCGTCGTGTCGGCCTTTGTGTCGTTGACGCTGACGCCGATGATGGCCTCGCGCTTCCTCAAATCGCACGACGAGGAGCATCACGGCAGGCTCTACATGCTCAGCGAGCGGATGTTCCAGGGTCTGGTGGACGGCTATGAACGCGGCCTCGACCTCGTGCTGCGCTTTCGCTTCGCGACCCTGATGGTGTTCTTTGCGACGATAGCCCTGACCGTCTACCTGTTCGTGATCATCCCCAAGGGATTCTTTCCGCAGCAGGATACCGGGCTGATCACCGGAATCGTCGAAACGTCGCAGGACGTGTCGATCGCGGACATGGCGAAGCACATGCAGGAGATGGGTGCGATCGTGCTGAAGGATCCGGCGATCGACCACATGGCCATGCGCATGGGCGGCAGCGGCAATACGCTCAACGACGGCAACATGTACATCACCTTGAAGCCGCGCGACGAGCGCACGGCGTCGGCCGACCAGGTCATCCGTCGCCTGCAGGCGCAGACGGCGAAGGTTGAGGGCGCGCGTCTCTATCTCCAGTCGGCGCAGGACGTTCGCGTCGGCGGCCGCGCCTCCCGCACGCAATATCAGTTCACCTTGCAGTCGACCGACATGGACCAGCTGAACACATGGGCCCCCAGGCTGCTCGACAAGATGAAGCAGATGCCCGAATTGCGCGACGTCGCTTCGGATCAGCAGACGTCGGGCACCACGCTGACGCTGACGATCGACCGCAATCAGGCGGCACGTTTCGGGATCACCCCCGACGTCATCGATGCGACGCTGTATGATGCGTTTGGGCAGCGGGAAATCGCGACCTATTCCACGCAGTTGTCCACCTACTACGTCGTCCTCGAGGTGCTGCCCTCGCTGCAGAAGAATCCGTCCACGCTGGAGCAGATCTATCTGCGTTCCCCGACGACGGGCGGTGAGGTGCCGTTGTCGGCGTTCGCGAAGTGGACCACGGCCCCGGTGCGGCCCCTGGCCATCAATCATCAGGGCCAGTTTCCGGCGGTGACGATCTCCTTCAACCTCGCTCCCAATGTCGCCCTGGGCGAGGCGACGCAGGCGATCGACGCGATGGAAAGGCAGATGAACGTGCCGGCCGCCATCACGTCCACGTTCCAGGGAACGGCAAAGGCGTTCCAGGAGTCGCTCTCCTCGGTGCCTCTCTTGATCGTCGCAGCACTGATCGTGGTGTATCTCATCCTCGGCGTGCTCTACGAGAGCTACATCCACCCTCTGACGATCCTGTCGACCCTGCCGTCGGCCGGTGTCGGCGCTTTGGCGACGCTCCTCATTTTCCACTTCGACTTCAGCCTGATCGGGCTGATCGGGCTGGTTCTGCTGATCGGCATCGTCAAGAAGAACGGCATCATGCTGGTCGACTTTGCGATCGTGGCGGAACGGGATCAGGGCATGTCACCGGTCGAAGCCATTCGCCGGGCATGCCTGCTGCGCTTCCGTCCAATTCTGATGACCACGATGGCGGCGGCGCTGGGCGGCGTGCCGCTGATGCTGGGCCACGGCACCGGCTCGGAGCTCCGTCAACCGCTCGGCTACGCCATGGTCGGCGGTCTCCTGGTCAGCCAGGTCCTGACGCTTTTCACCACGCCGGTGGTCTACCTTTATCTCGACCGCGTCTCGCAATGGCTTAGTCCGGATCGACACGCGGAAGGCGATCATCAGGACGAGGGTGTCGTCGACACCGGTGAGCTGGACGTGGTCGACAGGATACCCCGGAAGACATCCAAGGTTCTTGCAGCGCAGTGACCGTTCATATCCCCGCCAGGTCTGCGATGCGGTCATGGCCGCTGAACTGCTGCCGGTGACGGCCCGCTTCTATGGGCTCCGCGACGTGTAAGCCAAAAAGATCAGCACGCCGAGCGCCAGCATGGCAGCCATGAACAGCAGCACCGCCGGCAATCCCGCAAGTGCCGCCACCGCGCCGGTCACCGATTGCATCAAGGCCGCGCCGAGGAAGAATGCGAGGTTCACCGCCGCAAGCGCCTTGCCCGCGGTCTGCGCATCGACCAGCTGCCGGGACATGCCGAAGATCAGCGGCTGGGCGGAGGTCGCAAGGCCGATCAGCACGAACATCACGAGGTCGTATCGCGGCGGCATCACTGAGAGGCCGAACAGCATGGAGACGGCGTAGCCCGGTGCGCCCAGCGCCATCAGCGCCAGGACCAGCGCCCCGACCATGTGCGTGGCGGCCACCAGCGCGCGGCGGCGGCCGAGCCTGCGGTCGATGATGCCGATGCACAGCGGACCTGCGATCATCGCCAGCGTGAAGGCGCCGAGCTGGTTGCCGGCCTCGACCCGCGACAATCCCTTGATCTCCATCAGCCATGGTCCGCCCCACAGGCCGCGCAGCACCAGCGAGGTCGCCAGCGACACCAGCGCCAGCGCGATCAAGCCGCGCAAGGGCCGCGACAGGCCGAGCCTGAGCACCTCGATCATCTGCGATAACGGCGAGGACTCGTCCTTGTGCTCGGCCGCCTGGTGCGGCACCAGCGCAAACACGGCGAGCGCCACCGCGACGCCGCCGGCCGCGGAGAGCCAGAACCCGGCGCGCCAGCCCCAGGCGTCCACCACGAAGGCGAGCGGGCTCGACGACAGCAGCATGCCGATATTGCCGATCGAGAGAATCGCGCCCGACCACAGGCCGAAGCGGCTAGCCGACAATTGCTTGGCCGCCAGCGTCATCGGGCACATCAGCATGCCCGAGGTGGCAACGCCGAGCAGCACCTGCCCGAGGGCAAAGCTCGCAGGGCCAGTCGCAAACCCCGACGCGATGGCCCCGATCACGGTTCCCGCGAGCAGGCTGAGCGACACCGGGCGCACGCCAAAGCGATCCATCGCCGCGCCGACCGGGATCTGGGCGGCCGCAAAGGCAAAGGGATAGACCGAGGTGAGGCTGGCGAGGGCCTGCGGCTCCATGCGGAAGTCCGCGGCCATCAGATCGAGGCTAACCGCGGGAATGGTGCGCAGCAAGGTCGAGAGCATGTGGCCACAGGCCAGCGCAAGCAGCGCAAAGATCAGAGCGCGGGTGGCGTGTCCCGCTTCATCCGTAGCAACCGCAGTCATCAGCGTCCCGTCCCGGCAAGGCTTTTGGCCGGGTTACATGATCGGGAGGAGGGTGCCAATGGCAGGAGAGGCCCGGTTGGCGCAGGGGCGACCAGACCTGACGTCAGGGGTCCGCTCGTGGCGGCATCAGGCCCCGAGCGAGATAGTAGAAGCTGCAGACGCACGGCACAGTCAGCGTCGCCCAAGAGAGCGCCCACCAGATCCCGCCTTCGCCGATCAACGCGGCGAGGAGACCGACCAGCGTCACAATTGCCAGCAAGGCCGGGACCGTCCAGAGCGTCCGGCGCGACGTCATCGGACGAGCTCCGCCGGAGCCGTTCTCGTGCCAGCCGGGATAGCGCCTCCCGCCCGCCATCTGGCGAGCCAGAGATACAATCCGCTGATCAGGATGACGATGGTGACGATATCGAACGCCGCCCAGATGATTTTCAGCGGCAGGCCGCCGTAGTCGCCGAAATGCAGCGGCTGCGAGACGAACAAGGCTGTCGCGTACCAGGGCATGTCACGCACCGCGACGACCTCCCCGCTCGCGGCGTCGATGATGGCGGGCTTGAGGATGCGGCTCGTCAGCGGAGTATTGCCCGTCAGGAACGCTGCGTAATGACTTGGCGTGGAAAACGGGCTGCCCGGAAAGGCGAGGGTCGTGACCGTCATTCCAGGCACCGCTGCGCG
Source organism: Bradyrhizobium daqingense (assembly GCF_021044685.1). Lineage (NCBI taxonomy): Bacteria > Pseudomonadati > Pseudomonadota > Alphaproteobacteria > Hyphomicrobiales > Nitrobacteraceae > Bradyrhizobium > Bradyrhizobium daqingense. Next base: position 3,461,543 of record NZ_CP088014.1, read on the forward strand.
CACCTTGGCCAGAACGAGATCGACCGACGCGCGGCGATCTCCATGCTCCCGTGCCTGACTCTGCACCGCCATTTCCATCAGCTGGTTCGACTGCCACATCAGCTCGATCGGCGCGGCCAAGGTGTTGATCACGCCTGTCAGCGAGACGATACCGAACCAGGCCAGCGTGATGATGCCGAGCAGATTGTGCAGGTCGAGCCAACGCAGCCGGCTGCTGTGCTGCCTGCGCACTTCGCCGAACCCGAGGCGCCTCGCGAATGGACCGTACAGCACCACGCCGGAGACGATTGCGACGACCAACAAGAGGCCCATGCCGCCGAGGAACAGGGTGCCCTTGATGCCGGCGAACAAATCGGCATGAAGCCGCAGCATCACGTAGATGAAGCCCTCATTGGGCTGGCCAGTCGTGAGCGCCTTGCCGGTCCTGATATCGAACACCTTGTAGAAAAAGGTGTCCGGGGCAGATGTCATGCTGGTAGCCGTCGGGATCTTCACGATCGGCTTTTCGCGGTCATAGAACAGATACGGCACGATCTCGCCCGGCCGCTCGGCGAGCGCCTGGGCGATCATGGCATCGACGGAGGCGCGGGCGCGGGGATCGGCGACCTGCTCGAGCGTGGGGTTCGGCCCCAGCTCTTCATGGAAAATGAGCGGAAGGCCGGTGAGACACAGCAGCAGCGCAAAGATCGTGCAGATCAGGCTGCTCCATTTGTGTATCCACGACCACCACCGCAGCCGTCGCGCGCTCATGCGGGCAACCTCATGCGATCACCATCGATAGCGCAGGCCGGCGAGCGCGAGGCGGCCATTGCCGAACTGGCAGTAGATGTTCGAGCTGCAGCTCGTGTAGTAGCTCTGGTCGAACAGGTTGGTGACGTTGAGCGAGACCTCCGCGCCCTTCCAGGCCCGCACGAGATTGACGAGGTCGTAGCGGACTGCCGCGTCGAACACGACATATCCCGGCGACACCAGGCTGTTGATGTCGTCGCCATAGCTCGGACCGACCGAGCGCACGCCGCCGCCGATGGTCGGGCCGGCGAGGCCGCCGGTCAGAAAGCTGTAATTGGCCCAGAGCGATTCGAAATGCGTGGGCACCGCTTGGGGACGCTTGCCGATCGCGCTGAGATCGGTTGACCGCGTGACCTTGGTGTCGAGGAAGGTCGAGGCCGCGACGATCTCGATGTTCTCGGTGATCTTGCCACGCGCCTCCAGCTCGACGCCGCGCGATCGGATCTCGCCCTGCTGCACGCTGAGGCCCGGCACGGCCGACGGTGTCAGCGTGTTCTGCTGGCGCAGATCGAACACGGCGGCCGTGAACAGCATGTCGGCGAAGGCCGGCTTGTACTTCAGGCCGCCTTGATATTGCTCGCCCGTCGTGGGCACGAAGGGCAGGCCATTGCTGCCGACGCCGATGGTCGGCTCGAACGAGGTCGAATAGCTGACATAGGGGGCAAGGCCGTTGTCGAACAGATAAAGCAGGCCGGCGCGATAGGTCTGCTTGTCGCTCTCCTGCGACTGCTTCGTCGAGGAGATCCGGTTGTCGGTGTTCTGCTCGGTCCAGTCGTGCCGTGTGCCGAGAGTGAGGCGGAAGCCGCCGAACTTCATCTGGTCCTGGACGTAGATTCCGGTCTGCGACAACGACTGGTCGTTGTTGATGACCGGGAACAGCGTTCCGACCGGCTGATAGTAGGCTGGGTTCACGACATCGAGCGAGGTCGCGCCGCCGAATTGATAGAGCCACGAGCTGTGCGTGTTCTGCTGGTCCCAGCCGGCGAGCACGGTGTGCTCGACGACGGACGTCCTGAAGTCGAAGCGCAGGCGGTTGTCGGCGGCGATGCCGTCGGCACTCTCGATGGATCGGATCGCCGCGCGAGGAATCGTGCCGGCCGCCGTCAGCGCGCCCGCCATTTGCAGCGACTGGAAGTCGGTGTCGACCTTCGAGTAGCGCAGTGCAGAGTGGAAGCTCACGACTTCGTTCACGCGGCGGTCGAACACGTAGCCGAGGCCCGCCTGCTCGCGGTCGAAACGATCGAACCCGGGATCGCCGATGTTCAGATTGCGGTTGAGATACGGCCGGTATGCTGCCGGCGCGAGCGATTGCGGATAGAGCGAGTTGAAATAGCCCCCCTTCGGATCGCGCTGGTAGAAGCCGGAGACCGTCAGCTGCGTATCGGCGTCCGGGCGCCACGTGATCGCGGGCGCGACGCCGAAGCGCCGCTCGTCCACGTCGTCATAGCGCGTGCCGGACATCCGGCCGATCGCGCTGATGCTGTAGAGCCATTGATGTGCGGCGTCCAATGCGCCCTGGCTCGTGATGCCGCCCTGGATGCGGCCGTAGCTGCCGCCTTCGATGCGCGCTTCGTTATAGGGAATGTCGCTCGGCTGGCGGCTGACCAGATTGACGAGACCGCCGGGGCTGATCTGTCCGTACAGGACGGCCGAGGGTCCTTTGATGACTTCGATGCGATCGAGCAGGAATGCGTCGATCGACGTCACTGCGAAGGCCTGCCCGCGCGGCAGCTTCAATCCGTCGAGGAAGCTGACGAAATTGGTCGACGTACCGAAGCCGCCAATGCCGCGCAGGAATACGCTGTCATAGCGGCTGGTCGCGTCGCGTTCGGAGAGGACGCCGGCCGTGTATTGCAGGGCATTGCCGACGGTTTGCGGATTCTGCTCGTCGATCTGGCGGCGCGTCACCGTGGTGACCGATTGCGGTGTCTCCAGCACGGGCGTGGAGGTCTTGGTCGCCGTCGACTGGCTGGTCGCAGCCATCTGGTCTCGCGTGTCTTGCCGGCCTGTCGGCGATCCCGCCGCGAGCGGAGCAGCCGGCGCCGGTGCATTGGAATTCGTCCGCGTCCGGGCGCTGCGCCGCGCGGCGCTTTGCTGGCGCTGCGAAGTCACGTTGCGCGCCGCACGCTGGCCTTGCGGCGCGGCCACCGTCACCGGCGGCAGCATCGAATTCTGCGCAAAGGCTGGCGCTTCCAGCGCAAGAAAGGCGGTCGATCCCAACAAGAGCGCCGCACCTCGCAGAAGCCGCTGCGATCCTCCGGTCATTTCCATTTCAACACCCCACCCAAAACTCGCGAACGGGGTTAAAACAAAACGGGACGGAGCTGTCCAGTTATGAGGTTGGCGTTTTCGAGTATTTAGAACTATTAAAAGTCGAGGAGCGATTCCGGATCGTGCAGGGGAAGGCATGAAGCAGGCAGTCAAGACCGCCAAGCGCGCGAAGAGGCGCATCGGGGAAAGCCGTGGCGGGCGGCCGACCAAGGCAGAGGCCCAGGCCATCGAGGACCGCATCCTTGCGGTGGCCGCGGATCTGTTCGCCCGGGACGGCTACGCCGCGACGTCGATGGAGCGGGTCGTCTCGGAATGCGGCGCCGGCAAGGACACCATCTACCGGCGCTATCCGTCGAAGCGGGCGATCTTCGGTGCCGTCCTCGAGCGAAGCCGCCGGCGCATCATGGCGCGTCTGGCCGAGCTTCAGGTGAGGCAGTCGAGCCAGAACAGCCTCGCGCAGCTCAAGGAGCTGACGAGCCTCCTTCTCGACATCAATCTCGATCCGGAGCTGGTGGCCTTCAAGCGGACCGCCGCCAGCGAGAGCCTGGTTGCCGGCGGAAGCCAGGCCGAGCCCGAGCCGGACGCCATCATGTCGTTGCTTCGCACGTCCGTCATGAAGGCCCAGGCGGATCGGCACGTCGTTTCCGGCGACGTCAATTTCCTGACCGATTTTCTCATCAACAGCATCATCGTCGGCCCGACCACGCTGGCGATGTTCGGATACAAGCCGCTCGCCTCACCCAAGGAGCGGAAGCTCCACTTCGAGAAGGCATGGAAGCTGTTTCTCGGCGGCGCCGCCGGCCGGAAGGACTAAGCCGCGGCGGCGTGCGTCATGTCGGCTGCCGATCCGGTTGCCGCTCCCCTACGCTCTCTCGTTCGGCACCGCGCGCAATCGGCGCAACCGGTGCAGCTCCTTTGCTGCGTCCTTCATCAGGCCGTCGGCGGCCTCGCGTTCGTGGCCTACGATGACGCCCGATGCGAAAGCCTGGGCGCGGCGGTGCGCGGGCGGCGCGGTCAGTGCAGCCTCCGTTGCCAGCTCGCGATGCGCCATGAAGTCGTTCAGCGATCCCAGCGCGGATTGAATCTGCTTGAGCCGGTCGGACAGAGCTGCAAGCTCCTTGCGGTCGCGAACGCCGTAGAGGCTTGCGAAGAATTCGACGGCATAGCGGATCTTCTTGATCCTGATCCGCAGCTTGTGGCGCTCAGTCGGCTCGAGATCGTTCAGACGCTTGCCCTGCTTGCGTGCCTTCCTGACGCGCCGATCGAGCATCTGCGCTGCGTAGGTGGCGATCGAGCGGCCGTCGCCGACGTGAGGTCGTCCACCTTCGATCCACTCGACCACGTCGATCAGCAGTCGGCGGTAACGCGCCGACATGATCGCCTGGCGTGCACGCTCGAAAGCCGCCCTGCGTTAACCTCTTGCGGATCGCGCGGGCACCGCGCTTCGGCACGTCCTGCGCGGTGATCGGCTGGATGCTCTCCGTCAGGAACACGTCGATTTCTCGCGCTGGGGCCAGTTCGCCCGTGAGCCATTTCAGCTCGGCCTTGATCCGCGCGGTACTCGCCCGCGGCAGGATATCGGCGAACAGCGAAATGGCCGCACGCAGGCGCCGCAGGCCAACGCGCATCTGATGAACTCCTTCGGCGTCCATGTCGCGCACCGGATCGGCATTCGCCGCGACGTGCCGCAGCGTCGCATGCGCGATGAGGCGGAACGCCTCGTGTGGCGAGAGCTCGGCCTTCAGCGCGATCGGCTCGGCATGCTGCGCGCCGCCGGCGCCCGCGACGAGCAGGTAACCCTGCTCGGCCTTCGAGCGCAGATCGAGCTCTGCCCCCGTTTTGCGCTCGAGGTCGCGTGCAAGCCGGAACAGATCTGCAATATGTCCGGACTTCAGTTCCAGCTCCAGCTCGGCGACGGCCCGCGTCCGTCGCCCGGCGCTGATGCGGCCCCGGTCGACCGCAAGTTCGATCTGGCTCTTCCGGACGCGTCGTGCCTGCGCCGTGCGATGGATGTCGGTCTGGAAGACGGGCTTCAGCTTGCGAGGAAGCTTTCGGGTCGCAAGGTCCCGGAGCGGCGTATGTTTCGTCTTTTTCAGGTCGGGCGTTGCGCCGGAAACCTCGTGCTCCCATTCGCCCCGTGTCAAGCCGCCCGCGCCGCCCGCTTTCACGGTCTGAACGTAACGGCCCTCGATCTTGCGGACGCGTAGCGTCAAACCATGGCGTTTGAGCTTATGCTTGCGCGTATCATAGTAGGTCGAAACGAGCGATTGCTCGGACTGGTCGCCGCGCCGCCCGCTCAAGCCGCCCTTGCGCAACACCGACGCCAATTGTTGCGGAGCAACGCGGAATTTCAGTTCCGTTTCTGTGGTCATGGGAGCTCTTCCATCTGCCGGAGGAAAACCTGGCGCCAGCGCGGGAAGTTCCGATGCTGCAAGTATTTCGCGCGTTGCGAACGCTGCGAGGTCATCGAAACTTCACGGAACACGGCGCGCCTATGCTCGATTGAGACATGTCCGATGAATTCACGGAGGTTCCCTTGAGCCGCATGAACGCTATCGCGATCCTGGTCGTCGCCATCGTACTCGCCGTCGGGTCCGCCGCGCTCTATCGTCTGGATACCAGCGACGGCGGTCGCACCAGCCGGGCGGATTCGGCGAGGATCGCTTCGGATTGAACGAGCGCTCGGTGTGCGGGGCCAAGGATCGACACAAGCAGCAATGAGGAAAGTTGTGACATGAGAAAGCCTGCGATCCATCCAGACGACTTCCCGATTGAAGCCAACGAGACCACCGTCACGACCAACAAGGGTAAGCCACTTGCGAATGCGGAAAGCGAGCCGGTGGCTGACGAGATTGCCGACCGTCTCAACGAACAGGCCGACCGCGAGGAGCACGACAAATGGTCGCCGTGAGGCAGGGTCGAAGCTGATCCCGCAGGTCAGTGTGTCCACGCGCCAGTACGCAAGCAGTTTACTTCAACTCGCCCAACAGCTTCCAAGCGTCATCCAGCAAGTCCCGAACCTGCCGTCGCTCGGCGATACCATCGCTTGCGAACATTCCATGCGTCCGCGCATTCTGGTTCCCCCTCGGCGCGCCCGATCTCCGGGCGCCGCCATGCATGCGACAGCGTGCCTTGCCGTGCATTGCCGGCGCGCGACAGATTGCCCCGCCGCGCGTCCGCGCGCCGCAGCGCGGGCTCGACTGCATGGCATCGGTGTTACGGACGTGATCGCTGCTCATCCGACGGCGCCGTGTTCCACGTCGGGACCGTCGTTGCCGCGGTGGCTCTGGTGGCCTGCGGCAACTCCGGCATCCGCACCCGTATCCGCCGCGCCGGCGTGCGCGACGATCGCGCCTGCATGGTGCGTGACGTTGCCGACGATGGCGCGTCCGCCGTCCTGCACGGACAGGTTCTGCACCGTGATCGCGCGTGCGTCGTTGTTGCGGTGACGGCCGAGCGCCTCGACCTGAGCGGAAAAAGTCCGAGAGAGCCGCGTCAATGCGCGTGTGACGCTCTCCTGCTGCACCGGATCGTCGGTGCAGGCGAGCCGACAGGCGCAGCGCATGGCCGCCACATGGATGCAGACCATCTGAGACACCAGCATGGCCTCGATGGAATCCTTCGGCGCGATGCTCCCGATCATCGAGATCATGAAGGCGAGATTGGCTTCATCGGGCTTCTGCGCGACCGCGCTGGCCTTGGCCAATTGCCTCAACATGCCGTGCAGAGCGTCGCGATCGGCGGCACCGAGCGCCTCGGCCAGCAGCGGCTCGGCGGTTTGCGGATCGGCATGGCTGATCGCGATGCGCCGCTTGTAGAGTTTTATCCGAGGGCGTGCGGCGGGAGGGCTGCGATTGTCGGCCGCAAGCGGCGAGGCGACGTGGCGGTCCGGAGATGTCGTCATGGCGTTTGTCCTTTGCCGGCGCAGGCGCGCGAACGAGCCTTCGCTCGTTGCGTGCGAATGCGAATTTCGGGATATCGATGAAGGGCTTGCGCGCGCCAAGCCGTGACATCCATGGCCGGCCGGCGTGGATGCTGACGCTTGTTGCGATGATGTCATTCTGCCACTGTTTTGCCCGACGAGTCAAAGCGAGTTCGTTACATCCGAAACAGCGCGCAAGTCCTTGATCTGGCAGTGGTCGGCTACTGTGCATGGGGTTGTTTTCGCACTTTTTGTTCGAGAACCGCTCTCTCGTGCCGCGCGGCGGAATGCCGGCGCGCAAACGCGATTGCGAATTTTCGCGCGACCGCTATTCATGACCGTCGAGGCGCCGCACCAACAAGCAAGCACAGCGGCGCAGTGAGGCCTGGGGAGGGAACGAATGCAACGAACGCTTCGCCTGCTGGCGATTGTCGCCGCATTGTGCGTGACGACAGAGGCGCTCGCGCAGAAATATCCGGTGCAGCCGGCCAAGATCATGGTCGGCTTCAGCGCCGGCGGCCCGGTCGACGTCGTCGCGCGCATCGTCGCTGATCGGCTCAGCAACAAGCTCGGCCAGCCCTTCGTGGTCGAGAACCGCGCCGGCGCCAACGGCATGATCGCAGCCGAGGGCGTGGCCCGTGCGGATGCGGACGGCTACACCATCCTGGCCTGCAACTCGTCGACGATCACGCTGAACAAGACGCTGTTCAAGGACATCCGCTACGATCCGCAAGTCGATTTCGCGCCGCTCACCACGGTCGTGTCGGCGCCGCTGGTCCTCGTCGTCAATCCCGAGAATCCCAGGACGGCGAACATCAAGTCCGTCGCCGATCTCGTCGCCGCGGCGAAGGCCGCGCCGGGCGCGCTGGCCTATGGTTCCGGCGGCAACGGCAACCTGGCGCACCTCGCCATGGAGCTGCTCAGCCAGAAGGCCGGCATCAAGATGATCCACGTGCCCTATCGTGGCGGCTCGGCGGCCGAGGTCGGCATTCTCGCGCAGGAGGTGCTGGCGGTGTTCGATCCGCTCTCCGCCGTGCCGCTGGTGAAGGCCGGCAAGCTGCGCGCACTCGCGGTGTCCTCGGCCGAGCGGCTGCCGGCGCTGCCTGATGTGCCGACCGTGGCGGAAGCCGGCTATCCAGGCTTCGACATCTCGTTCTGGGTCGGCTTCTTCATGCCGAAGGCAACGCCGACCCCGATCCTGGAGACGCTGCACCGGGAGATCGTCGCGGCCGCCAAGGATCCGGCGGCCGAGGAGAAGCTCGGCTCGCAAGGCGTCGTATCGGTGCTCGGTCCCACTGAGTACGCCGCCAAGATCGCGAAGGAGACCAAGGACCTCGCCGAGGTCGTCGCCGCCGCGAACATCAAGGCGGAGTAGGCGCGCAAGGGCAAGAACGGCGCGCCTATTCGACGCCGACGAGCTGCGCCAGCCGATCAAGCAGCGGGCGCTGTCCAGCGTTGATCCTCTCCCGTGCCACTTCGAGCGTGAACCATTCGGCACGGTCGACCTCCGGGAACACCTGGCGCTTGCCGCTGCGTGGCGGCCATTCCATCTCGAATGTGTTGCTGCGGATGCTGCTGGTGTCGAAGTCGAATTCGGCGGCAAACGCGGTGACGCGCTTGCCCCCGCGCTGCTTGATTTGATCGAGCGCCATCAGCGGGACGGTCAGCTCAAGCCCGAGCTCTTCGGCAAGCTCCCGCCGCGCGGCGATCTCCGCATCTTCCTCATCCGCATACTCGCCCTTCGGGATCGACCAGGCGCCGAGATCCTTGGTGCGCCAGAACGGCCCGCCTGGATGAACGAGGAGAACCTCGAGCCTTTCCTGCTTCCGATAGGCGAGGATGCCGGCACTCTTCGATGGCATTGCAGGTTCCGCACAGGCGGCGTTTGGATCGGGAAAAAGTGGAACTTGGCGTTCCAGCGCAGGTTAGTAGCCCAAGTTTCATTTGATGGAAGGGAGTGAACCATGATCCGCCTGTTGGCAACCACCGCATTAGGGCTGGTGCTGGCGAACGCCGCTTATGCGCAATCGCCGAGCACGACGACCAGGCCCGAGCAGACCCCGCAATCCCAATCGAATTCCACGGCGCCGTCGACGACTTCGCCATCTGCCTCGCAGCAGACCACATCGCAGCCGCAGCAATCACCCGCGACGGGAACTTCTGCGCAGAATACGCAGAACACCGGGACCGCCAATTCCGGCTCCGGCACCTCCAACAACGCGGCGAACAGCTCGGACACATCGCGGCCGCAGAGCGGCACCGCTAGCTCGAACACGACCGGTAACCCGCCCGCGACCCAGCAGGGCGCTAACCCTCCGCCCGCGAACACGAACCAGGCGCAGGATCAATCCAATCCGCCGCCGGCCAACAGCAATCAGGCTCAGCAGGCGCCAGCTGCCTCCGGAACCAACCAGGCCCAGCAGACCCCGAATGCGCCAACCAGCAATCAGGCCCAGGGTGAACGGACCGGAACCAACTCACAGGCGGCTGCACAGACCGACGTCAACCTCAACAAGCAGCAGGAGACCAGGATCAGCACCTCGATCTCGCGCCTGAACGTCCGGCCCGTGACCAATGTGAGTTTCTCGCTGAATGTCGGCACGGTGGTGCCGCGCGACGTGCATCTGTCGACACTGCCGCCTGACGTCGTCGAGATCGTGCCGCAATATCGCGGCTACAGCTTCGCGCTGGTGAAGAATGAGATCGTCGTGGTCGATCCCGCCACATACAAGATCGTGACGGTGCTGCCCTATTCGGGACAGTCCACGGCAACGACGACGACCACACGCGAGCGCAGCGCCAGCAAGTTCTCCGATCGTGATCGCGACGCCATCCGGAAGCATGCGAAAACCCGCACCGAGGGGCGCAAGGAAGTGCGGACCACCGGCAGCACCGCGCGCAGTGAGATCCGCGTCGGTGACCGTCTTCCCGAGAGCGTCGAGGTGGAGGAATTCCCGAGCACGGTCTACCGCGATGCACCGGACCTGCGGGAATATCGCTACATCCACCGCGATACCCGGACCTACGTCATCGAGCCGCGTGAGCGGCGCGTGATCGAGGAGATCGATTAGCAGCGGATATCGGAGCCGCCAGACCTGGCGGCTCCAATGCTAACCCGACGGCCGTTCGCGCGAGGCGAGGCGAACAGCCCGGGCCTTCGCGCTCTTTCCGGCAGCGCGTGCTGCGATCATGTTGCGCGCCTTGCCGGAGGCCGTGGCATTCTTCCGAAGCAGCGATGCGAACCGCTTCCGCGCAGCGCTCGTGGTCTGGCGCGCGGCAAGCTGATCGGACTTGCGGATGATGGTCGCCACCGAAGGCGTCAGGTTGACCGGAACCCAGGCGACGTCCTTGGCCTTCGAAAGACTGCCGATCCCTTCACACGGCGCTTCGCGCGGCAGGTCGATCCGGATCGCAAGCGCTTCGGCGCGTTCGGTCCAGTCCTCGGCCTTGGTGCCCGTGATGATGCGCACATAGTCGCGCGTCTCGCGCGGCAGCCCGCTCTGTTTGGCGAGCCACTTCTGGATGCGGCCGGGGCCGGCGTTGTAAGCGGCTGCGGCAAGGCCGAGATTGCCGAAATCGTCGCGCAGCTTTCGCAGGAATTTTGCCGATGCCGGCAGCGCCTTCATCGGATCGAAGGGATCGTCGAGGCCGACCTCGGCGGCGGTCTCCGGCATGAACTGCGCGACGCCCTGCGCGCCGGCGTGGCTGACTTCGTGGGATTTGAAGCGGCTCTCCTGCCAGATCAGGCGCGCGAAGAACGGCACCGGAATCCCGCTTGTCTCGGCGGCTTCGCGGAGCGCATGACAGAATTTGTCCGTCGGTGAAAGAGTCGTCTCGACGACAGGCTCGATCGCGCGTGGCGGCTCGATCACCTGCTCATGCGCTGCACGAGCGTTGGCGACCTCGATGGCCTGCACACTGGCAAGGAAGAGCTCGACCACTGGAACCAGTGGCGAGACCTGAGTGTTCACAAGGACGGTGCGATCGACAATCGATGTTTGCCGGGACGCCGACGAATTCAGGTCGCACATCAGAATCAGAAACGCGGCGCAAGCCGCGACGACAAATCGCATTTGCTGGGGCAACCTCGAACTGTGGGGTGAACTGCCAGCGATGCGCCGGCGATAGGAAGCTGTTAACAGTCCGATTGCGGCAAAGCTGCGATCTCGTCGGTTCCTTCGGTGTTACTACGGTGTTCCCAAGGAGAAACTGTCCGCGGTTTTGCGGGTCATCATTTGTGAATCGGGACGAACGATCATGATGCGATGGATGCTTGGCGCGGTGATGTCGCTGTGGTTCATCTGCCCGGTGCTCGCGGGCAATCTCGATGCGAAAGCTGTCAATGATGCGGCGCGCTCCGAAAAGCCGCCGGCCACGGACAAGATCAGCGCACCCGCGGCGAAGCTTCAGATCCTGCTCGACCGCGCGCAATTCTCTCCCGGTCAGATCGATGGCAAGTTCGGAGAAAACGCGCAGAAGGCGTTGAAGGCGTTCGCCGAGCAGAACGGTCTCGGCTTCGACAAGACGGTCGCCCCCGAACTCTGGGACAAGCTGAATGCGGCGAGCGAGGGGCCTGTCCTCGTCGACTACAAAATCACCGATGCAGATGTGAAGGGGCCGTTCCTCAAGAAGCTGCCGACGAAGCTCGAGGAGATGAAGTCGCTGGAGGCGCTGAGCTACACCAGTCCGCTCGAAGGGCTCGCGGAAAAATTTCACATGAGCGAGGAGCTGTTGAAGGCGCTCAATCCCAGGAAAGCCTTCGACAAGGTGGGCGAGACCATCGTCGTGGCCAACGTTCCGGCGCGACGGGAGCTTCCACGTATTGCGCGGGTGGAGATCGACAAAGCGAGCGAAACGCTCAAGGCGTTTGATGAGACCGGCCGGCTGATCGCTTATTATCCGGCGTCAGTCGGCAGTGCAGATCGTCCGACGCCAACGGGGACGCTGAAGGTCACCGCCGCCCATGAGCAGCCGACCTATCGCTACAATCCCGAGTACAAGTTCAAAGGCGTGAAATCAAAGAGACCCTTCAACATCAAGCCGGGACCGAACAATCCGGTGGGATCGTATTGGATCGGCCTGTCGGCGCAGGGCTACGGCATTCACGGAACGGCCGAGCCCGACAGGGTCAGCAAGTCGGCGTCTCATGGCTGCGTCAGGCTGACCAACTGGGACGCGCGGGTGCTCGGCGAGAACGTCAAGCGCGGCACCTCCGTGGTTTTCCTCGACGCACCGACAGATACGTCCTCAAGGCAGCAAGGCGCGCCCGCGGCGAAACGTGCCTCGAACTAGCCTTTGGTCTATGCGCATCGGATCTCGCAACGCGCGTTGAGCATCAGTTGAGTCAGCTAGCAACGAAGGCGAGCAGGGTGCCGTTCGCCTTGGCCGGCGGCACGCAGATCGCGTTCCCACTGCGCATGGCGGCCGAACCGAGCGCCGTTTCGGTTGCTGCGAGATCGCTGCTGACCAGCACCAGCGCCGCGCCGCCGCGTTCAGAGAGCCCGGTCAACGGCACGCCGGGATAGCGTCTGCCGAGTTGGTCCAGCGTCAGATAGACGAAGTCGGCACGATCGCCCCCGGAGGGCACGGTGACCGCGCCGTCCGGATCGGCCGTTGGCTCGCGGTCGATCAGGCGACCGAGATGGGCTGCTTCCTTCGCGGGCTCTGGCGTTGCGATCAGCGTCTGCCTGATCCGCTTCGCTGCATTCGCGTGCTTCATCAATTCGGGGATCCACACGGTCTCGCGGGTCTTGTGCTGGCAGGCGAAGATGCGCACGCCCCCCGGCGCTTCCGCGGTCGGCCACATGAAGGTGCGGAACTTTGCCGCCGAGACCGTGCCATCGGGTAGCGTCACCGGCCGTTCGAAATCGGTCGGGCCGATCGGCTCCAGGCCCCGTGCGCGGATCTCCTCGGCGCCCGCGGCGGAATCCAATGCAGTGAAGGCAATGCGTTCGATGCCTTCGCCCCGCTTGTCGAGGAAAGCGCGCGCGGGAACATTGAGTTCGGTCGGCGCGAGAACGCCGAGCAGCTCCATGTAGTCGGGATCGAACATGATGGTGTAATTGCCCGTGCCCATGTGGACGCTGTGGGTGCCGCGCGGGGACACGGTGAAGCCGAGCTGCCGATAATTTTCGGCGGCCTTGTCGAGGTCCTTCACCATGACGACGGCGTGGTCGATACCGATGACGTTCTTGAGGGCCACTGTTCTTTCCCGCACTTGCAAGCTGAGCCTTTGGCCGCGGCAGCGGCCATGGCTCCTGTCTACGCCGGATGGGCGGCCAAGTCATTTTCAATTCAGCGGGAGATGCGGAATTTCATTCCGCGCACGGCGTTAGCGCGCCCGCTCGATGTAAGCGGCGAGGATGGCGCGCTCCTCGCTGGTCATCTCGGTGACGTTGCCCGGCGGCATGGCATTCGACCAGGCGGCCACACGGCCGATCAGGCGGATGTTGCGATGGATGTGCTCGGGCGCATCGAGCAGGATGCCCTTCGGCGCGGTGACGATGCCGGCCCACACCGGCTCGGCGGCGTGGCACATGCTGCAGCGGGACATCACGATCTCCTCGACATTGGCGAGTGTCGGCGGTGCCGGCAGTGTGGCGGACTTGACCTCGCGCGGGCCGGCCGCGGAGAGGAAGAGGATCGCGATCACGCCGATTGCCGCGACGCCCCAGACCCACCACGGCGATTTGCGCCCCGCGTGCCGCTCGTTGAAGAAATGGCGGATCACCGGGCCGAGCGCCAGGATGATGGCGACGATGATCCAGTTGTAGCGCGTGGCATAGAGCAGGGGATAGTGATTGCTGATCATCAGCACGACCACGGGGAGCGTCAGATAATTGTTATGGACCGAGCGCTCCTTGCTGGCCTTGCCGAGCTTCGGATCCGGCGCCTGTCCCGCCATCAGGCTGGCAACGATCTTCTTCTGGTTCGGGATGATGAGCGCGAAGACGTTGGCGACCATGATGGTGCCGATGATCGCGCCGATCTGGTTGAAGGCGCCGCGGCCGCTCAGCACGTGGGTAAAGGCATAGGTGAGCGCGACCAGGAACAAATAGCCGCCGATGGCGAACGGCAGCTCGCGCTGCGCAAGTCCGGTTCGGCAGGCGGCTTCATAGAGTAGCCAGGCCAGTGCGAGGCTGCAGAAGCTGAACAGGCCGGCCTGAAACGGTGTGAGGTCGAGAATGGACTTGTCGACCAGGAACAGATCGGCCTCGAGATAATACACCACCACCATCAATGCGAAGCCGGACAGCCAGGTGGTGTAGGCCTCCCATTTGAACCAGGTCAGCTCGTCCGGCATCTGGGAAGGCGCGACCAGATACTTCATGATCCGGTAGAAGCCGCCGCCATGCACCTGCCAAGCTTCGCCCTGCACGCCTTTGGGGAGATCGGCTTTGGGCCTGAGGCTCAGATCGAGGGCGATGAAATAGAAGGAACTGCCGATCCAGGCGATGGCGGCAACCACGTGCAGCCAGCGGAGCAGCAGGCTCGCCCATTCCGATATGACGGATCCCCACATGATCTTCCCATCAGTCGCGACAGCGATGCCGCAGCTTTGATGTCCGCGCCTTCCGCCCTTACAATGTGTCGCACCTATCTGCGGTGTTTTCCAGTACGATGGAGCGCGCCCGATGCACATCGTGCGGGCATGAGCTGACGTGGGATGCGGCAGGTCCGAGTTGCGGTAGAACGTTCGCAGATGATCGGCGTTGATGGTCGGCAGCTAGAGGTGGGGAGAAGGGCGACGTGAAGAGCAGGATTTCGTCTGCGGCGATATCCGCAGTGCTGCTGGGCGCGATCGCGGTCGGCGCGCAGGCCGAACCGGTGTTGCAAGGCAAGGACGCCTATGGCGATTGGCGGGCGGATAAGCCCGGCACGGTCAGGTTGATCCGGCCGCAGGATCTGGTCAGGCCCGGCGCGACGCGGTCGGTCGCGAGCTCGTCGCGTGTGGTGCCACGTTCGCCGGACGCGGAGCCTCAGGTGCCGGCCGGCTTCAGGATCGAACTCTTCGCCGAGGGTCTGCGCGCGCCGCGCATCATCAGGGTCGCGCCGAACGGCGATGTCTTCGTTGCGGAGACGCGGGCCGGCACCATCCGCGTGCTGCGCGCAGGTGAGGGCGGCAAGGTCGCGAGCAACGAGGTGTTTGCCAGCGGGCTGCGGCAACCCTTCGGCATCGCCTTCTTTCCGAATGGCGACAATCCCCAATGGGTCTACGTCGCCAACACCGACAGCGTCGTCCGCTTTCCCTACCAGGCCGGCGATCTCAAGGCGCGCGGCAAGGCGGAGACGATCGTGGCGAGCCTGCCGCATGACGGCGGCCATTCCACCCGCGACATCGTCTTCACGCCCGACAACAAACGCATGCTGGTCTCGGTCGGCTCGCTCAGCAACGTCGCCGAAGGCATGGGCACGCCGCCGGGCGGACTGGAGGCGTGGTCGAAGGCGCAACCGCTCGGCGCCACATGGGCGAGCGAAACCGAGCGCGCCGCCGTGCTCGCTTTCACCCCCGACGGCAAGGAGCGCAAGATCTACGCCACCGGCATCCGCAATTGCGTCGGCCTCGCGATCCAGCCGCAGAGCGGTGTGCCCTGGTGCTCGAACAACGAACGCGATGGCCTTGGCGACGATCTCGTGCCCGACTACGTGACCAGCGTGAAGGAGGGCGGCTTCTACGGCTGGCCGTGGTTCTATATCGGCAACAACGAAGACCCGCGCCATTCCGGCGCGCGGCCGGACCTCAAGGACAAGGTGACGGTGCCGGATGTGCTGATCCAGCCGCATTCGGCCTCGCTCGGCATGACCTTCTATCAGGGCACGCAGTTTCCGTCCGAATACCAGGGCGATGCTTTCGCCGCTCAGCACGGCTCCTGGAATAGGTCGAAGCGCACCGGCTACAAGCTGATCCGCATCAGGATGAAGGACGGCAGGCCGACCGGCGAGTACGAGGATTTCGTCACGGGGTTCGTTGTGAACGACAGCGAAGTGTGGGGCAGGCCGGTGGGAGTCGCGGTGACGAAGGACGGATCGCTGCTGCTGTCGGAAGACGGCAACGGCACGATCTGGCGGGTGACAAGCGTAGCGCGGTGACGCGCGCTCTTCGCCTCGCCCCGTGTGCGGTGAGAGGAAGCCAGCTCTCACCGTTTCCGCGGAAGCAGCCCCTCACCCCGACCCTCTGCCCTTAAGAACGGGGAGAGGGAGAAGATCATCCCCGCCTCACGCTGGCCCCGCCATCCACCGGCAGCGTCACGCCGGTGATGAAGTTCGCCTCGTCCGACGCCAGGAACAGCGCGGCGTTGGCGACGTCCCATCCCGTGCCCATCTTCTTGCGCAGCGGCACCTTGCTGTCGCGCTCGGCTTCGACTTCGGCGCGGGTCTTGGACCATTCGCGAGCGCGGGTGTCGACTGCCATCGGCGTGTTCATCAGCCCGGGGAGGATGACGTTGGCGCGGATGCCGTATTCGGCGTTCTGGTAGGCAAGCTGCTCGGTGAAGGCGATCATCGCCGACTTCGTCGCCTTGTAGGCGACATACGGATAGGTGGTGATCGCCGCCATCGAGGAGATGTTGATGATGGCGCCGCTGCGTTGCGCGCGCATGATCGGGATCACTTCTTTCGCGGCGAGGATGCAGCTCTTCAGATTGATGGCGACCACGCGATCGAATGCCTCCTCGGTCAGCTGCAGCAATTCGGCATCGCCGCCGGCGAGGCTGACGCCGACATTGTTGTGCAGCACGTCGATCTGGCCCCACCGCGAACTGGCGTCCGCGATCATCGCCTTGATGTCGTCAGCCTTGGTCACGTCGGCCTTGAAGGCCGCGGCGATGCCTTGCTTCGCCGTGATCATCGCAACCGTTTCCTGCGCCGATTCCAGCTGATGATCGACGCACAAGACCTTGGCGCCTTCGCGCGCGAAGGTGAGCGCCGTGGCGCGTCCGTTGCCCATGCCTTCGCCGGGGCTTTGCCCGGCGCCGACCACGATCGCGACCTTGTCCTTGAGGCGCATCTCGGTTCACTCCCTGATATTTTCCTGCAGATTAGCAATCGCCCCAATCGGAGAGAAGGGCGCGGCTCCTGCGTTCATGTCATTGAGATCACATGGAATTGCATGTTGCGGCCGGCCCGTCGCGCATGGCGGCCCTTCGCTGCCGAGGAACCGTTGCGTCGTCGCGGCGTTTGTCGCCGAGCCTTTCCCGCGCTAGGCTCTGTCTCCGGGGCTTCCCAACCGCTAGTGGCTTGTCGATGAATCTGCTCGATCCGCAAGGGCCCGTGGCTGCGGGCAACAGCACCATCCTGATCGATTCAGTCTTCATCATGCTCGTGATCGTGGTACCCACCATCATCGCGATCCTCGGCTTTGCGTTCTGGTTTCGCGCCTCGAACCCGAGGGCGCGCTACCAACCCGACTTCGTCTATTCCGGCCGTGTCGAGATGGTGGTGTGGGCGATCCCTGCGCTCACCGTGATCCTGCTCGGCGGCGTCGCCTGGATCGGCTCGCACCAGCTCGATCCGGCCGCGCCCGTGCCCGGCACCGGCAGCCCGGTGCGGATCCAGGCCGTCTCGCTCGACTGGAAATGGCTGTTCATCTATCCGGACCAGCGCATCGCCACCATCAACACCCTGACGGTGCCGGCCGGTGCCGAGCTGAAATTCCAGCTGACGTCGGCGAGCGTGATGAACACGTTCTTCATCCCGCAGCTCGGCAGCATGATCTACACCATGAACGGCATGGTGACGAAGCTGAACCTGCGCGCCGACAATGAAGGCAGGCTGCAGGGCCTGTCGGCGCATTTCTCCGGCGACGGCTTCCCCGACATGATGTTCGACGTCAACGTGGTCTCGCCGCTCGCCTTTCCGGAATGGGTGGCGACCACCGCGAAGACCGATGCCGTGCTGAATGCGGACAGCTACAAGAAGTTGATGCAGCAGGGCATCGAGAAGGGCCGGCCGGTCTATCGTCTCGAAGACGCGCGCCTGTTCGATCTGATCGCAACCCAGCACATTCCGCCCGGGCCGGGCCCGGAGCTCGCATCCGAAGCGGGCCGGTCGCACAGTGGAGGCCACGATGCTCGGTAAGCTCGATTGGTCGGCCATCCCGTTCGATCAGCCGATCCCGCTCGTCGCAGGCGCGGTGGTGCTGGTCGCGATCCTCGCGGTGCTGGGCTGGGTCGTCGTGAAGGGGCATCTGCCCTATCTCTGGAACGAATGGATCACCAGCGTCGATCACAAGCGCATCGGCGTCATGTATGTGCTGCTGGCCTCGGTGATGCTGCTGCGCGGCGGCAGTGACGCCATCATGATGCGGATCCAGCAGGCCGTGGCTTACCAGTCGCAGGGCTATCTGCCGCCCGAGCACTACAATCAGATCTTCTCGGCGCACGGCACCATCATGATCTTCTTCGTGGCGATGCCGTTCGTGATCGGGCTGATGAACCTGATCGTGCCGCTCCAGCTCGGGGTGCGCGACGTCGCATTCCCGACGCTGAATTCGGTCGGCTTCTGGTTGACCGCGACCGGCGCGCTGCTGGTCAATATCTCGCTCGTGGTCGGCGAATTCGCGCGGACCGGCTGGCTCGCTTTCCCGCCGCTGTCGGAATTGTCCTACTCGCCCGGCGTGGGCGTCGATTACTACGCCTGGTCGCTCCAGATCTCCGGCGTCGGCACGCTGGTGGCCGGCATCAATCTCGTCACGACGGTGCTGAAGCTGCGGACCAAGGGCATGAATTACCTGCGCATGCCGATGTTCTGCTGGACCACGCTGGCCTCGAACCTCTTGATTGTCGCAGCGTTCCCGATCCTCACCGCCACGCTCGCGATGCTGCTGCTCGACCGTTACCTCGGCTTCCACTTCTTCACCAACGAGGCCGGCGGCAACGTCATGATGTTCATGAATTTGATCTGGGCCTGGGGCCATCCCGAGGTCTACATCCTGGTGTTGCCGGCTTTCGGCATTTTCTCCGAGGTGGTCTCGACCTTCTCCGGCAAGGCGCTGTTCGGCTACCGCTCGATGGTACTGGCCACCATGGCGATCTGCGTCATCTCCTTCATGGTTTGGCTGCATCATTTCTTCACGATGGGCGCAGGGCCCAACGTCAACGCGATCTTCGGCATCGCCAGCATGATCATCGCGGTGCCAACAGGCGTGAAGATCTACAACTGGCTGTTCACGATGTATGGCGGCCGCATCCGCTTCGCGACGCCGATGCTGTGGGCGATCGGGTTCATGGTGACGTTCATCATCGGCGGATTGACGGGCGTGCTGCTCGCGGTGCCGCCGGCCGACTTCATCCTCCACAACAGTATGTTCCTGGTTGCGCATTTCCACAACGTCATCATCGGCGGCGTGCTGTTCGGCGCCTTCGCCGGCTTCGAATACTGGTTTCCGAAGGCGTTCGGCTTCCGGCTCGACGAGCGCTGGGGCAAGGCTGCGTTCTGGTTCACCTTCACCGGCTTCTTCGTCACCTTCATGCCGCTCTACATCGTCGGCCTGCTGGGCATGACGCGGCGAATGCAGCATTACGACGTCGCGGCGTGGCGGCCGTGGATGATCGTCGCGGCGATCGGCATGGCGGTGCTGACGATCGGCGTGATCTGCCAGATCGTGCAGATCGTCGTCAGCGTCCGCAATCGTGAGGCCTTGCGCGACCGCACCGGCGATCCCTGGGACGGGCGCTCGCTGGAATGGGCGACGTCGTCGCCGCCGCCAGTGTTCAATTTCGCCTTCAATCCGGACGTCCGCGGCGAGGACGCCTATTGGGACATGAAGGCCAAAGCCAGAAATGAAGCGCTCGCTGCCGACAGGCCGGAATATCAGGACATCGAAATGCCCCGGAACTCGCCGACCGGTTTCGTCTGCGCGTTCTTCGCTACCATCATGGGCTTTGCGCTGATCTGGCACATCTGGTGGATGGTGATCCTGGGCGGCCTCGGCGCGTGGGCGACCTTCGTCGTGTTCGCTTGGCGCGACCATGATGAATACGTCATTCCGGCCGCCGAAGTCGCGGCGATAGACCGGGTCAATCTCGAGGAGCGGCGCGGCCTCGTCAGCATGGCGGGAACAGTCTGATGGCGATGACTGCGACCGCCGGCCACGCGCACGCCGATCCCCATCACATCGGGCTCGTCATCGAGCATCCCGGACCGGCGCCAAAGCGGATCGTGACCGCCTACGGCTTCTGGATCTTCCTGCTCTCGGACATCGTGATGTTCTCCTGCTTCTTTGCGGCCTATGCGGTCCTGGTGGGGCAGACCGCCGGCGGTCCGAAGGGCTCAGAGATCTTCGAGCCGAGATACGTCGCGATCGAGACGGTCTGCCTGCTGCTGTCCAGCTTCACCTGCGGCATGGCCAGCATCGCGGCCGATGTGCGCAACCGGTTCTGGTTCTATCTCAGCATGACCGTGACCTGCGTACTCGGGCTGATATTCCTCGTCCTCGAGTTTCGCGAATTTGCCGATCTCATTGCGCGTGGTTATGGCCCGTCGCGAAGTGCGTTTCTGACGGCGTTCTTCTCGCTGGTTGGCTGCCATGGCCTTCACGTCTCGGCCGGCGTGCTGTGGCTGCTCACCATGATGGCCCAGGTGTTCGCAAAGGGCTTCCGTGCCGACATTTTGCGCCGGATGACGTGCTTTGCGCTGTTCTGGCACGCGCTCGACATCATCTGGGTCGCGGTGTTCTCCGTTGTCTATCTGCTTGGGAGTGGCGTATGAGCGATCAGACCCACGCACGGACCGACCATGACCTCGCACCGGGCGAGGAAGAACAACACAGCGTCGGCATGCGCATCCTCGGCTATGTCGTGGGCCTCGTCCTCGCGCTGCTGCTCACTGCGACGTCGTTCTTCGTCGCGGGCACGGATCTGGTCTGGCAGCCATCGATCCCCGTCGCGCTGATCGTGCTGGCGATCGCGCAGATGGGCGTGCACCTGGTGTTCTTCCTGCACATCACCACCGGCCCCGACAACACCAACAATGTGTTGGCGCTCGCCTTCGGCCTCTTCGTCGTTTTCCTCGTGATCGGAGGCAGCGTCTGGATCATGGCGAATATGAACGCGAACATGGCGCCGATGGACCACATCATGCGGATGCAGTGATGAAGCTGAACTATTGTTCTGGAAAATGGCTAAGGCGTTCTTGATTGCTGACGTTTCTGCGTCGTCATGGCCGGGCTTGTCCCGGCCATCCACGTCTTGATCTGCGGAAGCAAGGACGTGGAGGCGCGGGCACGACGGGCTCGGTTCTGGAGCGACCCACAAAAAAGAAGAGCCGCTTGTGATGACAAGCGGCCCAAGTCTAGGGAGGAAACGCCCGAGCAAGGCAATCGGACCAAAGCCGGATTGCTGCCAAGGAAACGCTCGCGCGAAGCGCTTGCGTACATTGATAAGTGCAGCAACTCGCCAAGGGGTTCAATTCCGGATCAATACGGTCTCGGACTACCACTCACGGATGCGTGAGGAAATTGCTCACTTCGGCCGGCGGCAATTATAGGCCTTGCGGAAGCCGGCGGCCTGGGCGTCGTCTTCCGAGCAGAACCAGCGGTCGGGCTTGGTGTTCGCCGGATAGCTCGGGCAGCCGCGCAGATGATAGATGCCGATATTGCCGGTGACGCGCGCGCGCACCGCGAGCTTGCCCTTGATGCTGCAGCTCGGCGGCATGACCAGCTCCTCCGGAAACAGTACGGCACGGATTTCCTTGTCGCGGTCTGGCCGGCAGGCGGCGCCCAGCAGGGCAGCGTCCTTCTTGCCGCTACGGAAATCTTGCGGCGCAACAAAACAGCCCTTCCAGATGCCCGCCGCCGCCGTCTTGGCCTCGGTGGCCGCAGGCTTGACGTTGACCCTGACCGGCTCGCGCGCGAGCGCGAAGCCGAGCCTGATCAGCTGCTCGTTCAGGCTGGCCTTGTCGCCCTCGGCCGTGCAGATAGCTCGGTGCCGTTTGCCGAAGCTCTTTTCCGGCCCGACATCGTCGCAGCGCACCGTCCGTTTGTTGATGAGCTTGGTCAGTTGTTCGCGGGCCTCGATGCCGCAGGTCCAGGAATCGGCTTGGTTGTCGATGCAGACCTGGTCCAACTCGGGCGCGTCGACACCGTCGAGCCGGTAGGTGACGTCGCCGACCTGGACCGAATTGCCGTCGCGGACGGTCGCGGCGCCGGTCAGCGCGGAGACCGGACCGGTCCCAGCCAGAAATCCGGACGAGGCGAACAACGAAACGAGCGCAAAAGCGCGGGCGGCGGCAAAGCAATTCTGGAAGGACATACGGTCTCGCTATCGATGGCGCGTGCGTCCTGTTCCTAGCATCCGGATGGGGCGATACCAATGGTCTGCGCCCTGCGAAGTGTGACATTCCGGCCTCGCGGCTTTACTCAACCGTCGCTCTGATCCTATCGTTCGCCGGCCTTTGCGGACCGCGAAAGGCCGAATCGCCCGGAAAGCGGCGAGGGGGAGGAAAAGGTTGCGATGAGAGACCCCGTGGACGTCCTGATCATCGGCGCCGGCGCTTCTGGCGCGGCGGTGGCGTGGTCGCTGGCCGAGACCAAGATGCACATTCTCTGCCTGGAGCAGGGCGGCTGGATGAAGCCGGCGGAGTATCCCAGCACGGGCCGCGACTGGGAGGCCAAGTTCTACGGCGAGTGGTCGTCGAGCCCCAATGTTCGCGGCCGTCCGGAGGACTATCCGATCAACGACGACAATTCGCCGATCAAGGTGGTGAATTACAATGCGGTCGGCGGTTCGACGGTGATGTACACCGCGCATTGGCCGCGGCTGCATCCCTCCGATTTCAAGGTGAAGACGCTCGACGGTGTCGCCGACGATTGGCCGATCGATTACGACGCGCTGACCCCGTTCTTCGAGGAGAACGACCGGATCATGGGCACGTCCGGCCTGTCCGGGGATCCGCTCTCGCCGCTGACGCATCCGCCGATGCCGCAGCAGCCGCTCGGATTGTCGGGTGCCATCATCGCCAAGTCCATGAACAAGCTCGGCTGGCACTGGTGGCCGTCGGATACGACGGTCGCGACGATGGACTATGAGGGCCGGGCGCGCTGCATCAATCTCGGTTATTGCACGCCGGCCTGCGCGCAAGGCGCCAAATCCTCGACCGACATCACCTATTGGCCGCAGGCGATCCGCGCCGGGGTCGAGCTGCGCACCCACTGCCGGGTGCGAGAGATCACCACCGACGAGAACGGCATGGCCTCGGGCGTGGTCTATTACGACAAGGACGGCATCGAGCAGTTTCAGCCGGCGCACGTCGTCATCATCGCCTGCAACGGCGTCGGCACGCCTCGGCTGCTCTTGAACTCGGCGTCCTCGCGCTTTCCGAACGGCCTGGCCAATTCGTCCGGCCTCGTCGGCAAGAACCTGATGTTCCATCCCTATGCGCAGATCTACGGCTATGTGAAGGAGCCGACCGACAGCAACCGCGCGCCGCCGACCTGCCTGTGGAGCAAGGAATGGTATGACACGGATCCGTCGCGCGGCTTCGTCCGCGGCTTCGGGGTCCAGTTCGTGCGCGGCGCCGGGCCCGTGTTCGAGGCCGTCGTCAGCGAGCAAAAGGGCATTCTGCCCTGGGGCGAAGATCATCACCGCGTGTTCCGCAAGCTGAACGGCCATCGCTTGGGATTCTCCGCGATCTGCGAGGACCTGCCGGAAGAGCACAACCAGGTCACGCTGGACCCGGTGCTCAAGGACAGCCACGGCATTCCCGCGCCGAAGATCAGCTACACGATCAGCGAGAATAGCCACAAGATGATGGATTATGCGCTGGCGCGCGGCCGCGAAATTCTGGAGGCTGCGGGCGCGACCGACATCTGCGTCAACTCGCCGATCCCCTGGGGCGGCTGGCACCTGCTCGGCACCGCGCGGATGGGCACCGACCCCGAACGCTCCGTCGTCAACGAATGGGGCCGCAGCCACGACGTGAAGAACCTCTTCATCGTCGACGGCAGCATCTTCGTCACCTCCGGTGGCGTGAACCCGACCTCCACCATCCAGGCCCTCGCGCTCTACATCGCCGACCAGATGAAGCAGCGCCTCGCCAATTTGTTCGATTGAGGCTGTGATGTCCGCAGACGACCAACTGACACCCAGGCAGCGCGACGACCTGCGCACCATCGCCGCGATGATCATTCCCGCAAGCGACGAGTACAAGGTGCCGGGCGCCGACGATCCCGCGATCCAGGCCGACATGCTGGCAACGCTCGGCCGCGACACCAAATTGGTCGCGGCAGCGCTGGATCATCTGGCGCGGCTCGCCGGAGCGCCGCTCGCCGAGCTCGATGCCGCCAGGCGCGATGCGGTGGCGCAGGAGTTTCGCAAGAACGGCGGCGCCGCTGCCGTAACGCTCGTCCGCGTCGTGCTGCAATGCTATTACCGCGACGATCGCGTGCTGGGCTCGCTCGGCATCGAGCTGCGCGCGCCATTCCCGAAAGGCCATGTGCTCCCGGACGGAGACTGGTCGCTGCTCGATCCGGTCAAGGCAAGAGGCGGCTCGCTGAGGCGGGCGCCCTAGCCATCTGGGCAGTCCAGCCCTGCACTCCAGCCTTGCGCTCCAGGCGGACATCTTGTGCGGCAGGGAACAGGTCACCATCTGTGTGAGCCTTCAAGGACTCTTGCCATGCTGGACTTCACCTCAGATATCGCCGATGACGCAGCGTCATCGCGAACGACGGCGTCTGCCCCGGTCGATGACCGGGCCCTGCTGGACGCCTATTCCAATGCCGTGATCGACGTGACGGATCGCGTTGGACCTGCGGTCGTGCGCGTCGAGACCGGGCCGAAAGTGCCTGATAGACGCGAGCGCGGCGGGCTCGGCTCCGGCATCGTGATCTCGCCGGATGGACTCGTTCTCACCAACAGCCACGTGGTCGGCTCCTCCAGGGAGATACGGCTGCGCGACGTCGAGGGCCATGTCGGCGATGCCCAGGTGCTCGGCGTCGATCCCGACACCGACCTTGCGCTCTTGCGTGCCAACGGCGTGCGTCATCTGCCGTACGCCGCACTCGGCAATTCCAAGACTCTAAGACGCGGCCAGCTTGTGATCGCGATCGGCAATCCGCTGGGTTTCGAATCGACCGTGACGGCCGGCGTGGTCTCGGCGCTCGGGCGCTCGATCCGCTCGGTGAGCGGGCGGACCATCGAGGACGTGATCCAGACCGATGCTGCGCTCAATCCCGGCAATTCCGGCGGCCCGTTGGTGTCGTCGAACGCCGAGGTGATCGGCATCAACACCGCCATCATCAACGGCGCGCAAGGCATCTGCTTTGCGGTCGCCAGCAACACCGCGCAATTCGTGCTGGCGGAGATCATCCGCCACGGCTATGTCCGCCGCGCCTATATCGGCGTGGCCGGGCAGACCGCGCCAGTGCCGCGGCGGCATGCGGTGCTGGCCGGGGTCGAGAACAAGATGGGCGCGCTATTGATGCAGATCGAGCCGGATGGACCTGCGGCCAAGGCGGGGCTGCTGCCCGGCGACGTCGTGATCAAGCTCGACGGCATCGAGATCAACGGCGTCGACGATCTGATCCGCGTGCTCGACCGCGACCGCATCGGCCGGCGGCTGACCATGGACGTGTTGCGGCTCGGCCGCCTGCGGGCGATCGATATCGACCCGGTCGAGCGCAAGCCGGCGCGCTAAGCCGTACTGAGTGGCGAGCACACACGATCTCGTCATTGCGAGCGTAGCGACTTGGCCGCCGAAGCCTTGGCGAAGGCGGAAGCAATCCAGAATCTTTGCCGCGAAGGCAGTCTGGATTGTTTCGTCGCGAGGGCTCCTCGCAATGACGCGTGGAGAGAGGTGTGCGTCCTTAGCTGCTACTCCGCCGCGGCCGCGAAACGGCTGTTCTCAAGCTCCGCTTCCAGCCGCGCCGTCTCGGCGACCGCCAGCTTGATATTGGCTTCCTTGACGTGGCCGAAGCCGCGGATCGTCTCCGGCACGCGGGCAAGCCGCGTCAGCAGCGGGATCTGATCTGCCTTCAGCCCGGCGATCTGCTGGTCGATCATGCCGAGATAGTCTTCGATCAGCTTGCGCTCGGTCCGGCGCTCCTCGGTGCGGCCGAACGGATCGAACGCGCTGCCGCGCAGGAATTTGAGCTTCGCGAGGACGCGGAAGGCATGGATCATCCAGCCGCCGAACTCCTGCTTCTGGAGCCGGCCCGTCGCCTTGTCGCGCTTTGCAAAGATCGGTGGCGCGAGGTGATACTTCAGCGTGAACTCGCCTTCGAACTTCTCCGACGCCTTCTTGGCGAAGCTGCCGTCGGTATAGAGCCGCGCGACTTCATATTCGTCCTTGTAGGACATCAGCTTGAACAGGTTTTTCGCGACGGCCTCGGTCAGCTCCGTGGACGCCGACGAAGCCACGCTCTCTGCCTTCCGCACCCTGGCGACCGCCGCGAGATAGCGGTCGGCGTAAGCCTTGTCCTGATAGGAGGTCAGGAATTCCGCCCGCGTCGCGATGATGTCGTCAAGCGACTTCGTCGGCGAAGATGCCCTGTTCTTGAACTGCAGCACGCTGCGCACCCGCGACATGTCGTGGGCGGCGAGGCGACCCCAGGTGAAGGCGAGCTTGTTCATCTCGATCGCGGCGCCGTTGATCTCGATGGCACGGAGCAGCGCTTCGAGCGACAGCGGGATTGCGCCCTTCTGGAAAGCGAAGCCGAGCATGAAGGGATTGGTAGCGATGCTGTCGCCCATCAGCGCCGCGGCAATGCCGGTGGCGTCGATGATGTCGAGGTTCTTGTCGCCGACGGCGTCGCGCAGCACCGTCTGCATCGTGCCCATCTCGAAGTCGAGATCGGGATTCTGCACGAAGCTCGCCGTCGGTTGCAAATCGGCGTTGATGTACGCTTTCGTCACGCCGCGCTCGGCGCGGCTGAGCGCGGTGGGACCTGCCGAGACGATCATGTCGCAGCCGAGAATGACGTCGGCGCCGCCGGTGGTGATGCGGACCGCGGAGATATCCTCCGGCCTCGGGGCGATGCGGACATGGCTCATCACCGCGCCGTTCTTCTGCGACAGGCCGGTGAAATCGAGCGCCGAGCAGCCGCGGCCGTCGACATGGGCGGCCATGCCGAGCAGGGCGCCGATGGTGATGACGCCGGTGCCGCCGATGCCAGTGACGAGAATGTTGTAGGGGGCGTCCAGCTCGCGCGCGGCCGGCAGCGGCAGGTCAGCGAAGAGCTGGCCGGAATCCACCGCCGACGTCTTCATGCGCTTCAGGCTGCCGCCATGCACAGTGACGAAGCTCGGGCAAAAACCCTCGACGCAGGAAAAATCCTTGTTGCAGTTGGACTGATCGATCTGGCGCTTGCGGCCGAACTCGGTCTCCAGCGGCTGCACCGAGACGCAGTTCGAGGCCTGCGAGCAGTCGCCGCAGCCTTCGCAGACCAGCTCGTTGATGAAGGCGCGCTTGGCGGGATCGGGATAGAGGCCGCGCTTGCGGCGGCGGCGCTTTTCCGCAGCGCAGGTCTGGTCGTAGATGATCACCGTGAGGCCTTTGATCTCACGCAGCTCGCGCTGCACGGCATCGAGCTCGCGGCGGTGATGGATGGTGGCGCCTTGGGGGAAGTAGTTGCCTTGCGGGAACTTGCTCGGATCGTCCGACACGATCGCAAGCCGCTTGACGCCTTCGGCCCAGACCTGATGCGCGATCTGCGCGACGTTGAAGGCGCCCTCGGCCGGCTGGCCGCCAGTCATGGCGACGGCGTCGTTGTAGAGGATCTTGTACGTGATGTTGACGCCGGCGGCGGACGCAGCGCGCAGCGCCAGAAGACCGGAATGGGTATAGGTGCCGTCGCCGAGATTCTGGAAGATGTGCGTCTCGCTGGTGAAAGGCGACTGGCCGATCCAGTTCACGCCCTCGGCGCCCATATGCGAGATCAGATCGGTGCGGCGGGTCGGCATGCTCAGCGCCATGCCGTGGCAGCCGATGCCCGCCATGGCGCGGCTGCCCTCGGGCACGCGGGTCGAGGTGTTGTGCGGGCAGCCCGAGCAGAAGAACGGCGTGCGTGCGAGCTTGATCGGGGCACTGGTGGTGACGGGATTGTCGAAGGCCTCAAGCCGGGCGAGGCGTTGCTCCAGCACCGGGCTGTGATGGCCGAGATTGCGCAGGCGCGCCACCAGCGCGCCCGCCACGATGGTCGGCGTCAGCTCGCCCTCGCTCGGCAAGAGCGGCGCGCCGCGCTCGTCGCGCTTGCCCGTGACGGTCGGACGCTTCGAGGCATCGACGTTGTAGAGGATGCGCATCAGCTGGTCTTCGATGAAGCCGCGCTTCTCCTCGACCACCAGCACATCCTGAAGACCCTCGGCGAAACGCTTGGCGCCGCTTTCCTCCAGCGGCCAGGTCATCGCGACCTTGTAGATGCGAAGGCCGAGGTCCTGAGCGTCCTTGTCGGTGATCCCCAGGTCTGCCAATGCCTGGCGGAGGTCGAGATAGGCCTTGCCGGTGGCGACGATGCCGAGCCGCGCAGGCTTTGAATCGAGCACGATGCGGTCGAGCTGGTTGGCACGGGCAAAGGCCTGCACCGCGGCCATCTTCGGCCCGAACAGGCGACTCTCGGCTTCGAGCGGCGGATCCGGCCAGCGGATGTTGAGGCCGCCAGGAGGCATCTCGAAATCATCGGGCAGCACGATCTTGATACGTTCGGGGTCGCTATAGATCGAGGCCGAGCTCTCGACGGTCTCGCTGATCGCCTTGAAGCCGACCCAGCAACCGGAGAAGCGCGACAACGCGAAGCCGTAGAGGCCGAGGTCGAGATAATCCTGGAGCGTGGCGGGATTGATCACGGGGATCAGCGCCGCCGCGAACACCTGCTCGCTCTGGTGCGCCAGCGTCGAGGATTGGCAACCATGGTCGTCGCCGGCGAGCGCCAGCACGCCGCCATTGCGCGAGGTGCCGGCTGCATTGGCATGCTTGAGCGCATCGACGGAGCGATCGACGCCGGGCCCCTTGCCGTACCAGATGCCGAACACGCCGTCGACCTTGGCGCCGGGAAACAGGCCGACCTGCTGGCTGCCCCACACCGCGGTGGCCGCCAGATCCTCGTTGAGGCCGGGGACGAAGGCGATGTCGTGCTGCTGGAGGTGCGACTTCGCGCGCCACAACGCGTGGTCATACATGCCGAGCGGAGAGCCGCGATAGCCCGAGACGAAGCCGCCGGTGTTGAGTCCTTGGAGCCGGTCGCGCTCGCGCTGCAACATGGGCAGTCGGACCAAAGCCTGGGTGCCGGACAGGAATATCCGCTTCGATTCAAGCCGGTATTTATCGTCCAGCTCGACCTGCATCAGCGTCATGTCGGAAGTCCTTGGCTCTCGGGGTTTGCGCTGCGGGAAGGGATTGCGGCTGCGCGACGCGAATTGTGACAGTCAAAAGCATGCACCGGCGAAGTCAATATCGCTGGCCGCATCCGTGGCGCTCCTGCTAGTCATGGCTGCCTGTGGAGAGCACCGAGATGGCAAACGCATTCGACACCGAGATCACGGAGACGGCAGAGGCCTTGATCGGGCCGTGGCGCCGGCCGCGCCAGATGCTGCAGGCGCAAACCTATGACGCGCATGCCTCGATCCATGACGATGCCACCGCGCAGAAGCTCGGCTTCAAGGGCGGCACCATCGAGGGCCCGACCCATTTCAGCCAGTTTGTGCCGCTCGGTGAACGGCTGTGGGGGCGCGTATGGTTCGAGACGGGGTGCCTCTCCGCGCATTACCGCAGCGTCTGTTACGAAGGCGAGGAGGTGCAGGCGGTCCTGTCGAAGCCGCTGCCTGCCACAAGCCAGTGCCAGATCCAGATGGTCAAGCGCGACGGCACCGAGGTGCTGCGCGGCACGGCCTCGGTCGGCGAGCCGCACGCAGCGACGGCGCTCGAAGCGCGCCTTGGCGAACTCAAGCCGCTCGCTGATCCCGTCATCTTGCGCGACGTGAAGGTGGCCCAGACCAGCAAGCGCCAGTCGGTCCGGATGGCCTTCGACCAGAACATGGGCGACCTCTATCCGTTTTCGCTGCGGCAGAAGCTCGCGGTCATCACCGAGAACTCGCCGTATTATTCGAGCGCCGACAATCCCTGGCGCAGGCCCATCATCCCGATGGAGATGCTGAGCGTGCTGTTCCAGTATCGCTCCAAGGACGATCCGCTGCCGGCCAAGGGCCCGGCGGTCGGCCTGTTTGTCGATCAGGAGATCAGGCTGGTGAAGGGGCCACTCTTCGTCGACGAGGAGTATGAGATCGAGCGCGAGGTGGTCGCGCTCTCCGGCAGCCGCCGCACCGAAAGCGCCTGGGCCAAGACGCGCGTATTCGACAAGGCGAATGCGCTGGTCGCCACCATGCTGCTCAACATGGCGACGCTGAAGGACTCGTACGCGCCGTATGGGGAGGAGTATCGCCAGCTTTATGGGAAAGCGTCGCCTTGAATGGCACGGTGCTTGCACAGTTGCGGAAGAGTTTCTCGCGGGGGCATCATGCCGAACTCGACCAAGCCACCACCGGGCGTCATCAACGCCGAGCCCGAGCCGATCAAGCTCGATTGGCTCGCCACGGCTCTTCTCATCATCGACATGCAGCGGGACTTCATGGAGCCCGGCGGTTTCGGTGAGACGCTGGGCAACGACGTCAGCCAGCTCGCGCGCGCGGTGAAGCCGATCGGCACGGTGCTGAAGGCTGCGCGCGATACCGGCATGCTGGTGATCCACACCCGCGAGGGCCATCTGCCCGATCTCTCCGATGCGCCGCCGGCGAAGATCGAGCGCGGCGCGCCATCCTTGCGCATCGGCGATCCCGGGCCGATGGGCCGCATCCTCATTCGCGGCGAGGCCGGCCACGACATCATTCCCGAACTCTATCCGCTCGACAGCGAAGCAGTGATCGACAAGCCGGGCAAGGGCGCGTTCTACGCCACCGAGCTTGACGAGGTCCTGGAGAGCTACGGCATCGAGAACCTGTTGGTGTGCGGCGTCACCACCGAGGTCTGCGTCAACACCACCGTGCGTGAGGCCAATGACCGCGGCTATCGCTGCATCGTGATTTCCGACGGCTGCGCATCCTACTTTCCCGAGTTTCACGAGATGGGCCTGAAGATGATCAAAGCCCAGGGCGGCATCTTCGGCTGGGTCGCGGACTCGGCCGCCGTGCTGGAGGCGATGAAGACTTCGACGGGTTAGACGGCCGGTCCAGGCCTGATCGCCTAAGGCCGCACCGCCGGCGTCTCAATCGGCAGCCCGCGCGCCCGCGACACCAGATAGAGCTCGAGCGCGACGAGCTCGGGCGATCCGTAATCATAGGCCTGGGCGCGCACGCCGGTCATGCAACTGCGCAGCCGCCGCTCCAGCGACCCCAGCGTCTGCCATTCCAGCCGGTAGAGCGGATAGCCGGTCGGCTGTCCCTGCGTGATCGGCGCGCCGGCGAGGCGCCTGTCGAAATTGTCGTCGTGGCAATTGGTGCAGGCAAGATTGAGCTGCCCCTCGCGCTGCATGAACAGGTCGCGCCCCTGCTCGACGAAGGGTTTCAGCTGGGGATCATCGCCGGCAGCGATGGGAATGCCGCGCGATTGGTGGGCGACGAAGGCGGAGAGCGCCAGGAGGTCGCGGCTCTCGTAAGATAGCGGCGTCGCCTGTTGGTGATCGGCGCGGCAGAGATTGACGCGCTGGTCGAGCGTGACAGGACGCGCCAGCGCCTTGTCGAAGGCGGGATAGCGCGCGGCGACGCCCTTCATGCTGTCGCGGGCGTCGCCATGGCAGTCCGCGCAGGACTTCTCCGCACGACCTATCTTCTTTCCCCACAACGCCTCGCCGTCGAGCACGAACAGCATGCCCGGATTGGACGTGTCGTCGTCCTGCATCGCGCGGGTGTTGGGGCCCATGAAGGAATAGCCGGAGCGGCGTGCATCGGGCGCGATTTCGCCGGCAAGCAGGGCAGGGGCCGCGGCGAATACTATTGCCGCCGCTATCGCGCGCCAAAAACTCATTCGACGACGATCGATGCCGATGCGGTGGACGAATAGCCGTTGTCGCCGACCCATTCGAATTCGAACTTGCCGCTCTCCTTGGCCACCGTGAAGAAGGACAGATAGGGATTTGCGGCGATCGCCGGAAAGAGATCGGCG
This sequence comes from Bradyrhizobium daqingense, assembly GCF_021044685.1. Taxonomy (NCBI): domain Bacteria; kingdom Pseudomonadati; phylum Pseudomonadota; class Alphaproteobacteria; order Hyphomicrobiales; family Nitrobacteraceae; genus Bradyrhizobium; species Bradyrhizobium daqingense. The sequence goes on from NZ_CP088014.1 coordinate 3,493,608, forward strand.
CGAAAGATCTCGGCGCCATTGTAGCGGCAAATGAAGCTCGTGATGATGTCGCGCGGCACCAGCCTGCCATCCGCGGTGTGGCGGAAGCCCGTCTCCATGATGTGCGAGGTCAGCGTGCCGATCTCGATGATCTCGCCGCGTTTGGCCTTGGCGGGAACGTTGATGAGCGCGGCCATCAGTTCATTTCCTCGGTGCAGGCCGCCAGCGTTACGACAACTTCAGTGGCGACCTGCCAGAACGTGTCGTCGGACAGGCGCGCGATCGCGACCACCTTCTGGGTGTCCGCGAGGCGGATCCGGGTCGAGACCTGGGCGCGGCCGGCAGCGGGGCCGAGGTGGAAATTGCCGATATTCGGCTGCGGGTTCTTCTCGTTGAAGATGTGGATGGACTTGACGTAGTCGTCCGCCGTCATCGGACTTGCAACGCTGACCGTCATCGGCACTGTGTTGCCGTTTTCGACCAGTGGCGGAATGTCGAGCTTGACCTTGCCGGTGCGCAATTGCGCTTCACCGACGACGTTGCGGATCGCGGCGGTGAGCATGGCCGGCGTCGCCTCGACCGGCCGCAACGTGACGATGGGGATCGCGCCGGCGGCCGTCATGCCGCCGGCAAGGCTCAGGAATCGTCGTCGCGTGGTTGGCATGCGCAGTCCTAGTCCCGAAGCGTTGCAAGATAAGCCACGATGTCCTCGATCTCCGCGGCCGACAAGATCGGCTTGCCGACGAAGTTGCGCCCGACGCGCACGAGGCCTTCGTTGCGATAATAGGACGGCATGATGGTCTCTGGATTGAACCTGGAGGCATCGACCAGTCGAAGCCGCAACTGGCTCACCGACCACCGGTTCCCGGCGCCGGTTAGGTCGGGCGCGAGATCGCCTTGGAACCGGGTTTCCGGGAAGGGACCGGAATGGCAGAGGATGCAGGTCGTCGTACGCGCCAGCACCAGCGCGCGCCCGCGCATGGCATCACCGGACGAGCCGGTGAGGGAAGCGGGAATGCCGTCGTCGACGATCTTGTAGGGCATGAGGTCGTTTGCGCGCGCAGCGCTGGCGAGGCCCATTACGATGAATGCGGCAATCGCAAATGTCGGGGAGGATGACGGAGGTCGCCGCGAACTCCGCTTACCTCTCCCGCTTGGGGGAGAGGTCGTCGCGAAGCGGCGGGTGAGGGCTCGCTCGTCTTGGGGGTTCTCGCGAGGGGAGACGCCCTCTCCCCAACCCTCCCCCGCAGGCGGGGGAGGGGGCGCACTGTGGTCTTGGCGGTGGCTTCGTCTCATCATGATCTAGCCAAACGTGTCCGCCGTGATCGTTTCAAACCAGCGCTCCGCCTCCGCCGCCTCGCGGGCCCGCAGCTCGCGTGGCGCATCGACCGGGCTGGTCGCGCCGTCTTCGATCTCGGCGAAGATGTCGCCCTTCGGCTGATAGTTGCCGACAAGCGAAAAGCCGTAGCCGGGCGCGACGACGTTGTAGCAGACGCCTGTTAGCCGGGGCGCTTCAGGCGCGCGCCCCGCGAGCAAAGCGACGATCGCGGCGGCGCAGGCCTTGCCTTGCGCACCTGCAGCGGAGGCCGATTTGGGAATGCCGCCGCCGAGGCACGCATCGCCGATGACATGGACGTTCTTGACGAGCTTCGATTCGAAGGTGACGGGATCGATCGGGCACCAGCCGGTCGCGTCCGTAGCGCCTGCGACTTCGGCGATGCGCCCGGCGCGCTGGGGCGGGATGACGTTGGCGACATCAGGCGTGTAGTTGCCGAATTCGGTGATGATGGTTTTGGTTGCGGGATCGACCGAGGTGACGCGGCCGCCTTGCGACAGCGCCACGCGTTCGATCATCTCGCCGTAGAGGTCCTTCCAGGCCTTTTCGAACAGCCGCTGCTGCGAGTAAGTGTCCTTGGCATCGAGGATCAGGACCTTCGAGCGCGGCTTGTTGGCCTTGAGATAATGCGCAATCAGGCCGGCGCGTTCGTAAGGCGCGGGCGGGCAGCGCGAGGGATTGGCCGGAATGGCGATGGCGACCGTGCCGCCATCCGTCATCGCCTCCAGCTGTCTGCGCAGCAACAGAGTCTGTTCGCCGGCCTTCCAGGCGTGCGGCATCTTTTCCGATGCGGCGTCGTCATAGCCGGGCAGGGCTTCAAAGTGAAAGTCGATGCCGGGCGAGAGCACGAGACGGTCGTAACCGAACGCGGCACCGTCAGTTGTCGTCACGCTATGCTTTTGCGTGTCGATGCTGGTCGCGGCCTGAGGGACGATTCTGATGCCCTCGGCGGCGAGCTTGTCGTAACTGAACCGTTGCGCCTCCATTGCGCGCAGGCCTGCGATCACCTCGTTGCTGAAGGGGCAGGCGATGAAGGTCTTGTTCGGCTCGATCAGGGTGACCTGCAGTTTCGCATCGGCGCGCCTGAGCGCGCGGGCGCAGGCCGCGCCGCCGAAGCCGCCGCCGACCACGACGACGCGGCTAGCCGATTGCGCACGCAGGATCGAAGGTGCGGCGAGCAATGTGGCCGCGGCGGTGATGCCGAGGACGGTATTCCGCCGCGTCACCGGCGCATTCATGCATGTCATCCGGAAAAATGCCGCGGCGGCCGTTGAGGCCGCCGCGAGTTGTTGTTCGATCATGATCTTTTCGGAAAACCGCTTCACACTTTTCCGGATCATGCTCTACGCAAAGGTGATGTTCTGGTCGCGCAGCGGCACCGAGCGGATGCGCTTGCCTGTCGCTGCGAAGTACGCGTTGAGCACCGCCGGCGCCGCGACGCCGATGGTCGGCTCGCCGACGCCGCCCCAGAACCCGCCGCTCGGCACCATCACCGTCTCGACCTTCGGCATCTCGCTGATGCGCATCGAGTTATAGGTGTCGAAGTTGGTCTGCTCGATCTTGCCGTCCTTGACGGTGCAGCCGCCGTAGAACAGGGCGGAGAGGCCGTACACGAAGGAGCCGGCAACCTGCCGCTCCACCTGCGCCGGATTGACCACGTAGCCGGGATCGGTGGAGGCGACGATGCGGTGCACCTTGATCTTGCTGCCGTCGGTCACCGAGATCTCGGCGGCGCCGGCGACATAGCTGCCATAGCCCATGACTTGCGCGATGCCGCGATAGATTCCCTGCGGCGCCGGCGTGGTCCATCCGATCTTCTCGGCGACGGCATTGAGCACGGCCAGGTGCTTGGGGTGATTACCCATCAGCTTGCGGCGGAATTCGAGCGGGTCCTGGCCTGCGGCCTGGGCCAGCTCGTCCATGAAGCATTCCATGTAGATCGCATTGTGATTGACGTTGACGCCGCGCCAGAAGCCGGGCGGAACGTGCGGGTTGCGCATCGCATGCTCGACCAGCAGGTTCGGCACCGAATAGCCGAACGCGGCCTCGCCGGATTGGGCGACGCCCTGGAATGCCGCTGGATCCATGCCGTTCTGGAGTGCCTCGGGGCGCAGCGAGAACAGGATCGATTGCCCGGACAGGCGATAATGCAACGCGATCAGGTTGTTGTTGGCATCGAAGGCGCCGGTCATCTTGCACTGGGTGATTGGGTGATACCGGCCGTGTGCCATGTCCTCTTCGCGCGACCACAACAGCTTGATCGGCGTGCCCGGCATCTGCTTGGCGATGATAACGGCCTGACGGACATAGTCGGTCTGGCCGCGCCGGCCGAAGCCGCCCCCGAGCATCACCTTGTGCACGTCGCACTTCTCCGGCGGCAGGCCCGAAGCCTCCAGCACCGCCGCGAACGCCGCCTCGCCATTCTGCGTGCCGCACCACACCTCGCATTTGTCCGCCGTGTAGAGCGCGGTGGCGTTCATCGGCTCCATGGTGGCGTGGTTCTGGTAGGGATAGCTGTAGACGGCCTCGAACTTCTTGGCGGCGCCGGCGATCGCGGCCTTGGCGTCGCCGTTCTTGTTGCCGACATAGGCCGGCTGCGAATTGTCGAGGCCTTCGGCCAGCCATTTCGCGATCGACTCGCTGGAGACCTTGGCGTTGTCGCCTTCGTCCCAGACGATCGGCAGCGCCTCCAGCGCGGTCTTGGCGTGCCACCAGGTGTCGGCGACCACCGCGACCGCGGTGTCGCCGACCTTGACGACCTTCTTGACGCCCTTCATGCCGGTGATCTTGGTTTCGTCGAAGCTCTTCAACTTGCCGCCGAACACCGTACAGTCCTTGATCGCGGCGTTCAGCATGCCCGGCAGCTTCACGTCGGCGCCGTAGATCATGGCGCCGGTGGTCTTGTCGACGGTGTCGAGCCGCTTCACGCCCTTGCCGATCAGCTTCCAGTCCTTGGGATCTTTCAGCTTGACGTCCGCCGGCGGCGTCAGCTTGGCCGCGGCCTCGGCGACCTTGCCGTAGGTCGTGGTCCTGCCCGACGGCATATGGGTGATGACGCTGTTCGTCACCGTGCATTCGGATGCCGGCACTTTCCAAGCATCGGCGGCGGCCTGGATCAGCATCACGCGCGCGGTGGCGCCGCCTTTGCGGACATAGTCCTGCGATGAGCGGATGCCGCGGCTGCCGCCGGTCGAGAAATCGCCCCAGACGCGCTTGCGGGCGACGCTCTGACCGGGGGTCGGGTATTCGGTGGTGACCTTGGTCCAGTCGCATTCGAGCTCTTCGGCGACGAGCTGGGCGAGGCCGGTGAGCGAGCCCTGGCCCATCTCGGAGCGGGCGATGCGGATCACGACGCTGTCGTCGGGCCTGACCACGACCCAGGCGCCGATCTCGGGCGAGCCGTCGGCGGCGCGGACCACGGCGGGGCCGCCGAAGGGGATGTCGAGGCCGATGGCAAGGCCGGCACCGACCGCGGCCGTGCCGATGACAAAGGCACGACGGTTCATCTTGGGAGAGACGTGCTTGTTCATGTGCCGCTCCTTACGCGCTTGCGATCGTGTGGATCGCCTCGCGCACCTGTGCGAAGGTGCCGCAGCGGCAGATATTGGTGATGGCCTCGTCGATGTCGGCGTCGGTCGGCTTGGGCTTCTCGTTCAGCAGCGCCGCCACCGCCATGATCATTCCGCTCTGGCAGTAGCCGCATTGCGGCACATCCTGGGCGATCCAGGCCTCCTGCACCTTGTGCAGCGAATCCCCCGTTGCGAGCCCTTCGATCGTGGTGATCTTCTTGCCCTCGGCCTCGCTGACTGTGATGCCGCAGGAGCGCATCGCCACGCCATCCATGTGAACCGTGCAGGCGCCGCATTGTGCAATGCCGCAACCATATTTGGTGCCGGTCAGGCCGGCATTCTCGCGGATCGCCCAGAGCAGCGGTGTGTCCGGCTCGACGTCGAGGGAGTAGGTTTTTCCGTTGATTGTTAGGTTTGCCATCGCAAGTCCCCTGATTGGCCCAATCCACCGATTGAACTCAGGGGCGCACTCTGTCGGGCGAATTGGAACCGTTCAAATCAACAGTCCGAGGGGTGGCCGTTATGCATGGGCCTCTGCGTAAGGGTATGGACGCGGGCGATGTTTTGCCTCATCCCTTCTCAATCGATTCGGGTTGCTGTCTCCCCAGGAGCGCCAATCCGCGGCTCAAAGCGACGTCCAGCCGTGGTGCTGGTTCCGGGCCGGAGGCGTCGGCAAGCGGCGACAGTTTGTCCCGTTTGCCGGGGTGCAAGACGCGGGCGCTTTGGTACACTGCGCCGCCGCCAACAGGAGTTCCATGAACTTGCCAAGCCCCTGCAACGTGTTGATGCTCTACCCGCTGTTCTCAGCGGAGTCCTTCTGGACCTTTGGCGAATCCTGCAAGGTGATGGGCGTCAAGCGCCCGGCCGCCCCCCTGGGCCTGATCACCGTGGCCGCCATGTTGCCCAAGAGCTGGACGGTCCGGCTGATCGACTGCAACACGGCACCTCTCGGCGACGACGATCTCGCCTGGGCCGATGTCGTCTTCACCGGCGGAATGATGCCCCAACAGGCCGATACGCTGCGCCTGATCGAGCTCTGCCGCGCGGCCGGCAAGCCGGTGGTCGTCGGCGGCCCCGATCCTACCTCGAGCCCCCACCTCTATGAGCGGGCCCACTTCCGGGTGCTCGGCGAGGCCGAGAGCGTCATCGACGACTTCATCGCCGCCTGGGAGGGGGGCGCACGGTCCGGCACCTTCACCGCGCCGAAATTCCAGGCCGACGTCACCAAGACGCCGGTGCCGCGCTTCGACCTGCTCAAATTCGACGACTATCTCTATCTCGGCGTGCAATATTCCCGCGGCTGTCCGTTCACCTGCGAGTTCTGCGACATCATCGAGCTCTATGGACGCGTGCCGCGGACCAAGACGGTCGAGCAGATGTTCGTGGAGCTCGAGACGCTCTACAACATGGGCTATCGCGGCCATCTCGATTTCGTCGACGACAATTTCATCGGCAACAAGAAGTCGCTGCGGCAGTTCCTGCCCAAGCTCGCCGAATGGCAGCGGACGCACGGCTATCCCTTCGAATTCTCCACCGAAGCTTCGGTCAATCTCGCCGACGATCCGGAGCTTTTGGAACTGATGGGGCAGGCCAATTTCTTCGGCATCTTCGTCGGCATCGAAAGTCCGGATCCGGCGACCCTGGTCGCGATGCGGAAGAAGCAGAACACGCGGCGCAACATCGCCGAGAGCATCCACAAGATCTACGCCGCCGGCATCCTGGTCACCGCGGGCTTCATCGTCGGCTTCGACAACGAGAAGGTCTCCATGGCCGATGCCATGATCGACTTCATCGAGGAGGCGGCGATCCCCGTCGCCATGGTCGGACTGCTCTATGCCTTGCCGAACACGCAGCTGACGCGCCGCCTGGAGCGCGAAGGCCGGCTCCATCCGGGTCACGATGTGGCGCCGACCATCGGCGCCGATCAGTGCACGGCCGGGATCAACTTCGATCCGGTGCGTCCGCTGCGCGACATCCTGACGGACTACAAGCGCGTGCTGGAGCGCGTCTACAGTCCGGCTGCCTATGCAGGACGCGTCGACCGCCTGATGACGCTGCTCGATCGTTCGCGGCAGCGTCACGAGCTCGCCGAAGGGGACATTCGCGCCAAGCTCGGCGCGATGGAAACCGTGCACCGTGTCGTCTCCGCGCTTCCCGAAGCGCGTGGCCCGCTGTGGCAGACCTTCATGAACTGCGCCAAGCGCGACACGTCGTCGGCGCGCATTGCCGTGCAGATGATCGCGGCCTATGCGCATCTCGGCCCGTTCTCGCGCAAGGTCATCGCTGCCATCGATGAGCGCCTGGCGGCGCTGGACGAGCAGGTGCCAAATCCCGTGGTGGCTGCGGCTACGGCCGAGGCGCGACATCTGGCCTGACATCCGCGAGAGTCGATGAGGACCGCCGGCGTCTTGATGCGCCGGCGACCGAATGTCATGTGTGAGATCCCGGCTTGACAGCCGGACAACCTCAAGCTGATCCTCCTCGAGGCAACACTGGTCTTGCCGTGATTTCGGCGCCCGGAAAAGTTTCGCGCGGGGTATTTCAACTGACCCGCGCTGCTAACGTGTTCGTGCGCCATTGCGACTGATGCTATTGCCAGATTAGCTTTCGCGGGGGTGAGCCATGGTCGGGAAGGTGATCCGCTGGTCAATTGCATTGATTGTCCTGATCGCGCTGGTCCTCACATACCTGCCTTCCTTCATCACCGATTCCATCTACAAGAATGTCGAGGACATCACCGACGGAGAGATGCCTGCCACCGTCACCGCGTTTCAATCGGGTCCGGACGTCGTCAGCACCGTCGGCGGCAGCGGCGAAGGCTTGAACTGCAGCCTGCCGCCCTGGGCCAACATATTGTTCGACGGCGAGAGGAATTCCCGCCAGAAGCGCCATCTCGTCCTGCAGCGCTTCAGGCAGGCCTGCGTCTTCCACGACCTGTGCTATCGCCATGGCCTTGCGACCTATGGCTATAACCAGAACGATTGCGATCGCATTCTGCAGAACGCGGCTTTTCGGCTCTGCGTCTACATCCGCAATGGCAGTCAGGACGGCGGCGCGGCGCGCTGTCAGTCCGACTCCAAGTTGGTTCTGGCCGGTGTGAGCCTCGGAGGGTACGACGCCTATCGCGGCTGGGATCGATCGACCCATTTCGAATTCGATTCCGACCCGTCACGGTCCAACGGCTTTCAGGTCAGCCGCGTCGTCAGTCATCCCTTCAAGGCGGCGCTCCCTGCCAAATACGCCAATGACCCCGATCAGGTCATTCTCATGTTCGAGAACCTTCGCTCCAATCTTGCGGTGACCTGCATCACCTGTGCGAATGTTCCCGTTCTCGAGTGGACCACCGATCCCAATGCCGTCAGCGCCGAATTGCGTTCGGTCGGCGTGACGCGCCTGCCTGACGTGCTGCTCAGGCGTGTGCCCATGCTGACCGAAACCATGCCGGTCTGGTTGCCGCCGCGCCGCCGGCACGCGGCGCCGCATCTCCTGGTCGATGGTGCAGGCAAGGACCATCTGATCTGGATGAGCCGGAATAATCCGGAGAACAGCGTATCCTGCATCGTCGGCGCCGATGCTGCACGGCTCCTCACCAACACTTCACCTATCCGGGATCTCTGTTCGGTCGATGCGGGGCCATCGCTCACCCGCGTGGAGATCGACATGTTCGCGAGCGCTCCGCTTCCGATGGAAGTGCCCGGGAGCCCTGACGTCATCTATGCGACGTCGATCAGCCCACAGAAGACCAGGGAGCACCATCTGAGCTTCTGTTCGCGCTCTGCATCCCGGAAGGTCGAGGGGGCCAGCGATGACGATCGGTCCAAATGCGTCACCTTCCCTGAAGCGGAGGTCCGCGATGGCGCAGGGCTCGGTGCATTTCAGAACTTTCCGCTGGTTCGTCCCGGACAGCAGATCTATTTCGCGCGGGACATCGCGCAGCGGACGGACTCGCGGCTGATGGCAGCCTGGCAGCGGGCCTTCGGCAATACCTATTCGCCCGACGGCGCCCTGCTGGTGATCGACGTTGCACCGCCGCCCGTCGATCGCGAGCCTCTCTCGGCCAAGCTGAAGAAGATCGTCCGCTTCGACATCGACGATCGCTTCGACCCGATGATGCCGATCACGCGCAAGGTGGACGATTTGCGATTCCTGAGCCTCGAGGCGACGAAGACGAGCGTGCACCTTCGCATGGTCGATTTCGCCAAGGACAATCCCTCCGTCGGCAATGTGCCACTGATGATGAGCAACGGCGAAGTGGAGCTGGATCGCTCCTGGGCGCAGAGGCCGATGCTGGTGCTGGAGACCCGGGACGCACGACCCAGGACCAAGCTGGTGTTCTCGCGTGGGGACGTCGTGATCGATCCGGGCAAGCCGGTATCCGCCGCGACGACGGAGGCTTTGGCGCTGCAGACCCTGGTTTTCGAGCGCGATGCTGCCGCCCCCTCGAATATGCCGTTCGTGAAATCGGCGGGAGCGGCATGCCGGATCGTCTACGAGTTCGAGCCAGGCCGTACCGATTGGCCGTGCTACCGCGCGTTCGATCCCGAGCGCACCATGCGGGCCTCGCCGGCGACGCGGTTGCGAGCATCCCAGATGCTGGTCGGGCGGTTCACCCAGGCCGCCGGCCATGGCATCGCATTTCCCGATCTCTGTCTGAAGTCGGAGCCGATCGTGCTGAAGCCGCAAGGGAGCACGTTCGTGCCGCTGAGCGAGACCGCGGGCTGGAAGGGGTTTCAACGGACGATCACATGCGAGCCGCTCGATGCTGCGTCCGTGGTGAGCCGCCCCATCACGCAGAAGGCTCCGTGAAGGCCGCCTGAAGGCGCTGCGTCTACTTCACCGTAAGCCGCAGGAAGCTCATCACGCTGCCGAGCGCGGCGAAGCCTGCGCCGAGCGCCAGTGCCAATGTTGCGCCCTCATGGCCGGCGAAGGCGAAGCAGGCTGCGGCGAGCGCCGCGCCGGTGGTCTGGCCGGTCAGGCGCGCGGTGGCGACGATGCCGGAGGCGCTGCCGCTGCGATGCGGCGGCGCGCTTCCCATCACCGCCTTCATGTTCGGCGCCTGGAAGAAGCCGAACCCCATGCCGCAGATCACCATGCGCCAGATGATGTCGGCAATGGCGGGATTGGCCGGCAGCATCGCGAGCAGCGCCATGCCGAGGCCGAGCAGCACGAGCCCGATGCCGCCGAGCAGGCCGACCGGGTAGCGATCGGAGAGGCGTCCGGCGATCGGCGCCATGATGCCGACCACCAGCGGCCACGGCGTCATGAAGAACCCGGTCTCGACCTGCGAGCGCCCGAGCACGCCCTCGAAATAGAACGGCAGCGAGACGAAGGCGAGGCCTTGGACTGCGAAGGAACAGACTGCAGTCGCCGCCGACAGTGCGAACATCGGCCGGCTGAACAGGTCGATCGGCAGCATCGGCGCCGGATGGCCGGCGTGGCGGCGCATCAGGATGAAGCCGAGCACGAGCGCCGAGATCAGCTCGATGCCGACGACGACGGGCGACAGATTGTGCGCAGCACTGCCGATGCCGGTGATGAACAGGCCAAGGCAGGCGGCAGCGAGCAGCGCGCCGAGGAAATCGAAACCATGATCGGCGCGCGGGGTCTTCGGCAGCATCGCAAAGCCGATGCCGATCGCGACGAGCCCGAACGGGATGTTGACGGCGAACAGCCACGGCCATGGGCCGAGCGCCAGAATCGCCGACGCAATCGAGGGACCGAATGTGAAGGCGGTCGCGACCACCAGCGCGTTGTGGCCGAAGCCGCGGCCCTGCATCCGCCCGGGATAGACGAAGCGCACCAGCGCCGTGTTGACGCTCATGATGCCGCTCGCCCCCAGGCCCTGCAGCGTGCGCGCGACGAGCAGGCTGTCCAGCGACCACGCCACCGCGCAGAACAGCGAGGCGATGGTGAACAGGATCAGGCCGCCGAGATAGATGCGCTGATGCCCGACGATCTCGCCAAGCGCCCCGAGTGGCAGCAGCGTCGCCACCAGCGCGATCTGGTAGACGTTGACGACCCAGACCGACTGCTCCGGCGTGACACGCAGGTCGGCGGCAATGGCGGGCAGGGCGATGTTGGCGATTGCAGTGTCGAGCGAGGCCATCGCGAGCGCCGTGAAGATCGCGGCGATCGCCCAGCGCCGCTGCGCGGTGGGCAGGCCGTCGGACATGGTCGGATCGGGCTCGCGCGTGGCGGCGGGTAACGTGATTGTCATTGCCTTGGTGTCATTGCGTCCGCGCGTGAAGGGGCTTTCGGCATGTACTACGCCGAACGCCTCTGCCACAGGCATATGCTTGCATGCTGTGTATGCGCGAAGGCGGGAGGGTGAGTGCCCCCGAGTGCTTTTTTTCAAGAGGAGCAAACATAAGGGCGAAAACAACCCCATGCACAGTAGACGAATCCTTGATCGATAAAGGTTTTTCCAATCGCCTTGCGGAGACATCAACGACCCCGGTCAAGTTGACCCGTCGGGCAAAACACTGGCACGATGCTATGTGACGGAGGATCTGGATAGCCGCCTTCACGGCATGAGCGTCATAAGCACATAGAGCATTACGGCAGCGCCGAGACAGCGCCGCCAGGGATTGACGCCACGAAGGATCTCGTCGGCGCCCCAGATGATGAGTCCGCCCTTCACGACGATCGTCAAGCCGATGCCGGCCTTGCCCGCGGGCCAGAGCCAAAGCAGAACGGCCGCGACGATCACGATCCATAGAACGAGATTTGGCCACCGAGCGATCGTGATGGCGCCTGTTTCGGGGTTCCGGAAGAACCAGTCAAGAAAACGCCTCACGATCCTGTCCGATCAGAGCTCGACCTCACCCTCTTCACGGCCTTTCCAATAGGTTATGCGGTTGGCCTTGACCCTGATTAGGACGATGCCCGGCGTATCGATGCCGTCGTCAAACCATTTGTCGAGATCGCTCGTCCAATGCTGCTGGAAGGCCGCCTTGTCCCGGATCAGTTCGGCAGTCCCTTCAACGGCCACGTAAATCCCCATCGAGAACAGTCCCGCTTCCGATGAAAATCCGAGCGCTACTTTCGGGTTGCGCTCGATATCCGATACCGTCCGCGCCTGTTCGTAGGTGAAATAGTACGAGGTGCCGTCGTAGGCGACGTCGCCGTTGTTGCTCATGGGACGATTGGCGATCTCGCCGTTTTCGGTGTGGGTCGACAGAATGGCGATGTCGATGCCGGCCATGTCTTTTGCGACCTCGGCGAGCGATGTCTTGGGCATGAAGTCTCCTCCAGTGGAGCGGGAGCAACGACGGGATCGGGCCCATGTTCCCAAAGAATAGGAGAGGTGCGCGCCCGCACGCTTCGGCCAATGACCCGCGCACCACTCGGTTTGGTAGCGCCGCCTCAACATGGCCTCTAGCCCTCTCTCGTTGAGCCAGATCAAGACTCGCGCCGCGAACGCGCCAGACCCTTCCATCAGCGCATCGATCGAGGGCCGGCCAATATGCAGACTCTGTTCAGCGAGATCCGGAATACCCCTTTGCTCTGGATGCTGGTCTTCGTGCCGATCGTGCTGGTGGCCGAGGCGGTGGTGCCGCATTCCCACACGCTCCTGTTCGTGCTGGCCGTGCTCGCCATCGTGCCGCTGGCCGCCCTGCTCAGCCACGCCACCGAGGCGGTCGCCGTGAAGACCGGCGATGCCGTGGGCGGCCTGCTCAATGCCACGCTCGGCAATTTGACGGAGCTGATCATCGCCATCACGGCGCTGCGGGCAGGTCAGTACATGCTGGTGAAGGCTTCGATTGCGGGCGCGATCGTCACCAATGCGGTTTTCATGTTGGGGGCCTGTCTTCTGCTCGGCGGCCTGCGCTACCACGTCCAGGAGTACAATCGCGCCGGCGCGCGGCTTTCGTCCGGCTTGTTGCTGATGGCAACCGTCGCCCTGCTTGCGCCGTCGGCGGTCGCCGATCTCGACCATTTGCCTCAGGACGGGGCCGTCATTCACAAGCTCAGCGTCGGCATTTCAGTCCTGCTGATCATCGCATACGGGCTTGGTCTGCTGTTCTCGCTCCGGACCCACAAGGAGCTGTTTGCAGGCGCCGACCATGGCCGCGACGAGGAAGCGCACTGGCCGATCGGAATCGCGGTCGGGACATTGCTGGGTCTCACCGTGCTGGTCGCGCTGGTGAGCGAGATCTTCGTGGAATCGGTGCAGAAGGCGGCGGAAACGTTCGGGATGAGCCCGGCCTTCGTCGGCTTCATCGTCGTCTCGCTGGTCGGCGCCGCCGCCGAGTTCGCGGTTGCCTTTGCCGCCGCGCGCAAGAACCGGCTCGACATGAGCGTCAGCATTGCGCTCGGCAGCGCCTCGCAAATCGCGCTGTTCGTTGCGCCTGCGCTGGTGCTGCTCAGCTATGTCGTGGGGCCGAAGCCGATGGACCTTCAGTTCTGGCCGGGCGCTGTCACGATGATGATGATCGCGACCGTCACGTCGGCCTTCATCACCGCGAGCGGACGTTCGGCATGGTTCGTCGGTGCGCTGATGATCTTCATCTATGCGGTCTTTGCGCTGACGCTGTATGTCGTCCCGCCGGCGGGCCAGGGATGACGTTCGCTCGCCCGTCGGCTGAGGGATGGGAATGAGCAAAGGAGCGGCCAGCCCTATGCCGTCCTCCGAGCGCTCATGCCAATCTGCGCGTCCGGTTGGTGCGGTCAGACTTCGGGGCGATGCCGCCAGCCGGCGGTGCCGCAAAGCATGATTTAATTTGACTTTGCAGATGGTTAATCATATTAATTTTAAATTAAATAAATAATTTAAATAGCCGGCGCTCGCGGGCGCTTACCTCGTTTCGATTTGTGCGTGTTCTCGTCGAGGACTGAAACCATGCGAACAGGCTGGGCCATCAGTTCCATTGGGGTTGCTATCAGCAGAGGCGTGATACATGCGCCGACCAATTGATACTGCACCGAAGAATGGAGAAGACATCTGGCTGGAAGATGCGACCGGTGCTGTCGAGGTCGGCCACTGGTCACTCGAGGCGGGCAAATGGGTATGGCAGGACGGCTCTCCAATCAACGGCGCTCCCACCCATTGGTATCTGGCAATCGAGGATGTCGAGCCGGAGGATGAGCGATCGGGCCGTGCATTCGTGGCGGCTGCCATTCTGATCCCCTCCATCCTTGTTGGGGCTTCCCTGCTCGGCGTGTTCGGACCATTCGACGCGCGACCTTTTCCGGAAACGGCGCGCGCCGGCGTCGAGAGCATCTTTAACCAAGATCAGCAGTCGGACGTCACGATCGGATCGCCAGCACTCCTTCGACGCGACTCTCCAGGGTCCTCGATGGAGGAGGAGCCAGCCAGCGTGGTGCGAGCCGCGCAGCGGCTGGACGAAGGCGCTCCGCGCAGTGAAGCACTCGCCAATGAGTTGGCCGCGGCGCGCAGAGAGCTCGAAGAAGCCGTCCAGCGCACGCACACGGCGGAAGCCGCCCTGGAGGAGTTGCAAAAATCCCTCCAACAGGAGCAGACCCGCGGGGTCCAGCTCGCGAACGACCTTGCCGCAGCCCGGGGCGAGATCGACAACCGTATCGCACAATCGCGCAAGGCGGACGATGCGGCCGCGCAGCAGCGAGATGCGGCCGCGGGGGAGATCGCAGAGCTTCAGCAGTCGCTGCAGCATGAGCGGCAAAGGAACACCGTCCTCGTGAGGCAGGCGAACGCCGCGCAGGCCGCGGCTGAGAGCGCCGAGGAGCAACGCCGCGAGACGCAATCACGTGCTGCCGCGCTCGCGAGCGAACTCGCGGGAAGACCGCGCAGATCGGAAGCTGCGGCCGCGGATCAAAGCGAGGCGGCGGAGCGGGAAATCGCGGAGCTGCGGCAATCCTTGCAAGATGCGCGGCAGAAGAACGCCGAGCTCGTCGCCGAGGCCAAGGCAGCGCAAGTCGCAGCGGCCAATGCCGAACGACAACGCCACGCTCTCGAAGAGGCCCACGCATATGCGGCCTCGCTGGCGCAGGAGCTTACCGAAGCGCGCCGCAAGGCCGAGACCTGGAACGAGCGCTTGCGTGAGGCGAGCGATGAGGCCTCGCAGCAGAAAGAGGCGACGAACCGGGAGCTTGTTGAACTGCGGCAGACACTGCAACGGGAACGGATCGAAGCTCGGGAACGCGCCCTCGCATCGGCATGGAGCCTTGCCAGTGTCCGCCTCCTGATGGAGCAAACAAGCCTGGGCCCGATCTCACCCCGGCCGCAGCCCATGGACGCGACCGCGGCGGAGCCGCTGCCCTCAGCAAATCAGATCGAGGCGGAAGCCCGATTGATCCCGCGCGCCAAGGCGTTGCTCGATCAGGGAAATATTGGAGCTGCGCGGATCGTACTCGAGCTCGCGGCCGAGAAGGACGTTGCGCAGGCAAGCTTCATGCTCGCGGAGACATATGACCCCGCCGTTTTGTCCGCCTGGGGGACCTATGGAACGCGGGGCGAAGAAGCCAAGGCGCGAGAGCTCTATGCCAAGGCGCAAAGAGGCGGAATTCGCGAAGCCAAGGAACGGCTCGATGCACTGCATCGCTGAGATCGGATGTTTGGCCGTCCCAAGGGTTGTGCTGGCTATCCAGAAGGGGATGACATGAACAAGGTGCCAAAGTCACTCTCGTTGCTGCTGCTCGCCGGCCTGGTGCCGGTCGCCATGATGCTTCAGACAGCTCGCCTGGAAGCTCAGACCGCGAGGAACGCCAAAGCCGATACGGGGGTCGTTCGACAGCCTCTCCCGCAGGAGCGCGAAAAGAGCCGGATGAATGCCTGGACCATCGGGCTCGCCGGGGGACTGCTCGAGGGCGCACCGATCCGCCTCGCCGCGGAAATGGCCCGCGTCGTTGACGACGGAGCAGATCTGCATCTTCTGCCGATCGTCACGCGGGGGGCCACCGACAACCTGAACGCGCTGCTATATTTGCGGGGGGTCGATACCGCGATCATCAATTCCGACGCACTCGAAGAGTACAAGATCCAGGTTCCGCAGATCCAAAGTCGGATCACCTACCTGCTCAATCTCTTTCCGTCCGAGCTGCACATCTTCGTGCGGCCTGAGATCACAAGCCTGCAGGACCTTGCCGGCAAGAAGGTGAACTTCAATACCCAGGGTACCGCCGCCGCCTACTCAGGTCCGCTGATCTTCAGCCGCCTTGGCATCGATGTCGAAAAAACCTTCATTCCGCATCAGCTTGCCCTGGAACAGATGCGCAAGGGCGAAATGTCGGCCGTCGTATTCATCACGTCGAAACCCGTCGACCCCTTTGTGCGCGGCCGCTGGGAGACCGGATTCAAGTTCCTCCCAGTCCATTACGATAGGAGGTTCGAGGATTATTATCTGCCCGCGACATTGGACGCCAAGGAATACCCCAACCTGATCAAGCAGGGTGAGCGGGTCTCGACCATCGCGGTCCCGACAGCTCTGGTCGCGTTCAACTGGCCGCAACGTTCGAACCGCTATCAGCGCGTGGCGCGCCTTGTCGATTACCTGTTCGCGCGGATCGACCGGCTCCAGGCGCCAGGCTTTGATCCGAAGTGGCAGTCGATCAACCTCGCCGCAACCGTCCCCGGTCTCACCCGCTTCCAGGCGGCACAGGAATGGCTGGATGGCAAGGCGCGCAGCGCGCAGGCTCGTCCATGAGGACTGCGGCCTCTCCGCTCGCGGTTGCCTTCAATGTCGCCTGCGGAATCGCCTATGCGCAAAGCGCGAACGATCCCATGGAATCGCTCCGGGCCTGTTCGGGCGTGGAGGGACCAGCCCGACTGGAATGTCCGAAAGACTTACCACGTAAGAACCCACCGTCTGGCCGGCGGACGTCGGACAATAGCTGGATCGTCAGCGAGACGACCTCGCCAGTAGATTATCTGCCGGTCGTCACCGCCACGACGTCTTCTGTAAGCGGCTCGGACGGCACCGCAATGCAACTCGCAATCCACTGCCGCAAAGGCCGCACGGAAGTCATAGTCGCCGGACCGGCGCTGTCGCGCAGCGCCAACGAATACGTCATCTCCTTTCGGCTGAATGCGGATACGCCAATGCAACTTGCAGCAGCCTCGCCGTCATTCGGCTCCGGCGTCGCTTTCGGGGGCGACGTCGTAAAGTTGCTAAGCTCGCTACCCGACGATGGTCACATCGTCGTGCGCCTTTTCGCCCGCACCGGCCCGGAACATGGCGGACAATTCCTGCTCAGCGGATTCGAGAATGTGCGCAAGAAAATGGCGGTTGCATGCAAGTGGCCACATAGCGTCGTCAGACCGGCAAGGTGATGTCATGGAACAGGGAGAGACAAGATGATCAAGCAAAAGTCGGCGATAGCAGTCGTCAGCGGCGTGGCGATGCTGATTCTGGTCGGACCAAACGCGCTGGCGCAGCAGGGCAACCAGTTGTTCCCGCAGGCGAGCGAGAAAAGTCAAACCAGCAGCCAGAAGCATTCCGCTAGACCGAAGCAGACGATCAAGCCGGCGCAGAAGCACACGAGCAAGCAGGACCTTGCGAGCAGGGCGGCGATGGCTCAGGCGACGAACCCGGGGATCGCCAAGAAGCCGCATCAGCTGGTACTGCAGGTCAATTCCAACGAGCCGGCGATGATGAACCTCGCGCTCAACAATGCCACCAACGTCGCCCAATATTACCGCGATCTCGGTGAGCCGGTGTCGATCGAGGTCGTCACCTTTGGCCCTGGCCTTCACATGCTGCGCGAAGACACGTCGCCGGTGAAGCCGCGCATCGAGGTGCTGGCGATGAGCAATCCCGAAATTTCCTTCAAGGCCTGCGGCAACACCCAAGACAACATGCGCAAGGCCGAGAACAAGGACATCAACCTGATCGCCCAGGCGACGGTGGTCAAGTCCGGGGTCGTCCGCGTCATGGAGCTGCAGGAACAGGGCTGGAGCTACGTCAAGCCGTGAGGCCCGCGGCAAGGCGGCCGCAGGATGCCTCTGTCAGACCATGTCGCGTTCCTGCAGCAGAAAGCCGGACGTCATGTTCGTCCGGCAAACCGGTCGTGCATGCGCTTCATGGGCTGCTCAGATCAGGAGGCGGCGCCTGGAATTGATCCGCCGCAAGCCCCCGTCCACCGGGATCATCGTGCCCGTGATGTAGCGCGCCATCGGTGAGGCCAGGAACACCGCGAGAGCGGCGAGGTCCTCGGACTCGACCAATAGCGGACCGGGGATTCTCTCACACGCTCTCTTGTTTGTTTTTGATTGTGATTCGTTTCCTGCCCTCCTGCCGGGGTGAATTGCCCGACCAGGACGAGCAGTGGTAACCATGAGCCCTGGTGAAAACACGAAAAGAATAGGCGAGGGTGATGGTCTGGGATCCGCAGCAATACCTGAAGTTCTCCGGCCACCGGCTGCGGCCCGCCGTCGACCTCTTGATGCGCATTCCGGATTTCGCGCCCCGGGCGATCGCCGATCTCGGGGCGGGCGCCGGCAACGTGACGAAGCTGATCAAGGAGCGCTGGCCGGTTGCGAGCGTCACCGGCGTCGAGGGCTCGGCCGAGATGGTCGCGGCAGGGCGCAAGGCGGCGCCCGATGTCGAATGGTCGCATCAAGACCTCGGCCATTGGAGTCCCGCGAAGTCCCATGACCTGATCTATTCAAATGCCGCACTGCACTGGCTGCCCAATCACGCGGCACTGTTTCCGTCGGTGATGAGGAAGGTCACGCCTGGCGGCATGCTCGCGGTGCAGATGCCGCGCAACTTCACGGCGCCCTCGCATGTGCTGATCGGCGAGACCGCGCTGGACGGTCCCTGGCGCTCCAGGGTCGAGCACCTCGTCACCCCGCCGCCGGTCGAAGGGCCCGCCTTCTATCATGACCTCCTCGCGCCGCTGTCGCAGAATATCGACATCTGGGAGACCGAGTATCTTCAGGTGCTCGAAGGCGAGAACCCCGTGAAGGAGTGGACCAAGGGGACCTGGCTGACGCGCTATCTCGATGTTCTGCAGGGCGACGAGAAGGCCGCCTTCGAAGCGGACTATGGGCAACGGGTCACAAAGGCCTATCCGAAGAATGCCGCGGGGCAGACGCTGTTTCCGTTCCGCCGCCTCTTCATGGTCGCTCAGCGCAAAGGCTGATGGCCCTGCCGCAATGCGACATGGATGCTATTCCCTTGGATGAGCGCGCTGCCGGGTTGCGCATCCGGCGGGCGTCAAGTTAGCTTGGCTGCGGCAAGCTGGGCTGAGGTCTGGTTCTCCGGGTGGGTGACTAGCTGCCACCAAAGTCCGCGTGACTGGACGGCAAAACAAGAAGAACCCGGTTCAAAGGTTGTTGGGAGGTACCTTCATGCGCAAGCTGCTGCTCCTTGCGGTCGCCGCCACGGCTGTTCTCCTCGCTCCTATCGCCCAGGCCCAGAGCCCCATCGTCTTCAAGTTCGGTCATGTCGTGGCGAACGACACCCCGAGGGGCAAGGGCGCGCTGAAATTCAAGGAACTCGCCGAGGAATACACCGCCGGTGGGGTCAAGGTCGAAGTCTACCTCAATTCCACGCTCTACAAGGAGGAGGAGATTGAGGCGCCCTGGCTGTTCGGGGACGAGATCTGTTCCAACGCGATGAAGGGCACACGGCCAAGGGTATCAACGGCGGCCTCGCTCATTGGGACAACGAGATGAACTGACGGCCGCGCCCTAAGGAGAACAATACCAACGGTCGGGGGTGATCGCACTCCCGGCCGTTTCGCTCTTAAACGGACAGGCCAAATGCTGGGGGGACGAACTTGCTGCGTGCGCTGAACCGGGTGCTCAATCATCTCGAGGAATGGCTGATCGCGACGATGATCGCGGCGGCGACGTCGCTGATCTTCGTCGCGGTGCTGCACCGTTACGGCGCCGGCCTCTCCATCGACATCGCCAAATGGGCGGAGGCTCGCAACCTGGCCTTCCTTGCCGTGCCCGCGCGCGCGGCGTTCGTCTGGCTCGCCGCGCTCGACCTGTCCTGGGCGCAGGAGCTCTGCATCTACATGTTCATCTGGATGGCGAAGTTCGGCGCCGCCTATGGCGTGCGCACCGGCATCCATGTCGGCGTCGACGTGCTCGTCAACATCCTGCCCGGCGGATCGCGCCGCCGCGTCATCACCTTCGGTCTTCTGTGCGGCGCGCTCTTCACCGCCATCGTGGGCTATTTCGGGGCCGCCTTCGTCAGCCAGATGTGGTTGACCGGCCAGCAATCCAACGATCTCGAAGCGCCGATGTGGATGGTGTATCTCACCATCCCGCTCGGCTCCGCCTTGATGTGCTTCCGCTTCCTGCAGGTGGCCTGGTCGTTCCACCGCACCGGCGAGCTGCCGCATCACGACATGGCCGGCGTCGAAGGCGTCGAGGCGGATCCGGTGCATCCGGCGCCGGTCACGCCCACCCAGGTGGTGCGGGACGAGCGCAGCCCGCTCGGCTGGATCCTGATGCTGCTGCCGGTGCTGATCGTCGCGCTGTGCTTTGCGCATGCGGGCCACGTCATCACGCTGCCGCATGGCCTGCGCGTCCTCATCGTGTTCGCCCTTCTGATCTCCCTGATGCTGACGGGCATGCCGATCTCGATCGCGCTGGGCCTGACCGTGCTCAGCTTCATGTTCACGCTGACCGACGTGCGGACGGAATCGGTGGCGCTGAAGCTGTTCACCGGCATCGAGAATTTCGAGATCATGGCGATCCCGTTCTTCATCCTCGCCGGCAACTTCCTGACCCATGGCGGCGTGGCGCGCCGCATGATCGCGTTCGCAACCTCGCTGGTCGGCCATTGGTATGGCGGTCTCGCGCTGTCCGGCGTGGTGGCCTGCGCGCTGTTCGCGGCGATTTCCGGCTCCTCGCCGGCGACCGTCGTGGCGATCGGGTCGGTGATCCTGCCGGCAATGGTGGCGCAAGGGTTTCCGAAGCGGTTCGGCGCGGGCGTGATCACGACGTCGGGCTCGCTCGGGATCCTGATTCCGCCGTCGATCCCGATGGTGCTCTACGCCGTCTCCACCAACAGCTCGGTGGGCAAGCTGTTCATCGCCGGCATCGTGCCGGGGCTTGCGCTCGCCACGCTGCTCGGCATGACGACGTTCTATCGGGCCTGGCGCAACGACTATCCGCGGATGCCGAAGGCGACGCTGTACGAGCGCTTCGATGCGTTCCGCAAATCGATCTGGGGCATCCTCTTGATCGTCATCGTGATCGGCGGCATCTACAGCGGCCTGTTCACGCCGACGGAGGCGGCCGCCGTCAGCGCGGTCTACGCCTTCTTTGTCGCGGTGTTCATCTACAAGGATCTCAAGCTGCGCGACGTGCCGCGGGTGCTGCTGTCATCGGCGAACCTGTCGGCGATGCTGCTCTACATCATCACCAACGCGGTGCTGTTCTCGTTCCTGATGACCTATGAAAACGTGCCGCAGGCGCTGGCGCAATGGATGATCGACCAGGGCCTGGGGTGGATCGGCTTCCTGCTGCTCGTCAATCTCTTGCTGCTGCTGGCGGGCAACGTGATGGAGCCGTCCTCGATCATCCTGATCATGGCGCCGATCCTGTTTCCGGTCGCGGTCAAGCTCGGCATCGACCCCATCCATTTCGGCATCCTGATGACGGTCAACATGGAGGTCGGGCTGTGTCATCCCCCCGTCGGCCTCAACCTCTACGTCGCCTCGGGCATCGCCAAGATGGGTATCACCGAGCTCACGGTGGCAGTGTGGCCGTGGCTGTTGACGATGCTGGGATTCCTGGTGGTCGTGACGTATTGGCCCGGCCTGTCGTTGTGGCTGCCAAGGCTGCTCGGGATGTAATTGCTTAAGCCTCACCCCTGTGGAAGAGGGTGGCTCGCCGCGTAGAGGGGTTCTCTCCGCGTGCGACTTTCAATGCCGAGAAAATTCCAGATGCGGACACAACCGCTCACTTGAGGGAGTATGCCCCTCCATTGTCGCAGCCCTCTCCCACAAGGGAGAGGGCACTATATTCGCCAGCGATGGACGCAAGCGGCGTTTGTGAAGCGTTACTCCGCGCTGCTCACCAGCTTGATCCGCGGCGCTTGCGCCTCGGTCAGGCTGCGATAGGCGGCGAGATAGTCGAGCGCCATTCGCCGTGCCGTGAAGCGCGTCTCGAACTGCTTGCGGATCGCAGAGCGGTCGAGCTGCGGAAGACGGTTCACCACGCCGGCCGCGCTGATGACGTCCTCGACGACGAAGCCGGTCAAGCCCTCGTCGATGATCTCCGGCACCGAGCCGCGGTTGAAGGCGACCACCGGCGTTCCGCAGGCCATGGCTTCGATCATCACCAGGCCAAACGGCTCCGGCCAGTCGATCGGCAGCAACAGGCCGAGCGCTCCACTGAGGAAGTCCGACTTCTCGTGATCGCCGATCTCGCCGATGAACTCGACCAGCGGATTGTTCTCGATCATCGGCCGGATCAGCTCGTCATAGTAATCCTGGTCGGCACGATCCACCTTGGCCGCGATCTTCAGCGGAATGCCGCAATGCGTCGCGATCTTGATGGCGCGGTCGACGCCCTTCTCGGGGGCGATGCGGCCGAGCACGGCGAGATATTCCTGTTTCGCCGGCTTGGGCGTCAAAAGGTTCTCGGGAAGACCGTGATAGATCGTCGTCACCCAGTTCGCCTGCGGCACCGGCCGCCGCTGCGCATTGGAGATCGAGATGACGGGCATCTTGGAGAACGTGTTGAAGACCGGCTGATGCTCGGGCAGGTCGAGCCGGCCGTGTAGCGTGGTCACGAACGGCGTCGGCTGCCGGTGGAACAGCGACCACGGATAATAATCGAGATGGAAGTGGAGAAAGTCGAACTCCTCGTCGTCACATTTTTGCCGCACGCGCTCCAGCAGCACCATGTGGAGGGCGTTGGGATCGCGTACGGAACCGTCGAGGCGCAGCGCCCGCGGCCATAATGCATCCAGCTTGGCCGACGTCTGCGAGTCGCCGCTGGCGAACAATGTCACGTCGTGCCCCAGGGCCACCAACTCCTCCGTCAACCAGTGCACCACCCGCTCGGTGCCGCCATACAGCTTGGGTGGAACAGCCTCCGTCAACGGAGCTACCTGCGCGATGCGCATCTCACCATCTCCTTTGCGATCATGAATGTTGAAACCCCCGCCAGTACGGCACCGGCATGCCAGACAAGGGAACGTTCCCGCAGTTGCGAAGTTCCTTCTCCCAAGCGTTACTTATTGGACACGTTCGCGGACCGTCTCGATGCTGCCATTACATCTTCTCAGATCGTCCGCATCCGCATGTCGTGATCGCCGGGTCCGGGAACCCGGACGAGCAGGTCGATGTTCAGTCGATCAGTAACAAAGCCAAAATCAGCATAACGGGGCGATAGCCATATGGATCATCTTTCTGGATACGCGCGCAGGCCATTTGCCTTTGTCTTGCGCTATCTTCGGATGCGCATGGCGTCGCATCTGGTGATCCTGGCGGCGGTCGTTGGCGCGGTTGCCTGCTCCGTAGGCACTCAATACGGGGTCAAATCCCTCGTCGACGCCTTGTCTGCGGGTCCGTCGTATGGCGGTGGCGTATGGCTGGCATTCATTCTGCTCATGTCGCTGATCGCCGCCGACAATTTTCTATGGCGGATCGCCAGCTGGACAGCGAGCTTCACCTTCGTCCGGGTCACGGGTGATTTACGGCGTGACATATTTCGTCATCTGACCGGACACGCGCCGAGTTATTTCTCCGACCGCATGCCGGGCATGCTGACGAGCCGCATCACGGCGACGTCGAACGCGGTGTTCACGGTCGAGAACATGTTCGTCTGGAATGTGTTGCCGCCCTGCATCGCCACAATTGCGGCAATCGCGCTGATCGGAACCGTCAGTCCTTACATGGCGCTCGGCCTGATCGTGATCGCGGGCGGCATGGTGATCGCGATGTTCCGCCTCGCCGCCGCCGGCAAGCCGCTTCACGACGATTTCGCCGACAAGGCCGCCGCGGTGGACGGCGAGATGATCGATGTCATCAGCAACATGCCGCTGGTCCGTGCGTTCTGCGGGATCGGCCACGAGCATGAGCGGTTCGACGCGACGGTGAACCGGGAGCTCACCGCGCGAAGCCGCAGCCTGCGCTATCTGGAGAAGCTGCGGCTGTTGCACGCCGCCATCACCGTGCTTTTGACGATCGCGCTGATGGCCTGGGCGATCACGCTCTGGCAGAAGGGGCAGGCGACGACCGGCGACGTCGTCCTGGTCTGTACGCTCGGCATTTCCATCCTGAGCGCGACGCGCGATCTCGCGGTGGCGCTCGTTGACGTCACCCAGCACGTCGCGCGGCTGACCGAGGCGATTGCCACGCTGCTGGTGCCGCACGAACTGCGCGATCACCCGGAGGCGGAGCCTCTGGTCAAGACCGGCGCCGCCATCACATATAACAACGTCACCTTCGGCTATCCCGGCGGCGACAAGATCTTCGAACGCTTCAGCCTGCGCCTGCAGCCCGGCCAGCGTGTCGGTCTGGTCGGCCAGTCCGGCGGTGGCAAGTCGACGCTGTTCACGCTGCTGCAGCGCTTCTACGACACCGACGAGGGCAGCATCACCATCGACGGCCAGGACATCTCGAAGGTCACGCAGCAGAGCCTGCGCGAGGCGATCTCCGTCGTGCCGCAGGACATCTCCCTGTTTCATCGCTCGATCCGCGAGAACATCCGCTACGGCCGACCGAACGCGACCGACGACGAGGTGCTGCGCGCGGCGATCGCGGCGCGCTGCGATTTCATCGACAGCCTGCCCGAAGGCCTCGACACCATGGTCGGCGACCGCGGCGTCAAGATGTCGGGCGGCCAGCGCCAGCGCATCGCGATCGCGCGCGCCTTCCTGAAGGACGCACCGATCCTGCTGCTGGACGAGGCCACCGCGGCGCTCGACAGCGAGTCCGAAGAGGCGATCCGCGAGGCGCTGTCGCGCCTGATGCGCGGCCGCACCGTGATCGCGATCGCGCACCGCCTGGCGACACTACGCAATTTCGACCGCGTGGTGGTGCTGAAGCATGGTAAGATCATCGAGGACGGCCCGCCTGATCGTTTGATGCAGGGACACGGACCCTATCGCGAGCTGGTGACGCAGGAAATGAGCCGGCTCGCACAAGCCGCCGCGTAAGCCGTAAAGCATGATCCGGAAGAAATGTGCGGCGGTTTTCCGAAAGGATCATGCTCAAACAAAAACCTAGAGCGCGATGACGATTCATCCTGATTTCATCGCGCTTTAGAGTCGCGTTCGAGTCGGTCGCGTTTCGAAACAAGCGCAGGGGAGCTGCTCATGTCGGCCGAAGCCGTAACCCAGATCATTTCCGTGTCGCAGACGGTGGAAGCCGTCGCGGAGCAGACGTTCTACATTCCGATGACGGGGCCCGCCGCGCGGCCGCGGCGGTCTCTCAAGCACGACGACACTTTCATCGTGCTCGACAGCCATGGCGATATCGGCGCCTCGGCGGGCGGGCCGGACGGCCTGTTCCACCACGACACGCGTTATCTGGCGCGGCTGGAACTCGTGCTCGACGATCTCCAGCCGCTGCTGCTCGGCTCGAACCTGCGTGACGACAATTCGGCGTTGACGGTCGATCTCACCAATCCCGATATCTACCGTCAGGGCCGCCTCGTATTCCAGAAGGATCTGCTGCACATCGTGCGCACGATCTTCCTGTGGCGCGGCAGCGCCTATCAGCGCATCGGCGTGCAGAACCATGGCGACGCGCGTGCCAGTTTCGAGCTGACACTGCTGTTCGACAACGACTTCGCGGATCTGTTCGAGGTCCGCGGCGAGCGGCGGCCGCGGCGCGGAACCGGCACGAGCAAGCTGCTCGGGCCGACCGACGTGCTGTTCGAGTATCGCGGCCTCGACGACAGCGAGCGCACCACCGGCCTGCATTTCGATCCGCGCCCGACGCGGCTGTCGGTCAATGCCGCGACCTGGCAGCTCGAACTCGATCCGCACGAGGCCAAATCGCTGTTCGTCGCCGTCTCCTGCAACCGGCCGGTGGCTGAAAAGCCGGCGCGGTTCTTTCCGGGTCTGCTGGCCCATCGCCGCGAGATGCGGCGGCACGCGGTGGGCGCGGCGAGCATCGAGACCTCCAACAACATCTTCAACGAGGTGCTGTGCCAGGCCATGGCCGACCTCAACATGCTGACGACGGAGACGCCGCAGGGACGCTATCCCTATGCCGGCATTCCCTGGTACTCGACCACGTTCGGCCGCGACGGCCTGATCACCGCGTTGCAGATGCTCTGGGTCGATCCGCGCGTCGCCAAGGGCGTGCTGCGGCGTCTCGCGCATTTCCAGGCCAAGGCGGTCGATCCGCTCGCCGACGCTGAGCCCGGAAAGATCCTGCACGAGATGCGCGGCGGCGAGATGGCGGCGCTCGGCGAGGTGCCGTTCTCGCAATATTACGGCAGTGTCGATTCGACCGCGTTGTTCGTGCTGCTCGCGGGCAGTTATTTCGAGCGCACCGGCGACGAGGATACGTTGATCGAGCTGTGGCCGGCGATCGAGGCGGGGCTCGCCTGGATCGATGGTCCCGGCGATCCCGACCAGGACGGCTTCGTCGAATACCAGCGCGCGACGGAGAAGGGGCTCGCCAACCAGGGCTGGAAGGATTCCTACGACGCGATCTTCCATGCCGACGGCAAGCTTGCGGAAGGCAACATCGCGCTCGCCGAAGTGCAGGGCTACGTCTACGCCGCCAAGCAACTCGCCGCGCGTTGCGCGCTGCGGCTCGGCAAGCCGGACCGGGTGCGCAAGCTCGAGGCCGACGCCAAGGCGTTGGCTGAGCGCTTCGAGAAGGCGTTCTGGTGCGAGGAGCTCGGCACCTATGCGCTCGCCCTCGACGGCAAGAAGCGCCCCTGCAAGGTGCGGACCTCGAATGCCGGCCAGGTACTGTTCAGCGGCATGATCCGCGAGGACCGCGCCCGTCTCGTGGCCGCCGATCTGATGCGGCCGCATTTCTTCTCGGGATGGGGCATCCGCACCGTCGCGCAAGGCGAGGTGCGCTACAACCCGATGTCCTATCACGACGGGTCGATCTGGCCGCACGACAACGCGCTGATCGCGCTCGGGCTCGCCCGCTACGGCCTCAAGCACTCGGTGGCGCACGTCTTCAAGGGGCTGTTCGACGCGGCGACCTACATGGATCTGCGCCGGCTGCCCGAATTGTTCTGCGGCTTCCGGCGCGAGAAGCGGCGCGGCCCGACGCTCTATCCGGTCGCCTGCGCGCCGCAGGCCTGGGCCAGCGCGACGCCGTTCACGCTGCTGGAGGCGGCGCTCGGCATCGAGTTCGACGTGGCACGCGGCGAGATTCGGCTGCGAAATCCGCATCTGCCCGCGTTCCTGAACGAGGTGATCCTGCGCGATCTCAGGCTCGGCGAATCCAGCGTCGACTTACGCGTCAGCCGCCACGGCGACGACGTGGCGCTGGAAGTGTTGCGCACGCGCGGCCAGATCCAGGTCTCGATCGTGCTGGCGCGCTAGCGGCGCGAGGAGGGGTTCATGCGTACCGCCAGATGGTTTGTACTGAGCATGGCGATCGTCGCGGGATTGACGGTCGCCGTATCGCGCGCGGCGGAGGAACCGTCCGCCGCGCCACCCGCGCCCCCGAGCGAAGCAAACGCACCGGCAACGGTGCAACCGCCGGCCCCGACCGTTCCGGTCACTCCCAAGGACGCCGCGCCGCCCCCGTCCGTGACCATCATCGGCGCGAGCGAGGCGCATGGCGTGCTCGGCCGTGACGTGCGCAGCGCCGCCGGCGAGGATATGGGCCGCATCGTCGACGTCGTCGTCGATCGCACCGGCCACGTACGCGCCGCTGCGATCGATTTCGGCGGCTTTCTCGGCGTCGGCAGCCGCAAGATCGTAGTGGACTGGAACGCGCTGCGTTTCGGCAAGATCGCCAACAAGAAGGACAGCATCACGCTGGAATTGACCAAGGCGCAGGTCGCGGCCGCGCCGGAATACAAGGAGGACACGCCGATCGTGGTGCTCGGCGCGTCAGGCAGCCTTCAACCGCTGCAAGCAATCCAGTGAGGTGCCGGGAGGGCTGACCGCCTGTGCTGTTGTCGAGGAAGCCGAAACACGCAGATCGCGACGGCGGCGTCGAAAAGGACAACGTGGCCGCGCCACCGGCCGCCGGCCTTCCGGCGCCCTCGCGCCAGAGCCAGCGCGGTCTCGACTGGTTCATTTTCTTCCTGGCCGACGTGCAGACCGGATTTGGTCCCTTCATTGCGGTTTATCTCACGACGCAGAAATGGACCCAGGTCGAGATCGGCTTCGTGCTGTCGATCGGCGGCATCGTCGCCCTTATCGGCCAGATACCCGGCGGCGCCATCATCGATGCGGCGAAATCGGAACGGCTGGTCGCAGCCCTTGCGATCGCGACCATCGGCTGCTGCGCGCTGGCCTATGCGGCGATGCCGATCTTCCCCGTCGTGGTGACCGCGGCCACCCTGCATGCGATGGCGAGCTGCGTGCTGGGTCCGGCGATCGCGGCCATTAGCCTCGGCCTCGTCGGTCCGCTCGCGATCGGCGAACGTCTCGGCCGCAACGCGCGGTTTGCCTCACTCGGCAACGGCGTCGCTGCGGCAGTGATGGGCACAGCCGGCTACCTGCTCTCCAGCCGCTCGGTGTTCCTGGTCACCTTCCTGCTCGTGATCCCGACGCTGATCGCGCTCTCGCGCATCCGCGAGCATGAGATCGACATCGCACGCTCTCACGGCGAGATGCCGCGCGAATCGGCGGACCGCGGCGACACCAACATCTGGCACCTGATCCGGCAGCGTCCGCTCATCGTCTTCGCGCTCAGCGTGCTCATGTTGCAGCTCGCGAATGCCGCGATGATGCCGCTGATGGCAAGCGCGGTGACGGCGCGGTCCGCCCAGTGGGCGACGGTGCTCGTCGCCTTCTGCATCGTCGTTCCGCAGGCGATCGTGGCGCTGCTGTCGCCGACGGTCGGGCGCAAGGCGCAGCTCTGGGGCCGGCGGCCGCTGCTGCTGATCGGCTTCGCTGCGCTGGCGATTCGCGGCCTGTTGTTCGCGATCGTGCGCGATCCCTATCTCCTGGTGCTCGTGCAAGTGTTCGACGGCATTACCGCGGCGGTCTTCGCGGTGATGATCCCGCTGATCGTCGCCGACGTCGCCTTCGGTAGCGGGCATTTCAACCTGGCGCAGGGCATCGTCGGCACCGCAACGGGCATCGGCGCGTCGTTGAGTACCGTGCTTGGCGGCTATGTCAGCGACAAGTTCGGCAATGCCACCGCGTTCATCGGACTGTCCGCCGTTGCCGCGGCGGGACTCCTGCTCATCTTCTTCGTGATGCCGGAGACACGGCGCACGGGCCTGGCCGCCACGAAAGAAACGGCCGGCTGAACCAATTCAGCCGGCCAAAGTGGGTCGTCGGACATCAGGGGTCGAGATTGTGCAGGCGTTGGCGGTTGCGCAGCACGATCTGGCGGGCACCGGAGAAGCCCAGGATGCCCTCGGTGTGAAGCTGCGACAGCGCGCGTGACACGGTCTCGAGAGTAAGGCCGAGATAGTCGCCGATGTCGCGGCGGCACATCGGCAGCGCCATCATGCCGGCGACGGCGAGGCGGCGATCCATTTCGAGCAGGAAGGTCGCAACGCGCTCCATCGCGGTCTTGCGGCCCAGCAGCAGCATGTGGTCTTCGGCGTGGCGGAGCTCGGAAGCCGTCATGGCCCAGAGCTTGCGGGCGACCTGGACGTCGACGCCGGCGGCCTTCTCGAGGCTGGCGCGCTTCACGAGACGCACGGTGGTGTCGATGATGGCTTCGGCGGCGAGGCGGTGGGTAGCGCCGGATTCGAGGCCGAACACGTCGCCGGGAAGATGGAAGGCGCCGATCTGGCGGCGGCCGTCGGAGAGGAGCTTGTAGCTGCGCACTGCGCCTGTGATGACCTGGTAGACATATTCGGCCGGCTCGTCCTCACCGTAGATTTCCTCGTCCTTGCGATAGGAGAACTCCGTGGCGACGAGGCCGACATGGCCGGTGATCGCGCCGAACTGGTCAGTCACGGGATGGGCAGGGGCAATCTTGCCGCGAACTTGCGTGTTGATCGCCTGGGTGTTGATCGTCTGGGTCAGCATCGCGCCATCTCCGTTGTGATGACGCTTTCGTACGCGGTATCGGGGGGGTCGAAAATTTCGAGCGATATCTTAAGGGGGTCGCCTTACGTAGAATCCCGTAGGTCAACTTCCTTGCCGATCCTGAATGACGCGGCGGATACGTTTGACCAGGTTTTCGTCGAGAAGCGGCTTGAGAATCACGTCTTTGATGCCCGCGGCGGCGGCCCGCGCCGAAATATTCCGGTCCGGGTATCCGGTGATCAGGATGACCGGGACATCGCCGCCGGCTGCGCGCAGCCGGCCGACGAGCTCAAGGCCATTGATGCCGGGCATCTTGTAGTCGATCACGTAGCAATTGGCGCCGCGTGTGCCGGTGGCGTTGAGCAGCGCCGTCGCGTTCCTGAAGGTCCGCACGGCGAAACCGTCGGTTTCCAGAAGGAATTGCAGCGATCCCAGCACAGCGGCATCGTCGTCGACCACGTAGATGGTGGGTTTTGCCGATGACGCCATTGCGAGCCGCTGAGGGTGCGAGCCAACCTCGATCATGCAGCCTTGGCTATCACGGCCCACGGAAGCCAAACTTGACCTGGCTCAAGGCCACCTTCCTCAATCGTTGAGCATGCCGGCGCGCATCGCCATGCGGACGAGCTCCGAGAGGCTGTTGGCCTGCATCTTGGTCATCACATTGGCCCGGTAGACCTCGATGGTCCGCGGGCTGATGTCGTATTCGCGGGCGATCAGCTTGTTGGAGAGGCCGGCGATCAAGCCCTCCATGACCTGGCGTTCGCGCGGGCTCAAGGAGGCGACGCGGGCGGCGATGTCCTGCGAAATGGCTTCGCTCTTGGCTGCCGGTTCGGCCTGGCGGATCGCCGTTTCGATCATGGTGATCAGACGATCGTCCTCGAACGGTTTCTCCAGGAAATCGACCGCGCCGAGTTTCATCGCCTCGACCGCGAGCGGCACGTCGCCATGACCAGTCATGATCAGGATCGGGAACGGGCTGTTCTGCGCCTTCATGCGCTTGAGAAGCTCGATCCCGTCGATTCCAGGCATCCGCACGTCGGAGACGACGCAACCGAAGGCGAGGCCGGGCAGGGTGTTGATGAAATCCTTCGCGTTGTCGAACAGCGTAACGCCGAAGCCCGAGGACTCCAGCAGGAAATTCAACGAGTCCCGCATCGCGGCGTCGTCGTCGATGACGTAGACATGTCCCTTGGTCGCCATGAATCAATTCTCGTCGGTTGCCGGCAGGGTGAAGCGGAATGTCGCCCCGCCCGATGCATTGCTTTCGGCCCACATGCGGCCGCCGTGGGCCTCGATGATCGAGCGGCTGATGGACAGGCCGACGCCCATGCCAGTTTCCTTGGTGGTGAAAAAGGTCTGGAACAGGTTTGGAATGACGTCGCCCTGGAAGCCGGAGCCAGTGTCGGAAACCTCGATCTCGATCATGTCGTCGGCGACGCGCCTGTTGGCGACCACGAGCTCGTGCCGCGGCGACTGCGCCATCGCCTCCAGCGCGTTGCGGAACAGATTGACCAGCACCTGCTGGATCTGCACCCGGTCGGCGAGGACGAGATCGGCGGTGGGATCGAGGCTGAAGCGGAGCTGCACGTTCTGCTCGCGCGCGCCGGCGAGCCCTAGCGCGCCCGCCTCCTCGATCAGCTTGGACAAGCTCTCGACCCGCTTCTCCGACTCGCCGCGCGAAACGAAGTCGCGCAGGCGGCGGATGATCTGGCCGGCGCGCAAGGCCTGCTCCGAGGCGCGGTCCAGCGCGCTCTCGATCTTCGATGTGTTGGGATCGCTGCTACCGGCGAGCAGGCGCCGCGATCCCTTCATGTAATTGCTGATCGCCGCCAGCGGCTGGTTCAGCTCGTGGGCGAGCGCGGAGGCCATTTCGCCCATTGCGGTCAGCCGGGAGACGTGGACGAGCTCGGACTGCAACTCCTGGAGCCGGGCCTGGGTCTGCTGGTGCTCGGTGAGGTCGCGCACGAAGCCGGTGAAATAGGGTTCGCCGCCGGATTGCATCTCGCCGATCGACAGGTGCATTGGAAAGGTGGTGCCGTCGCGGCGCTTGCCGGTGACGATGCGGCCGATGCCGATGATGTGCGGATCGCCGGTCGAGCGATAGCGTGCGATGTAGCCGTCGTGGCGGGTGCGGTCGGGCTCCGGCATCAGGATGCTGACATTCTGGCCGATCGCCTCATGCTCGGACCAGCCGAACAGGCGCTCGGCAGCCGTGCTGAAGAGCTGCATGATGCCGTGGCCGTCGATGACGATCATGGCATCGGGAATGGTCTGGAGGATGGAGCGGAGGTGAGTCTCGCGCGTGCGCAGCGCCTCCTCCACCTGCTTCTCCTCGTCGATGTCGAGAATGATGCCGCTGAGATGACGGGCGACGCCGGCTTCGTCCCGAACGAGGCCCGCGCGGGCGCGGATCCATTGCCCTCTGCCGGAGCCGCCTGCGACCTTGAAGGACACGTCCAGGCCGCCGCCACGTTCGGCGAGACGCGCGATTGCGCTCTCCACGCGGTCGCGGTCCCCGGGCTCGAGGCGTGACAGGAACAGCTCATAGCTCGCCGGCTGGTCTCGCTCGATGCCGAGCAGGCTTCTGGTGGTATCCGACCAGGCCAATTCCCGCGTCGCGAGGTCGAGATCCCAGGTGCCGACGCCGAACCCTTCGATCCGCAGCCGGAAATGTTCACCCTGACCGTCGTCTGGTGGCTGCGTGACGCGGGCCGGCGGCAAAGTGTGACTCCCATTCTCGTGCGGCTAGCAAGCCGCCGCGAACACGGCGGTAATTTCGCCCAAGGGCGGGCCGGAGGCAAGTTCCGATGTCTGATTCCACTAGCGGAATTCCCGCGACACGGCGTCTGACGATTTGATCTATCTCATCCTGTCCGGTGTCAGCGCGGCTAGATTTCGCGGCAATTCACTGCTGTTCGGAGAATCCCGATGACATACGCGACCGTGATGGTCAGCCTAGCGCTCGACCAGTCCAACGAGGCGCGCCTTCAGGTCGCGGGTGAGCTCGCTGAACGATTCGAGGCTGGTATCATCGGGGTTGCCGCAGCGCGGTTCGCGCCGCCGCTGTATTTCACCGATGGCGCCGACGCCCAGGGACTGATCGAGGAGGGTGAAGCGTCCGTCACGCGGCGCCTCGCCGGTCTCGAGGCGCAATTCCGCGCGGCCATGAAGAATCGCGGCGGACACGCGGAGTGGCGCAGCGCGCTGGATTTCCCGGCGCGATTCATCATGGCGCAGGCGCGCTGTGCCGACATCGTCGTGAGCGGCGGGCAGAGCCCGGCCTTCTCCGACGCTTTTGCGCTCGCAAGCCCCAAGGATCTGGTGATGCAGGCGGGCCGCCCGCTGCTCGTCGTCCCCGACCGGGCCAACTGGCTCGATTTGCGCAGCGCGCTGGTGGCGTGGAAGGACACGCCGGAGGCGCGGCGGGCGGTGGCGGACGCACTGCCGCTGCTGCGCAAGGCGAGAGACGTCACCATTGCCGGAATTCTGGAGCGCGATGACGACCGCCCAGTCGTGATGGCCGGCGTGACCGACGTCGCCGCCTGGCTCGCCCGCCACGGCATCACCGCCACCGCGCGCGTTTCGGAAAGCACACGGAACGAAACTACCGCCGCGCAGTTGGACAAGGTTGCCGCCGAGGTTGGCGCCGGCCTGATCGTTGCGGGCGCCTATGGTCATTCGAGGTTTCGTGAGCTGATCATGGGCGGCGTCACCCAGCATCTGGTCGCTCAATCCGCCCGTCTGGTGCTGCTGTCGCATTGACGGCCGGCCAACAGCGAGTCGAGGAGGACGCGCCGTGTACAGATTTCTCGAGCAGACCGTCAGTGGCTACATGACGCGCGACGTCAGGACAGTGCAGCGCGACCACGACTTGCTCGCGCTCAGCGAGATGTTCGAGACCGACGATTTCAACTCCTATCCGGTCGTGGACGACGGACAGGTGGTCGGCATCGTCACCAAATTCGACATCCTGAAGTGCTTCGCCTTCACGCCGAGCCAGATGCTGCCGCGCTATCACGACCTGATGAGTCGCAAGATCGGCGACATCATGACGCCCGAGTTCATCTATGTCGGCCCCGACACGCGACTGACGCGCGTGCTGCAGATCATGGTCGAGCACCGCATCAGGAGCATCATCGTGCTCGACGGCGCCCAGAAGCTGGTCGGAATCATCGCCCGCGAGGACGTCATCGCCGCGCTCAAGGCGACGGCGAGAGACTGAAGCCCACCGGGCGACCGGGCTGTGATCTCCGTCATTGCGAGCGAAGCGAAGCAATCCAGACTGCCTCCGGGGAGGGATCCTGGATTGCTTCGTCGCTTCGCTCCTCGCAATGAATGCGAGATCGCGGTCCCCACCTCCGTGATTTCACGGAGATTGCTGCGGCCTTCTCCCACAAGGGGAGAGGGCATTTCAACTGCCAACCCCTCCTTCACATTAACGGAAATCCGCCCATCTTGATTTCAATCAATTCCCCGCGAAGGTGAATGTGGTTTCTGGCTGCGTGTTTCTTTCGAAAAGAGAACCCGCATGAGCCAGCCCTCCATCTCCAAATCCATGACGTCAGGTGAAAGCGGCTTGGCTGTCGTGTTTGCAGTCACCGCGTTCCTCTGCGTGATCGCAACGGCCAAGGCGCTCGATGCGCCCTTCGCCTTTCATGCCGGGCTCAGCGCGGCGGCGAGCCTCGCGGCGGTGTTCTTCATCGTGAACCGCTACTTCGAACGACCGGCTATGCTGCCGCCACAGGAGATCAACGGCCGTCCCAACTACAACATGGGGCCGATCAAGTTCTCCGCCTTCATGTCGATGTTCTGGGGCATTGCGGGTTTCCTGGTCGGTCTCATCATCGCCTCGCAGCTGGCCTGGCCCGCACTGAACTTCGATCTGCCCTGGACCAGCTTCGGCCGCCTGCGCCCGCTGCACACGTCGGCGGTGATCTTCGCCTTCGGCGGCAACGTGCTGATCGCGACCTCGTTCTACGTCGTGCAGAAGTCGTGCCGCGCGCGCCTCGCCGGCGATCTCGCGCCCTGGTTCGTGGTGGTCGGCTACAACTACTTCATCCTGGTCGCCGGCACCGGCTATCTGCTGGGCGTCACCCAGTCGAAGGAATATGCCGAGCCCGAATGGTATGCCGACCTGTGGCTGACCATCGTCTGGGTGGTCTATCTGCTCGTCTTCCTTGCCACCATCATCAAGCGCAAGGAGCCGCACATCTTCGTCGCGAACTGGTTCTATCTCGCCTTCATCGTGACGATCGCCGTCCTGCATCTCGGCAACAACCCGGCCCTTCCGGTTTCGGTGTTCGGCTCGAAGTCCTACATCGCGTGGGGCGGTATCCAGGACGCCATGTTCCAGTGGTGGTACGGCCATAACGCGGTCGGCTTCTTCCTGACTGCCGGCTTCCTCGCCATCATGTACTACTTCATTCCGAAGCGCGCCGAGCGGCCGGTCTATTCCTATCGTCTGTCGATCATCCATTTCTGGGCTCTGATCTTCCTCTACATCTGGGCAGGTCCGCACCATCTGCACTACACAGCGCTGCCGGACTGGACGCAGACGCTCGGCATGACCTTCTCGATCATGCTGTGGATGCCTTCCTGGGGCGGCATGATCAACGGCCTGATGACGCTGTCGGGCGCCTGGGACAAGCTGCGCACCGACCCCGTGCTGCGCATGCTGGTCGTCTCCGTCGCCTTCTACGGCATGTCGACCTTCGAAGGCCCGATGATGTCGATCAAGGTGGTCAACTCGCTCAGCCACTACACCGACTGGACCATCGGCCACGTGCATTCCGGCGCGCTCGGCTGGGTCGGCTTCGTCTCCTTCGGCGCGCTCTATTGCCTGGTGCCGTGGGCCTGGAATCGCAAGGAGCTGTACAGCTTGAAGCTCGTCAACTGGCACTTCTGGGTCGCGACCCTCGGTATCGTCCTCTACATCTCGGCGATGTGGGTGTCCGGAATCCTCCAGGGCCTGATGTGGCGCGCCTACACTTCGCTCGGCTTCCTCGAATATTCCTTCATCGAATCCGTGGAGGCGATGCATCCCTTCTACATCATCCGCGCCGCCGGCGGCGGGCTGTTCCTGATCGGCTCGCTGATCATGGCCTACAATCTCTGGATGACGGTTCGCGTCGGCGAAGCGGAAGTCCAGATGCCCGTCGCTCTTCAGCCGGCGGAATGAGGAGCACGAGCAATGTCGTTCTGGGCACGTCACCAAATCTTCGAAAAGAACTCGATCATCCTGATCGTCGGCATCCTGCTGGTGATCGCGATCGGCGGTCTCGTCGAGATCACCCCGCTGTTCTACCTCAAGAGCACGATCGAGGCGGTCGATGGGGTCAGGCCGTACACGCCGCTGGAGCTCGCCGGGCGCAATGTCTACGTCCGTGAAGGCTGCTATCTCTGCCATTCGCAGATGGTCCGGCCTTTGCGCGACGAGGTCGAGCGCTACGGCCACTTCTCCCTTGCCGCCGAGAGCATGTATGACCACCCGTTCCAGTGGGGCTCCAAGCGTACCGGTCCCGACCTCGCCCGCGTCGGCGCCAAATATTCCGACGATTGGCACGTCACCCATCTGATCAATCCGCGCGCGATCGTGCCGCAATCGGTGATGCCCGGCTATCCTTTCCTCAGCAAGGCCGAGCTCGACCCGGACGCGATCGCCGGCGACATGCGCGCGCTCAAGGCCGTCGGGGTACCCTACAGCGACGACCAGGTTGCCAACGCCGCCGCCGACCTGAAAGCCCAGGCCGATCCGGACAATGCCGGCACTGAGGCCTTCACCAAGCGCTACGCCAAGGCGGTGGTGCGCAACTTCGACGGCAAGACCGGCACGCCGACTGAGATGGACGCGCTGGTCGCATACTTGCAGATGCTCGGCACGCTGGTCGACTTCAAGCTCTACAACGAGAAAGCTAATCTTCGCTGAGAAGGCATGAACGATGAAAGCTATCCTGACAGTCCATAATGTTGCGTCCGAGCTCGTGACGACGATCTGGACACCGGTGTTCGTCGCGATCTTTCTCGCGATCATCGCCTACGCGTTTTGGCCCCGGAACAAGGCTGCGTTCGATGAGGCAGCGCACCTGCCGTTGCGGGAGGAGTGAGAGACCATGACCGATCATAGCGACGTCGATGCCGTCACCGGCAAGTCCACGACCGGACATGAATGGGACGGCATCAAGGAGCTCAACACGCCGCTGCCGCGCTGGTGGGTGATCTCGTTCTACCTCACCATCGTCTGGTCGATCGGCTATTGGGTCGTCTATCCGGCCTGGCCGCTGATTCAGGGCAATACCACGGGCGTGTTCGGTTATTCCTCGCGTGCCGACGTCGCGGTCGAGCTCGCCAATCTCGAGAAGGTCCGCGGCGACAAGATGGTGGCGCTGGGCGCGGCCTCGCTCGCCGACATCGAGAAAGACCCGGCGCTGCTCGCGCTCGCCCGTGCCAAGGGCAAGACCGTGTTCGGCGACAATTGCGCGCCGTGCCACGGCTCCGGCGGCGCCGGCGCCAAGGGCTATCCGAACCTGAACGACGACGAATGGCTGTGGGGCGGCACGCTCGACCAGATCATGCAGACCATCCAATACGGCGTGCGTTCCGGCCACGCCAAGACGCATGAAGGCCAAATGCTCGCCTTCGGCAAGGACGGCGTGCTGAAGGGCGACGAGATCGTCACGGTCGCCAATTACGTGCGGTCGCTGGCCGGCCTTCCGACCCGCAACGGCTTCGATGCCGCCAAGGGCGAGAAGATCTTCGCCGAGAACTGCGTCGCCTGCCACGGCGATGGCGGCAAGGGCAACCAGGAGCTGGGCGCGCCTGATCTGACCGACAAGATCTGGCTCTACGGCTCGGACGAGGCGAGTCTGGTCGAAACTATCAGCCAGGGCCGCGCCGGCGTCATGCCGGCCTGGGAAGGGCGGCTCGATCCCGCCACCGTCAAGGCGATGGCGGTCTACGTCCACTCGCTCGGCGGCGGCAAATAGCCCCGCGAACGACAGCCGTCTTAAACGGGGGCGCAGAAAAACGCCCCCGTTTGCGTTGCATCAAGTGACCGGCGGGCGCCGGGTCTAGGTTTAGTCGCACCTCCTGAGAAGATTCCGCGATGAACAAGACCATCAACCCGAACGAACTGAAGCCGGCGGACGACACCGGGCCGCTCTATGCTCCACGCAAGAAGGTCTATCCCCAGAGCGTCAAGGGCACGTTTCGTCGGATCAAATGGGGCCTGATGGCATTCTGCCTCGGCGTCTACTATCTGCTGCCCTTCGTGCGCTGGAACCGCGGCCTCGGCGCGCCCAACCAGGCCGTGCTGATCGATCTTCCCAACAGCCGCTTCTACTTCTTCTTCATCGAGCTGTGGCCGCAGGAGGTCTACTACTTCACCGGCCTGTTGATCGTCGCTGCGGTGGCGCTGTTCTTGATGAACTCCATCGGTGGCCGGATCTGGTGCGGCTATCTCTGCCCGCAGACGGTCTGGACCGACCTGTTCTACGCGGTCGAGCGCCTGATCGAGGGCGACCGGCGCGAGCGGATGAAAAAGGACAAATCGTCCGACCCGATGAAGCTCGAGCGCATCTCCGAGATCGTGCTCAAGCACTCGATCTGGCTCTTGATCGCCTGGTGGACCGGCGGCGCCTGGGTGCTCTACTTCAACGACGCGCCGACGCTTGTGAAGGAGCTCCTCACCTTCCAGGCGCCGATGATCGCCTACATCTGGATCGGCATCCTCACCGCGACGACCTATCTGCTGGCCGGCTACATGCGCGAGCAGGTCTGCACCTATATGTGCCCGTGGCCGCGCATCCAGGCCGCGCTCACCGACGAATGGGCGCTCAACGTCACCTACCGCTATGACCGCGGCGAGAAGCGCACCTCGGTGAAGAAGGCCGCCGAGCTGCGTGCGCTCGGCGAGCATGTCGGCGATTGCGTCGATTGCTACCAGTGCGTCGCGGTCTGCCCGACTGGCATCGACATACGCAACGGACCGCAGATGGAATGCATCCAGTGCGGCCTCTGCATCGACGCCTGCGACAACGTGATGACGAAGATCGGCCGGCCGAAGCGGCTGATCGGCTACGACAACGACATCAACATCCAGCGCCGGCAGGAAGGCAAGGCGCCGGTGTACCGGATCGTCCGGGCCCGCACCATCGTCTACAGCGCGATCATCGCCGCCGTCGGCGGTTTCATGATCTATACGCTGGCCACGCGCAGCCTGCTCGACGTCAACGTCCTGCACGACCGCAACCCGGTCGCGGTCAAGCTCAGCGACGGCTCGATCCGCAACGCCTACACGGTGCGACTCCTGAACAAGAGCGGTTATGATCGTGTCATCGCCATCGACGCGCATGGCCCGGCCAATGCCACCGTCCACGTCATCGGCGTCGATTCCGTGACGCCGGACAGGCCGATGATCGTGATCCCGCGCGACTCCACCAGCGAGCTGCGGCTGCTGGTCACTGCGCCGGCGGACAACAATCCGGAGAAGTCGATCCCGGTCCGCTTCCACGTCACCGATATCGGGCTCGGCGAGGTCGCCTCCGCCACCGACAATTTCGTCTCCCCTTGAGAAGTGAGGAAACTGCCATGGCCTCCAAGCCGCTGACCGGAACCAAGGTCTTCCTGATGCTCGTCGCCTTCTTCGGCCTCGTGATCGGCGTCAACGCCACCATGATGAAGCTCGCGATCGCGACCCTGCCCGGCACCGATGTCGACAGCCCCTATGCGGCGGGCCTCGTCTACGATCGCGAGATCTCGGCGGCGCATGACCAGGCGTTGCGCAAATGGAAGGTCAACGCCCATGTCGAGCGCCGCAACGACGGTGGCGCCTTGCTGCAGGTCGAGGCGCGCGATGCCAGCGGCCAGCCGGTCGCCGGACTGAAGTTCGGCGGCCGCCTGGAGCGGCCGACTGACAAGCGCGCCGATCTCGCCGTCGAGCTCACTGAGGCCGGCATCGGCATCTACCGCGGCAACGCCGCCGCCGTCGCGCCCGGCCAATGGGACCTGGTGATCGAAGGCGAGGCACGGGGAACGCGCGTGTTCCTGTCGCGCAACCGCGTGATCCTGAACTGAAGGAATTCGCCATGCACGTCACGCAGGATTTTTCGCACTACGTCCGGACCGCTGCCGAGGGTATCAAGCATATCGATCTCGCGGTCGAAGGCGTTCACTGCGCCGGCTGCATGGCCAAGATCGAGCGCGGCCTGTCCGCCATCCCCGACGTCACGCTGGCACGCGTGAATCTCACTGACCGGCGCGTCGCCCTGGAGTGGAAGGCGGGCACGCTCGATCCTGCCGGAGTCATCGATCGGCTCGAAGAGCTCGGCTACAAGGCCTATCCATTCGAGACCGAGAGCGCGGAGGTGGCGGAGGTCGCCGAATCCCGCTTCCTCCTGCGGTGCCTCGGCGTCGCCGCATTCGCCACCATGAACGTGATGATGCTGTCGATCCCGGTGTGGTCGGGCAACGTCTCGGACATGCTGCCGGAACAGCGCGATTTCTTCCACTGGCTGTCGGCGCTGATCGCGTTGCCCGCAGCGGCCTATGCGGGCCAGCCGTTCTTCCGCTCGGCCTGGCGGGCGTTGTCTAACAAGACCACCAACATGGACGTGCCGATCTCGATCGGCGTGTGCCTTGCGCTCGGCATGTCCGTGGTCGAGACCATCCATCATGCCGAGCACGCCTATTTCGACGCGGCGATCATGCTGCTGACGTTCCTTCTGGTCGGCCGCTTCCTCGACCAGAACATGCGGCGGCGGACCCGCGCGGTGGCCGGCAATCTAGCGGCGCTGAAAGCGGAGACCGCGGCCAAGTTCGTCGGCCCCGACGAAATTGCGCAGGTGCCAGTGGCGGCGATCCATCCCGGCGACATCGTGTTGCTGCGCCCCGGCGAGCGCTGCGCCGTCGACGGAACCGTGATCGAGGGACGATCCGAAATCGACCAAAGCCTGATCACCGGCGAGACGCTCTATGTCACGGCCGAGCAGGGCACGCCGGTCTATGCGGGATCGATGAACATCTCGGGCACGCTGCGGGTGCGGGTCTCGGCTGCCTCCGAGGCGACGCTGCTCGCCGAGATCACGCGGCTGCTCGACAACGCGCTTGCCGCGCGCTCGCGTTACATGCAGCTCGCCGACCGCGCCTCGCGGCTCTATGCGCCCGTGGTGCATGCGACCGCGCTGATCACCGTTTTAGGCTGGGTCATCGCAGGTGCAGGTTGGCACGATGCGATCGTGACCGGCGTCGCCGTCCTGATAATCACCTGTCCCTGCGCGCTCGGCCTTGCGATCCCGACGGTGCAGACGGTGGCCTCGGGCGCGATGTTCAAGTCGGGCGTGCTGCTCAATTCCGGCGACGCCATCGAGCGACTTGCGGAGGCCGACCACGTCATCTTCGACAAGACCGGCACGCTGACGCTGCCGAACCTCGAAGTGACGAATGCTGCCGATATTCCCGTCGACATCTTCGAGCTCGCCGGACGCCTTGCGCTGTCGAGCCATCATCCCGTCGCCGCTGCGGTGGCGCAGGCTGCCGGCGCCAGGTCTCCCATCGTGGGTGCGGTGGAGGAAACTGGGCAGGGTGTGCGTGCAAGCGTGGACGGGACCGAAATCCGTCTCGGCCGGCCGTCGTTCTGCGGCGCGGAGGCGCTGGTCGCTGACGTGACCCGCCTTGACCCCGAGGCTTCGGTCGTGGCGTTCAGCAAGGGCAGCGCAAGATTCATCCTGTCGGTGCGGCAGGGCCTGCGACCGGACGCGCAGGCTGTGATCGCGGCGCTGAAGGCGCGCAATATCGGCATCGAGATCCTCTCCGGCGACCGCGAGCCCGCGGTGAGGGCGGCCGCCCACGCACTCGACATCCCCGAATGGCGTGCCGGCGTCACCCCCGCCGACAAGATCGCGCGGATCGAGGAGTTGAAGCGGCGCGGCGCAAAAGTGCTGATGGTCGGCGACGGCATGAACGATGCGCCGTCGCTGGCGGCGGCCCATGTTTCGATGTCGCCGATCTCCGCCGCGCATTTGAGCCAGGCAACCGCCGATCTCGTCTTCCTGGGGCGGCCGCTCGCTCCCGTCGTCGCCGCCATCGATTCCGCGCACAAGGCGTTGCAGCTGATGCGTCAGAACCTCTGGCTTGCGATCGGCTACAATGTCCTCGCCGTGCCGGTCGCGATCAGCGGCGTGGTGACGCCCCTGATCGCGGCGGCGGCCATGAGCGGATCGTCTATCCTGGTGATGATCAATTCGTTGCGGGCGCGCCGCGCCTCGCGGGAGATCGCGTGATGGAGATCCTGGTCATCCTGGTCCCGCTGGCGCTCATGCTCGGC
Source organism: Bradyrhizobium daqingense (assembly GCF_021044685.1). Taxonomy (NCBI): domain Bacteria; kingdom Pseudomonadati; phylum Pseudomonadota; class Alphaproteobacteria; order Hyphomicrobiales; family Nitrobacteraceae; genus Bradyrhizobium; species Bradyrhizobium daqingense. Next base: position 3,535,851 of record NZ_CP088014.1, read on the forward strand.
GGTGCCGGTCTCGTCGCCTTCCTGTGGTCGCTCAAGAGCGGCCAGTACGACGATCTCGACGGCGCCGCCTGGCGCGCCATTGCCGACGACGAGCCGCCGCAGGAAGCGTCGGCGAAGCGTTGAGGCCACGGCCGTTCATCGAATTGCCACAGGCCTTGCGGATCGTTCGGTCTCGTCGCAGCCGAAAGATCCTGCAAGTGGTGTCCGAGAAAGATCTGGAAGCGGCCCTCGAGGAGGTCCGCGCTCGTGCGGCGGGACCGGTGGCCGGCGTGTTCGGCCCTGACACGCTGACCTGGCAGATCGACCGCGAGGCCGTGATCTTCCTCGGCGCCGGCCGTGCGCTGCTGCTGCAGTTGGCGCATCCGTGGGTCGCCGCCGCCATCGCCGAGCATTCGAAGACCCTTGCCGACCCGATCGGCCGCTTTCATCGCACCTTCGACATCGTCTTCGCCATGGTGTTCGGCTCGCTGGATCGGGCGCTGCTGTCGTCGCGGCAACTGCATCGACGTCACGGCATGATCGCTGGGGCGATGCCCGAGACCGTCGGCCCGTTCGCGGCGGGCTCGCGCTATTGTGCCAACGACGTCCCATCGCTGTGCTGGGTTCATGCGACGCTTGTCGAGACGGCGCTGATGGCGCATGACCTCGTTCTGCCGCCGCTGTCGAGCGCGGAGCGCGAGCGCTACTGGACCGAGAGCCGGCTGTACGGCGCCCTGTTCGGACTGACCAGGGACGATCTGCCCGCGGACTGGGCCGGCTTCGCAGCTTACAACGCGGCGATGGCTCAGTCTGAGACGCTGACCGTCAGCGCGGCGGCGCGCGAGATCGCCGCGCAAATCTTCAGCGGCGCGCGTCCCTGGCTGCGGCCGCCGCGCTGGTATCGCGCGCTCACGGCAAGAATGTTGCCGGAGCGGTTGCGGGCCGGCTTCGGGTTCGAGCTCGATGAGCGCGACGAGAGGGCGGCGGACAACGCGCTGAGATGGATAAGGTGCGTCTATCCGAAATTGCCGGACCGCTTGCGCTATGTCGGCCCCTATCAGGAAGCGCAGGCCCGGCTGCGCGGTGAACCACAGCCCGACTGGATGGTCCGCAGCCTCAATCGGCTCTGGATCGGACGGCCGCAGATGGATGCGCGCGGGAAGAGGTGAGTCTCTCTCGTGTCCCGGACAAGCCGCAACGCGCGAGCGTTGCGGCGCAGAGCCGGGACCCAGGGGCCGCGAGCTCCGTAGACACATGGGCCCCGGCTCTGCAGCGCACCGTCGAAGAGACGCTGCGCTGCGTCCGGGGCACGTGAGAGGCGTGAGGCGGGCACTCGTCCAACACCGTCATTGCGAGCGCAGCGAAGCAATCCAGACTGTCGCCGCGGTGGGATTCTGGATTGCTTCGTCGCAAGAGCTCCTCGCAATGACGGCGGTGAGCGAGGGGATTCGCAATGATGAAGAAAACGCCTCCGCCTCACGCGGAGGCCAGCTTCCGGTACAGCGCGCTGTAGCTGCCGGCCGAGATGCTCCAGGAGAACGAGCGTCCCATGGCGCTGCGGCGCATGGTGTCGAGCTGGTCCTGGGCCATGAAGGCCTCGAAGGCGCGGCGGACGCCGCCGAGGAAGGATTCGCGCGAGGGCCTCGAGAACAGGAACCCGGTCTCGCCGTCGCTGATGGTTTCGGCGAGGCCGCCGGTCTGGTGCCCGATCGGCAGCGAGCCGAAGCGCTGGGCGTACATCTGGCTGAGGCCGCACGGCTCGAAGCGCGAGGGCATCAGAGTGAAATCGCTGCCGGCGAAGATGCGGCGCGCCTGGGCGTCGTTGAAGCCGATCACCACGCCGATGGCGTCGGGGCGGCGGCGATGCGCGTCGATCAGGGCCTGTTCGAGCGCCGGCTCGCCGGAGCCGGTGACCACGATCTGCCCGCCGGCATCGACGATCTCGTCGGCGGCCGACAGCACGAGGTCGATGCCCTTCTGGTGCACGAGGCGGGCGACGATGCCGAACATCGGGCCGCGCGACACCGCGAGCCCGAACTGCTTGCGAACGTAATCCGCATTGGCCTTCTTGCCGACCCAGTCGCCGGCGCCGAACTGCTGGGCGAGCTGGGCGCAGGAGCGCGGGTCCCAGCTCTCGTCGATGCCGTTGAGGATGCCGGTGAGCTCGGCGGCGTCGGAGCGGACGCGAAGCAGGCCTTCGAGACCGCAGCCGAATTCCTCCGTCGTGATCTCCCGGGCATAGGTGCCGCTGACGGTGGTGAGATGCGAGGCGTAGACCAGTCCGGCCTTGAGGAAGGAGACCTGGTCATAGAACTCGACGCCGTCGATGTGGAAGGAGCTCTCCGGTGCGCCGATCCGCCGCAGCGAGTCCTTCGGGAAGAGGCCCTGATAGGCGAGGTTGTGGATGGTCAGGATCGACGGCAGCTTGGCGCCGCGCCAGGCGAGATAGGCCGGCACCAGCGAGGCCTGCCAGTCATTGGCATGGATCAGGTCTGCTGCCCAATTCTTGTCCAGCTTGCCCATGGCCAGCTCAGCGGCTGCCGAGGCAAAGCGCGCGAAGCGGATGTCGTTGTCGGGCCAGTCGCGCCCGGACTCATCGCCATAGGGATTGCCGGGCCGGTCGTAGAGTTGTGAGCACAACAGCACGTAGACCGGCAGGCCGTCCTTGGTTGCGGCCCGCCCGAGCGAGCAGGCCGGCATCTCCGCGAAAGCCGGGCAGCGGCCAACGATCTGAATATGCGTGAGTTGCTCGATGATGTCGCGATAGCCCGGCAACATGATCCGGATATCGGCAAAGGAGCGAAGGGCGCGGGGCAGGGCAGCGGAAACGGCTCCAAGTCCGCCCACACGGACGAAGTCGTCCATCTCTGTCGTGACGAACAAGACCCTCAAGAACAGCTGCCCTCTGTCGATCCCGTTTGCTGCTATGCAAGAACGGGTCCAGTTGTCCTGGAATTATCAAAGCCCGCCCACGCGGCACGTCTGTTCGGTAAACACTTTCCTACTCAGCCGCCGCCCTCTAGGGTCGCCGCATCAACAACAGAGAACTTCGATAGTTCCTAAGAGCCCAAGGACGCAGGCAGGAATGCAGCTAGCAGATAAGCATGAGGGGACGACGACAAAAGCCTTCGCGGGCCTGCGGGTCCTGGATTTCTCGACCACGATCGCCGGTCCCCATTGCACGCGCATGCTGGCCGACATGGGCGCCGAGGTCATCAAGATCGAGACCGACGGCGGCGAGACGATGCGGACCCGGCCGCCGCTGCGCCAGGGGTGCAGCACCGCCTTCGGTCAGCTCAATGTCGGCAAGAAGAGCCTGGTGCTCGACCTCAAATCCGAGGACGGTAAGGAGACGGTGCGCCGGCTGGCGGCGACCGCCGATATCCTGGTCGAGAACTTTCGTCCCGGCGTGATGCAGCGGCTGCGGCTCGATTATGACAGCCTGCGCCAGGTCAATCCGAAGCTGATCTACTGCTCGATCTCGGGCTACGGCCAGACCGGCCCCTCGGCCGAGCTGCCGGCCTATGCGCCGGTGATCCACGCCGCCTCCGGCTACGACATGGCGCATCTCGCCTACCAGCCCGGCCGCAATCGCCCCGATTATTGCGGCATCTATCATGCCGACGTCGTCACCGGCACCTATGGTTTCGGCGCGATCGCGTCCGCGCTCTATCAGCGCACGGTGACGGGGCTTGGCCAGCACATCGACGTCTCCATGCTGGAGACGATGCTGTCGCTGACGCTGACCGAGTTGCAGACTTCGCAATTCGCTGTGAAGCCGCCGCCGCGTCCGATGTTCGGGCCGACCGAGACGGGAAACGGCTACGTCATGATCACCGTCGCCAGCGAGAAGACGTTTCAGGGCCTGATGGGGGTGATCGGCCGTCCCGCATGGATCTCAGATCCGCGCTTCTCGGCCTACGCCGCGCGCCGCGAGAACTGGGTCGAGATGATGGACGGCGTCGAAGCCTGGTCACGGCAGCTCACGACCGACGCATGCCTTGCCGCGCTCGGCGCGGCCGGCGTCCCCGCCGCCGCCTATCGCACGGTGTCGGAAGCGATGGCCGATCCGCAGCTCGCACATCGGCAGGCGTTCTCAACCGTACAGGACGAAGGCGGCTCGTTCCAGGTGCTCAATGTGCCGTTCCGGATGTCGGGAGCCGATACCGCGCCCGCCAGGAGGATGGCCGTGCTCGGCGAGCATACGGACGCACTGCGCGAGGAGTTCGGCCTCGCAAGGGATGCGCCAGTTTCGCCAGGCAAAACAGCCGCGACAAATTGAGTCACATTGCGCCGCACATGCGGCGTTCGCGGCCGCGCCCGTTCCTCTTGCCGTCGCGTGCATTTATCGTCAATCTCGCTTCCCAGTCATTCAACGATCCGAAACATCGGACGAGGGATCCCGGGAGGAACCATGACGAAGGCAGCTGCGGTGGCACGCATGTGCGTGCCGATTTTCCTTGTTGCGGCATTCGCACTGGCAACGCCGGCGCAAGCGCAAAAATCGGGCGGCAGCATCACAGTCGGGCAGGAGCTGGATATTCCGGGCTTCGATCCGCTGAAGGTGGGCGTCTACGACACGTCCACCAACACCGCTGCCGCCGCGATCTTCGACACGCTCACCACGCTTAACGACAAAGGCGAGCCTGCACCCAAGCTCGCAGTTTCCTGGACGCACTCCGACGACTACAAAAGCTGGACCTTCAAGCTGCGCCAGGGCGTGAAATTCCACGACGGCACGCCGTTCAATGCGCAGGCCATGAAGGAGAACTTCGACCGGCAGAAAAACCCCGCGAACAAGTGCCGCTGCGCCTTCTACATCACCAACGTCAAGGAGGTACTGGCGCCGGATGACTACACCCTTGTCTACAATCTCACCGACCCCTCCATAAATTGGCCGGCGGTGATCACCATCCAGAGCTCCAACAACGTCATTCATTCGCCGACCGCCTGGAAGACCAAGGGCGACGATTACAACCGCAATCCCGTCGGCACCGGCCCCTACATCCTGAAATCCTGGTCCGCCGGCGACCGCATGGTGTTGGAGAAGAACCCGGACTATTGGGACAAGGGCCGTCCCTATCTCGACCGCATCATCCTGAAGCCGCTGCCCGACGCGCAGTCGCGCTTTGCCTCGCTGCAGTCGGGCGAGGCCGACATCATCTGGGACGACGAGAACGACGCCGACAACATCATGAAGGCGCAAAAGGACCCCAAGCTCACCGTGCACACCTACAAGGGCTCGGGCGCGGCCGTCTATGCTTTCAATACCAAGGTGGCGCCGTTCGACGATGTCCGCGTGCGGCAGGCGCTGGTGATGGCGGTCGACCGTCCGAAAATGTCGCAGGCGATCAGCAACGGCCTGAGCCGTCCCGCGACCAATCCCTACGGCGACGGCTCCTGGGTCAAGTGCAAGGACGACGGCGCGCTGCCGTTCGATGTCGAGAAGGCCAAGGCGCTGATCAAGGATTACGGCAAGCCGGTCGAGTTCAAGATGCTGGTGACCGCGACGCCGCGCGGCCGCATGATCGGTCAGGTGCTCCAGCAGTTCTGGAAGCGCGTCGGCGCCAATATGGAGATCGAGCAGGTCGACCAGGCCACCATTCCGTCGCGTGCCTTCACCCGCCAATTCCAGCTGACGCCGTGGCGGATCGTCGATCTCGCCGATCCCGATCCGCAGATGTACGCCAATTTCCGCAGCGGCAGCCCGCTGGCGCTGTCCAACTTCAGCGATCCGGAGCTCGACCGGCTGCTCGACCACGCCCGCGTCACGGCCGATCTCAGCCAGCGCACCGAGGACTATTGCGCGATCAGCCGCCTGATCAACAAGGAGGCAATCTGGTTCTGGACGTTCCAGAATACCTATTACGCGCTGTCGAGTGCCAGGCTGAAAGGCTTTCCGAAGATGTACAACGGCGTGATCGACGTATCGACCACCTGGCTGGAATGAACGTGCGATGCTGAACTTCGTCGTTCGGCGGCTGCTTGCCATGCTGCCGGTTCTGCTCGCCGTGTCGTTGCTGACCTTCCTGATCGCGTCGCTGCTGCCGGGTGATCTTGCGCTCGTCATCCTCGGCGATCAGGCGACGCCGGAAAACGTCGCGGCGCTGCGCCGTGACATGGGCCTCGATCAGCCGCTGTGGTGGCGCTATCTCAGCTGGCTCGGTCACGTCCTGCAGGGCGATCTCGGCCGTTCCTTCCGCACCGGCCAGACGGTGCTCCAGGCGGTGGCCGAGCGCATCCCCGTCTCGCTCCAACTCATGCTGATGGCCGAGTTCATCGGGCTCCTGATCGGCGTGCCGCTCGCCATCGCCTGCGCCGCGCGCGCCGGCGGCGCGTTCGACCGCTTCATGACCGGCGGCGCCTTCGCCATGCTGTCGATGCCGTCTTTTCTCACCGCGATCCTGCTGATCTATCTGTTCGCGGTCGAGCTGCATTGGCTGCCGGCGACGGGCTACGTGCCGTTCACCGAGGCGCCGCTCGCGAACCTGCGCTTCTTCGTGCTGCCGGCGCTGACGCTGGCGCTGGCGGAATGGCCGGGCATCATGCGGGTGCTGCGCTCCGACATGATCGCGACCTTGCAGGAGGACTATATCGCGCTCGCCAAGGCCAAGGGCCTCACGCCCGCGCGCATCCTGTTCGTGCATGCGCTCAAGCCATCGTCGCTGACGCTGGTGACGGTGACGGGGATCAATATCGGTCGCCTGCTCGGCGGCACGCTGATCGTGGAATCGATCTTTGCGCTGCCTGGCATCGGCCGGCTGCTGGTCGGCGCGATCTACACCCGCGACCTCGTCATCCTCCAGGGCGTGGTGCTACTGGTCGCCTGCGGCTTCGTCATCGTGAACTTCATCGTCGACATGCTCTACGCCGTGCTCGACCCCAGGATCCGCCATGGCCACGCTTGAGCTGTCACTTCAAGACGAGGCGGTCACGCCTGCTCGCCGCAGCCGCAAGCTCGGCGTCCTGTTCTGGCTGGCGAGTTGTTGGCTCGCGGTCATTCTCACCCTCGCAATCCTGGCGCCGGTGCTGCCGCTGCAGAATCCTGTAGACATGGACATGCTGGAGCGTCGGGCGCCGTTCTCTAGAGAGCATTGGCTTGGCACCGACGGGCTCGGGCGCGACGAGCTGGCCCGGCTGATCTTCGGCGCGCGCGTCTCGCTGACGGTCGGGCTGATCGCGCCGATGATCAGCCTGATTTTCGGCGGCGCCCTCGGTCTCTTTGCCGGCTATTTTCGCGGCCGGTTCGAGACGCTGGTGGTCGGCAGCATGGACGTGCTGCTGGCCTTTCCGCCGCTGATCTTCGCGCTTGCGGTGACCGCCTATCTCGGCCAATCCGTTCCCAATCTCACCATGATCCTCGGCGTGCTCGGGATTCCCGCCTTCATGCGCGTGGCGCGCGCGGCGACGCTAACGCTGGCACGGCGCGAATTCGTGATCGCCGCGGAGGCGTTGGGCGCCAGCCATGCCCGCATCATCCTGCGCGAGCTCCTGCCGAACGTGATCCTGCCGCTGCTCGCCTTCTTCCTGCTCGGCGTCGCCGTCACCATCGTGGTCGAGGGTGCGCTGTCGTTTCTCGGCCTCGGCGTGCCGCCGCCGATGGCGAGCTGGGGCAGCATGATCGGCGAGGGACGCGAGAGTCTCGACGTCGCCCCACGGCTCGCCTTCCTGCCGGCGGCGGGGCTGTTCCTGACCGTGCTGGCCTTCAATCTCGTCGGTGATACTTTGCGGGCGCTGACCGACCCGCGCCAGGGGGCGCTGTGAGCGGCCCGCTCCTGACCATCGAGGACGTCGCGGTCGAGCTGCCGACGCCACGCGGCAATTTGCGCGCCGTCGATCATGTCGATCTCGCGCTGGACGCCGGCCGCACGCTCGGCATCGTCGGCGAATCCGGCTGCGGCAAGACCATGCTGTCGCGGGCGGTGCTACAGCTGCTGCCGAAGAAGGCAAAACTCACCGGACGCGTGATGTTCGACGGCGAGGATCTGGTGCGGCTCGATCCAGAACGCCTGCGCCGTCTGCGCGGACGCGATCTCGCCGTCGTGTTCCAGGATCCCATGACCTCGCTCAACCCGGTGCTGACCATCGGCACTCAGTTGATGGAGACGATCCAGGAGCATCTCGAGCTGGATGCCCCGGCGGCGAAGAAGCGCAGCATCGAGCTGCTGGCGGCCGTCGGCATTCCGGCGCCGGAGCAGCGGCTCGCGCAATATCCGCATCAATGTTCCGGCGGCATGCGCCAGCGCATCGCCATCGCGATCGCGCTGTCCTGCGAGCCGAAGCTCTTGATCGCGGACGAGCCGACGACGGCGCTCGACGTCACCATCCAGGCGCAGATTCTCGATCTGCTGGCGCGTGAGCAGCGCCGCCGGCACATGGCGATGATCATCATCACCCACGATCTCGGCGTCGTCGCCGGCCGCGCCGATGAGGTCGCGGTGATGTATGCGGGCAGGGTGGTGGAGCGCGCGCCGACATCTGCACTCTTCAAGCGCATGCACATGCCCTACACCGAGGCGCTGCTGGCGGCGATCCCGAAGCTGGAAGCCGCGCCGCATACGCCCCTGCCGGCGATCTCCGGCCGCCCGCCCGATCCGACCCGGCCGCTGAAGGGCTGCTCCTTTGCGCCGCGCTGCCGCTATGCCGCGGGGCGCTGCCATGAGGCCAAGCCCGAGCTGAAGCGCGCCGAGATGGCTGATCATCTCTATGCCTGCTTCCATCCGATCCGGATGGCCGAGGGGATCGGCGCATGATGCAACTTGCCGTGCGCCCCGCGCCGCTGCTCAACGTCGACAATCTCGTGGTCGAATACGGCCTCGGCAACAAGACGGTGCACGCCGTCTCCGGTGTCAGCCTTGAGGTCGCGCGCGGCGAGACGCTGGGGCTGGTCGGCGAATCCGGCTGCGGCAAGTCGACGCTGGGGCGCGCGGTGCTGCAATTGCGCCGCGCCAAATCCGGCCGCGTGATGTTCGACGGCGAGGATCTGACCGCGATGCAGGGCGAGGCGCTGCGCAGGATGCGCCGCCGCGTGCAACTGATCTTCCAGGATCCGATCGCCTCGCTCAATCCGCGTCGGCGGATCGGCGACATCGTCGCCGAGCCGCTGATCATCGCGGGGATCAAGGATGCCGTCGAGCGCAAGCGTAGGGTGCACGAGGTGCTCTCCGCGGTCGGGCTCGATCCTGATCTCGTGGCGGGCCGCCTGCCGCATGAATTTTCCGGCGGCCAGTGCCAGCGCATCTGCATCGCGCGCGCGCTGGTGATCAATCCCGAGTTCATCGTCTGCGACGAGCCGGTGTCGGCGCTCGATGTCTCCATCCGCGCGCAAATCCTCAACCTGCTGGAGGAGATGAAGGCGCGCTTCGGTCTGACGCTGCTGTTCATTGCGCATGACCTTGCGGTGGTCAAAGCCGTCAGCGACCGTGTCGCCGTGATGTATCTCGGCCGGCTCTGCGAGGTCGGGCCCTCGGAGCAATTGTTCGCAAGGCCTGCACATCCCTATACCGGGCTGCTGTTGCAGGCGATCCCCGTGCCCGACCCGGACGTGCGTCCCGCCGAGAGTGTGGCGGCCGGCGAGCCGCCATCGCCGATTGCGCCGCCGTCCGGCTGCCGCTTCCGCACCCGCTGTCCGCGCGCCGATCAGCAATGCAGCGCGGAGATACCGGAGTTGCGCGAGGTCGCGCCCGGCCAGTTCGCCGCTTGCCACCATCCGCTGGCCTGAACTAAGACCGGTTTGTCTCGCCTTGCCGGCCATGGCATGGTGACGCGACAACGAGAAGCATGCGGGAGGACGCCGATGAAGAGTTTCAAGGTTGCCGATTTCAAGGCGCCGCTGCAGGAGGTCGACGAGGCGACGCCGCAGCCGTCGGGCACGCAGGTGCTGATCAGGGTTAAGGCCGCCGGCGTCTGCCACAGCGACCTCCACATCTGGGAGGGTGGCTACGATCTCGGCCATGGCCGCAAGCCGCTGTCGCTGAAGGATCGCGGCATCAACCTGCCGCTGACCATGGGCCATGAGACCGTCGGTGAGGTTCTCGCGTTCGGTCCCGATGTGAAGCCGACCGATCAGGGCGATCTCAAGCTTGGCGATGTCGGCCTCGTCTATCCCTGGATCGGTTGCGGCAAGTGCGCGACGTGCCTGGCCGGTGACGAGAACATGTGCCTGACGCCGCGCTCGCTCGGGGTCTATTGCGACGGCGGCTATTCCGATCACATGCTGGTGCCGCATCCCCGCTATCTGCTCAATCTGAAGGGGCTCGACCCGGCGACGACCGCGCCCTATGCCTGCTCGGGCGTCACCACCTACAGCGCGCTGAAGAAGGTCGAGCCGCATTTCAATACGCCGATCGTGATGTTCGGTGCCGGCGGCCTCGGCCTGATGGCGCTGTCGCTCCTAAAGGCGATGGGCGGCAAGGGCGCGATCATGGTCGACATCGACGCCAGGAAGCGCGAGGCGGCGGAGAAGGCCGGTGCGCTTGCGACGGTCGATCCCAAGGCGCCGGATGCGCTGGAGCAGCTTGCGAAGAAGGCGGGCGGACCGATCCGGGCCGTGATCGACCTCGTCGGCAACGCCGCGACGACGCAACTCGGATTCGATTGCCTCACCAAGGGTGGCAAGCTCGTGATCGTCGGCCTGTTCGGCGGCGGCGCGACCTGGGCGCTGCCGCTGATTCCGATCAAGGCCATCACGATCCAGGGCAGCTATGTCGGTAATCTGCGCGAGACGCAGGAGTTGCTCGATCTCGTGCGCACCAAGAAGGTGCCGCCGATCCCGGTAACAACGGCACCGCTCGCGAAGGCCAACGATGCGCTGGTGCAGTTGCAGCAGGGCGCGGTGGTCGGACGCACGGTGCTGACGCCGTAGTATCCATGGTTCGTTTTGTCGTCATGGCCGGGCTTGACCCGGCCATCCACGTCTGACCACGGAAACGGCATCGAGGCGTGGATGCCCGGGTCAAGCCCGGCATGACGGTGGAGAGAGTAGGAATCCCAATGTCCGCAAACAACGCCTTCCACATTGCCGTGCTCGCCGGTGACGGCATCGGTCCCGAAGTCATAGCGCCGGCGCTCGAGGTGCTGCGCAAGGTCGAGCAGAAATCAGGCCTGAGCTTCCGCTTCACCGAGGCGCCGGCCGGTGCCAACAATTACCTCGCCACCGGAAAGTCGATGCCCGACTCGACCATCAAGCTGTGCGAGGAGGCGGATGCGATCCTGCTCGGGGCCTGCGGGCTGCCGTCGGTCCGCTACCCTGATAACACCGAGATCGCGCCGCAGATCGAGCTGCGCTTCATTTTCGATCTCTACGCCGGCGTGCGTCCGGCGCGGCTCATTCCGGGCGTGCCGAGCCCGATTGTCGGCGCGGACACGCGCGGCATCGATCTCGTCGTGGTCAGGGAGTCCACCGAAGGCCTGTTCGCCTCGATGGGCAAGGGTGTCGTCACCCACGAGGACGCGCGCGAGACCATGGTGATCACGCGCAGGACGTCCGAGCGCCTGTTCGAGTTCTCGTTCCGCCTCGCCGAACGGCGCAAGGCGCGCGGCAAGCCGGGTGCGCTCACCTGCGTCGACAAGGCGAACGTGTTCAAGGCGTTTGCCTTCTTCCGCGGCATCTTCGACGAGATCGAGAAGAAGCATCCCAATGTGAAGACCGACCGGCTCTATGTCGATGCCTGCTCGGCGATGCTGGTGAAGCGGCCGTGGGATTTCGACGTGATGGTGATGGAGAACATGTTCGGCGACATCGTCTCCGACATCACCGCGAGCCTGATCGGCGGCCTCGGCATGGCGCCGTCGGCCGACATCGGCGACAAATACGCCGTGTTCCAGCCGTGCCACGGCACCGCGCCGGACATCATGGGGCAGGGCAAGGCCAATCCCACCGGCATGATTCTGTCGGCGGCGATGATGCTGGACTGGCTTGCCGACAAGCACGGCGTCGAGAGCGCAGCCGAGGCCGGCGAGACGATCGAGCGTGCGGTGGACCAGGTCTATGCCGGCGGCATCAAGCCGATGGAATTCGGCGGCAGCAACGGCACTGCCGATATCACGAAGGCGGTACTCGCCGCGCTTTGATCAAAGAAGCTGTAGCCAAAGAAAAGGTGGCCCGCGGGTCATCTTCTCGAACGATGGTTTGCTTCAGCGGCCCTGAAACTTGGGCCTGCGCTTTTGCATAAAGGCCTGCCGGCCCTCGCGAAAATCCTGAGAGTCCATGCAGGCATTGCCGATCGCCTTGATCGCGTCCATGTCGCGCTGGCTCTCGTCCTTCAGAACCTGCGCGATGGTGATCTTGGCGGCCTTGATCGCGAGCGGCGCGTTTTCGGAAATGGCGTGCGCAAGCCCCATGGTCTCGGCCCAGAGGTCGTCGACCGGGAACACGCGCTCGACGAGGCCAATGCGCAGTGCCTCGGCGGAATCAATGCGCATGCCCGTGTACATCAACAAGCGTGCCCAGGACGGTCCGACCAGCGACACCAGGTGCCGCAAGCCGTCATAACCATAGGCGATGCCGAGCCTGGCGGCGGGAATGCCGAACTGACTGTCGTGCGACGCGATGCGGATATCGGCAAGCATCGCGACCTGCATGCCGCCGCCGAGGCAAAAGCCCTGGATGCAGGCGATGGTCGGTTTGGGATAGTCGGCGAGCAGCGCGCGCTGGGCAGCGCTGCGCCTGGCATATTCCTCTGAAGCCGCCGCGTTATGGCGAGTCTTCTCGAACTGGCTGATGTCGGCCCCTGACACGAATGCTTTGCCACCTGCGCCACGCAGGATCACGACGCGCACGGTGTCGTCGTCGCGCAGGCTCGTCAGCGCCGCACCGAACCCCTCCCACATCTCCAGCGACATCGCGTTGCGCTTGTCGGGGTTGTTGAAGGTGATCACGCCGACGCCGCGGGTCGTGTGCTTGAGGATCTTGCCGTCGGCGTAAGCCGTTTCGGCGGTGCTTGATATGTCGGACATCGCGCGCTCGCTGGTTATGGCGAGGTGCAATGTGCTGCGCGGGCATCGCGACGGTCAACGGGAACGGGATAGGCGCGCTTGCATCCGCCTGTGCTGCGATTGCATGGCGCGCCCAAGGTTCGAGGACGGTACCAAACGGCCAAGAAAAAGCGGCGGCCATGCCGCCCCGAGACAGTCCGTGCGCAAGGGCGCCGGCACAGCATATCTCGCTCGGTCTGGTCCAATCCGGCCGCATCCCCGTGACGCGGCGGATTGAACGTCGGCCGTTGAAGGCCGGACCGTCGATCGATCTCAGCTTTCGTTCGCGGCGATCGATTCCATCAGCGAGACGAGCTGACGTTGCACCGTCTGGTCCTTGATCTTGCTGTAGGCGCGCAGCAGCCGGAGGCTGAAGGCGCTGTCGAGGAAGAGCAGGCTCTCCACTTCGCGCGCCTTGTTGTCGCCGTCATAGAAGAAGGTCACGGGCACATCGAGGGCCGAGGCGATCTGCTGAAGCCGAGCCGCGCCGACGCGATTGACGCCCTTCTCGTATTTCTGGACCTGCTGGAAGCTGACGCCCAGCTTCTCGCCCAGCTCGGCTTGCGAGATCTTCATCTCGACGCGCCGCAACCGGATCCGCTTGCCAAGCTCAATGTCCGGCTTGCCGGCACTGCGCTGCTTCATTCTCTTCGCCGCTGCTTTCATCTTCGTTCACCGTTGTTCTTCGGTTGAAAATCCCCCGAAGAGCTGGGTCAGGGGTTCGCCCATATAGGAGTCCTTGAATTCATGCGGATGCACGAACTCTTCCTTAAACCACGGGAAACGAGCTGGATTGAAAGCCTCGATCAGCCAGTCAATCATGTGCCGCACGCGCGGAATCCGTCCGCTACCGGGATGGTAGGACAGCCAGATATCCAGCGGCCGGTTCAGCTCAACCTCCAGTGGAATCAGTTTCCCGCCGAGCGCAATGGCGTAGCTCGGGAAGACGCCGATGCCGGCGCCATTTGCGACCGCCCAATAGTTGGCGCTCGAGACGTTGGTCTTCATGACCAAAAGGTCACGCTCCGAAACGCCCGGGAAGAAGCTCTCGAAAGATTCCTTGGCGGCGAGCTGGTCGGCGAATTGCAGCACCAGGCGGTGCTTGATCAATTCGGCCGCCGAACGCGGCGCGCCATGTTTTGCGATGTATTTCTCGGCGGCCCAGAACATCAGATGCATGCGGCCGAGCCGCACCAGCTTGACGTCGAGCGCCGAGGGACGCGACAGATGGATGGCGACGTCGGCCTCGTGGCGGGAGACGTCGGCCGAGCGCATCGCGCAATGCAGGTCGACCAGGATCTTCGGATAGGCCTGCTGAAACTCGACCAGCCGCGGGGCAAGCCAGAACGTCCCAAGTCCCTCGGTGACGGCGACACGGACCTCGCCGGACAGCGCGTTGGCGGTCGAATCGCTGGTGCGCAGCACGTCGAAGGCGGCCGCCTCCATGCGCTCGACGGCCGAGACCACCATCGCGCCTTCATCGGTCAGATGCGTGCCGTGAACGTCGCGGGTGAAGAGGGTGGTGCCGGTCTGGCGCTCGAAATCATCGATCCGGCGGCGGACGGCGTTGATCGATAGCGAAAGGCGTTCGGCCGCCGAGCGGAAACTTCCGCATCGAACGACTTCCAGAAATATGCGGGCCGCGTCCCAATCCGAGAGGCCGCCGAGGTTTGGTTTTGGGCGTTCTTCCAGCGGAACGCCCCTTTCCGCCAAGGAGTGCATACAATTCCCTTCAGGACGCTAAACTGGCAGAATCTGGCGCAAACCACAACCACTGCGGGTTGGGGAGCGGTGAGTTTTGAACCTCATCGTTACCGACGTGCAAGTGGTATTTGAGTGTTGCCAAGGCTGGGGAATTGGGCAAGTTATTGCCCGCTTGAGGGGTATCGCGTGAGTTCCGTTGCGAGCCTTGAGATGGCTGCAGGATCGTCGGCGTTGTCAGCCATGTGCGTTCCTGCGCGAGAGCCGTTGCCACCGTCCCAGGTGGATTTATCACCGCGCATGAGGAGTCGTGTCCCGGACCGTTCCGGCGATTCTCGGTGGTGCCTTGAAACGATGTCGGCAGGAACCGCAGTTTCACCGCAGAAACCCGCTGAAATGCTGTTCAGAGGCGTCCGGGCCTCGTGCTATCTTTGTACATCTACGGGGCCCGAGGGGATCGTCACAATCACGTCTCGCAGGCCGAGCTAACGGAAAGAACGCCGGTGTCGCATTCAGACGAACAATTGCAGTCGGTGCTGGAAACGCTCGAGGAGTGCCGGAGGGTTCTCATTGCGAGCAACAGCCGCGAGTCGGCCGAGCTGCTGTCCATTGTCATCCTCGACGTCAGGATGAGGCTCAAAGGAATTGACGATGCCGATCTCAAGGCATTGTGCGACGAAATGCTGCGGAGCGCTGCGAGCGAACCGCCGTCCCCTTCCAAGCAGGCGCAGGTCCAGCCCCGGCGTCCGCTGCTCCGCGTGGTGAAGTAGCCGCGCCGCCGAATCTCGCTGTTTGGCGAGATTTGTGCGCGTCCCGATGCCGTATCTGTGATCACGGATGGCATCGGGAGGAGCCCTGGTTTTGCGCGCCTCTGTTGCGCATTCCCCGGCATCGGCTACACCAGGAGCCGGTTCGGCTCCGGTCGCGCGCTTCCGTCGCGTCGTGCCGGGCCTGAGATGGCTCCGATTGCATCATGCAAAATGTTTCGATCCCGGCGGCGCTGATTGCCGGCCTCGTCAGCTTCCTCTCGCCTTGCGTCCTGCCTCTGGTCCCGCCTTATCTGGTCTACCTCACGGGCGCCACGATCGAGCATGTCGAGAGCGACAAGCCGGCTGCGGCCTCCAAGCGCGCGATCCTGATGTCGGCGCTCCTGTTCGTGCTCGGCTTCTCCACGGTGTTCGTGGCGCTCGGCGCCAGTGCTTCGCTGATCGGCGGGCTGATCCGCGCCTGGTCGGGCGAACTGTCGATCCTCGCCGGCATCGTCATCATCATCATGGGCCTGCACTTCCTCGGACTGACACGGATCGGTTTGTTGATGCGCGAGGGCCGTCTGTCGATCCCCAAACCCGTCGGGCTGTGGGGCGCCTACATCATGGGGCTCGCCTTCGCCTTCGGCTGGACACCCTGCATCGGCCCGATCCTCGCGGCGATCCTCTCGATCGCCGCGGCGGAAGCAACGGTGACCAAGGGCGCGGGCCTGCTCGCGGTCTATTCCGCCGGGCTCGGCATTCCCTTCCTGCTCGCCGCCCTGATGATCGAGCAATTCTCCGCGCTGTTCGCACGGATGAAGGGCCAGCTCGTCAATGTCGAGCGCGTCATGGGCGTGTTGATGGTGATCACCGGCATCGGCTTCCTCACCGGCGCAGTCTCGAATGTGAGCATCTGGCTGCTGGAGACCTTCCCGGCGTTGCAGACGATCGGGTAGGGTGGAACCGTGTTTTCACGGGTGGAAAACCGGATCTTGAGGACCACCGCGCAAGCCAGGACATGCTCTCCTGCGGTCGAGAGATATCAAACCTTTCCGGTCCCGAGGCGTTGCAGCAGGGAGAACTGCATGATGGAGATCGCGTGAACAAGACACTGGTTTTAGAGCCGTTGCCTAACAACGCCGCTTTGGTTGCCTGGCAGTTCGTTGGGCAGCCGTTTCAGGAGTGGCCGAGCTGGGTTCAATCGACCTGCTCGCTGCAGAAGGATGCTGAGGGAAAATTCGA
Organism: Bradyrhizobium daqingense; assembly: GCF_021044685.1. Classification (NCBI taxonomy): domain Bacteria; kingdom Pseudomonadati; phylum Pseudomonadota; class Alphaproteobacteria; order Hyphomicrobiales; family Nitrobacteraceae; genus Bradyrhizobium; species Bradyrhizobium daqingense. The sequence goes on from NZ_CP088014.1 coordinate 3,552,497, forward strand.
GCTCCGCCACGCGCGGCGCAGCGGCACTCAGATCGTCTATCTTGGCGAGTGGCTTGTGAGAGATCTGGACGGTGGCGTTGACTTCTATACGGACGCCGAGATCTGGGCGCGGTTCACTGCAAGACGCTGAGCGCTGTGGCGCGTTGATCGCGCCTTAGTCTTTTTGATTTGAGCTCCAGCCGATCAAAAGCCTGTGTCGTTGGTGGGGCAAAACGCCTCGCTGCCGAAGCTCTCTGCAGAATGCAATCTATGGTAATATTTCATCGTACTGCACCCTGAGGGGCAATTTTCAAAGACCTATACTGAAACGAGCATTTGGAACAATCGACACCTTCGTCGCCCCTCTCCCTTTCAGCATTTCAAGCAGGAGCAAGCGATGGGAACCGACGTAAACGTTCAGCCCGGCCACGGCAAAGCCGGACGTCAACCGACGCGGCAATTTCTGGATACGCTGACCGGACACGATGATCCCGGCATGTTCGGCCGGATGTTTCCGACACTCGAACCTCTGGCGGTCGACGACGGTCCGCTGCATGAGCTTGCCGATGCGATGAAAGATCCAGTTCCTGGCGACGCTGCCGGAAACAATGTCAACGTGCCCGCCGGCTTCACCTATCTCGGACAATTCGTCGATCATGACATCACGCTGGACCTGACCTCCTTTGGCGACAAGGAGGCCGATCCCATGGCTGTACAGAATTTCCGCACGCCGGCGCTCGACCTCGACAGCGTGTATGGTCTCGGTCCCGACGGAAGCCGTCACCTGTACGCGCGCAATTCTGCCACCGACAGCGGCAGGACTCCGGGACCCAAGCTCCTGACCGGCAAGACCGTCAATGTCCCGCTTGGAAACGTCACCGGAGATCATCGCAACGATCTTCCGCGCAGCCCCGAAGGGTTCGCGCTGATCGGCGATCATCGCAACGACGAGAACCTCGTCGTTGCGCAAACCCATCTTGCCATGCTCAAGTTTCACAACAAGGTTTGCGATCAGCTCGCGGCGGCTGGCAAGCCGCCGGGTGAAATCTTCGAGGAAGCGCGCCGGATCGTAACCTGGCATTACCAGTGGATGGTCTTGCACGACTTCGTGGAGCGGATCACCGAGAAGGGGATCGTGGCGAAGATCCTCGAGCAGGGTCGGCGCTTCTATCGCTTCAAGAAGACGCCTTATATGCCCGTCGAGTTTTCCGCTGCCGTCTACCGCCTCGGCCACAGCATGGTTCGTGAAGCCTACAGCCACAACAGGGTCTTCACGTTCGGACCTGGTAACATCCCCGCGACGCTCGATTTGCTGTTCAGGTTCACCGGGCTCTCGGGAGGCATCATTGGAGATCTCGCGCCCGATCCGATCCAGCCGCCGCTCCCGCTTCCGGTGCTTTCAAGCAATTGGATCATCGATTGGCGCCGCTACTACCAAGTCCTGCCCTCCAATCCGGCAGGGGTGGCATTGAATGCATCTCGCAAGATCGACCCCTTCGTCGTGCCGCAACTCCACACTTTGCCCGGCGACGGCGGCAGCCTGCCGTTCCGCAATCTCAAGCGCGGGGTGCTCCTGGGATTGCCGTCCGGGCAGGACGTGGCCAGGGCCATGAAGATCAAGAATCCATTGACGCCGGAAGAAATCTCGAAGGGGACCGACGGCGGAGTGGCGAAGAAGCATGGTCTGCACGAGCACACGCCGCTCTGGTACTACATCCTCAAGGAGGCGGAGCAGCGGGGCGCTGGTGAACGGCTCGGGCCGGTTGGCGCGACGTTGCTTGCCGAGGTCTTCGTCGGCCTCGTTCATGGCGATCGCCAGTCGTACCTTTGGCTCAAGGGCAAGACCTGGAAGCCGACGCTTCCGTCGCAGGTGCCGGGCGAATTCACGATGGCTGACCTGCTGCGCTTCGTCGGGGATATCAGCCCGATCGACGGCATCTCGACCGTCTAGGCCGGAGGCCCGACGATCGCAGGTCGCTGCAATGAGGGCCGGCCCGCAGACGTCCCAGGCGCTGCGTCCATTGGACGAACCGGCGCGCTCAGCGCGCCGGTCTCGACATTTGCAAACAGGCTCAGGGCTTGAACACGTAGCCCGGCGAGATCGCCGCCGACTCCGGGATCGGCGGCAGGTCGGCGAACAGCTCGGGACGATCCTTCATGACCTTGAGAATGTGCTTCGGCTCGATATGCGCATTGACGTCGAAGGTCGATTTGAGGATGCCGAGGCGGGCCAGCCGATCCTCGGCGCTCCAGAGCGCGCGGTAATTGTTCGCCGACAGCCGGCGGTCCGCCTGCTGGATGTTGAACTGCATCGCAGCCTCCGCGACCTCCTGCTTCAGTCCCGGAATCCAGCGCGTGGCAACTTGCGCGGCCTGCTTCGGATTCTTGCGCATCCATTGATCGGCCTCGGAGACGGCGGCGAGGAATTTCTCGATGGTCTCGCCGTTGGCCTGCACCCAGGGGCGCAGCGCGACGTTGAAGCCGATATAGGAGATCACGTCGCCGCCTCGGATGATCTCGACCGCGCCGGGCACGTCCTTGCCCGCGACGATCGGCCAGGGGTCCCAGCCCGAGAACGCATCGATGCCCTTGGCGAGCAGCGCGACGGTCATGTCCGGCGGCGGCGTGTTGACCAGCGTCACGTCATCCGGCTTCAGCCCCGCCTTCTCCAGCGTCGCCAGGATATAGAGGTGGTTGATGGTGCCGAAGGACGCCGCAATCTTTTTGCCCTTCAGCGTCGACAGGTCGCCCTTGACGATGCCTGAACCCTCGCGCGCGATGATCGCCATGGTCGCGTCGGAGCCGGCCTTGGTGGCGTTGCCGCTGTAATTGCCGAGCGCGACGAGGTCCATGCCGCGCAGCACAGCGCCGATCATGGGCACGCCGACCTGCACGATCTCGCTTTCGCCGGCCTGCAATGCGTTCAGCGCGTCGACGCCGGTCGCATAGGGGCGCGCGATCGTGACATCGAGCCCGTATTTCTCGAAGAAGCCGCGCTCGAGGGCGATCGGCAGGCCGATCTGGTCGATGCCGGTCACCATGCCGGCCTTGAGTTTGGTCAGGGTCTGGGCGCTTGCCGGCACCATGCCGGCGAGAAGCGCCAGTCCAAGCAGCGCGAGTCGTTTCATAGTCTCAGCCTCCCTCTTTTATCGGCCCCACCGCCGTCACCCAATAGGGACGGGCAACGGACCTGAGGTCCGTTCTTTTGACGCCACGAAGTTCGATCGAATGCTCGTCCGTTCCCGAGACGCGTCCGTATTGCTGGAACGCGAGCACGTGGAAGCGCTCCGGCGTGAAAGGCAGCTCGATCTGTACGTTCACCTTTTCGGATGTGCCCTCGAGCTCCGGCGCGATCTTTCCCGGCGCGGCCATCGTCAGCCAGAGTTGAAACAGCGCCCACGCCGCAACGACGCCGAGCACGACGCGGCCTTTCGACGAGCGCAGGACATCGGAGGCAATGCTCATGCCGCGCGCACCATCTGGAGCACGCGCGCAGAGAGCTGCTTGAAGTGGTCGTCCTTGACGAGATCGTCCCAGACGCGCGGACGCGGAAGATCGACCGCGATCTGGTCGAGCACGCGTCCCTTCGACAGCACGACCACGCGATTGGCGAGAAACACGGCTTCGGACACGTCATGGGTGATGAAGATCACCGTCGGCTTGCGTTCCTGCCAGATGCGGGTCAGTTCCTCCTGGAGCGTCATACGGGTTTGCGCGTCGACGCTGGCGAACGGCTCGTCCATCAGCAGGACGTCGGGATTGTTGGCGAGTGCGCGCACCACGCCGACGCGCTGCTGCATGCCGCCGGAAAGTTCGTTGGGATAGCGGTGCGCCGCGTGCGACAATCCGGCGAGCGCGAGGTATTCGCGTGCGATGCGGTCGCGTTCCGCCTTCGGCACGCCGCGCATCTTCGGGCCGAAACCGACATTGTCGAGCACCGTCTTCCACGGAAACAACGCAAAGGACTGGAATACGACGCCCCGCTCGGGGCCAGGCCCGTGCACCGGCTTGCCGTCGAGCAGGATGTCCCCCTTCGAGTAAGGGATGAAGCCGGCGATCATGTTCAGGATCGTCGTCTTGCCGCAGCCGGAGGGGCCGACCACGGAGATGAATTCGCCGGGCTCGACGTCCAGCGAGACGTCGTGAACGGCGGTGACATGGGCACCGGCGTAAGGATCGAAATAGGTCTTGCCGAGGTTGCGCAGCGATAGCGTCTTCATGATGTCACCAATCCCCAGCGCTGGCCGGTCGCTCGCTCGAGCGGCGCGAGAATCCAGGCATCGACGATGTACCAGAGCAATCCGAGAATGATCATGCCGAGCAGGATTTCGACAGTCGAGCCGGCGCGGCGGGCGTCGAACATCATGAAGCCGATGCCCGAGGTGCCGACGATCATCTCGACCGCGATCAGCGCGCGCCAGCCATAACCCAAGCCGTTGCGCAGGCCCGTGATGATGTTGGGCAGCGCGCCCGGCAATGTCACCTCCCAGAGCACACGTGCGCGCGAAGCGCCGAGGCTCAGGGCGGCGCGCGACAGGTCGCGCGGTACGGATTCGACGCCGAGCACGGTGTTGAGCACGACCGGGAACAGCACGGTGTAGACGATGACGAAGGTCATCGTCGTCAGTCCGAAGCCGAACCAGATCAAGAGGATCGGCAGCCAGGCAATGTCGCCGATCGCCTGGAAGAACAGCAGCACCGGCCAGCAAATGCGGTGGGCCCAGCGACTGGTGCCGATCAGGACGCCTAAGGGAATGCCGATCGCCACGCCGACAGCGGCGCCTGTCGCGAGGCGTATCAGGCTGTCCTGGAGATAATCGGGCAGAATGCCCTTGTAGGTCAGCGTGAAGAACGCGCGAACGACGTCGGCGGGTCCCGGGAAAAACGCGCGCGGAAACAGGCCGGCTTCGCTGACGGCCGTCCACAGCGCCAGCACGGGGATAAAAGGGACGATGGCCGCCAATCCCGGCCAGCGTTGGGTCAGGCGGACGTAGCCGCCCCAGATCTGCAGCATCAAATTCATGCGCGCCTCACCATTCCCCATCGCTCGATGGTCGCACGCTCCAGCGGAACCAGCAGCAGACGGTCGATCAGAAGCCAGAGCACGCCGATCACGATCATGCCGAACACGATCACCTCGGTGCGGTAGAAATCGCGCGCGACGAACAGCATGTAGCCGAGCCCGACATTGGTCGCGATCATCTCGGCGGCGATCAGCCCGCGCCAGGCAAAGCCGAGGCCGGTGCGGATGCCGGTGACGATGTTGGGCAGCGCACCGGGCAGCAGCACCTCGGTCAGCAGCGCCCAGCGCCCCGCACCGAGCGCGGCGGCGGCATTGCGCAGCGTGTGCGGAATGGTCCTGACGCCGAGCAGGGTGTTGTAGGCGACGACGAAGAACACGGCGTTGAAGATCACGAAGACGATCGCGCCGAAGCCGTAGCCGAACCACAAGGTCGCGATCGGGATCCAGGCGATGCCTGCGAGCACCGAGAAGAAGCGGAACAGCGGCGTGAGGAAGGCTGCAACCGTCGGGCTCACGCCCATGGCGATGCCGAGCGGCACGGCCGTGACGATGCCGATCAGCGTGCCGAGGCCGACGCGCACCAGGCTGGCGCCGACATGGGCGAACAACGTGCCGTCGCGGATCGACTCCATGGCAGCCCCGCCGACCGCGCCGACCGAGGGGAACACGCGCGGATTGACGTTGAACAGCGGGACGACGATGGCCCAGATCGCGACCAGCGCAAGCAGCGGCGCGACGAACATCGCAGCGCCCGCGAGCGAATTGACGCTGCGGATCAGTCGCGACGATCGGCCCTTCATACTGCCCGTCACCTGCATTTGACCTCCCTGACGCTCAGCTATGCCTGTTCCGGCATTTCACGCTGATCGTTATTCCCAACACCGCGACGATGTCGCGCAGACCTTCCATGTCATGGTCGACGACGTTTTCTCCTGCCACTGACGCTCGCCTTCCTGGCCGTGCGCACGGCCGATCCATCCGTTTTGCGACTTGCCGCGGCGATGACCGTCTTCCGGTTCGACAGCTTCAATCGCGTGTAGCCGAGCAGGCTTTCCATCGCGGCGCGCGCCTTTTCCGGTTTTCCGCTCGTGATGGCCCGCGCCGCCTCGACGTGGTTCGGCAGATTATCCCTGAACCAGCCGCCGGGACCTCCGACAGCGACGGTGAAGACGGTACTGAGGATGGTGTCGATCGCGCCGCGAAAACCTTGCAGTACGGGATTGTGGGTCGCATCCAGGATGGCCAGATGGAAAGCCTTGTCGGCGGCGAGGGCGCTGGCTTGATCCTTTGCGGTCTGCATCTCGGCGAGTGCCGTATCGATCCGCCAAAGGTCGTTCTTGGTGGCGCGTTCGGCGGCAAGCGCCGCGGCGGCCGGCTCGATGATCGAGCGCACCTCCTGGATCGCCAGCAGGAGGTCCCGATCCGGTTCGTCCTGGCCGACGAGCCAGCTCAGCACGTCGCGATCGAGCAGGCTCCATTCGTGGCGCGGCAGTACCTGTGTGCCGTGGCGAGGCCTTACGCTGACGAGACCTTTGGCGGCCAGCGTCTTGATCGCCTCGCGCACCACGCCGCGCCCGGCGCCGAAACGGGCCTCGAGCTCCGCCTCCGGCGGCAGGGTCGTCCCGACGGGAATGAGATCCTGGGCAATCTCGCGGCCGAGCGTCGTCAGCACGGCCCGAATGCGGCCGGGCTTGATCAACTTGTCAGCTGGCTTCGGCCGCGCTCTTGCCACCCGCACTTCTCTCCCGGCCGGCCTTTTTCGGCCTGTTCTTTTCTCCTGTCGCGTCGACGACAATCATCCGATGTTTAACATCGGATGATTGGAAGAAGCGAGCGTAATTGTCGCAGCAGGGCATGTTGCATTGCGATATTCAGCCGCGACGCTAGGCGGTTTCTTTCAATGTCCGCATTGATCCGCGGCGAACCTTGCCAGCGCCCCGCGATCGACATCGATCCCGAGTCCCGGCCCGTTGGGCACCCGCACCATTCCCGTCGCATGCTCGATCGGCTGCTTCAGGATCGCCTGCCGGATAGGGTGCTCGGTGCGGTCGAACTCGAGCATCGGCGCGAGCGGCGCCAGCGAGGTCGGCGTGTGCGAGGGCAGCACGGCCAGGAGTTGGAGCGAGGCGGCGATCGCAATCCCGGTGCCCCAGACATGCGGGTTGTAGCGGATGCCGAACGCCTCGCTCATGTCGGCAATCTTCTTGCATTCGGAAAGTCCGCCGGCCGCGCAGGTGTCGGGTTGAGCGATGTCCAGCGCGTGCGCGGCGAACAGATCGCGGAAGCCGAAACGCGTGAACTCGCACTCGCCGCCGGCGATCGGGATCGTCAGCGCGGATCTCACCGCGCGATAGCCCGCAATATCTTCCGGGGGTACCGGCTCTTCGAACCATGCGATGTCGTGGCGCTCGATCAGGCGGCCGAGCCGGATCGCGGCGACGGCGTCGTAGGCATGGTTCGCATCGACCATCAGAGCAACATCGGGGCCGATCGCATCGCGGACTGCGCGTGTGGCGGCGGCATCCTCGTCGATGCCAAATCCGACCTTCAGCTTGACGGCGCGGAATCCTTCCGCCGCGTAGCCAGCCGCTTCCTCCGGAAGATACGTCAGTGGGTCACCCGATTTGCGCCGGTAGAGGCCGGTCGCATAGGCCGCAACCTCGTTGCGTGCCGCGCCGCCGAGGAGCTGGTGCACCGGCACGCCGAAATGCTTGCCCTTGATGTCCCAGAGCGCGATGTCGATGCCGCTCAGCCCCTGGATCACGAGGCCCTTCTGGCCGTGGTCGCGCAGGCGCGTGGACCATCTGCCACAGTACGTCGGTGCGCAACGGGTTCTCGCCGACCAGCCAAGGCGCGATGCTCTGCACCACTGCCGCGGTCATCCTGGCCGGTCCGTAGCATTCACCCCATCCGGTCAGGCCTGTGTCGGTCTCGATCTCGACCAGCATGGCAGTGCGTGTGTCGTACCAGGCGCGCGAATAGGCAAAGGGCTGCGACAGCTTGGCTTCGAGGATGTGGGTGCGCACATGGGTGATCTTCATTGCCGATTCCTTCGTCCGTTCATCGCGTCTCGTCCAGCGTGCAGATCACGGTGCAGACGACGCCGCGCGGCAGGAAGTCGACGGTTGCCTCGCCGCCAAGCTGGTCGCGCGCGCTGCGCTCGATCAGGCGCGAGCCGAATCCGCGCCGCACCGGGGCCGTCACCGGCGGTCCGCCGATCTCGGTCCAGATCAGCCGCAGCCGCGGCTTGGGCGCTTCCGTGATGACCTCCCAGTCCAGCGTCACCCGGCCGGTGTCGCTCGACAGCGCGCCGTACTTCGCGGCGTTGGTGGCGATCTCGTGCACGATCATCGACAGCACCACGGCGAGCCGCGGCGACAGCGGCACGGCGGGACCGGACAAGCGGATCCGGTCGGGATTGCTCAACAGGAACGGCTGAAGGGCGCGAGCGATCACGTCCCGCAGCTCCGAGCCCGCCCATTTCTCCTGGCTCAGCAGATTGTGGGCTTCGGCCAGCGCGCCGAGCCGTCCCTCGAACTTCGTCCGCTCGTCACGGCTGGCGCTGCGGAAGGTCTGCACCGCGATCGCCTGCATCAAGGCCAGCGTGTTCTTGACGCGATGGTTGAGCTCCTCGATCAGGAGATTGTGCAGCATCTCGCCGCGCGCGATCGTGGTCGCCATCCTGACCGCGAAGGTCAGGCCGGTCAGCAGCAGGATGCCGCCGATCAGGCTGGTGATGGCGACGTTGCGCCAGAGCGGCGCGATCAGCGAGCTCTCGGCGACGCCGGCCACGACCATCCAGCCGGTCAGGTGCGATCGGGTGAAGGCGGATGACAGCGCGACCCCGTCGAGCGAAACGGTCGAAAGGGCGGCTTCCGACGTGCGGGACATCTCCTCGGAGAGCGCGCCGGAAGCCTGCTTGCCGACCGTCTCGGTTGGGTTCGGCACACGCGCGAACACGGTGCCCTTGGTATCGAGCAGAGACACCGTCCAGAATTGGTCGGGCCGCTGCTTCTCCACGAGTTCCTGGAAAATTCGGATCGGTGGGCTGAAGGCGAGGTCGTAGATCACCTCGCCGTCGCGAATCACCGGGACCTCGACGGTGAGCACCTGCCGCCCATTGATCGCGCCGGTGAACAGATCGGAATATTGCGGCGACCTCGTCGCGAACACCCTTTCGATGATCTCGATATGCCCGCGGCGCGGCAGGCTTGCGGTGTCTTCCGTGGCCGAGGAAAACAACAGCCGGCCCTTGCGGTCGGAGATCAACACCAGACCGCCTTTGCCATACTGCTCGACGAAGCCGAGCGCGATGCGGCGGAAGTTCTCGAAGTCGTCGTTGCGCAGCGAATTCGTCAGTGCCAGCACCTGCAAGCCCCCGGTCATCCGCTGCACCTCGGAATCCAGTACAAGGCGCATGCTGCGCACGTTCTCCAGCACGCGGCGGGTCGCGTCGTTGCGGTCTTGTTTGTAATTGTAGAAGACGATGCCGACCGCGAAGACGATCAGCGGCAGCATCGTTCCTGTGACCAGGAGAGCGAGCCGGACGGGCAGGGTGAGCTTGGACAAACGTGGACATCCCGGCGCCGGCGCGATGGCGCCGGACGGCCGAAGCATAAATTAGCACCGGCATTGCGCCACTGCACAATTCGTCATGGACCGTATCCGCCTCGATGCCCCGGAGGAGGGCGAAAGGCGACGGTTGCAGTGCAATAGCTGGCGTGCGCGCGGCTCCTGCGTCGAACTGTATCAGCGGAGGGCTGGTCATTGTCGGGGCCACATCCGAATTTGGCTTCCGTCTTGCCGTCATTTTTCATACCCTTCCCGAACGCCGGTCATATATCGGCGGCGCTCACGCCCCGGCGACAGGGGCGGAGCATCAAAGGGAGGGGAGACGATGAAGCGAAGGTCATTTCTCGCTGGTATCGGAGCGACCACTGCGGCGGCTGCGATCGGCATGCCGTCGATCCTCAGGGCGCAAGCGCCGGTCACGCTGAACGGCGCGGTCCAGTTCAACGACGACCACGCCTTCAACCGGGCACTGCTCCGGTTCGAGGAGTTGGTGAAGAAGTATTACGGCAAGCCCGTCAACTTCACCCTGCACAGAAACTCTTCGCTCGGCCTCGAGAAGCAGTATTTCGAGTATATGTCGCAGGGCAAGGCGGTCGATTACGGCATCGTCTCGCCGGCCCACATGTCGACCTTCGCCAAGGCGGCGCCGTTCATCGATGCGCCCTTCGTGTTCAAGGGCATCGAGCACATGAACAAGGTCGTCGAGGCCAATATCCTGGCGCCGGTCGCCAATGAGGTCGCGGCGAAGGCGGAGGTCGTTCTGATCGGTTACGCCGGCGGCGGAATCCGCAACATCTTCGCCAACAAGCCGCTCAAGAATCTCGCCGATCTCAAGGGGCTCAAGGTCCGCGTGCAGGGCGCGCCGATCTGGTCGAAGACCTTCGCAGCCGTCGGCATGAGCCCGACCGTGATCGCCTATAACGAAGTCTACAACGCGATCCAGAACGGCGTGATATCGGCCGGCGAGAACGAGGCGGCCGGCGTCGAGGCGATGAAGTTCTACGAAGTGGCCCCGCATCTCAATTTGACCCAGCACGCTGTGTCGATCCGGCCGATCTGCTTCTCGGTGAAGACGCTGAAGACCCTGCCGAAGGATTTGCAGGACGCGATCATGAAGGCCGGCAAGGAGGCTGGCGACTACGGCCGTCAGCTCGAGTCGAGCGAAGAGGTCGTCAAGCTCGACACGCTCGAGAAGGCCGGCAAGCTCAAGCGCGTTCCCTTCGAGGAGCGGGATGCCATGAAGAAGCTCGCCGATCCCGTGATGGCTGCGTACGCCAAGGAAATTGGTGCGGAAGGCATTTTCGAGAAGATCAACGTCGTCTGAGGTCGTTCTCTCCGCCGATACCATTCCGGGCAGGCCCCGCTTCCTGCCCGGACCTGGCGGATGAGTTGCGCACGGAGCCACAATGTCTGACATGCCCGTCCCGTCCACACCGTCGCTGTGGCGCCGCTTCACGGCGGCCTATGCGAGATTGCTGGAATTCCTGCTGGCGGCCTGCGTCGGCATCCTGGTCATTCCGGTCACGCTGCAGATCATCTCGCGCTACACGCCTTTCATCCCGTCCTACATCTGGACGGAGGAAATGGCGCGGTTCCTGTTCATCTGGACGATCATGATCGGTGCCATGGTCGGGGTGCGGGAGGCGCAGCATTTCGAGGTCGATGTGTGGCCCGACTTGTCGCGGCGGTCTGAGGCTGCGGTAAGGATCCTGGCGCGGCTCGGCGTGCTGGCGCTGGCGTTGGTGTTCGTGTTGGCTGGTCTCGAGTTCACCCGCTTTGCCTGGAACAGGACGTCGGAGCTGGCCGATCTGCCGCTTTGGCTGATTCACGTCGCCTGGCCTGTGGCCGGCGTGACGTGGATCATCTTTGCGGGTGAACAGATCATCGACGAAGTGCGCGTTCTGGTTGGAGCAAAGTGATGGGCGGCAATGTACTCTCTGCCGGACAGGCCGCGATGGTGCTGTTCGGGGTCTTCATCGGCTTGCTCATCGTGCGGGTGCCGGTCGCTTTCGCACTCGGCCTCGCCTGTGTGCCGATCCTGATGATCGAGCCGCGTCTGTCGCTGATGACGCTCGGCCAGGAAACGTTCAACGCCTACAATTCCTTCATCCTGCTCGCGGTGCCTTTCTTCCTGCTCACGGCGAACCTGATGAGCATCGGCGGCATCACTGACCGATTGGTGGCGTTGTCACGCTCGATGGTTGGACACTGGCCGGGCTCCTTGGCGCAGATCAACGTCGTGCTGTCGGTGTTCTTTGCCGGCATCTCGGGTTCCTCAACCGCCGACGCCGCGAGCCAGTCCAAGATCTTCATCGATGCGCAGACCAAGGAGGGCTACGACCTGTCGTTCTCCATCGCCATCACGGCGGTGTCGGCAGTGCTGGCCGTCATCATCCCGCCATCGATCCTCATGATCGTGTGGGGCGGGCTGATCTCGACCTCGATTGCGGCGATGTATCTGGCCGGCATCGTGCCGGGCCTGTTGATTGCGGGCGCGCAGATGGCGACGGTGCACGTCTATGCGGTGCGCCGCGGCTACCCGACCTATCCGAAGTCGAGCTGGGTCGACATGCGATGCGCCATCTGGCGGTCGATACCGGCGTTGATGACGCCCTTCATCATCGTCGGCGGCATTCTGCTCGGCTGGTTCACCGCGACCGAGTCCGCCTGCGTCGCGGTGCTCTATTCCGTCGCGCTCTCGGCGTTCTTCTACCGCGAGACGGGTCTGCGCGAATTGTACAAGGCCTTGCTCGACACCGGGCGTCTCGCCGGCGTTGCGCTGTTCTGCGTCGGCACCGCCAGCGCGTTCGGCTGGCTGCTTGCCTACTACAAGATCCCGCAAGAGCTGCTGACCAACGTCTCGACATGGGGCATGGGCACCGTCGCGGCCGGCTTCTTCATCGCCTTCTGCTTTCTGGTGGTGGGCTGCTTCCTCGACGCCATCCCGGCCATCATCATCGTCGGCACCGTGCTGGAGCCGCTGGCCAAGGCCGTCGATCTGCATCCGGTCCAGTTCGCGATCATTTCCATCGTCTCGCTGGCCTTCGGACTGGTGACACCGCCCTACGGTCTGTGCCTGATGATCGCCTGTTCGATCGCCGGCGTGCGCTTGCGCTATGCGCTGAAGGACACCGTGATCATGCTGATCCCGATGCTGCTCGTGCTTGCGGCCGTCGTCGTCTGGCCCAGCGTGTCCCTGTTCCTGCCGCGCCTGATCGTGCCGGAGATGCTGAAATGAGCATCTGATGGCGCGGATCCCGCGGCCGTCGGCCGCGGGATCGCAGCGATTGGCTACAGATTGCTCTCGGTGATCGCGGCGTAGACCATGCTGCGCAGCTCGCGCCGGATCGGGTAGGCGTTCGACGGCAGCACCTGCGTCATGAAGATGGCAATCAACTCCTCGGCCGGATCGATCCAGAACGAGGTCGTGGCCGCGCCGCCCCAATTGTATTCACCGGGGCTGCCGGCAATCAGCGTCTCGGCCGGGCGCATGGTCACGGCAAAGCCGAGGCCGAAGCCGATGCCGTTATAGGCGGCTTCCGAGAACAGCGAGCGCGACACTTCAGGCAGCGCGCGTCCGCCCGGAATGTGGTTGCTCGTCATCAGCGCCAGCGTCTTCGGCCCGATCAGCCTGACGCCGCCGAGCTCGCCGCCGTTGAGCAGCGCGCGGCAGAAGGTGAGATAATCGGCGACGGTCGAGCACAAGCCGCCGCCGCCGGAAATGAAAGAGGGCGGCGACAGGAACGAACTCGTTGCCGGATCGTCCTGGAGCGTCAGGCCCTCGCGCCGCTGTCCGGCATGGAAGGTCATGCCGCCGCCGGGATCGGCGGAATAGCAGGCAGCGAACCGATGCGCCTTGGAGGCCGGAACATGGAAGTCGGTGTCGGTCATCCCGAGCGGATCGAGAATGCGTGATTTTAGGAACTGCTCGAACGGCATCCCCGAGATCTTGCCGACGAGGTAGCCGAGCACGTCGGTCGCGACGGAGTAATTCCAGGCCTCGCCCGGCGAGAATTCCAGCGGGATCTTGGCAAGCGCTTCGATCATGGTCTGGAGCGTGCCTGACTTCTCGACCTCGCCGATCTTCTCGGCGCGATAGGCGGCATCGACATTGGAGCGCTGCTGGAAGCCGTAGGTGAGGCCGGCGGTGTGGCGCAGGAGGTCGACGATCAGCATCGGCCGGGAGGGCGGCCGGGTCAGGAAGGCCGGATAGGTGCCGGCGACGAACACGCCGAGATCCTTCCACTCCGGGATGTATTTGGCGACGGGCTCGTCGATCGCGACGAGGCCTTGCTCGACCAGCATCATGAAGGCGACGCTGGTGAGCGGCTTGGTCATGGAATAGATGCGATAGATGGTGTCGTCCTTGACCGGCAGCTTGCGCTCGACGTCAGCGAGACCCTGAACCGAGCTGTGTGCGACCTTGCCGCGGCGGTAGACCAGGAGATGCCCGCCGGGGAAGCGGCCGGCATCGATGTAGCGGCTCTTGAGATGCGCGTCGACGCGGTCGAGCGCGGCCTTGGACATGCCCACGGATTCGGGCCAGGCGGGGGTAGGGGCAAGCATCGGTTCCTCCGGGGCAGTTTTGTCGAAAAGGTGATACCCGAAGTGGCGGCCTCATTCCAAGGGCGGTCGCGCTTAACGCGAGCCTGCTCGCTGGTGTAGGCTGCAACGCTGGAACGCTTCCAAGGGGTCGAAGGATTCCCGGGGGCCAACGAGAAAAACCAGGGGTAAACGCACCATGACCCAGTTCAACGAGACCGAACTCACCGAAGCCGTCGTTAGGAGCTTCGATCAGACGCCGAATCCACGTGCGAAATTCCTGCTCCAGGAATTGGTGAAGTCGCTGCACGATTACGTGAGCAAGACCGACCTCACCTTCGAGGAATGGGAATACGCCATCGATTTCCTGACCCGCACCGGGCAGAAGTGCACCGACACCCGGCAGGAGTTCATCCTGCTTTCGGACGTGCTCGGCGTCTCGATGCTTGTCGATGCCGTCAACCACAGGGATCGCGAGGGCGCGACACAGACCACCGTGCTCGGCCCGTTCTATGTCGGCGAGCACAAGGTGACCGCGCACGGCTCGGACATCTCACCGAATAACCAGACCGGCGAGCGGATGTTCGTGCAGAGCCGCGTCACCGATCTCAAAGGCAAGCCGCTCGCCGGCGTGCCCGTCGACGTCTGGCACGCCGATGATGACGGCTCCTACGATTCACAGAAGCCGAATTACGACGAGGTCGGCGCTTCCGCGCGGGCGCGCTTCATCACCGACGATGACGGCCGCTTCTTCTTCCGCACCATCTTGCCGTGCAGTTATCCGATCCCGACCGATGGTCCCATCGGCGAAATGATCGTGGAGACGGGCCGCCATCCGATGCGCCCGGCGCATGTGCATTTCCTGGTCAACGCCAAGGGCCACGAACCGCTGATCACGCATGTGTTCATGGATGGCGACAAATATCTGGATTCCGACGTGGTGTTCGGTGTGAAGGACGATCTCATCGCCAAGGTCGAGCCGCGCAATGATCCTGAAATGCCGGACGGCACCAAGGCGAACGGCAAATGGCATCTGATGAGCTACGAATTCCACCTCAAGCCGGGCGGCGGCATGGCACCGAAGCCGCTCGGGACGAAGGCGGCCGAGCCGGCGTGACGATCGGGACGCCAGCGCGCGTTGCGCTTTATTTTTCGATGTAGGCGGCAAGCTCCTGGGGGGTGCCATCTGGGAAGGCTTCCTTCAGGAAGTCGAGGAAGGCGGAAACGCGCGCGCTCAGCAGGCGCCGCGACGGGTAGAGCGCCCACAGCGTGATCTCAGGGGCGTCGATGTCACCCCAATGCTTCAAAGTGCCGGCGGACAGATCGGGACTGACGAGGGACAACGGGAGGCGTCCAGCGCCGACGCCAGCCCTGACCGCGTCACGGACCATGATCAGGGATGCCAGGCTCAGCACTGGATCGACTGCAACACGCAATCGACCAGTCGGCCCCGTCACGTTCCAGGCGACACTCCGGTCACCCGGCCCGCGGACGACGGCGGGCACAGCAAGCTTGTCCTTGGGTCGTTTCAGGTGGGGGCTCGCCACGACCACCAACCGGTCGCGCAGGAAGATGCGACCGACGAGGCTCTCATCCGGATCGGGACCGACGCGAATGACGAGGTCATAACCTTCCTCGACCATGTCGACGGCCCGGTCTTCCGTCGTTATTTCCAGGCGGACCTCCGGATATTTCAGAGCGAAGCCGGCGGCCAGCTTCCCCATGGCGATCTGAGAGAACAGCAGCGGCGCGCTGATGCGCAGCCTGCCGCGCGGCCTGTCGCCTCCGGAAGCGATCGCTGCAGCAGTCTCGTCGAGTTCGGTCAGCAAAGTCCCGGTCCGCTCGTAAAGCGCGCGTCCTTCCTGGGTGAGTTTCAGGGCGCGCGCGCCGCGCTCGAACAGGCGCAGGTTGAGCGCCGCCTCCAGCTCTGCGACCCGGCGGGACAAGGTGGCCTTCGGGCGACCGGCGGCACGCGCGGCCCGTCCGAACCCGCCATGGCGGGCGACCAGATTGAAATCGGCGAGGGCGAGCAGGTCCATCTGTTCCACCAATGAGACGGTCTGTCCAAATATACCGTCTACCGGTCCAAATGTGGATCGCTAATTTCTGGGGTGTCTTCTGACCCAACCCGGAGTGATCCCCATGACCATCCTCGTTACCGGCGCCACCGGCACCGTCGGCCGCCACGTCGTCGAACAGCTCGTCAAGCGTGGCGCCGATGTGTGCGCTCTCGTCCGCGATCCCGCGAAGGCGAACCTCCCTGCAGAGGTCGCCGTCGTGCAGGGGGACCTGCTCGACGTCGACGCGCTGCGCGGCGCCCTCACCGGAGTCTCGACCTTGTTTCTGCTCAACGGAGTCGTCGCGGATGAATTCACCCAGGCTCTGGTCGCGCTCAACGTTGCCCGCGAGGCCGGCGTCGAGCGGGTCGTCTACCTGTCGGTGATCCACAGCGATCGTTACGTCAACGTGCCGCATTTTGCCGGCAAGTTCGGTGTCGAGCGCATGATCGAGCAAATGGGCTTCAACGCCACCATCCTGCGTCCGGCCTACTTCATGAACAACGATCTCACGATCAAGGACGTCGTGCTCGGTTATGGCGTCTATCCGATGCCGATCGGCAACAAGGGCCTCGCGATGATCGACGCGCGGGACATCGGCGAGATCGCCGCAATCGAGCTGATCCGCCGCGAGCGAGCCGCAACGCCGCTTCCGCTCACGCGCATCAACCTCGTTGGTCCCGATGAGCTGACCGGCGCGAAGGCCGCCGCCGTCTGGTCCGAGGTGCTGGGGCGCACGATCGCCTATCCCGGCGACGATACCGCCGGCTTCGAAAAGAATCTGAGGCAGTTCATGCCGGGCTGGATGGCGTTCGACATGCGGCTGATGAGCGAACGCTTTCTCACCGACGGCATGCTTCCCGAGCCGGGCGACGTCGAGCGCCTGACCACGCTGCTGGGCCGGCCTCTGCGCTCCTATCGCGATTTCGTCTCCGAAGTCGCGGCCTCGCCTTAACGCCCATTCTGCAATTCCGACAACCAACGGAGTCCAACATGATCTATTCGACCGCCACTGTTCCAGTGAATCCGGAAGGCGAAGCGCCTTTGACCCGCGCTCAGATCTGGCAAGGCCTGGTTCTCAAGGCCCGCGACGCCCGCCTGTTCCTTCCGCCCAAGCTCTGTACCCGCTGCGACGTCGTGGAGGAAAGCGCGACGCACATCGTGCGTGAAGCCACGATTGCTGGCGATGATCTGCGCGAGATCATCAGCTTCGAACCGGAGCACAAGGTGACCTTCTTCCAGGCCGCGGGTCCACGCGAAGGCGCGATCATCAACGAGCTCTTCGAAGACGAAGCGGGAGCGCTGCAATTGCGGTTCTATTGCTACACGGGCCTACGCGGCAAGAAGCCGTTCGGGCCCGAGGAACAGGCCGAGCAGGCGCAGTTCGACAGCGATCAGGGCTACAAGGCCGCTCTGCTGTCGACGCTGAAGCGGACCCGCGAATTGCTCGCGGAAGGCAAGCTCTGATCAAATTTCGCCGGGCCTCAGCGCGCGTGCAAGAGCGCCAGCAGCACCACGACGGCGCAGGCGAGCGCCGTCGTGGTCAGCTTCCAGAACATCAGCGGGCTGCGCTCCAGCAGCGGCGTGATGCGCGTGTCGAGATAGGCCGGATTGGGCGTGCGGAGCTCGAAGACAAATTCGGAGAGATCCTCATGCCGCTTGTACGGATCGGGATGCAGCGCGCGCTTCAGCGCACCATCGACCCAGGCCGGCACATTGCGGTCGTCGTCGGCCGGGCGATATTGAAGCTTCCGCACGTCCGCCTTGCGTCGGATCCTCGCGATCTGCGTGCCATAGGGCAGCTTTCCCGTCAGCATCTGGTAGCAGATCACGGCCAGCGAAAACATGTCGGAGCGCGGCGAGCCGCCCTGGCCAAGAAAATACTCCGGCGCGGTGTACTGGACCGTTCCCAGGATGTCGTCGGCCTCGTCCCCAGGCGCAGCCTCTGCAACGCCTGCGACCCTGACCGATCCGAAGTCGATGATCTTGGCGGTGCCGGTCTTGTCGATCAGGATGTTGTCGGGCCTGAGATCCTGATGCAGCATCTCCATGCGGTGAAAGGCGCGCAGGCCCGCGGCGATCTGCTCGATGATGCCGCGGACGGTTTCGAGATCGGGGCGGGGATTGTCGGTCATCCACTGCTTCAGGGTCTGGCCCTCGACGTACTCGGTCGCAACGTAGAGGTAGCCGCGCCGTTTCGACTGTGACAGCGGCTTAAGCACGTGCGGGCTGTCGATCCGGCGCGCGATCCATTCCTCCATCAGGAAGCGCTTGAGATAGGCGGCATTGTCGCGCAAATCGACCGACGGCAGCTTGAGCGCGACCGGCTCCTCGGTCTCCACATCGACGGCGAGATAGATGTGGCTGCGGCTGCTGCCGTGAATCTCCCGGACGATCCGGTAGCCGTCGAAGATCGCGCGCGGCTCCGGCAGCGGCGGCAGCGGCAACTGCGAGGTCTGACTGAAGATGCCGGCCGGCTCGCGCTGGGGCACCGCATCGATGCGCAGGATCTGGACGGTGATATTGTCGTCGCTGCCGCGCCGGTAGGCTTCCTCGACGATGGCTTTCGCCGCGCCGTCGAGTTCGGCTGCATGCTCGTTCAGGGCGCTCGTGACGAAGCGCGCGTCGACGAATTCATAGGCGCCGTCGGTCGCCAAAAGGAAGGTGTCGCCCGCTTCCACCTCGAAGGCCTGGTAGTCGATCTCGAGCTGCGGATTGATGCCGAGCGCGCGGCCGAGATAGGTCTGCTCCGAGGAGACGATGATGCGGTGATCGTCGGTCAGCTGCTCGAGTGCCTTGCCGGCGACGCGATAGACGCGGCAATCGCCGACATGGAAGATGTGCGCGGTAGTCGCCTTGATGACCATGGCGCTGAGCGTGCAGACATAGCCCTTGTCGCGGTCATAGGCATATTGGCTTTTGCGCGTCTGCGCATGCAGCCAGGAATTGGTGGCGTCCAGCACGCGGCGGGCGGAGGTCTTCACCGTCCAGGATTCCGACGTGCAGTAGTAATCCATCAGGAAGCTCTTGACCGCCGACTCGCTGGCGATCTGGCTCACTGCACTGGAGGAGATGCCGTCGGCAAGGACCGCGGCAATGCCCTTCAGGCTGAGCAGCGGCTCCTCGGGAATGAGGACGCCGTGAAAGTCCTGGTTGATGGGCTTGCGGCCCTTGTCGGAATGCTGGCCGACCGAAATCGAGAGACCGGGGCTCATCGTCATCACCAGGAGAAAGGAGCCTCACCCTGGCTGGGCGAGGCTCCTCTGTCGAGACGTGTTTGATCAGGCCGCAACGCGGGGCTTGGCGACCTTGTCGACCTGGCGCTTCGGCTTGGTCATGACGTGCGTCGCGTAGAGAGTCATGCCGGTGAAGGCGAGGCCGCCGACGAGGTTGCCGAGTACGGTCGGGATCTCGTTCCAGATCAGATAGTCCATGATCGAGAACTTCGCACCGAGCAGCAGGCCCGACGGGAATAGGAACATGTTCACGACGGAATGCTCGAACACCATGTAGAAGAACACCAGGATCGGCATCCACATCGCGATGACCTTGCCCGGCACCGAGGTCGAGATCATGGCGCCGACCACGCCGGTCGAAACCATCCAATTGCAGAGCATGCCGCGCAGGAACAGCGTCGCCATGCCGGCCGCGCCGTGCGCGGCATAGCCGAGGGTTCGGCCCTCGCCGATATTGCCGATGGCAGCCCCGACCTTGTCGGGCGCCTGCGTGAAGCCGAACGTCGTCACGAAGGCCATCATGAAGGCGACGGTGAAGGCGCCGGCGAAATTGCCGACGAACACGAGGCCCCAATTGCGCAGCACGCCGCCGACAGTGACACCCGGGCGCTTGTCGATCAGCGCGAGCGGCGAGAGCACGAATACGCCGGTCAGGAGATCGAAGCCCAAGAGATAGAGCATGACGAAGCCGACCGGGAACAACAGCGCGCCGACCAGCGGCTGGCCCGTGTTCACGGTGATCGTCACGGCGAACCAGGCCGCGAGCGCAAGGATGGCGCCGGCCATGTAGGCGCGGATGATGGTATCCCGGGTGGACATGAAGATCTTGGACTCGCCTGCATCCACCATCTTGGTGACGAATTCCGAAGGCGCGAGATACGACATCAATGGATCCTTTTGCTTCGTAAGTGAGATCGACACGCCCCCTGGGAGAGCGCGGCTGAACGTCTTGGGCCGTGCGGGCTGGCCTGCCGCGCACGAGAGCTATGGAAAGTCTGGAAGCCCTGGGAATCGAAGCCTTGGGGATCGCGTCACGATGACCGAAGGGCCGCGAAGCATTTGAAGCTTCCGGAAATGCAGCCGCCAGAGGCTGCAACAATGCGGCAAGCCGCAGTCTTCGTTGACGCCGAAGGAAATGCAAGTTGCGTGCCGTCTGAGGGCGCCGGAAAGATATAGGGATATCAACGCCATGCGGCGCTGCCTGAGATGCTCTTGCCGCACCTCCGGGCCTCTTACATGAGCTGTTGCACAAGCTTTGTGCGGCGCACAAGTATTGGGCAGATCGCAAATTTCGGATGCGGAATGCCCCTGCGACGGTCTGGCGCAGTTCGCGTAACGAATTGATTTTACGATGGTTTTATCGGTGTCGGGCTTGGCACAAAGCTTGAATAGTTCCAGCCGACGCCATTGAAGCCGTCCCGCGAGACTTCTCATCCGACTTGCCGACGCCACCAGGCGGGGGTCTCCCCCGTCGTGCGTTCGCATGCGCCAAAGATGGCGCCGCCGGACGGACGGGCTGCTCGTGTGCACTGACGCCAATCAATTCTGCAACGATGCAAAGGATGACACTGCCTATGACCAAGCGCACCCGCCGGCCCTCGGAATCGACTGGCCTGAGCCGCCGTCAATTGTTGAAAGCCACCGGTTCGACCGCCGCACTTCTCACCGCAACAAAACTGAATTTCCCCGCCGGCGCCTTCGCGCAGGATGCCGGTCCCGAAGTCAAGGGCGCCAAGCTCGGCTTCATCGCGCTCTCCGATGCCGGCCCGCTCTTCGTCGCCAAGGACAAGGGCCTGTTCGCCAAATACGGCATGCCCGACGTCGACGTGCAGAAGCAGGCCTCCTGGGGCACCACGCGCGACAACCTCGTGCTCGGCTCCGAAGGCAACGGCATCGACGGCGCGCATATCCTCACCCCGATGCCGTACCTGATCTCGGCCGGCAAGGTGACGCAGAACAACCAGCCGACGCCGATGTACATCCTGGCGCGGCTCAATCTCGATGCCCAGTGCATCTCGGTCGCCAAGGAATATGCCGATCTCAAGGTCGGCGCCGATGCCTCGGTGCTGAAGGCCGCGTTCGAGAAGAAGAAGGCCGAGGGCAAGTCGGTCAAGGTCGCGATGACCTTCCCGGGCGGCACGCATGATCTCTGGGTCCGCTACTGGCTCGCCGCCGGCGGCATCGATCCCGACAAGGACGTCGAGACCATCACCGTGCCGCCGCCGCAGATGGTGGCCAACATGAAGGTCGGCACCATGGATGCTTTCTGCGTCGGCGAGCCCTGGCCCGGGCAGCTGGTCCATCAGGGCATCGGCTATACCGCCGTCAACACCGGCGAGATCTGGAGCAAGCATCCCGAAAAATCGCTCGGCATGCGCGCAGCCTGGGTCGACAAGAATCCCAAGGCCGCGAAAGCGATCCTAATGGCGGTGATGGAGGCACAGCAATGGGCCGACAAGATGGAGAACAAGGGCGAGCTCGCGACCATCATGGCCAAGCGCCAGTGGATCAACTGCCCGGTCGAGGACATCGCCGACCGCGCCAAGGGCAGGTTCGATTACGGCATCCCCGGCAAGGTGGTCGAGAACTCGCCGCACATCATGAAGTACTGGCGTGATCATGCTTCCTATCCGTTCCAGAGCCACGATCTCTGGTTCATGACGGAGGACATCCGCTGGGGCAAATACGAGGCCGGCATCGACAGCAAGGCGCTGATCGGCAAGGTCAATCGCGAGGACATGTGGCGCGATGCAGCCAAGACGCTCGGCGTCGCGGCGTCCGACATTCCGGCCTCGACCTCGCGCGGCAAGGAGACCTTCTTCGACGGCAAGGTGTTCGATCCGGAAAATCCGGCTGCCTATCTGAAGTCGCTCGCGATCAAGCGCGTCGAAGTCTGATGGAGCCAGCGGTCGCCTTCGGGCGGCCGCATCATCCTTTGCAGCCGGAGAGACATTGCCGATGAACATGACTGCCAGCAAGATCGAGATTGAAACTGCGACGCCTGCGGCCAGCGCCGCGCCGGTCGTCGCGATGACGCCGAAGCGTCCCCCGCGCAGCGAAGCTTACGCACGCATGGCGCGGGAGACGGCCGTGCGCGTGATCCCGCCGCTGGTCGTGATCGCGCTGCTGACGCTGGTATGGGAGCTGGTCTGCCGCCGCGCCGGCTCGGCCCTGCCGCCGCCGTCGAAAGTTTTCAGCGACACTAAGGAGCTGATCCTCGACCCGTTCTTCGACCATGGCGGCATCGACAAGGGACTGTTCTGGCATCTCTCCGCCAGTCTCCAGCGCGTCGCTTTCGGCTATTCGCTCTCGGCGATCGCCGGCATCGCGCTCGGCGTGCTGGTCGGGCAGTCGGTCTGGGCGATGCGCGGGCTCGACCCGCTGTTCCAGGTGCTGCGCACGATTCCGCCGCTGGCTTGGCTGCCGCTGTCGCTTGCGGCCTTCCGCGACGGCCAGCCTTCGGCCATCTTCGTGATCTTCATCACCTCGATCTGGCCGATCATCATCAACACCGCCGTCGGCATCCGCAACATTCCGCAGGACTATCGCAACGTCGCCGCGGTGGTGCAGCTCAATCCGCTCGAGTTCTTCGCCAAGATCATGATCCCGGCCGCCGCGCCCTACATCTTCACGGGTCTGCGTATCGGCATCGGCCTGTCCTGGCTCGCGATCGTCGCGGCCGAGATGCTCATCGGCGGCGTCGGTATCGGCTTCTTCATCTGGGACGCCTGGAACTCCTCGCATATCAGCGAGATCATCCTGGCGCTGTTCTATGTCGGCATCGTCGGCTTCGTGCTGGACCGCCTGATCGCGGGTCTCGGCAAGTTCGTCACGCGCGGCACCGCGCAGAATTGAAGGAGAGGGGCACATGACCGCCTATCTGAAGCTCGACCATATCGACAAGGTCTTCACCCGCGGCGCCGCCACGACCGAAGTGCTCAAGGAGATCAACCTCACGATCGAGAAGGGCGAATACGTCTCGATCATCGGCCATTCCGGTTGCGGCAAGTCGACCCTGCTCAACATCATCGCGGGCCTGACCAACGCCACCACCGGTGGCGTCTTGCTGGAGAACCGCGAAGTCAACTCGCCGGGGCCCGATCGTGCCGTGGTGTTCCAGAACCACAGCCTGTTGCCGTGGCTGACCGTCTACGAGAACGTCAAGCTCGGCGTGGACAAGGTCTTCGCCAGGACCAAATCCCGTGCCGAGCGCGATGCATGGGTGATGCACAATCTCAACCTCGTGCAGATGGCCCATGCCAGGGACAAGCGTCCGTCGGAGATCTCCGGCGGCATGAAGCAGCGCGTCGGCATCGCCCGGGCGTTGGCCATGGAGCCGAAGGTGCTGCTGCTCGACGAGCCGTTCGGCGCGCTCGACGCGCTGACCCGCGCACATTTGCAGGACTCCGTGATGGCCTTGCATCAGAAGCTCGGCAACACCATCCTGATGATCACCCACGACGTCGACGAGGCCGTGCTTCTCTCCGATCGCATCGTGATGATGACGAATGGGCCGAGCGCGCGCATCGGCGAGGTGCTGGACGTACCGCTGGCGCGGCCGCGCAAGCGGCTCGAGCTCGCCACCAACGCCACTTATCTGAAGTGCCGCCAGCGCGTGCTCGAATTCCTCTACGAGCGCCATCGCTTCGTCGAGGCCGCGTAAGGAAAGCGTTAACGCCTCTGCGCGCGCCCAAATAATCGACACCCCGCTCAATCCTTGTGCGCCGCACAAGGATTGAGCGAATCGCAAATTTAGCGTGCGAAAAAGCCTTGCCAAAGATTCGGGCCAGACGAATAACGTCCTGAAATCCCTGCATTTCCAGCGTGCGCGCAACTGGCACGGAAATTGAAATGTCTTTGCGCGACGCCAACGACGACGTCCCTCAACATCATCAATCAGCATCGTGAACTCGCCACCGGGGTGAAGCCTCGGAGCGCGCCCCCATGCGGGGCTGAGCCTGCAACGACGCAGCGGTGAGCCTGGAAGGGATATTCAATGACGAAAAATCCAACTTGGATTTCGGACTGGCGCCCCGAGGACGAGGCGTTCTGGAATGCGACTGGCAAGACGATCGCGCGACGCAACCTGATCTGGTCGATCGTGGCCGAGCATATCGGCTTCTCGGTCTGGCTGATCTGGAGCATCGTCACCACCAAGCTGCCGCAGGCGGGCTTCCACTACACCACCGACCAGCTGTTCCAGCTCGTCGCGGTGCCCGGCCTGATCGGCGCCCTGATGCGCTTTCCCTACACCTTCGCGGTGACGACGTTCGGCGGCCGCAACTGGACCATCTTCAGCGCGGCGATCCTGTTCATTCCGACGCTGTCGCTTGCCTATTTCGTGAGCCAGCCCGACACGCCGTTCTGGCTGATGCTGCTCGTCGCCTCGACCGCTGGCCTCGGCGGCGGCAATTTCGCCTCCAGCATGACCAACATCTCCTTCTTCTTCCCCGACCGGATGAAGGGATGGGCGCTCGGCCTCAACGCTGCCGGCGGCAATATCGGCGTCTCCAGCGTGCAGCTCTTGACCCCGATCCTGATGACACTCGCCGTGTTCAACCTGTTCCAGGCAACGCCCGTCGACGGCATCTTCCTCCAGAACGCCGGCCTGATGTGGGTGCTGCCGATCGCCATCGCCGTGTTCGGCGCCGTGTTCTACATGAACAACCTCACCACGGCGAAATCCTCGGTGAAGAACCAGCTCGCGATCGTCAAGCGCAAGCACACCTGGATCATGGCCTATCTCTATATCGGCACGTTCGGATCCTTCATCGGCTACTCCGCCGCGTTCCCACTGCTGCTCAAGACGCAGTTTCCGGCGGTGACGATCTCGATCGCCTTCCTCGGCCCGCTGGTCGGCTCGCTGTCGCGCCCGCTCGGCGGCTGGCTTGCCGACAAGATCGGCGGCTCCATCATCACTTTCTGGAATTTCATCGTGATGGCGGGCGCCACGGTCGGCGTGCTCTACTTCGTCGGGCAGAAGGATTTCATCGGCTTCCTGTCGATGTTCCTGATCCTGTTCGTGACGACGGGCATCGGCAACGGCTCGACCTACCGCATGATCCCCTCGATCTTCCGCGAGGAAAACCTGTTCAAGGTGCGCGGCAAGGGCGATGCGGCGCGCGCGCTCGCGCTGAAGACGGCGAGCATCGAGAGCGGCGCGGCAGTCGGCTTCATTGGCGCGATCGGTGCGGTCGGTGGCTATCTGATCCCGACCGGTTTCGGCAAGTCGATCGCCTTGACCGGCGGGCCGCAACTCGCCCTCGCGATCTATCTTGCCTTCTACGCCTCCTGCCTCGCTCTGACCTGGTGGTTCTACCTGCGTCGCAGCCCGCAGGGCGAAGGCGCCTCCAGCCTTGCCGAGGCGCGAGTCTGACACTTGGCACGAATGTCGCTTCTCCCCGTACGCGGGGAGAAGTCCCTCTGATGACGTTTGACCCACGAACTTCGTCCGCAACGGCGGGGACGAAGGCAGACCGAAACAGACAGGAGAACATCATGACGCCCGAACAGATCGCCCTCGTCCAGCAGAGCTTCTCCAAGGTCGCGCCGATATCCGAGCAGGCCGCGGTGCTGTTCTACGATCGCCTGTTCGAGATGGCGCCGTCCGTGCGCGCGATGTTTCCCGAGGACATGACCGAGCAGCGCAAGAAGCTGATGGGCATGCTCGCCGCCGTGGTCGGCGGCCTGTCGAATCTGGACTCGATTCTTCCCGCGGCTTCTGCGCTCGCCAAGCGTCACGTCGCCTACGGCGCCACGGCCGAGCACTACCCCGTGGTCGGGGCGACCTTGCTGTGGACCCTGGAGAAGGGGCTTGGCGAGGCCTGGACGCCCGAACTGGCAAAGGCCTGGACCGACGCCTACGGCGTCCTGTCCGGCTACATGATGTCCGAGGCCTACGGCGCGCAGCCGCAGGCCGCTGAATAGGAGATGCCTCGTGAGTGAACCGCTCGTCATCGTCGGTAACGGTATGGCGGCCGCGCGTCTGGTCGACGAGCTCGCCAAGACCGCGCTCGGCCGCTACGCGGTTGCCGTGATCGGCGAAGAGCCGCGGCTCGCTTACAACCGCGTGCTGCTTTCCTCCGTGCTGGCCGGCGAGACCGGGTCGCACGAGATCGAGCTCCGACCGGCCGATTGGTGGCGCCACCGCGGCGTCACCGTGCGCTACGGCTATCGCGTCACCGAGATTGATGTCGGCCGCCGCGAGCTGAAGATCGAGGGCGAAGAGAGCATGGAATACTCCAAGCTCGTGCTCGCCACAGGGTCGACGCCGCTGCGGCTCAACGTGCCGGGCGCCGATCTTGCCGGCGTTCACACCTTTCGCGATACCCGTGACGTCGACCTGCTCTTGACGCTTGCTGCGGCGAAGAAGCGCGTCGTCGTGGTCGGCGGCGGCCTGCTTGGGTTGGAAGCGGCTTACGGGCTCGCCAAGGCCGGTGCGCCGGTGACGCTGCTGCATCTGATGGACCGGCTGATGGAGCGTCAGCTCGATGCGCCGGCCGCCGGCCTGCTCAAGACGCTGGTCGAGCGCAAGGGCATCCGTATCCTGCTCAATGCCTGCACCGCCCGCATCCATGGCGAGGGTCACGTCCAGGCGGTCGAGCTTGCCGACGGCAGCCGCATCGAGGCCGACGCCGTGATCTTCGCCGCCGGCATCAAGCCGAACGTCGCGCTGGCCAAGGAAGCGGGGATCGCGGTCAACCGCGGTGTCGTCGTCAACGACGTGATGCAGACCTCCTCATCGGACATCTTCGCGCTCGGCGAATGCGCCGAGCATCACGGCACCTGCTATGGTCTGGTCGAGCCGGCCTATGAGCAGGCGCGCGTGCTGGCCCGGCATCTGGCCGGCCGGCCCGCGGCTTATCAGGGCAGCGTGGTCTCGACCAATCTCAAGGTCTCCGGCGTCAGCGTGTTCTCGGCGGGCGACTTCATGGGCGGCGAGGGCAGCGAAAGCCTGGTGCTGTCAGACCGCAGGCGCGGCACCTACAAGAAGCTCGTCATCGCGGACGGACGGCTCACAGGCGCCGTGCTGATCGGCGATACCGTCGATGCGCTCTGGTACCTCGAACTGATCCGCAACCGCGACAAGGTCGCGGCGATCCGCACTGACATGATGTTCGGCCGCGCGCTGGCGCGTCCTTCCAAGGCGGCTTGATTGGCAGCTTGATAAGGCAGCTCGATATGACGGCGATCGACCCTACGCTCCGCGCCACCAAGACGACCTGTCCCTATTGCGGCGTCGGCTGCGGCGTTCTGGCGACGCCCGACGGCAAGGGTGGCGCGGCGATCGCCGGCGATCCTGATCATCCGGCCAATTTCGGCCGGCTGTGCTCCAAGGGCTCTGCGCTCGGCGAGACCGTCGGGCTGGAGGGCCGTCTGCTCTATCCGATGATCCGCTGCAAGGGCGTGCTGGAGCGCGTCGCCTGGAGCGATGCGCTCGACCACGTCGCGCATCGCATGCAACATATCGTGGCACGCGACGGCGCCGACGCAGTTGCGTTCTATCTCTCCGGTCAGTTGCTGACCGAGGACTATTACGTTGCCAACAAGCTGATGAAGGGCTTCGTCGGCACCGCCAATGTCGACACCAATTCGCGGCTCTGCATGTCGTCCTCGGTCGCCGGCCATCGCCGCGCCTTCGGCGCCGACACCGTGCCCGGCTGCTACGAGGACCTCGACCAGGCCGACCTGCTGGTCTTCGTCGGCTCGAACGCGGCCTGGTGTCACCCGGTGCTGTTCCAGCGCATGCTGAAGAACCGTGGGGAGCGCGGCGCGCGGATGATCGTGATCGATCCGCGCCGCACCGACACGGCCGATGATGTCGACCTGTTCCTTGGGCTCAAGCCCGGAACCGACACCGCGTTGTTCTCCGGCCTGTTCGTCCATCTCGCCGACAATGGCGCGCTGGATCAGGACTACATTGCGCAGAACACGTCGGGCTTTGACGACGCGCTGGTGCGCGCGCGCAGCATCGCCGGCAGCATCGGTGCGACCGCGCTGGCCACGGGCTTGTCCGAACAGGACGTTGCGGCCTTCTTCAGGATGTTCCGCGACACGCCGCGGGTCGTCACGCTCTATTCGCAGGGCGTCAACCAATCGGCGCAGGGCACCGACAAGGTCAATGCGATCCTGAATTGCCATCTCGCGACCGGGCGCATCGGCAAGCCGGGCGCCTCGCCGTTCTCGCTCACTGGCCAGCCCAACGCCATGGGCGGCCGCGAGGTCGGCGGCCTCGCCAACATGCTGGCCGCCCATATGGGCTTCACGCCGCCCGACATCGATCGCGTCAGGCGGTTCTGGAAGGCGCCACGCATTGCGACCCATGAAGGGTTGAAGGCGGTGCAATTGTTCGAGGCCATCCACCGCGGCGAGGTCAAAGCGCTCTGGGTGATGGGCACCAACCCTGCGGTGTCGCTGCCCGATGCCGACTTCGTGCGCGAGGCGCTGAAGAAGCTCGAGCTGTTCGTGGTCTCGGAGAACGTGCTCTCCAACGACACGGTGGAGGCGGGCCCGCACGTGCTGCTGCCGGCACTCGCCTGGGGCGAGAAATCGGGCACGGTGACCAATTCCGAACGCCGCATCTCGCGCCAACGCTCATTCCTGCCGGCGCCGGGCGAGGCGCGCCCGGACTGGTGGATCCTCAGCGAGACCGCAAAACGTCTCGGCTTCGGCGACAGCTTCAACTACAAATCGGCCGCCGAGATTTTCCGCGAGCATGCATCGCTCTCGGCCTTCGAGAACGATGGCAGCCGCGATTTCGACATTGGCGCGCTGACCTCGCTGTCCGACGAAGCCTTCGATGCCTTGAAGCCGGTGCAATGGCCGGTGCGGGAGGGCGGGGAGCCCGGTGCGCGCTTCTTCGCACAGGGCGGCTTCTTCACCAATGACGGCAAGGGCCGCTTCGTCGCGCCGGACGTGCCGGCCTTGCGCGGCGAGACCGGCGCATCGCGCCCCCTCAGGCTCAACACCGGACGCATTCGCGACCAGTGGCACACCATGACGCGGACCGGCCTCAGCCAACGGCTGGGCGCGCATCTGCCCGAACCGTTCGTCGAGATCCATCCCGATGACGCCAGCAAATATGGCATCGTCCATGATGGCTATGCCCGCATCACCACCGACTACGGCCAGTGCATCCTGAAGGTCGTCGTCAGCGAGCGGCAGCAGCGGGGCGCGCTGTTCGTCCCGATCCATTGGAGTGCGATGAACGCCTCGCACGGCCGCGTTGGCGCGCTGGTCCAGTCGTTCACCGATCCGTTCTCGGGCCAGCCTGAATCGAAGGCGACGCCGGCCGCGATCGCGCCTTACGAATACGTCTTTCGCGGTTTCGCACTCTCGCGCAAGCAGCTCGACCTGCCGCCGAACCTGTTGTGGACCCGGGTCACGGTCGCCGGCGGCTTCGGCTATCTGTTCGCCGACAACGCCGATCTGTCGCGCTGGCCGGCCTGGCTCGGCGGCGTCGCCGGCGAGGACGTCGCCGAATACCGCGATTTCGGCGGCGGTATCTACCGCGCGGCTTCGTTCGTCGGCGATCGCATCGAGGCCTGCCTGTTCGTCGGCCCCGGGCATGACGCCGGCGATTGGGAGGTGGTCAGGAGCGCCTTCGCAGCGGATCACGTCACCGACGAGCAACGTCGCATGCTGCTGTCCGGTAAGTCGACCGAGGGTGCGGTTTCGACCGGGCCGATCGTGTGCGCCTGCTTCGGCGTCGGCCGCGGCACCATCTGCGACACCATCGCGAGCGGCGCGCGCACCGCGGCCGAGATCGGCGCCCAGCTAAAGGCCGGCACGAATTGCGGCTCCTGCATCCCCGAGCTGAAGCGGTTGATCGCGACGACGGAGGTGCCGGTGAAGCAGGTGAAGATCGCGGGCGCGGTGGGGTAGGCCGGAAGTCTCGTGCCCCGGACGCTGCGCAGCACGAAGTGATGCGCTGCAGAGCCGGGGCCCATCTCACAGCGGAGCGATTGGCCTTTCTGGGTCCCGGCTCTGCGCCGCAACGCCGGAGCGTTGCAGCGCGTCCGGGACACAGAGTGGCGTGGGTGGACACTCGAGCTCGTAACGGAGCTATGATCTTCGCCCAATCGACGGCCTCGTCGTTGTGCCTTATGCTCGGCATCCCGCCCCTAACAATCAAACAACAACAATGTACCTGGAAACGCCGCCGCGCCTGATCGAGACCAAGCTCTTCTCCGCCATGCCAGACAAGTTCCGCCGCAAGGGCGTGCGGACGGATTGGGCCGATGCCAACCGGCCGGGCATTGCCACCGACAGCTTCATCGAGGGGCCGTCCTTCGACAAGGACGGCCATCTCTACATCGTCGACATTCCCTTCGGCCGCATCTTCCGCATCGCGCCTGATGGCGAGTGGTCGCTCGTCATTGAATATGAGGGCTGGCCGAACGGGCTGAAGATCGCGCCTGACGGCCGCATCCTGGTCGCCGATTACATGCACGGCATCATGGAGCTCGATGCCGAAGCGGACCGCGTGAAGCCGATCCTGACTGCGCGCAATTCGGAATCGTTTCGCGGCTGCAACGACCTGCATCTCGCCTCCAACGGCGACATCTATTTCACCGATCAGGGCCAGACCGGTCTGCATGATCCGAGCGGCCGGGTCTATCGGCTGGCATCGAATGGCCGGCTCGACTGCCTGATCGATACCGGCATCAGCCCCAACGGCTTGGTGCTCGACCCGACCGAGACCGTGCTGTTCGTCGCGATGACGCGCGACAATGCGGTGTGGCGGCTGCCGTTCATGAAGGACGGCAGCGTGTCCAAGGTCGGTCGCTTCTGCTCTCTGTTCGGCACCAGCGGTCCCGACGGCATGACCATGGACGCCAAGGGCCGCTTGTTCGTCGGCCACGCCTCGCTCGGCCACGTCTTCGTGTTCGCGCCGAACGGCGAGCTGATCGCGCGGATCAAATCGTGTGCGGGACCGAATTGCACCAATGTCGCGATCGGTGGCGAAAGCAAGGATCGCCTCTACATCACGGAGTCGTCGACCGGCAGCGTGCTGGTGGCGGATATCGGCGGATTGAACTCCTGAGCTCGGCAGCTGGCTGAGCGCAGAGCGATCTCGGAGCGAACATGAGAACAAATCCCTTCGGCCGAACCGGCGCCAACGTTTCCGTCATCGGGCAGGGCACCTGGTATCTCGATCATGGCGATCGCAAGCGCGCGATTGCCGCGCTTCAGCGCGGGCTCGATCTCGGCATGACTCACATCGACACCGCCGAGATGTATGGCGATGCCGAGCTCGTGATTGCCGATGCCATCGCAGGCCGCCGCGACGAGGTGTTCCTCGTATCAAAAGTGCTGCCGAGCAACGCCTCGCGCCGCGGCACGATCACAGCCTGCGAGCGCTCACTGAAGCGGCTGAAGACCGATCGCCTCGATTGTTACCTCCTGCACTGGCGCGGGTCCTATCCGCTTGAGGACACCGTCGCTGCGTTCGAGGAACTGGTGAAATCAGGCAAGATCAAGTCCTGGGGCGTCTCCAATTTCGACGCCGGCGATCTCGGCGAGATTCTCGACGTGGCCGGCGAGGGCCGCATCGCCTGCAATCAGGTGCTCTATCATCTCAAGGAGCGCGCGATCGAACATGCTGTGATCCCCTGGTGCGAACGGCACGGCGTCGCCGTGGTTGCCTATTCGCCGTTCGGTCACGACGATTTTCCGGATGCGCGCAGCAAGGGCGGTGCGGTGCTCGGGCGCATCGCGGAGGCGCGTCGCGTGACGCCGCGCCAAGTCGCGCTGAGCTTCCTCACCCGTGCGACTACGGTGTTCGCGATCCCGAAGGCCTCATCGGCGGAACATGCCGGCGAGAATGCGGCTGCGGGCGATCTCGTGCTGACGAAAGACGAGATTTCGGCGCTCGATGCGGCGTTTCCACGCGGACCGAAGCCGCGCAGCCTGCCCATGCTGTAATGCACAAACGTCTATTATTAATGGAGTATTGACGCGCGCGGCGGCTCGCGCATATCGGCATCCTGTTTTCGGAAGTTGTGAACGCGGCGCAATTGTCGTTTTTTACGACTGTTCTCGATTCGCAATTTCCCGGGTTCCAGCCGTGACACCGCCGCCCGCTGCAGCCGCAAGGCTCGACAGTATTCCTATGCCCGTGCCGGAGAAGAAGCAGGAGGCTCGCCGCGCGCCTGCGCGCGTCGATCATCCCTTCAAAGGCATTGCATTGGTGCTGTTGTCGACGGTGTTCCTCGGCGTCTCCGACACCACCGCGAAATATCTGTCGACCAGCCTGCCCTCGATCGAGATCACCTGGATCCGCTTCGTTACCTTCGCGCTGATGTTCACGCCGGTGATGATGCCGGGCTCGCCGCTGCATGCGATGCGCACCGAGCGTCTTGGCCTGCAGCTGATGCGCGGCGTAGCACTGCTCGGCTCCTCGCTGTTCTTCATCACCGGGCTAAGCTTCCTGCCCATTGCCGAAGCCTCGGCCACCGGCTTCGTCTCGCCGCTGTTCGTCACCGCGCTGTCGATCATCTTCCTGAGCGAGAAGGTCGGCATGCGCCGCTGGATCGCCACCGCGATCGGACTGACCGGCGTGCTGATCATCCTGCGGCCGGGCACGAGCGCGTTCCATGCTGCCGCGTTCTTCCCGATTATCTCGGCGTTCTGCTGGGCCGCCGCGCTGATCCTGACGCGCATGATGAGCGGCCGCGAGGCCGTCCTCACCACCATGGCCTATTCGGCGCTGACGGGCGTTGCGATCCTTTCCGTGATGGTCCCGTTCGTGTGGGTCACGCCGAGCTGGAGCGCGATCGGACTCGGCATCGTGATCGGCGTCGCCTCCACCGTCGGCCAATGGATTATCGTGCTGGCTTATCGCTACGGCGATGCCTCGGTGCTGGCGCCGTTCTCCTACACGCAGCTGCTCTGGGTCAGCATCCTGGGCTTCTTCATCTTCGGTGAGGTGCCAGATCTCTGGACCATCGTCGGCGCGGCGTTCATCGTTGCGAGCGGTCTCTACATCGCACACCGCGAGCGGGTGCGCCGCGCCCAGCTCCTGGTGCTGGAAGAGCGTTCCCCGAACCCCTGACGCAAGTCTGCGCGTCCGCCTCGTGCTATCAATGGCTCCAACACCAGGGGAGGAGCCGGATGCGCGCTGCGATTTTCAGGAACGGTGAGATTGTCGTCGATCGGCTCGCGGAGCCGACGCCGGGTCCCGGCCAGGTTCTGGTCAAGACGCTCGCCTGCGGCATCTGCGGCTCCGATCTGCACGCGCGTCAGCACGCCCATCGCATGGTCGAGATGGCGCGGAAGGTCGGCCGCAAGCCGATGGACCTCGGCCGCGACGTCGTGTTCGGCCATGAGTTCTGCTGCGAGGTCGTCGACTATGGTCCTGGCACATCGCGCAAGCTCAAGCCGGGTACGCGCGTCTGCTCGCTGCCGGCTCTGGTGACGCCAGCTGGTATTGAAGGCATCGGCTATTCCAACGACAATATCGGCGGCTATGCCGAGGCCATGCTGCTGAGCGAAGCGCTGCTGCTCGAAGTGCCCAATGGTCTTGCGCCGGAACATGCTGCGCTCACCGAGCCGCTCGCGGTCGGCGTTCACGCCGTCGCCAAGGCAAACATTCGTGGCGGCGAGGTGCCGCTCGTGATCGGCTGCGGCCCGGTCGGGCTCGCAGTGATCGCGGCGCTGAAGCTCAAAGGGCTGCATCCGATCGTCGCCGCCGACTATTCGCCGACGCGGCGCGCGCTCGCCGCAAAGCTCGGCGCCGACATCGTGGTCGATCCCAGGGTATCGCAACCCTATGCGACCTGGGCCGAGCGCGCGCAGATGTCGGACGCCGAGAGAGCGGCGCGGCCGCCGTTCCAGGCCATGCTGCCGGCGCTGAAGCCTGCGATCATCTTCGAATGTGTCGGCGTGCCCGGCTTGCTGCAGCAGGTGTTCGAGGGTGCGCCGCGCGATGCGCGCATTGTCGTGGTCGGTGTCTGCATGGAGGCCGACAAGAGCGAGCCGATGCTGGGCATCATGAAGGAGCTCAACGTCCAATATGTGCTCGGCTACACGCCGGAGGAGTTCGCGGCGTCACTGCGCCTGATCGCGGAAGGGCAGGTGGACGCCGCTGCGATGGTGACGGCCGAGGTGGGCCTCGACGGCGTCGCGCGGGCCTTCGCGGATCTGGCCAATCCCGAAGCGCACACCAAGATCATCGTGCAGCCGTGGCGATAGCAGCTAGGTGGGTGCCGTAGGGTGGGCAAAGGCGCATAGCGCCGTGCCCACCATGCAGCCGCTGTCGTGACGAGAACGGTGGGCACGCTTCCGCCGTCGCTCTTCGAGCTATGGCGGACAAGCCGCTTTGCCCCCTACGAGACCTTCAGTATTTCGCCGGCACGTACATCTCCGGCGGAACCGGGCCGCGCTGATAGTCGGGGTGGCGGACGCGCGGCGGCAGCATCACCGGCGCGCGAGCGACCTCCTGATACGGGATTTGGCTCAGCAGATGCGCGATGCAATTGAGCCGCGCGCGCTTCTTGTCGACGGCATCGACGATCCACCACGGCGAGTCCGGAAGATGCGTATGCTCCAGCATCGTCTCCTTGGCCTTGGTGTACGCTTCCCAGCGGCTGCGCGCCTCGACGTCCATCGGGCTCAGCTTCCACTGCTTGAGCGGATCCTTGATGCGCATGGTGAAGCGGAACTGTTGTTCGTCGTCGGTGATCGAGAACCAGTACTTGACCAGGATGATGCCGGAGCGGATCAGCATGCGCTCGAATTCCGGCACTGTCTTGAAGAACTCCTGGTACTCCTCCTCGGTGCAGAAGCCCATCACGCGCTCGACACCGGCGCGGTTGTACCAGCTGCGGTCGAACAGCACGATCTCGCCGCCGGCTGGCAGATGCGCGACGTAGCGTTGGAAGTACCATTGCGTGCGCTCGCGCTCGCTCGGGGCGGGTAGCGCCGCGACGTGGCAGATGCGGGGATTGAGGCGCTGGGTGATGCGCTTGATGACGCCGCCCTTGCCGGCGGAATCGCGGCCCTCGAAGAGCACCACGACTTTCTTCTTCTCGCTCTGCACCCAGTCCTGAAGCTTGACCAGTTCGCCCTGGAGGCGGAGCAGTTCCCGGAAATAGAGCCTGCGATCGACCGTCGGCTTCAGCGTGCCCGTCTCGTCCAGGAGCTCGTCGAGCCTGGCGTCGTCGAGCTCCATTTCCAGCTCCTCGTCGAGATCGTCGGCCATCTCCTGAAGGATGCGCTCGCGCTTGGCGATTTGGGACGTGCGGTCGGATGCAGTCATGGGCGTCTTCTCTCGGCTAGAGTGCCAGTGTTACCAACGACCATCGACGGGCTTTGTTGCGCCCATGTGACAACCCGCCAATCCCGCTGAACCTGGTCACACCGGCAGCGCGATCGAATATTTCACCTGGCTCAGCGCAAAGCTGGACTCGATCGAGGCGATGCCGTCGAGGCGGGTCAGCTTGGTCTTGAGGAACGTCTCGTAGGAGGCGAGATCGGCGGCGACGACACGCAGCAAATAGTCGCGATTGCCGGTCATCAGATAGCACTCCAGCACCTCGTCCCATTTCGAGATCGCGCGGGCGAAGCGGTTGAGGTCCTCCTCCTTCTGCCGCGCCAGCTTGATCGAGATGAATACGCTGACGTGCAGTCCGAGTGCCTTCTGGTCCACGGTCGCGACATAGCGCGAGATGACGCCGCGCTCTTCCAGGAGCTTGACCCGGCGATGGCAGGGCGAGACCGACAGGCCGACCTTGTCGGCGAGTTCCTGCATGGTCAGCCGACTGTCGGCCTGGAGCAGCGCGAGGATTTTCCGGTCGATGGAGTCCAGATCGGGCATTGGGATGAAACCTTATTATTGGCGGCGATGTTGGTAAAATATCCCAATTCTGCCGGTTATGTCGCAAGAAATTGAGATATCCGGCGCTTCGCGCAGGCGTATGATCGATCGATCAGATTCCGGAGCAGCGCCATGCCCGTCGATTCCGTCCGTCTGGACACATTGACCGCCCTCAGCCGCAAGGCGCTGTGGTTGTCGTCCTGGACCATCCATCACGCCAACCACATCCGCCCGAGCGCGGACGGCCTCAAGGTGGGCGGCCACCAGGCCTCCTCCGCCTCGCTCGCCACCATCATGTCGGCGCTGTACTTCCATGTGCTGCGCCCGGAGGACCGCGTCGCGGTGAAGCCGCATGCGAGCCCGGTGTTCCACGCCATCCAATATCTGTTCGGCCGGCAGAGCCGCGAGAAACTGGAAAATTTCCGCGGCTTCAAGGGCGCGCAATCCTATCCCTCGCGTACCAAGGACGTCGATGACGTCGATTTCTCCACCGGCTCGGTTGGTCTCGGCGTTGCGCAGACGCTGTTCGCCTCGCTGGTGCAGGACTACGTCAAGGCGCATGGCTGGATGAAGGATCGCCGCGAAGGGCGAATGATTGCGCTGGTCGGCGACGCCGAGATGGACGAAGGCAACATCTTCGAGGCGCTTGCGGAGGGCTGGAAGCACGGTCTGCGCAATACCTGGTGGGTGGTCGACTACAACCGCCAGTCGCTCGACGCCGTCGTGCGCGAAGGTCTGTGGGAAAAGTTCGAGACTATGTTCCGCAATTTCGGCTGGGACGTC
Source organism: Bradyrhizobium daqingense (assembly GCF_021044685.1). Classification (NCBI taxonomy): domain Bacteria; kingdom Pseudomonadati; phylum Pseudomonadota; class Alphaproteobacteria; order Hyphomicrobiales; family Nitrobacteraceae; genus Bradyrhizobium; species Bradyrhizobium daqingense. Next base: position 3,589,508 of record NZ_CP088014.1, read on the forward strand.
GTCATCGTGAAATACGGCCGCCTGATGCGCGAGGCCTTTGCCGAACCCGGCGGCGAGGCGCTCAAGCGCTGGATCGACAATTGCCCGAACGCGCTCTATGCCGCGCTGTGCTTCCAGGGCGGCGCTGCCTTCCGCAAGCATCTGCACGATGAGATCGGCGATCAGGGCCCGATCACCAAGCTGATCGACAAGCGCAGCGACGACGAACTCCTGGCGCTGATGTCGAACCTCGGCGGTCACGACATGGCGAGCATGCTGGAGGCGTTCGAAAGGATCGATCACGATCGCCCGGTCTGCTTCATCGCCTATACCATCAAGGGCGTCGGCCTGCCGTTCCAGGGCCACAAGGACAACCACGCCGGCCTGATGACTGTCGCGCAGATGGAGAAATATCGCGACAGCCAGAACATTCGCCCAGGGCATGAATGGGACAAGTTCGAGGGCCTCGCCCAGGATGCGGCCGAGTTGGAGGCTTTCCTCGCGCGCGTGCCCTTCAACCAGGATGGCCGTCGCCTCGGCGCACCCGTCGTCGAGGTGCCCCAGCAATTGGCCTTCAAGCCGTCACCGCAGATGTCGACCCAGCAGGGCTTTGGCCTCGTGCTCAACGAGATCGCGCGCAGCGACAGTGAGCTGGCAAAGCGCATCGTCACGACCTCGCCCGACGTCACCGTCTCCACCAATCTTGGCCCTTGGGTGAACCGTCGCGGCCTGTTCGCGCGTGCGGAGAAAGCGGATTTATTCCGCAGCGAGAAAATTCCGTCCACCTACAATTGGGACGCCTCGCCCAAAGGCCAGCATCTCGAGCTCGGCATTGCCGAGATGAACCTGTTCATCATGCTCTCGGCGCTTGGCCTGTCGCACCAGATCAATGGCGAGCGGCTGCTGCCGGTCGGCACGCTCTACGATCCCTTCATCGAACGTGGCCTCGATGCGCTGAATTATGCCTGCTACCAGGATGCGCGCTTCATGGTGGCGGCGACGCCGTCGGGCATCACACTCGCGCCCGAAGGCGGCGCGCATCAGTCGATCGCCACACCGCTGATCGGCATGGCGCAGGATGGCCTCGCCTCGTTCGAGCCCGCTTTCGTCGACGAGCTCGCCGTGATCATGGGTTGGGGCTTCGACCATATGCAGCGCGATCCGGGCGAAGGCGGCTCGGTTTACTTGAGGCTCTCGACGCGTAGCATCGAGCAGGCACAGCGCATCATGACGCCGGAGCTGAGGCAGGGCATCACCGACGGCGCCTACTGGCTGCGCAAGCCGGGTCCGAATGCCGAGGTCGTGGTCGCCTATACCGGCGCAGTCGCGCCTGAGGCGATCGAGGCGACCGGCTTCATCGGCGAAAGCCGCCGCGATATCGGCCTGCTCGCGATCACCTCGGCCGATCGCTTGCATGCAGGCTGGACTGCCGCGCGAAAGTTGCGGCGCGACCGCCGCGGCCTGCAGCATCTCAGCCACATCGAGAAACTGCTGGCGCCGCTGCCGCGCGATTGCGGCATCGTGACCGTGATCGACGGCCATCCTTCCGCGCTCGGCTGGCTCGGCGGCGTCCGCGGCCATCGGGTCGAGGCGCTCGGCGTCGAGCAGTTCGGCCAGACCGGTACCATCGCTGACCTGTATCGGCACTACGGCATCGACGCCAACGCCATCATCGATGCGGCCGAAAGCCTCACCACCGGCGCGCCGGTGCTGCATCGGAAGATGGCGGTGTAGTCGAGGTAACTCCTGTGTCATTCCGGGGTGCGCGTTAGCGCGAACCCGGAATCTCGAGATTCCGGGTTCGGCTCTTCGAGCCGCCCCGGAATGACGGCTGGGCCACACTTGCCACGTTCCGCCACCGGCTCATATAACCTCCGTCCGCCGCAACGCTGGCCCCGCATATGGCGGGTTCAACTGCCGGCGCTTTCGTGCAAGGATGCCTGCCGAAACGCCCCCTCCAAGCCCCCAAGAAGAGGTTACCGATGGTCAATCGCATGCAATTCTACATCGACGGCGCCTGGGTCGATCCCGCCGTCAAGAAGTCCACCGCCGTGGTCAATCCGGCGACGGAAGAGGCGATGTACGAGGTTGCGCTGGGCTCCAAGGCTGACGTGGACAAGGCCGTTGCCGCCGCCAAGCGCGCCTTTGTGACATTTTCCCAGACCAGCCGCGAGGAGCGCGTCGCGCTGCTCACCAAGGTGATCGAGATCTACAAGGGCCGCCTCAAGGAGATCGGCGCGGCCGTCTCCGACGAGATGGGCGCGCCGCTGCCTATGGCGGAAAAGCTCCAGGCCGGCGCCGGCCTCGGCCATCTCATGACCACGCTCGACGTGCTCAAGAACTATCATTTCGAGGAGCCGGTCGGCACCGCCATGGTGCTGCGCGAGCCGATCGGCGTGGTCGGCATGATCACGCCCTGGAACTGGCCGCTCAACCAGATCGCCTGCAAGGTCGCGCCCGCGCTCGCCGCCGGCTGCACCATGATCCTGAAGCCGTCGGAGTTCACGCCGACGTCCGCGCTGATCTTCGCGGAGATCCTGCATGAAGCGGGCGTGCCGAAGGGCGTGTTCAACCTCGTCAACGGCCTCGGCCCCGAGGTCGGCGCTGCCATGAGCGAGCATCCCGACATTGACATGATCTCGTTCACCGGCTCGACCCGCGCCGGCATCGATGTCGCCAAGCGCGCAGCGCCCACCGTGAAACGCGTCAGCCAGGAGCTCGGCGGCAAGTCGCCGAACGTCATCCTCGAAGGCGCCGACCTCACGAAGGCGGTGACCGGCGGCGTGATGCACATGTTCAACAACTCCGGCCAGTCCTGCAACGCGCCCTCGCGCATGATCGTGCCGCTCTCGAAGATGAAGGAAGTCGCCGCGATCGCGAAGGCCGTCGCCGACAAGACCAAGGCCGGTGATCCCCGCGGCGAAGGCACCACCATCGGCCCGGTCGTCAACCGCGGTCAGTGGGACAAGATTCAGGGCCTGATCAAGAAGGGCATCGACGAGGGTGCAACGCTCGTCGCCGGTGGCCCCGGTCTGCCCGAAGGCGTCAACAAGGGCTTCTATGTCCGCCCGACCATCTTCGCCGACGTCACCCCTGAGATGACGATCGCGCGAGAAGAGATCTTCGGGCCGGTGCTGACCATCATCGGCGCCAAGGACGAAGCCGATGCCGTGCAGATCGCCAACGACACGCCCTATGGGCTTGCCGGCTATGTCTACGGTCCTTCGGTCGAGGACGCCAAGCGCGTCGGCCGCCAGATCCGTGCCGGCAACGTCAATCTCCAGGGCGTGCCGAACGATCGCACCGCGCCGTTCGGCGGCTACAAGCAGTCGGGCAACGGCCGCGAGTGGGGCAAGTACGGCCTCGAGGACTTCCTCGAAGTGAAGGCCGTCGCCGGCTTCAACGCGGCGTAAGCTTATCGCGTGAACGAACACGACGCCGGCGCGGGCAACCGCTCCGGCGTTTTTCGTTTCGTCATTGCGAGGAGGGATCTCGTAGGGTGGGCAAAGACGCGTTCTTCGCGCGACGTGCCCACCATCACGAGCCAAGCAAGACATGGTGGGCACGCTTCGCTTTGCCCACCCTACGAGACCATTCCATTGCCGCGCGCTATCCGCCCAACGCCCCCTGCGTGTTCACATACAGCGCGTAGATCGACTGGCTCGCGGCCATGAACAGGCGGTTGCGCTTGACGCCGCCGAAGCAGACGTTCGCGCAGCGCTCGGGTAGCGCAATGCGGCCGATCATGACGCCGTCGGGCGCGAACACCACGACGCCGTCGAGCTCGGGATCGCCCATGCCCCAGCCGCACCAGAGGTTGCCGTCGATGTCGCAGCGCATGCCATCTGGCGTGCCGGGACCGGCATCGATGTGGACGCGCTTGTTGGAAATCGTGGTGCCGTCAGGCGAAACGTCATAGGCAAGGATCCTGCGGTTCGGCACGCCGCGGGATTCGACGACGTAGAGGATCTTTTCGTCCGGCGAGAAGCACAACCCGTTGGGTCCGCGCACGCCCTCGGCGACGATGGTCGCCTTGCCGGTCTCGGGATCGAGTCGGTAGACGTTGGGATCGATTTCGGGTTCGGCCTTGTAGCCCTCGTAATTGCCGAGCAGGCCGAAGGTCGGGTCGGTGAACCAGATCGAGCCGTCCGATTTGACAACGACATCGTTCGGCGAGTTCAACCGCTTGCCGTTGAATTGATCCATCAGCACGGTGATGCTGCCGTCATATTCGGTGCGCGTCACGCGCCGGCCGCCATGCTCGCAGGTGATCAGCCGGCCTTGGCGGTCGCGTGTGTTGCCGTTGGCGAAATTGGAGGGCTTGCGGAATACGGAGACTGCGCCGGTCTCCTCCTCCCATTTGATGATGCGCTGGTTGGGGATGTCGCTGCACAGAAGGTAGCGCCCGTCGCCGAACCAGACGGGGCCCTCCGCCCAGCGCAGACCAGTCGCCAGCCGCTCTACCGCCGAAAGCTTCAGCCAATATTTCTCGAAGCGGGGATCGAATGCCCTAATCGCGGGGTCGGGGTAATAGGTCGCCGGCCGCCAGCCTGGACGTTCCTGGGAGTCGGACGATGCCTCATTCATGTCGGTTCTCTCGTTTCGTTCCCTCTGGACAATCCAGCTATCATTAGAGACACGTGTCCGCAAATCGGTCACCACAGGTGAGGAAAAGACATGCCGTGTATTCTGATGACGGGAGCTTCGGGCGGAATCGGCACGAGCCTGCGGAAACTGCTGCCGCCGATCTATCCGGATCTCCTGCTCTCCGACATCAGGCCGCCGGCCGATCTCGGCGCGAACGAGAAGTTCGAGGCGGCGGACCTCGCCGATCTCGCGCAGTGCGAGGCGATCTGCGAGGGCGTCGACGGCATCCTCCATTTCGGTGGCTATTCGGTCGAAGGCACCTGGGATCAAATCCTCCAGGCCAACATCATCGGCGGCTACAATCTGTTCGAAGCCGCGTACCGCAAGGGCGTCAAGCGCGTGGTGTTCGCCTCGTCGAACCACGCCGTCGGCTTCTATCCGCGCCACCACAAGATCGGCACCGACGTTACCCCGCGCCCCGACGGCCGCTATGGCGTCAGCAAGGTGTTCGGCGAGGCGCTCGGCGCGCTTTACGCCGACAAGCACGGGATGAAGGTGACATGCCTGCGCATCGGCAATTTCGGCGACATGCCGCTCGACCAGCGCCGGCTCTCGATCTGGCTCAAGCCCGACGACCTCGTGCAGCTCTGCCGCATCGGGCTCGAGCATCCCGACATCCATTTCGAGGTCTTCTACGGCGCCTCATTCAACGAGCGCGCGTGGTGGGACAACCATCGCGCCTACGAACTCGGCTACCGCCCCACGGGACGCGCCGAGGATTTCCGCGAGCACGCGATGGCCGAGCAGGCCAAGCTGAAGCCGGATCCGGTCGGCGACTATTTCCAGGGCGGCACGTTCTGCAGCATGGAGTTCGATGGCGACGCCAGCCGGATCATCGATTGGAAGAAGCGGTAGTCCTCGGAGCTCAAGCTGTCGCAGCGGCGGTGCTGCGCCGTGAGGAGAGTGAAAGTTGGACTCGTGGCCCCTCACAACCATCATTGCGAGGAGCGCTTGCGACGAAGCAATCCAGAATATCTCTGCGGAAAGATTCTGGATTGCTTCGCTGCGCTCGCAATGACGCGTCGAGGGAGCATTCAGAAATGCAGATTGATCCGCAACAGCGCCTGATGGCGCTCGAACTGCTCCAGGTTGAGGCTGCGGCTGTCGCCGACGGCGCTGCCTGCAACCTGCATCTGCCAGGTGCCGGAGATGCCGACGTCCTTTGAGATGGTGTAGGAGAAGGTGGGCCCCGCGAAGACAGCATCGCCGACGTAGCGATTCAGCGCGCCACCGTCGTAGGCCCGCGCGTAGCGAATGCCGAGGCCGAGCACGAGGTCGGGCGTCAATACATAAGATATCGCGGACTGGAGCTGCATCTCGGAATCGTGCCGCCACAGATTGGTGGCGATCTCGCGCGTTCCGCCGGTCGCGTACCAGACGTTGAAGGCCGCAAACAGCCTGTCCTTGATCAGCTCGCTGTCGAACAGCGCGGCGAACTCACCGCCATATTGTGCGATGTGCATGCCGCTGCCGTCGTCGATTCTACTCCAGCCCGGCTGCGCGTGGAGGGTCAACCCGAACGGTGCGACGGCGCGATCGACCAGCTTGTAGCGCAGCTCGAGCGCTCCGCCGCTGAAAGCGATATCCCGATGATCGGCGAGTCCCGGAACGCCCTTGATATGCTGTCCGCTCAGCGAGAATCCGGGTGCGATCCGGAAGTTGTCCGACACCGTGTACTTGACCTGGTTGAGATTGGCCCAGGCTGCGTATGAGCCGGAGCGCTTGCCAAACGCGCCGACATTCTCGAACTCGACCTCGATGTCACCCTTCTTGCCGATATCGGAGCCCATGCTGAAACCAAAAATGTGTTCGGTGTCGATCTCAGCGTGAGCTGGCGGCAGGCCTTGCGCTGGTTTCGGCCTGCCCTCGGCGAAGGCCGAGACGCAGCTCACCAGTTGACTGGCCAAGATGATCGTTGCCGTCGCTGCGGCGCGCGGGAAGCTCAATTTTCCAAACACGAACAATCAATCCCTCGACCGGGCCCTCCTTCACGCATGCACTGAAAATCTCGGTCGCAGCGCGGCCCCATGCAAATGCAAGTCATTCGCAGAAGGATTTCACGGAGCGGCCATCGATGCAATTATTGCGGATCATTCTTAGTTGCGTTCAAGTGTCGCGGCAGCGCGACAGGGTTCCCGCATCAAGCGCGTCGTGGGCGTCCGGGCACGCGGCGGCAAGACATTCGAGGGGATCGGGGCCGACTTGATTCGAGGAGCACGAAACGTGGCTGCGCGACCTTGCGCGCTCGGCAACTACGGGATGGCGCCGGGCATCAACCTCTGGCGACGTCTCGACTCATCCTCTGCAATCGCGCAAAGGCGGCCCACGCGTTTGGGTATTGGGCGTCCTTTGGATCGATCGTGAGCAGCGCGCGGCACGCCTCGTCGATGTCTGCCGGTGAGGGGCGCATCGAGACGTCGGCCGCTGATTCTGCTTTCTTCCAGCGATCCTCGACGTCTTGCGCCAGGGCCAGAGCTTCCGATGGGGTTCGCTTCCGGGTTGGCCTCGCCAAGGCGTGATCCGAAGCGAATGTGGGCCACGCGGCGGGAGGCCGATCGGCTCGCCACTCGCTCTCCTTGGCGACCTCGCGCGCAGCGAGCCGATTTGCTCCCTGTCCATTTCCACCATCAGACGGCACCGTCCGGGCGGCCAGTTCACGGACCTGCTGCTCCATCGTGCCACCGGATGACGATCCCGCCGTTGAGGCTGCCGGCTTCGTCAGGGCGGGTGCAACCGACGTCTTCACGTCGGGGACGACACTCTGAACGGACTTGACGATCGACGACGCGCCGGGCGACAGAACCGGCCGCTGTTGCGCGACTTTATCGTCTGCAGTGGGGCAAGGCCTGTATCCGGAACGCTGATGCGTCACCCGTCCATCGTCATCGATGCGGGCAAAATCAATGGCCACGGTGTAGACGAAGGCGACATCGACGAACTGGCCGGACTTGTCCCGTGCCTTGACACCCCCGCAAACATACCTCGCTGCGCCGGCCTCGACCGAATGCAACGCGCCGAATGTGGCTGTTCCAGGATCGATCAGCGCATGTCGGACCGCTGCGCGGGCTTTCGAATGTTCCGACGAGAATGTGCTGAGCAGGACGTCCGGGTTGATGAAAGCAGGCTGGTAATACCAGACACACTCTGCAGCGAAGAAAGCTGCGCCGAAGCCGGCTGCGATCAGGAAACCAGGTAAATTCATGTGATTGCTCCGGGCAATGGAACCCGGAATGGTTGTTGTGTGTTGCAGACACCATTTGGAATAGAGTCCTCTAATAAGCCGTTAATCGGTTGAGAGATTGAGCGACATCTACCAGAAGATACCCGCTGAATCGGATGAGTTCCCTCGGGTCCATCGTGCGCGGCAGGTGTTCATCCTGGTCCAACAGGCGGAGCACGAGCGTTTGGCAGTGCCGCGCCAGCATCTCCCGGCCTCGTAGATCTGGCGTACCTCGTCCGCGGAGCAGAACCGCACGGTCGCGACGACATTCTTCGCGCGGCGAACGATGCCGTTCAGCATCCGCCAGCGCTTGGCGCACGAGGCAGCGCGCTGGGTGCCGTAGCGCACGCGACTGTTAGATCGATCTTATTGACAATCCGACCTGGGGCGATACCACGATGGTTAGCATGGAAGGAGCGGCACGATGACGAGTGGTTTGCGCAAGGGTCTGACGAGCTATGGCGATGCCGGCTTCTCGCTGTTCCTGCGCAAGGCGTTCATCAAGGCGATGGGCTATTCCGACGACGCGCTGGAGCGTCCGATCGTCGGCATCACCAACACCTATAGCGACTACAATCCCTGCCACGGCAACGTTCCGCAGATCATCGAGGCCGCCAAGCGCGGCGTGATGCTGTCCGGCGCGATGCCGTTCGTGTTTCCGACGATCTCGATCGCCGAAAGCTTTGCGCATCCGACCTCGATGTATCTGCGCAATCTGATGGCGATGGACACCGAGGAGATGATCCGCGCGCAGCCGATGGATGCGGTGATCGTCATCGGCGGCTGCGACAAGACGCTGCCGGCGCAGGTGATGGCCGCGATCAGCGCCGATCTGCCGACGGTGGTCATCCCGGTTGGGCCCATGGTGGTCGGCCATCACAAGGGCGAGGTGCTGGGCGCCTGCACCGACTGCCGCCGTCTCTGGGCGAAATATCGCGCTGGCGACATAGACGATGCCGAGATCGAAGCCGTGAACGGCCGTCTGGCGCCCTCGGTCGGCACCTGCATGGTGATGGGCACCGCCTCGACCATGGCCTGCATGATCGAAGCCATGGGCCTGTCGCTGCCGATGAGCGCGACGATCCCGGCGCCGCACGCCGAGCGCTTTCGCTCGGCGGAGGCGAGCGGCAGGGTAGCCGCCGAAATGGCGAAGGCGAAGGGGCCGAAGCCGAGCGAGGTGCTGACGCCGGCCTCGTTCAGGAACGCGCAGGTCGTGCTCCAGGCCATCGGCGGCTCGACCAATGGCTTGATCCATCTCACGGCGATGGCGCATCGCTCGCCGCATCGCCTCGATCTCAAAAAATTCGACCAGATCGGCCGCGAGGTGCCGGTGCTGGTCGACCTGAAGCCGTCCGGCGAGCATTACATGGAGCATTTCCATCACGCAGGCGGCGTGCCGAAATTGCTGGCGCAGCTCGGCGATCTCGTCGATCTCGACGCGAAGACCATCACCGGCCAGACACTGCGCGAGATCGCGGCGAATGCGGAGGACGTGCCGGGCCAAGACGCGATCCGCCCGCGCGACAATCCGATCAAGAAGGAAGGCGGCCTCGCGGTCCTGCACGGCAATCTCGCTCCGCGCGGCGCCGTGATCAAGCAATCGGCCGCGAGCCCGAAGCTGCTGCAGCATACCGGGCGCGCCGTCGTGTTCGAATCCGTCGAGGACATGACCTTGCGGGTCGACGACCCCGATCTCGACGTCAGCGCCGACGACGTGCTGGTGCTGCGCAATGCCGGCCCGAAGGGGGCGCCGGGCATGCCGGAAGCCGGCTATCTGCCGATCCCGAAAAAGCTCGCGCGCGGCGGCACCAAGGACATGGTGCGCATCTCGGATGCGCGCATGAGCGGCACCGCGTTCGGCACCATCGTTCTGCACATCACGCCGGAATCCGCCGTCGGCGGGCCGTTGGCGCTGGTGCAGAACGGCGACATGATCAGCCTCGATGTGGCCAAGCGCAGCATCGAGCTGCTGGTCGATGCCACCGAGCTCGAGCGGCGCCGCGCCGCGCTGAAGCCTCCCGCTGCGGCCGAGGAGGCGCGGCGCGGCTACGCCTGGCTGTTCAACGAGACCATCATGCAGGCCGACGAGGGCTGCGACTTCGATTTCATGCAGCGGACCGGGCCCGGCGCCGCGAAGGGCTGAGCGGCCGCGGCGCTATTTGCCCTTGCTGGTGAACTTCTTCACGGCGGCGCGAAACTCTTCCGTGTTCATCGCCATGATGATCTTGTGCTCCTCGGCATCGAGCTGCTGCTTCACCGGCGTGGTCGCAGCCTGATAGACCAGCTGCTTGGTGCCGGCGATCGCCGCCGGCGGATTCTGTGCCAGACGCTCGGCGAGTTGCCGCGTCGCTGACTTCAGCTCCGCGGCGGGAACGATCTTGGCGACCAGGCCCCATTCATAGGCCTGCTGCGCGGTGAAATTGTCTTCGGCAAGGAAGATCTGCAGCGCGCGGCGGGAGCCGACCGTGCCGACGATGCCGACCGTCGAGCCTCCGTCCGGCGACACGCCGATCTTCGCATAGGCCGGCGTGAACTTGGCATCGTCTGCGGCGATGCAGAGGTCGGTGACGAAGGCGAGGCCCATGCCGGCGCCGGCAGCTGAGCCGTGCACGCTCGACAGCGAGATCTTCGGCATGCGGCGGATGATCTCGATGAAGGCGTGATAGTGCTTCAGCAGCTCGCCGACCACAGGTGTCACCGTGCCTGCCTCGGCGGCGGCCCCGATCGTCTGCAGATCGCCGCCGGCCGAGAAGGCGCGGCCTTCGCCTTCGAGCACGACAACGCGGATGCTGTCGTCGCCTTCGAGCGCGATCGCGAGCTGCTCGAGCTTCTGCGCGATCGCGAGATTGATCGAGTTGTAGGCGGCGGGGCGGTTGAGCGTGATGGTTGCGATCGGGCCGTCGATCCGCAGCAGGGCGGGATCGTCGGGCTTCGAGACGGGCGCTGGCATATTGAAATCCCCGGCATGAGGTTTGCTGCCGCAACTAAATCGCAGAAGGCGAGGGGTGACAATCCCCGTGCCGTCAGTGCCCAGGCCGTCAGTGCCCCGGGCCGCCAGTGCCCCGGCCGCTCTTGCACTGGGCCGAACGATAGGCTCAAATGGGGCCGCCTTCGCCAAGGGACGGACACGAGCGCCGGCTCCTCCAAAAGGCCAGCAAACCAAAATCAGCGTGAGAGGAGACGACATGGGTCACGCTCGTGTCTTGCGAAAGTGGGCTGTCCGATGACGGGTGGTCCGGTGATCATCGTCGGTGCCGGCCATGGCGGCTACCAGGTTGCGGCTTCCCTGCGTCAGGCGGGGTTTTCCGGGCGCGTCTGCCTGATCAATGACGAGGCGCATCTGCCGTATCAGCGGCCGCCGCTGTCCAAGGCTTACATCAAGGGCTCGGCGGGGCCAGAGAGCCTGATGTTCCGCCCCGAGAAGTTCTATCAGGATCAGACCATCGAACTGATCGCGGGCCGTGCCGTGTCGATTGATCGCGCGGCGCACAAGCTGTTGCTCGCATCCGGCGAGGCGCTGCCTTACGGCCACCTCGTGCTGGCGACGGGCGCGCGCAACCGGCTGCTCGACCTGCCCAACGCCAACCTGGCCGACGTGAAATATCTGCGCATCCTCGACGACAGCGAGTCGCTCAGGCAGATCATGCCGTCGAAGAAGCGTGCGGTGATCATCGGCGCCGGCTTCATCGGCCTCGAATTCGCGTCCACCGCGCGGATCAAGGGGCTTGAGGTCGACGTGCTCGAGCTTGCCCCGCGCGTGATGGCACGTGCGGTGACGGCGGAGGTCTCGGAGTACTTTCAAGAACGCCATCGCGAGGCCGGCATCCGCATCCATCTCGGCGTCCAGGCCACCTCGATCGAAGCCGAGGGCGGCAAGGTCACGGGCGTGTCCTTGAGCGACGGGCGGCATCTGCCCGCCGACCTCGTCGTGGTCGGCGTCGGCGTGCTGCCGAACATCGAGCTTGCCGCGGACGCTGGACTCCCGGTCGCCGCCGGTATCATCGTCGACGAATATCTCTCCACCGCCGATCCCGACATTTCCGCGATCGGCGATTGCGCGCTGTTCGCCAGCCCGCGCTTCGGCGGATCGCAGCGGCTGGAATCGGTGCAGAACGCCACCGATCACGCCCGCTGCCTCGCGGCCCGGCTGACCGGCGACAGAAAGCCATATGACAGCCATCCCTGGTTCTGGAGCGACCAGGGCGACGACAAGCTGCAGATCGCGGGCCTTACTACCGGCTACGATCGCGTCGTGCTGCGTGGTGATCCCGCCAGGAAGGCGTTCTCGGTATTCTGCTACAAGGGCGACAGGCTGCTCGGCATCGAGTCGATCAACCGCGCCGGCGACCACATGTTCGGCCGCCGCTTGCAGGCGATGGACCGTTCGATCACGCCCGAGCAGGCCGCCGACGAGAGCTTTGACCTGAAGAGCGCGCTGGCGTGATCAGCCGTTCTTGAGGACGGCAGCCACTTCCGCGGCCGTCGGCATCGACGGCCCCGCGCCCATGCGCTGCACGCTGATCGATGCGGCGGCGTTGGCGAAGGCGAGGGCGGCACGCAAGGCCGCACCCTCGGCCAATTGAGCTGCGAGCGCGCCGACGAAGCAATCGCCGGCGCCGGTGGTGTCGACCGCCTTCACCGCGCGTCCCTGCACGACAATCTGCTCGCGCCCGGCCAGCGCCAGCACGCCGCGCCTGCCGAGCGTGACGCAGATGGCCTGGTCCTCGCGCGCCTGAAGTTGTCGCGCGACGTCAATGATCCGTGCGGTCTCATCGCTCTCCGAGAGCTCCACATTGGCGAGGAAGCCGAGCTCGGTTTCGTTCAGCACGAGGATGTCGACCAGCGCCAGCAGTTCGCCGGAGATGCTTTGTGCCGGCGCCGGGTTGAGCAGCGTCGTCGCGCTAGCCGCACGCGCGCGCTGAAAGAAGGCAGCGATCGCCGGCAGCGGAATCTCGAACTGGCTGACGGCGACGTCGCCCTTCACGAGCGGGACGACGCCGACATCGTCCGCGCTGAGAAGCGCGTTGCTGCCGGGAATGACGACGATGGTATTGTCGGCGTCGGCGACCGTGATGATCGCGGTGCCGGTGTGGGCGTCAGTCGTCTCTTGGACGTAGCTGAGCTCGATGCCCTGGTCGCCCAGGAACGTCCTCAGCTCGGCCCCGAACGAATCCTTGCCCAGCCTGCCGATCAGCGTGGTCGCAGCGCCGAGGCGCGCCGCTGCGACCGCCTGGTTGGCGCCCTTGCCGCCCGGGAAATACAGCACCTGCTTGCCCGCCACGGTCTCGCCGACGCGCGGATGGCGATCGGCCGTCGCCACCACATCCATGTTGATGCTGCCGGCGACGAAGACGCGCCCCATCTGACTCTAGACCCTGACCTCGAACTCGTGCCTGACCTTGGCGATGTCGACCAGCGTCGGCAGGCCGGCCTCGTTGCCGAGGCGCTGGATCTTGAAGGTCGAGGCGGCGCGGGCAAAATCGAAATGTTCGCGCCAGCTTTTGCCGGGATGGGCCAGGTAGGAATAGACATAGGCGCCATGGAAGACGTCGCCGGCGCCGTTGGTGTCGATCACCCGCTCGCGCGGGATCGGCATCGCCGGCATCACCTGCACGGTCCCGGTTTCGTCGTACCAGAAGAGGCCCTTCTCGCCCATGGTGACGCCGCCGATCTTGCAGCCGCGGCCCTTGAGGTAGTCGAGCATCTTCTCCGGTGTCAGATCCATCTGCTCGCACAGCCGCTCTGCCACGATTGCAACGTCGATGAATTCCAAGAGCTCATGCGTGTTGGTGCGCAGGCCGCCGCCGTCGAGCGAGGTCAGGATACCGGCCTCGCGGCAGACCTTGGCGTAGTGGATCGCGGCATCCGGCTGGTGGCCGTCGACATGCAGCGCGCGGCAGCCGCCGAGATTGAGCATCGGGAACGGATGGATGTGCTCGTCGTCGCGGCAGCGGACGATGGCGCGCTTGCCGTCCTTGGGCATGATGAAGGAGAGCGAGGACTGGTTGACCTTCCGCCCGTGCAGCGAGATCGCGTATTTCGCGCACATGTCCTGGAACATGCGGCCCAGCCAGTCATTGGCCGCCGTCGCGATCAGGTCGGGCACGATGCCGAGCTTGGCGCAGCAGAACGCCGCCGTCACCGCGTTGCCGCCGAAGGAGACCGCGTAGTCCGACGCCACGTGCTTCTCGTCGCCGGTCGGCATATGGTCGGTGATGAAGACGACGTCGATATAGGTCTGTCCGATGAAGAGAGCCTGCATTGCTTGTCCGTGATGCGCTGGTGGTCCCGGCGGGCGGAATTACTCTAACACCGGTTCCGCTCCGGAGGGACGCTGAAATTATCCGCAAAACCGCCCCGAAGCGCTTGAGGTCAGCATATTGCCGGAATACGACCATGGCAGGCTAATGCCAAGCCCGGACAAACGCCGTCTTTGGCCTGAGGGGTTCCCGACTCAATCAAGGGTCGATCAAGGGGGAAGAGATGATCACCGGCCTCGATCACGTCGTCGTTCTGGTCCGGGATATCGGTGCAGCCAGGGCGGCCTACCAGACGCTGCTCGCTCGCGCGCCGGCCTGGCAGAACTCCGGCGAGGGCGCCGACCGGGCGCTGTTCACCCTCGACAACATGACGATCGAGCTGATGGCGCCGAGCGGTTTCAGCGTCACCGCCGACCGCATGCGCGCGCTGCTCGACGACCAGGACGGCGTGCTCGCCAGCCTGTGCTTTCGTGTCGCAGACATCGGCAAGATGCATCGCCGGCTGGATCGCGTGGCCTTGAGGCCGGACCCGATCGCCGAGGTCGAAAGCAGCGATGCGGCTACCGAGGCCGTGCTGCACTGGAAGCGCGCGCGTGCGGCCACGGAGCTCACGCGTGGCGTGCGCATGTTCTTCCTCGAGCTCGCCGACGAGCGTCCCAAATCGGTCACAACCGATATCGCGCCGATCGAGGCGCTCGACCATGTCGTGGTCACGACCGAAGATTCCGATCGTGCCGCCGCGCTCTATGGCGCGCGGCTCGGGCTCGATCTGGCGCTCGATCGCTCGCACCAGGATTGGGGCCAGCTGATGTTCTTCCGTTGCGGCGACCTCATCGTCGAGGTGGTGCGCCGGCCGGTGGCGGGCGGCGACCTCGCGCATGACCGCCTCTGGGGTCTGAGCTGGCGTGTCGCCGACATCGACGCCACCCGCGCCCGCCTGATCGCTGCCGGACTCGACGTCTCCGAAGTCCGCAACGGCCGCAAGCCGGGCACGCGCATCATGACCGTGCGCAGCGGCACCTGCGGCATCCCGACGGTGCTGCTGGAGCGCTCGCCGAAGCCGGTGGATTGAGGCTCCGTTCTTTGCCGCGTCATTGCGAGCGAAGCGAAGCAATCCAGAGTTTCTCCGCGGTGGTAGTCTGGATTGCTTCGTCGCTTCGCTCCTCGCAATGACGGCGGGAGCGTGTTACACGCGTATCGACACCACCCAGCGAGCGACAGTTGGCTAAAGCGATAGCAAAGCGAACTCTGAAATGGCAGCGTGACCCGGAGGGGATGCGGCTGCGCATTCTCGAAGCCGCCAAGCAGGAGTTTTCCGCCCATGGCCTGGCGGGCGCACGCGTCGACCGCATCGCGGCGAAGGCCGGCGCCAACAAGCGCATGCTTTATTATCACGTCGGCAACAAGGACGAGCTCTATCTCGCGGTGCTCGAAGGCGCCTATGACAAGATCCGCAGCGAGGAGCGGGGGCTCGATCTCGAACATCTCGAGCCGCCTGAGGCGATCAGGCGGCTGATCGAGTTCACCTGGAACTACTTCCTGCGCAATCCTGAATTCCTGTCGCTGCTCCAGACCGAGAACCTCGCGCGCGCCAAGCACCTGAAGAAATCGACCAAGGTCAAGTCGATGCACTCGCCCTTCGTCGAGATGATCCGCACCGTGGTGCGCCGCGGCGTCGACAGCGGCGACTTCCAGGTCGCAGTCGATCCGGTGCAGCTCTACATCTCGATCGCGGGCCTCTGCTTCTTCTACCTCTCGAACTCGGCGACGCTCAGCGTGATCTTCGGCCGCGACCTGCTCGCCAAGGACGCCAAGGACGAGCGCCTCGCCCACATGGTCGGCCTCGTGCTGGCCGCCTTGACAGGGCAGTCGATGGCGCTGTTCGAGATCGCGAAAGCGCCGAAGGCGCGCAGTGCGGTGGCGCAGGCGGTGTAGCCAAACTCTCCGCTGTCATCGCCCGACTTGATCGGGCGATCCAGTATTCCAGAGACGCCAGTGGGATACGGAGAAGCCGCGCCGTACTGGATTCCCTGCTTTCGCGGGGAATGACACCGGGGCTAGGCGCGATTTGCATTTCTCTTCGCGGGGACGACGTCGTTGATCTTGGCGCGGTCTCGCCCTGGACGCAGCGCAGCGCTCTTGCGGTGCGCTGCAGAGCCGGGGCCCATCGCGCCACGGAGTCCGCGGCTCTTGGGTCCCGGCTCTGCGCAGCAACGCTTTCGCGTTGCAGCGCGTCCGGGACACGGAGGCGATAGTCCCGTCCCCAAAAAGCCCCCGGAACCGGCGCCGCAAAACGCCACAGGGAAAGCTCTGGACAGTATTTATCCAACGAGTTAATTTCTCCCCACAACGAAGAAGACTGCCGGGAGTGAAAATTGGCCGAGCCCAAGCCGCAAAACGCTGTTTCCAAGCTGCTGAATGCAGCCTGGGTTCGGCCGTTCTTGTTCCTGGTCTTCATCGTCGTCGCCTGGGATCTCGCGATCCGGCTGTTCAAGATCCCCGCCTACCAGATCCCGTCGCCGCTCGATGTCGTCGCCGTGCTTCGCACCGAATGGCCGGAGCTGCTGCGCCAGTCCTGGCCGACGACCTATGCGACCGTCTGCGGCTTCCTGCTCTCGGCGCTGTTCGGCATTCCCGTGGCGATGCTAATCGCGGGCTCCAAGACCGTGGAGAGCTACGTCTATCCGCTGCTGGTGTTCTCGCAATCCGTGCCGAAGATCGCCATCGCGCCGCTGTTCGTGGTCTGGTTCGGCTTCGGCATCATTCCCAAGGTGATCTCGGCGTTCCTGCTCGGCTTCTTTCCCGTGGTGGTCTCCGCCGTGCAGGGCTTCAAATCGGTCGATCCTGACATGGTCGATCTCGCCCGCGCCATGCAGGGCAGCCGCTTTCAGGTGTTTCGCGCGGTGAACCTGCCGCATGCGCTGCCGGCGATCTTCTCAGGGCTGAAAGTGTCGGTGACGCTGGCCGTGGTCGGCGCCGTCGTCGGCGAGTTCGTCGGCTCCAATTCCGGCATCGGCTACGTGATGCAGCGCTCGATCGGCACGTTCGACCTGCCGACCATGTTCGCAGCGCTGGTGATCCTCGCACTGCTCGGCGTGGTGCTGTTCTGGGTCGTCGACCGGATCGAGAAGCTGGTCATTCCCTGGCACGTCAGCCAGCGCGAGGACGTGATTTTCGCCTCTTAACTGCAGCAACGAACGGCCATCAACGGCCGACACAACAATGGCAAAGGGAGAGTGACGATGAAGCGGTGGATAGGGGCTGTCTCGGCGGTGCTGATGAGCTTCGCGGCCATGCCGGCGCAGGCGGCCGACAAGGTCGTGCTGATGCTGAACTGGTACGTCTATGGCGAGCACGGGCCGTTCTATTACGGCAAGGCCAAGGGCATCTACGCATCCGAAGGCATCGATCTCGAGATACAGGAAGGCCGCGGCTCGGCCGCGACCACGCAGGCCGTCGCCGCCAAGACCGCGGACTTCGGCTATGTCGACGTGCCCACCATGATGCGCGCCGCGATCAAGGGTGCGCCCGTGGTTGCCACCGGCGTGCTGCTCCAGACGTCGCCGATGTCCGCCATGGGCTTCGCCGACAAGAACATCAGGAAGCCCGAGGACATCAAGGGCAAGACGGTGGCGATCACGCCGGCCGATTCCATGACCCAGATCTGGCCGTTGTTCCTGAAGAAGACCGGCCTCAAGGAAAGCGACTTCAAGACCGTTGCCGGCGACGGCCAGACCAAGCTCAACGCCGTCATCAACGGCCAGGCCGATCTGCTGCTCGGCTACGTCATGGACCAGTCGATGAAGATCAAGGACGCCACCGGCAAGGACGTCTATCCGATCAAGTTCGCCGACTACGGCATCAACATGGTGTCCTCAGGCATCATCGCCAACACCGACTATGTGAAGGCCAATGCCGATCTCGTCCGCCGCTTCATGTCGGCGACGACGAAGGCGGTCGAAGCTGCCGAGAAGGAGCCCAAGGCCGCGGCGCAGGCGATCCTCGATGCCAACCCCAAGGGCGGCAAGATCGATACGCTGACGCAGGGTTTCGAGCTGACCATTCCGCTCTACCGGACCGCGGAGACCAAGAGCAAGCGGCCGTTCCAGGTCACCGACCAGAACATGACTGAAACGGTCAATCTGATGGTCGAATATGGCGGTCTCGATGCCAAGGCCAAGGAGAACCCGAAGGCCTTCTACACCAACGACTATCTGCCGAAGAGCGGCTCGTGAAACCTGCGACTGTCATGAACGAAACCGCGCAGCCGGCCGCGCATCTGAGACTGGTGAGCGGCCGGGCTGCCGGCGATGCGTCGGGCATCAAGCTGTCGGGCGTGTCGAAGACGTACCGGACACGCGACGGCGACGTGCCGTCGCTGCGTCCGCTCGACTTCCACATCAACGACGGCGAGTTCTTCGTCGTGGTCGGTCCGAGCGGCTGCGGCAAGTCCACGCTGCTCAAGCTGATCTCGGGCCTGCTGCCGCCGACCACGGGCGAGATCCTGGTCGAGGGCGACAAGGTGACGACGCCGCACGGCAATGTCGGCATCGTGTTCCAGAACGCTTTGCTGCTGCCTTGGCGCAACATCCTCAACAACGTGATGCTGCCGATCGACATGAAGCGCCTGGCCCGGGACAAGTATCTCCCCCGCGCCAAGGAGCTGTTGAAGCTGGTCGGGCTCGAAGGCTTCGAGAAGAAACTGCCCTGGCAGCTCTCCGGCGGCATGCAGCAGCGCGCCTCGATCTGCCGCGCGCTGGTGCACGATCCCAAGATCATGCTGATGGACGAGCCGTTCGGCGCCCTCGATGCACTCACGCGCGAGCGCATGAATGTCGAATTGATGCGGATCCAGCGCGAGACGAAGAAGACGGTGCTCTTGATCACGCATTCGATTCCCGAAGCCGTCTTCCTGGCCGACCGCGTGCTGGTCATGACCGAGCGCCCCGGCGCGATCGCCGCGATCTACGACGTGCCGCTGCCGCGCCCGCGCTCGCTCGACGTGATGGCCGATCCCGTCTTCACCGAGCTCGTGCAACGCATCCGCAAGCATTTCTTCTCGCAAGGTGCATTGGATTAGAGGGCGATGGAGCTAGCTCGAAATTTTAGAGCGTCATGGCCGGGCTTGACCCGGCCATCCACGTCTTGCTCCGTGCAACAAAGAACGTGGATGCCCGGGACAAGCCCGGGCATGACGACCTTCATAGGACTATGTCCGTGCGCCTGAAGCTGCGAGACATCGACTTCTTCGAACGTCCCGTGCAGTTCGCGCGGCCGTTCCGCTTTGGCGCAATCACGATCAACGCCACGCCGCAGCTGTTCGTGCGGGTCGAGATCGAGGTCGAGGGCCGGGGTGTCGCGATCGGCGCGAGCGCCGAGCTGCTGGTGCCGAAATGGTTCGACAAGCGGCCGGAGCTGTCGCCGGCGCAGACGGTGGACGGCTTGCGGTGGTCGCTCGACATCGCGCGCGGGCTCTATCTGGCGCGCACCGGATATCAGACCGCGTTCGGTCTGCACGCCTCGTGCCTCGGTGCCCAGGTCGCGACCTGTGCGAAGAAGAACATTCCGCCGCTCGCAGCGGCTTACGGCCCGGCTGAGATCGACAAGGCGATCCTCGATGCGCTGCTGCGCGCCGCCGAGACCAATTTCTTCGACGGAACGGCTGCCAACATCGCGGGCGTCGATGCGCGGCTGTCACCTGACCTGAGCGAGAGGGACATCAGGACATTTCTCTCCGGCCGGGTGCCGCTGGAGCGCGTTGCCATCAGGCATACCGTCGGCCTCGATGATACCGTAGAAGGCACGGGCGGCGTTGCCGACCCACGCGAAAACGCCGGTGCACGTTACTTCAAGCTCAAGCTGTCGGGCGATCCCACTGCCGATGCGACGCGGCTCGCACGTATCGGCGAGGAGCTCGACACGCTTGGGCGCGACGTCAAAGTGACGCTCGACGCCAACGAGCAATATGCCGACCTCGCCGCGTTGCAGTCACTCATGGGCCGGCTCGATCGTGACGCCGCGCTGCTCCCGATCGCCACGCGCCTGCTCTATGTCGAGCAGCCGATGCCGCGCGACATCACGCGGCAATCGCCGCTCGGCGCTTTGGCCGGGCACGGCTTCATCATCGACGAAGCCGACGATTCCTACGATGCTTTTCCGGCGGCGCGGGCACTCGGCTATCACGGCATCTCCTCGAAATCGTGCAAGGGCCTCTATAAGTCGATCGTCAATGCGACGCGCGCGGCGAAATGGAGCGCGGAAGGGGAGAGCTTCTTCGTGACCGGCGAGGACCTCACCTGCCAGGCCGGCCTCGCCGTGCAGCAGGACCTCGCGCTCGGCGCCTTCATCGGCGTGACCCATGCCGAGCGCAACGGCCATCATTATGTCGACGGCTTCGGCGACACGCCTGCCGCGGAAGCTGCGGCCTTCGCAGTCGCGCATCCGGATCTCTACACCGATGACGGGCAGGGCATCCGCCTCAAGATTCACGACGGCGATCTCCTGACGGGATCGCTCAACACAGTGGGCTTTGCGACGTCGGTCCATCCGGACTGGTCGGCGCTTCGTCCGCTCGAACGGCCAACATCACTTCAGGAGCAACTGGCATGACCACCCAACGCCTCGGCCTCATCATGAACGGCGTCACCGGCCGCATGGGGCTCAACCAGCATCTGATCCGCTCCATTGTCGGGATCCGCGACCAGGGCGGGGTCCGCCTGAAGAACGGCGACCGCGTCATGCCCGATCCCATCCTGGTCGGCCGCAGCGCCGACAAGGTCGAGGCGCTCGCCCAGCGCTTCAACATCACGCGCTGGACCACCGACCTCGATGCCGCGCTCGCCGACAAGAACGACACCATGTTCTTCGACGCGGCGACCACGCAGGCGCGTCCCGGTCTTCTCACCCAGGCCATCAACGCCGGCAAGCACGTCTATTGCGAGAAGCCGATCGCGACGAATTTCGAGGAAGCCGTCGAGGTCGTGAAGCTTGCGAATTCCAAGGGCGTCAAGCACGGCACGGTGCAGGACAAGCTGTTCCTGCCCGGCCTGAAGAAAATCGCCTTCCTGCGCGATTCCGGCTTCTTCGGCCGCATCCTCTCGGTGCGCGG
The DNA here is from genome assembly GCF_021044685.1 of Bradyrhizobium daqingense. NCBI lineage: Bacteria > Pseudomonadati > Pseudomonadota > Alphaproteobacteria > Hyphomicrobiales > Nitrobacteraceae > Bradyrhizobium > Bradyrhizobium daqingense. Next base: position 3,610,722 of record NZ_CP088014.1, read on the forward strand.
CGAGTTCGGTTATTGGGTGTTCGAGGGCGGCTGGCAGGAGGCGCAGCGGCCATCCTGGAATTACCGCGACGAGGACGGCGGCGGCATCATCTTGGACATGGTCTGCCACTGGCGCTACGTGCTCGACAACCTCTTCGGCAACGTCCAGAGCGTAAGCTGCATCGGCAACACCGACATTCCCGAGCGCTATGACGAACAGGGAAAGAAGTACAAGGCGACCGCGGATGATTCCGCCTACGCGACGTTCCAGCTCGAAGGGGGCATCATCGCCCATATCAACATGTCCTGGGTGACGCGCGTCTATCGCGACGACCTCGTCACCTTCCAGGTCGACGGCACGCTCGGCTCGGCGGTCGCGGGTCTTTCCGACTGCGTGATCCAGGCGCGGCAGGCGACGCCGCGTCCGGTCTGGAATCCCGACGAGAAGCGGCTGCACGATTTCTACGGCGATTGGCAGAAGCTGCCCGACAACGTCACCTACGACAACGGCTTTAAGGAGCAGTGGGAGATGTTCATTCGTCACGTCTACGAGAATGCCCCTTACAAGTTCACGCTGCTCGAAGGCGCCAAGGGCGTGCAGCTCGCCGAATGCGCGCTGAAGAGCTGGAAGGAGCGCCGCTGGATCGACGTCGCCCCGATCAAGGCCTGAGGTTGATTGGATAAGCCCCGATGTTTACCAAACCGTCATTGCGAGGAGCGAAGCGACGAAGCAATCCAGACTGTTGCCGCGGAGGCATCCTGGATTGCTTCGCTTCGCTCGCAATGACGGGGAGAGGTCTGAAGTCATGAACAAGCCAGTCCAACCCATGTCGTCATTGTCGCTCAAGCTGCCCAAGGCCGATCGCTCGATCGAGACCTACCGGTTAGCTGCCTCGCGCACGTTCCCGGCAAAGCTCGAGGGACCGCTCAACCGCATCGCATTCTCGGCCGTGCACACCGTCGCCGATCCCTTCGCCGACAACGATCCCTGGCTCTCGGTCGCGGTCGACTGGGACAAGACCATCGCGTTCCGCGAGCATGTCTGGGATCTCGGCCTCGGCGTTGCCGAAGCCATGGACACCGCACAGCGCGGCATGGGCCTGGACTGGCCGACATCGCTGGAGCTGATCACGCGCTCGGTCGCCGCTGCCAAGCGCCGCAACGCGCTGGTGTTCTCCGGCGCCGGCACCGACCATCTCGCGGTCGAGGACGCCAGGAGCCTGGACGACGTGATCCGCGCCTATGAGGAGCAGATTTCGGCGGTGGAGAAGGTCGGCGGCCGCATCATCCTGATGGCGTCGCGCGCGCTGGCCAAGCTCGGCCGCAACGCGGACGATTACGCCAAGGTCTATGACCGCGTGCTGTCGCAGGTCCGCGAGCCCGTGATCATCCACTGGCTCGGCGACATGTTCGACCCGGCGCTGACGGGCTATTGGGGCACCAAAGACCTCGACAAGGCGATGGATACGGCCGTTGCCATCATCAGCGGCAATGCCGCCAAGGTCGACGGCGTCAAGGTCTCGCTGCTGGACAAGCAGCGCGAGATCGACATGCGCCGCCGCCTCGACACGCGCATCAAGATGTATACCGGCGACGACTTCAATTATGCGGAGCTGATCGCCGGCGACGAACAGGGCTTTTCGCATGCGCTGCTCGGCATCTTCGATGCCATCGCGCCGGCGGCGTCCTACGCGCTGTCGCGGCTGGCGGCCGGGGACGAGGCCGGCTTCCACGACGTGCTGGGGCCGACGGTGCCGCTGTCGCGTCACATTTTCAAGGCGCCGACCCGGTTCTACAAGACCGGCGTGGTGTTCATGGCCTATCTCAACGGTCACCAGGACCATTTCACCATGGTCGGGGGACAGGAGAGCACCCGCTCCACCCTGCACCTCGCCGAGCTGTTTCGTCTGGCCGACAAGGCCGGCCTGCTTGCCAATCCTGAACTCGCGACGCAGCGGATGAAGACCGTGCTCGCCACCCACGGTGTCGAATCCTGATGCGCGACTTCTCGTCCAACCACCGCTGGCTGTCGCTGAACACGGCGACCGTCCGCAAGCAGGGGGACCTAGTTCAAATCATCGATGCCTGCGCCAGGCACGGCATTCGCGCCATCGATCCCTGGCGCGACCAGGTCGCAACCGTCGGTCTCGACCGCGCGGTGCGTGCGGTGCGCGACGCCGGCGTTGAGCTGTCCGGCTATTGCCGCGGCGGGATGTTCACCTCGGACGCTTCGCGCCGGGGCGAGGTGCGCGACGACAACAGGCGCTGCGTCGACGAAGCCAAGGCGCTGGGCGCGCCCTGCATCGTCCTCGTCGTCGGCGGCCTACCGCAATATTCGCGGCCCGGCAGCGAGACCTCGAAGGACATCGCAGCGGCGCGCGGGCAGGTCGAGGACGCGCTCGCCGAAATGCTCGATTACGCCAAACAGGCCAAGCTGCCGCTCGCCATCGAGCCCTTGCATCCGGCCTATGCGGCCGACCGCGCCTGTGTGAACACCACGAAGCAGGCGCTCGACATCTGCGACCGGCTCGACCCTGTTCGCACCGGCATGCTCGGCGTCGCGCTCGACGTCTATCACATCTGGTGGGACCCCGAGCTGATGGGCCAGATTGTGCGCGCCGGCAAGGATCGCCTGCTCGCGTTCCATGTCTGCGACTGGCTGGTGCCGACCAAGGACATCCTCAACGACCGCGGCATGATGGGCGACGGCGTCATCGACATCAAATCGGTGCGCCAAGCGGTCGAAGCGCAGGGCTTTGCCGGCTACTCCGAGATCGAGATCTTCTCCAACGACTGGTGGGGCAGGTCGATGGACGAGGTGCTCCGCACCTGCATCACGCGGCATAAGACGGTGGTGTAGAGCATGGTCCGGGAAGGTGCAGCGAAAGCGCGATGTCGCGCATTAACTCCGACGCGTGCCGTTCTCACGGGCTCGCGGCCTGTTGCAGCGTGTTGAAGCGCGCCTTCTGCTCGCTGCTCAGCGTGGCATAGAACCCGTCGAGAGCGGGTTCGACCAGCTTGGCGGCCGTCAGCCACGGCAGCTTTTGCCCCGAAGTCGACCTAACGTTTCTTGTGCCTGGCGTTTCGGCAGTATGATCTCGTCAAACATGACTTGAGGGGAGGTCGCGATTACCTCCTCGGCAGGGCTTTACTTTCTGGCGACCGAGTCAATCTCGCCACTTCGCCCGTTTTAGACATGCCGGCCCAGCCTGACGATGTCTGCTCATGCTCACGCAAGTAATACATCCTTCCATAGATTTCGTTTGCCGCCTCGTAATTTTATGGTGAGCGGCCGAAGGGCTTACCCGAAATTTGAATCATGGAGACGTTATTGCCGCGTCCGTCCAACGCAACCCCGACCTTGGCCATTGCGTCTCAGGACCCCGTCAAGCAGGAGGACGATAACGGCACGACCGCTTTCACGTTCACAGTCACCAGCGGGCCGTCCGGAGGCCGCTTCAGTAAACTATACTGTCACCGGCGCTCAGCCCGATGACTTCGCCGGCGGCGTCAGGCCGAGCGGCACGATTGGGTTTGCGCGGAACGAGATCCAGAAGACGATCACCATCTTGGTCGCGGGCGATAGTCAGGTCGAGACGGACGACGCCTTACCGTAACGCTCTCCCGTTCCAGTGCGACAATCGGCCTGGATATCGCGAAGTCGGTCTTTCAAGTGCATGGCGTTGATGCAGCCAAATCCAAAGAGGAGATACTAAGATGTGTAGGTTCCTTTTTGCGTCGATGTTCGCCGCCGGTTTGGTAGTGCCTGCATTGGCTGAGGACGCGGGAGCGATCAAAATCCACAGCGGGTGGAAACTAATTCAAGAACGCGTGGACAAAGGTGTTGCCTACGGCACTCTGTGGGGGATCACGTTCAACGACGCCGGCAGCGGCCCTTTGCACAGGGCACCTGCGTCTGGGACCTACAATCTTGTGCAAGAGAGCGGCAAGGGTGAGGGCGAACTCACTTGGGGTGCCGGCGACGACCAACTGAAGGGAACCTTTACCATCGTGGCCACGCCCGATGGCAAGGCAACAGGCGAGAACATCGTCAAGGGAACCGGAAAGTTTGCTGGCATAACAGGCGGTCCATTTGAGTGTGCATTTGTAGGAAAGCCCGAAGATCAGCAGGCGTGGTGTACGGAGGTGTTTAATCGGAAGTAGGCCGCGATCTTTCGCGCCGTGGTAACGGGCAGTGCTCACCATGCCGGGCCGGTCCAATCGCGGCCTCGACCCGGCTGCTAACTGAATTGGTGCGGTGCACGGGTCATGACTTAGCCGAAGGTCGATTTTGCGCGTGTCAAGTCTGCTGCCAAGACCCAACCGGACGCCGATCCGGCTTGGCCTCTGCGGCTGCTTTTGTAGGAAAAGCGGAAGTCGCGATTGCGTAGTTCGACTTCCGAATCTGACCCATAACCGACCTCGCCGCGTCGGGCAGCATCGCACCACCCGCGCTGTAGCTAGTTCACAGGTCCCCGGCCGCCGATCGTCTCCATGTCCGGCTCCGCGGGTCTGACGCCTTGGGCGCGGTTGACTAGCGTCGTGATCACCCAGAGCACGACACCAATGGCGATCAAGATCCCCGCGACGTGGTACTGAACCATCGCCCGTCCGGTCCATGGCCCCGCGAGGAATGCGCAGGAGATTGCCCCCAGCACCGGCAGGATCGTCGGCGTGCGAAAATGGCCGTGCGCGACGCTATCATTGCGCAGCACCAGCACCGCGATATTGACCACTGTAAACACGCAGAGCAGCAGCAGCGCGGTCGTTCCGCCGAGCGCAGGCACTTCGCCGACGAAGGTGATCAGTGCGAACGCCAGCAGCGTGGTGAAGCCGATCGCGATATAGGGCGTGCGCCGACCCGCATGCACCTTGCCAAGCAACGGCGGCAGCACATGCTCGCGGCTCATGCCGTAGACGAGTCGGCTCGCCATCAGCATGTTGATCAGGGCGGAGTTGGCGACCGCAAACATGGTGATGAAGCCGAAGATCCAGACCGGAAAGTTCGGCGCGCCGGCCTGCACCACTTTCAACAGCGGCGTCTCTCCTTCGCCGAGTTGCTCCGGCGGAACCAGCGTAATCGCCGAGATCGAGACCAGCACGTAGATTACGCCCGTGATGAATAGGCCGGCGAGCAGCACTTTTGGAAAATCCCGTGTCGGTTCCTTGCATTCCTCGGCCATGTTGACGGAATCTTCGAAGCCGACCATGGCGAAGAAGGCGAGCGTGGTCGCGGCAATCACCGGCCAGACCAGACCGGTATCGCTGACCTTAAACTGCATGACACGCGAGACGTCACCTTGGCCAAGGCCGATCGCCCACAGGCCGATGAAGATGATGATCAGCAGGCCGGTTAGCTCGACGCAAGTCAGAACAACGTTCGCTTTCACACTTTCGCCGACGCCGCGGAAGTTGACCGCGGCAACAACCGCCATGAAGACGAGACCAGTCATGGTGATGCCGAACCCCGACAAGCCCAGGCCAAGCGCGCTCGACATGTTTGCAGAGAAAGCTCGAGAGGCAGTGGAAGCGGAGGTAATCCCCGAGCACATCACCGCAAACGCAACGATGAACGTTAAAAAATGGATGCCGAACGCCTTGTGGGTGTAGAGCGCGGCGCCTGCGGCCTTCGGATACTTGGTGACGAGTTCGAGATAGCTCAGCGCAGTGATCAGCGCCACGACGAAGGCGACGAGGAACGGCAGCCAGACGACGCCTCCCACTTGCTTGGCCACCTGGCCGGTGAGCGCATAGATCCCGGTGCCGAGAATGTCGCCGACGATGAACAGCAGGAGGAGCCACGGGCCCATGACCCGGTGCAGGCTCGGCTCGGCATCGGTGGCAGGTGGAGCAGGTGTCGCGGCTTTCAAGGAAAGATCGGTCATCGCGCAGCCTCTCAACGGATCTCGCGCACGCACTCTTGTCCGCAATGCTGATACCCGCTGTTGCGACTCACGAGTGCGTCTGGCGTCATTGCCATCACACAGCGTATTGGCTTTCACGCCGCGCGGCCAAGACTTATTGTGGGGATGATCGATCTGCGATGTGGAAAGCGGGTGCGGGTGCGAAATGGAACCCCCACCGCGCCGTTTCGAAGCATTTCAGTGGCGGGCAATTGGACGGTAATCGAAGCCGACGAAGGATCGGGTAAAGCTTGCCTGCTTCCGCTGTTGGCCCGAAGCCGTCCGTGAGGGCAGCGCAGAGCGCGTCTGCCCCCCGAAATCAGACGTCGACTTGTTCTGCTATCGCGAGGGCGTCGTCGACCTCGATTCCGAGATATCGAACGGTGCCCTCGATCTTAGTATGCCCCAGAAGGAGCCGTACAGCTCGTAGGTTGCCGGTTCGCCGATAGATCAAGGTTCGCCTTGGTCCGGCGAAGGGAGTGCGTCCCGAACAGATGCGGGTCCAATCCGATGTCGAGCCAGCGGGATAGGAGGCGGGCATACTAGCGGGCCGTCATATGTTCACTCAGCCGCCGGCCACTGAACAGGTATTCTCCTGACTTCTTGCCCGTAGCCCCGCAGGTAATCATCGATTGCCTGCCGGGTCGATTCCGTCAGTTCAAATTTTACTGGCCGGCCGGTCTTCTTCGGTCGGACGGTCGCGCGGTCGGCCGAATATCCGCCCGGCGCAAGGTCATCAACTTTCAAGGCTACGACGTCGCAGCCGTGCAGCTTGCTATCGATGGCGACGTTGAACAGTGCCAGATCGCGCATTCGGCCTTCGACCTGGAGCTTGGTTCGGACTGACCAGACGTGTTTCGGACGGAGCGGCGGCTTTGCGCCGACGATCTTCCCCTTGTTCCAAGGAACGTGCTTCGAGACGGCGAGGATGGTGCTTGAAGTAACGGTCATGTTGACCTCCTTAGCTAGTGAGGCTGGTCATTTTCAGCCCGGAGCCCTTCCGATCCGGCGTCCGCTTCTAGACGATTGGAGACGTACTTGCGTCCAATTCGAGCGATGGCAGGACCGATTTTGACCCGCAGCGGTCCTTGCGCGCGGTAACCGATCGCAACGCAGCATTGCCCGGGGCGCGCAATGCGCGAGATCGTCTGATATTGTCGGTCTCGTCACGTGCACGAGAGAGTCGAGTGAGACGGCGCGAGTTTGTCACGATACTTGGCGGAGCGGCGGCGATGCCGTTGGCGGCGCGCGCGCAGCAAGCGGCGAGACCTCCGCGGATGGCGATGTTCCATCCGGCAATCCCGCCCGCGCTCCTGACTGAAACGGGTGGGGGCAGCGCATGGCGCGCCTTTTTCGGCGAGTTGCGCCGTTTGGGTTACGTGGAAGGACGGAGTCTGATCATTGAACGCTACTGGGCCGAAGGACGTCACGACCGTTATGCCGAAGTGGCCCGTGAAATCGTGACTCGCAACCCGGATGTCATCGTCACCGGAACCAATCCCGTCATAACCGTGTTCAAGGCCGCAACCACTACGATACCGATTGTTGCTTTCATGCTGGATCCGCTGCAGGCGGGACTGGTGACCAACCTGCACCGGCCCGGCGGCAACCTCACCGGCATCACGCTTGATGCTGGCATCGAGATCTGGGGCAAGCGGTTGGAGTTCTTGAAAGAGGCCATTCCTTCGATGCAGAAGGCCGTATTCCTGGGGATGCGCGGCGGATGGGAAGGGTCTGTGGGGCAAATCCTGAGGGATACCGCCGCGCGTTTGGGAGTTTCGTTGGCTTTTGTCTTTCCGCAGGAGGGGAGCCCCTCGGAGATTGAGCGCGTCTTCAATGCGATAGCGGAGCAACGCCCGGACGCGGTGCTGGTGAGCGGAGAGGGCGACCTTTACGCCAACCGCCAGCTCATCGCCGAGCTCGCCGAGAAAAAACGTTTGCCGACGATATGTCCTTACCGCGATTACGTCGAAGCCGGCGCGCTGATGGGTTATGCCCTCGATCTTTCCGAGCTGTTCAGGCATTTGGCCGATGACGTGCACAAAATCCTGAAAGGTGGCAAACCGGGTGACATTCCGATTTATCAGGCGATCAAATTTGAACTCCTGATCAACCTGAAGGCGGCGAAAGCATTCGCCCTGACCCTGCCCCCAGCGTTGCTCGCGCGCGCCGACGAGGTGATCGAATAATTCGGTCATGTCCGTTCGTGGCCCGATGCTGCCCAGCTCGTTGCTAGCCGCGCGTCCGCTATCGAGTGTAAACCGGAAGCGGCTTCCGGCGGTCTAGACAGCCGAGTTTGACCCTAAGCGGAACTCGTCCAAAGATTCAGGCGTCTTTTCCGGACGCACGAGATCGTGTACTTTTAAGTAGCTGTCGTCGCAGGCGGGAAATGCCGAATTCCTCGCGGGACTAAACGGACAGCAGTCGTGCCATCGGCAGCATTGCACTCGAAAAACCGACTTCCTTTTTCGCCGGTCCTTCACATTCGCATTCTAACGCGGGTGCGCGCAAGGCGCGCCCGGATGCTTTGAATCTGAAACGCGGGCCCCAGAGCGTGCCTGCGAGGGAGGATATCTCCATGGCTGACCACCCCACCATTTCGACTGAATATGACCTGGCATCGCCGACCCTGCCGACCACGGCGGTCACTCGCCGCTCGCTCCTCGGCGGGGCCGGCATGGCAGTTGGAGCCGCCGTGCTCGCGTCTCCGCCGGGCATGCCCGGAGTAGCCCCGGCCGCGGCGCAGACTGTGGGCGTGGGCGCGGAGGCCCGACCGCTGGACGCGGCGTTCAAGCGCCGCGCCTTCGAAGTCAGAGCGGCCTGCGCAAGCAACAACGAGAAAATTCCCATCGCGCCCCACCCGACGAATGGCGATGAGGCGCGCTACACCAACAAGATTGGCTCCGATACACGGGGCCTGCCGCACGACAAACGCGGCGAAGTGGAGCAAGCGGCATGGCAGGCCCTCGCTACCGCTTGCCAGTCGGGCGATCCCGCTGATTTCGAGAAAATCCCGCTCGGCGGCACGCGCAAACTGGTTAATCCCGTCGGCACGGAGGCCGTCAGTCTGAGCGGCATGAACCCTACTCAGATTGCGATACCGCCGGCGCCGGCCCTTGCAGGTGCGGAGCGCGGCGGCGAGGCGGTCGAGGTATATTGGCAATCCCTGCTTCGCGACGTTCCGCTTACCGAGTTGCGCGACGACACCTCCAATCGCGACGTGCTTGCAGCAACCGAGGAGATCAACAAGCTTACCGATTTCCGGGGGCCGAAGTCTGGTGGGCGGGTCACACCCGGTACGCTGTTCCGTGCCAATGCGCTTTACTTCGACCCGACTGACCCGAAGGGCCGCTCCGTTACGCCTCCAGGCGTTTTGGACGGCCCGATGATCTCGCAATTCCTGCTCCGCGACGTGCCCTATGCCGCACAATGGATCAGCGCTCAAATTCGCACCGCGCTGCCCACCGGCGAATTCCTGACCGAATACGAGGAGTGGCTGGCGATCCAGAACGGCACCGCACCGAAACGTCAATTGCAGTTCGACGCGACACCTCGATACATCACGACAGGAAGAGATCTCGCGGAATATATCCACATTGGTCCTGCACTTGGGTGGGCGGCGGCACTTATCCTTGCAACGCCCGCCGGCGGGAAGGACCAACGTTATTCCGGCATGTACCCACCGGCCGAGCCCGTGTCCTACCCGTCGAGCCCGTATCGGAAATCGAAAACCCAGGGGCCTGGGGGTGGCACCTTCGGATTGCCCCATGTGCAGGCGCTACTCGCCACGGGGATCAGCAACTCCGTGCGCGCGTCCTATTGGCAGAAGTATTTCGTGCACCGGGCTGTGCGACCGGAAGCCTACGGCGCTCTGGCACACCATCGCCTCGCCAATGGCGTAAGCGACTACCCGCTGCACGATAGCTTCCTGAAATCGGAAGCCCTTGAGCGCAGCAAGGCCAAATACGGCACCTATCTTCTGTCACAAACCTATCCCGAGGGCGCGCCCTTCCACTCCACCTATCCCGGCGGTGCCACGAGCGTTGGTGCCGTCACGGCTACGATATTGAAGGCGTTTTTCGACGAGAGCCGCGTCATCGCCAACCCGGTACAGCCCGATCCGGCTGACCCGACGAAGCTGGTGCCCTATAACGGCCCGCCACTCACGATTGGTGGAGAGTTGAACAAGCTCGCGGTAAATTTCGGTTTCGGACGGAATTGGGCGGGCATCCACTGGCGTTCCGACGCTGCCGCCTCAATGGCGATCGGCGAGGAAGTGGCTATCGGCATGCTGCGGGACGAGCGCATGACCCTCCGCGAACCTTTCGACGGCTTCTCCTTCACGCGCTTCGACGGCAGCCGCGTGACGATCTGACAGCAGTCGGGCGACGCCCCCTGCCGTGGGGCGCCGCCCGGTCCTGTGCAGAGTAGTGGAAGCGTTTATGCCCGACAGCCTATTGGTGGAAGCTGAGCGCGCGCTTGCTCAATCAACGCGGACCCAAGCCGGGGGCGACGCTGGTTCTAATCATCTTATGATGCGTGGTTGACCTGACGCGTGAACCGCAACCTTTCAATGACCGGAGCAGCCCACCAAATGCTTGCTTACCAACAAACTCAAAGACAGCGAAATTGCTCGGCATCGGGAATTCCCGCTTCCTTTCTCGACTGTGCCGACGAGGTGATCGAGTAGGCACAGTCCACTCCCGGAATTGGCCCATAGCTGGCCGTCACGGCGATGTCTGCGGAAGGCTGCTGTTGACCCATAGGAGACAATTCGACCAGGAACGCATAGAATGCTGAGGAGGCATATTTCTCTCTGCGATTGAACTTTTGAGGTCGCAATGTCCATAAATGCATTCTTTGCTGTCGTTTCATTGGTCTCGATCTTCGGCAGTTTGGCGATGGCTGACGAAGTTAAGCGAGTCTCCGTCAATGGGTATGAAATCGCTTACGTTGAAGCAGGACAGGGCGAGCCCGTCATATTTGTCCACGGTGGTTTGCAAGACTACCGAATGTGGAGCGAGCAGCTTCCAAAGTTCGCCGCCCGATATCGCGCAATTGCGTACAGTCGCCGAAACAATTACCCGAATGAACGAAGCCCGGACGGGATGCCGGATGGCGCGGCGGATGTGCATGCGGAGGACTTGGCGGCCCTCGTGCGTGCTCTGGGATACTCAAAGGCAAGGATCGTGGCCCATTCATCGGGCGCGCACGCGGTCCTTTTCTTCGCGGCTACACACCCGGATATGGTTGTCAGTCTTGCACTTAACGAGCCGCCCGCAGTCGGCCTTCTCAACGGCACGCCAGACGGCGCAGACATCTTGCGGGAGTTCGGTAGACGCTTGGCGGCAGGGAGGGAGGCTCTCAAGGCCGGCGACGTGCAGCGGGGTATCCCTCTCTTCGTAGATGGCGTCGGGGGCCCCGGCAACTACGAGCGTCGTTCTGAAGCCGACAAGAAAATGAACTTCGACAATGTTGCATCATATCTGGCCGATGCGACCACGAAGCGGCCGCGCGCGGCTTTCACCTGCGATATGGCGAAGATGATCACAGCACCCACGCTGGTGTCCAATGGCGAACGAAGCCCACGCTTCTTTCATCGGATTGTAGATCAGCTCGAAGTGTGCCTGCCTAAAAGCGAGAGGGTGGTGATTCCGGCAAGCTCCCATACCGTTTCGTCAGAGAATCCCATCGCCTATGACCAAGCGGTGCTCTCATTCATGGAGAAGAATTAGCAGCATCGCTGACTGCTGAGACGTTGGCTTCTGGCCCCGCAGCGGCCTTTTAAGGCGATGCCCGCTGAGCGCCGCTTGTGACCCGCAAGAGACATTTGGCGCGAGAGAAAAGCCGAGGAGTGTCACTCCGAATTGGTTAGAACGGCCCATTCACCGTTCGACTGCAAAGATGCGCCAATCTCCGGGGACACCATTGAGCGAATGATTTCCGCGATCACCAAAAACGCAAGCCGGAACCCGCCACAAGGTCCTTAACCGTGCCCGATACCAACACCTCGCTCGCGCCGGCGAGTGCCGCGCGCTCCGATGTGAACTGCGATGCCGCTGATATGGTCGCCAATCACTTCGCACTCGCCGGTATGAAGTCCGGCGCGGACCCCAATGCCCAGCGGCCTGATTTCGTCGGCGATGGCGCAAGCGCAGCGCACGGCGCGTGCCTGACCGCCGAAGTAGCAAGAACGCCGTCGCCGGTCGTCTTGATTTCGTGGCCGCGAAAACGTGAGAGGGCACGCCGTATCGCGGTGTGGTGAATGTCAAGGAGGTAGCGGCATGGAGGAGGCACGTTTCCTAAGCGAGTCGAGCTTGCGTCCTGCCGCAACGCCCACCTCCTGCGAGACGGGCGCTTGCGCTTTAACAATCAGTCTTTCTTGGGTGGAGCCGGAGACGCAGTCAGGTGCCGGATCTTCCATTGGCCGTCTACTTTGACATAGGTAGCGGTCCAAGTACCCGATGCATCCAACGCATCGCCCTTGTCGTTCTTGCCGGTGATGTGGAATTTGCCCACCGCTGCCGGGGTATCATTATCGACCTGCCACACATCATCGACCGTGGCATCGAGCTTGTTAAAACCTGCCTTGAAAGCACCAGCATAATAAGTTGCGACGTCATGCTTTCCGGCCGGGTTGATAAAAATGCCGTCCTTGGTGTAGAGCGCGGCCACGCACGCCGGGTCTTGCTTGGCGTAGCAACCCTCATAGGCGGAAGCGATCTTGTTGGCTTCCTGCTTGACGTCTTGGGCAAACGCCGGAGCCGTAGACATAAGGGGGATGCACAGCGAGAACAAAACTGAACGTTTCATTTCCATTCCCTCCCTCGTGGTGCGGAATTGCACCGTGACGCCCACCGCGATGGGCGCTGCGTTGCAATCCTGTTATGATCAACATCTCTCCATATGACGGCTGAGTTGACCGCTGCTTTTGACCCGTAGCGGACTTAAGGATGCTCTGTTTCCCAAGGGAGGATCATCCCTCCGGTCCGGGAATGAAGCAGCGCCACAAAGGAGTCATTCTGCCATCGGCGTAGGATGGCCACCACCAAACCATCGCCCTGCCGCCGAGGTTCTGCCGGTTGAGCACGACAGAGTTTGGCACGTCAAACCATTGCCCGCGTTCGCTTGGTCGCTGCGGATTCTTCAGAAGGACTCTATAGCCATTCTTTGCCGTATCCCACTCGGCCTCCGCATATTGGCCGTCCCCTCCATCACAGCACGGCTCACCTGCCTTGTTCTTGAGACTCTTGAACCAAGCGTTCAGTTCTGGTCGCATCAGGTCGTGTGAATGGGCTGTGTTGATGCCGAAAGATGTGACCGCACACAATCCCACTGCGCGCGCTATCATCAACCGATAAAGATGAACTTGGCGTCCATTGGAACTGGTCATGGAAACCTCCGTTTCCCTGCCCACGTGCGTGGGTCATCGGAGCCGCGCGAAGGTTCAAGGTTGCCGATCACTTCATCGGCAGGGCCTTACTTTTTCGCGTGACCCGGGTCAATTTCGCCTCTTCGCCCGCAGGTGAACTATCTCTCAAGCATCGAAGTGTCGGCTATCTCGCCGAAAACGGACTCAAGTCAGCCAGCAGGGTGATGGCCCGCTTGTGACCCAACTCGGACTTGACAGGCTTCCTTACACATCGCGCGGTCGATCTCAAAGATTTGCATCCGCCGATGTGAGCCGGTTCACATCGGGCCCACACGTTTTGGTCGCACCGTCAGCTGGGGCACTGCAACGTGAGGAGAGAAAAAATGCGCACCCTCATTCTTGCCCTCGCGACGTCTGCGACCATCTTCGCGAATGGCGTAATCCCGGTCGGAGCGAGCGGCGGTATTGCGTGCAACGACTTCGCAGGCGCGGGCGATTGTGGATTCACCAGCTACCAGCAATGTCAGGCTTCCGGCTCGGGCCGCAGCCTGCTGTGTGGCCAATCCTTATCTCACGAATCCCGCCGTCCCGACAACTCCTGCCAGGCCGCGTCGTCGCTGACGCCGCTTGCATCGCGAGCAAATCAGGTGGCTTGGTCCGCCTGCGCATTTGAAAGGGCGAAATCGATCAGGTGTCGCAGCCAAGTGCGGTATTGCGTAACGGAAGTTGACGCAGGAAACCCGGGCTCATGGCCGATCCCGACAAGCAGAGCGAGGTACAGGAAACCAAGCCCTCCCGGTTGGATTTGGCGCGGCGCGTGATCGAGGAGTACGCGAACGATCTCCGTGAAATACTGTAGAAGCTCCGGCGCAAGATGAACTAAGGCGGCCTCAGTTGAAGGCCTTTCCCATCTCGGGCCATGCTGACTTCCGCTCCTGGCCCATCTGCGAAGCTGCACCTCGTCAGGCGGATGTCCGCTCATCGCAGCGGAACGGACTAGATTTTCTCAACCTGAGGTCTTCGACCCATTGCCGACCTCATCCGACCGTTCTCGTGGCTTGCCCTGGCGCTTGTCCAAGTTCGCCGTTGAACCAAAGCCGATGTGGGATAGATTAGCTGTCCATGAAGGAGATGCTGGCCCATCTAGAACTGCTCCGCATGCAAATGGCTGAGTGCGAGCGCCTTCAACAGGCAGCAAGGAGCCAGCTCAAGCGCGACGTCTATGCGCGGGCGCTTGCTCGCTACAGTGCAATTGCAAGAGAGCTGGAACAAGCGATCGCCTGCCTGCCCGACTTCAGGCCCCTGCGTCGGCCACAATGGTAACGCGAGGAAGAGGGAGACCGCCTCAGTTGAGAGGGCGGACGTGCGCTGCTCTCACGGGCTTGCGACCTGCTGCAGCGTGTTGAAGCGCGCCTTTTGCTCGCTGCTCAGCGTGGCATAGAACTCGTCCAGGGCGGGTTCGACCAGCTTGGCGGCGGTCAACATAGCCTCAAGCCGGTGCTGCATCGTCTCCAGCCGTCCTACCGGTGTCAGCGGCGCATCGTTCGGACAGGCCGCCTGTAGGCCCTCGACGCCCTTCGCCGTCGCTTCGCTGAGGCGGTCGAGCGCCTCCTTCTGCTTACCTGCGGGGTGGAGCACAGCCTCGATCCTCTGGATCGGCAACTGCGTGAGCCCGGACTTCGGATCGGCGCAGCCTTCGGCACTGGCCTCCTGCTGCTGCGGCGAACGCTCGCCGACATTGGGACCAAGTGCATTGAAGCTGGCCTTCTGTTCGTCACTGAGCGAGTTGTAGAAATTCTCCAGTGCCGGTCGAACGATCTTGACGGCTTCAAGCGTCGCGCTGATGCGGTTCATCATCGCCCGCAAGCGGCCAGGGGGAGTCAGTGCATAAGTCTCCGTGCAGGAGTCCTTGAACACACCGGCGGCGTTGGCCGCCGCCGACTTGAGCTCATCAAGCAGTGTGCGTTGCTCCGGCGTCGGCCGCACCGCCCGTGCGATATCGGCAAGCGGCCAGGCGGTCACGCCCTTGTCCGGCGTGGCGCACAATTGCTGAAGCATCTGCGGAGGCACACTGGCACGCTGGCGCGCGCGGTTGCCGCCGCCGGCTTGCGGATAGTCATACGGGTTGGTGCTGGCATAGGCGGAATAGGGGCCGTCACCACCCCAGAACACGGTGTCGACGAAGTCGTCATAGGCGTATGCCCAATATCCGGGCTCGTAGCCATGGGACCAGAACGTGTAGTTGAAGATGTCGGAATAGGCGTAAGGCCAGAACACGGGCCCCAGCCACGCCACGAACACCGCGGGATGACGGTGACGCCAGGCCTGTCGGGGACCCCAGCCGCTTTGGCGCGTGACGAGCGCCGCTTGAGTCTGCGACGTGGCCTGCTCGCGGAAGCGCGCCGCAA
Organism: Bradyrhizobium daqingense; assembly: GCF_021044685.1. Taxonomy (NCBI): domain Bacteria; kingdom Pseudomonadati; phylum Pseudomonadota; class Alphaproteobacteria; order Hyphomicrobiales; family Nitrobacteraceae; genus Bradyrhizobium; species Bradyrhizobium daqingense. Next base: position 3,626,384 of record NZ_CP088014.1, read on the forward strand.
ACCGTCCGCGCTCGGCGGCCTGCGCGGCGGCTGCAAGTGCCGGAGCGCGCCCCGCCGGAGCCTGCAGTCCAAGCCGCTGCTGGCGCGCGAGATCCATTTGCTGCGCGCGCTGCTCACGGCCGAGCAGGCGGTTCTGCGCCTGGAGCAGTCGCTGCTGTGCGCGCTGCGCTTGCGTGCCTTCCGGCCTTTGCGACTGCAATTGCTGCACACGCTGCTGCAGGCGTTCGATGCGAGTCTGGCGCTCCGTCGTCTGGCGCGACAGCATTTCGCGCTGCCGTTGCTCGACCTGCTGCGAGCGCTGTTGGACACGTTGCTCGCGCTCCAGAAGACGGCTCTGCGACTGCAGCAACCGTTGCTGCTGTTGCTGCGCCCTTGCGCCTTCCGGCTTCTGCGATTGCAATTGCTGCACGCGCTGCTGCAAGCGGTCGATGCGGTCTTGGCGTTCCGCGGATTGGCGCGACAGCATCTCACGCGGCGGCCCCGGTCGCTGGCTTACGGCCGGGGGTGCACTTGGACGCGAAGGGGCGGCGATATGCGGCGTCGGCCGCGGCGCCATGGCCGGACGTTCGGCCGCTGCCGGCGGCCGATGGAATTCGCGCCGGGGCGCGGCCACCTGCGGGGCGGTTCGGGGGGCACTGATATGAGGGGTCGAGCGCGGTGGCGGTGAGGCGATGTGCGGCGCCGGAGGCGCCGGACGTGGCGCCATCGCCGGTCGCTGCGGCATGGCTGGCGGCGCGGCGGGACGCGCCATGGCAGGCGGCGCCGACGGACGAGCCATGGCCGGCGGTGCCGCCGGACGAGCCATGGCCGGTGGTGCTGACGGACGGGCCATGGCCGGTGGTGCTGCTGGTCGGGCCATGGCTGGTGGTCCTGCTGGCGGCGCTGCGGCTGGCCCTGGCGGTCCTCCACCCCGTCCGTGTCCGAGGGGTCCCTGGGCCGGCGCGCTCGTCGTCAGCATCGAGACGCCAACCAAAACAGCCGTCAGGCAAACGCCACGCGGAAGCATGATCTTGGCTCCCAACTCGTAATCGCCCACGACTTTCAACGCACAGACGGCGCAATCGTTCGTTCTTGGCCACGGCCGGCATTGCGATCTTCCGACGCAGGCAGCTCAAGAGAAATCCTGCGTCAGGATCGCAGCGAACCGCTCCAGCGCCCAGTCGACGTGGTCGGTCGTGATCACCAGCGGCGGGGCGATGCGGATCGTATGCTCATGGGTATCCTTGGCGAGGATGCCCTTGCCCTGCAGCGCCTCGCAGTAGCGGCGTGCCCGCCCGGCCTCGGGATGAAGCTCGACCGCCAGCATCAAGCCGCGGCCACGCACCTCGCGGATCGTGTTGGCGCGGATATCCCTCAAGCCGTCCAGAAAGCGCGCGCCCTGCCTGGCCGCGTTCTCGATCATGCCTTCATCGACCAGCACGCGCATCGCCGCGCGCGCCACGGCGCAGGCGAGCGGGTTGCCGCCAAAGGTCGAACCGTGTTGCCCGGGCCTCAATGTCCCGAGCACGTCGTTGTTCGAGAGCACGGCCGACACCGGATAGAAGCCGCCGGACAGGGCTTTGCCGAGCAGCGTCACGTCAGCCTCGATTCCCTCGTGCTGTTCGGCAAGCAGCTTGCCGGTGCGGCCGAGCCCGGTCTGGATCTCATCGAGCACCAGCATCACGTTGTTGGCGGTGCAGAGCTCCCGCACCTCAGTGAAATAGCCGGATGGGGGAATGATGACACCGGCTTCGCCCTGGATCGGCTCGACCAGAAAGGCGACGGTGTTTGGCGTGATGGCGGCTTCCAGCGCCGCGGCGTCGCCGAACGGGATGATCCTGAAGCCGGGCGCGAACGGGCCGAAGTGCGTGCGCGTCCCGGGGTCGGTTGAAAAGCCGACGATGCCCAGCGTGCGTCCGTGGAAATTATTGGCGCAGACGATGATCTCGGCCTGGCCGTCCGGCACGCCCTTCACCTCATAGCCCCATTTGCGCACCGACTTGATCGCGCTCTCGACCGCCTCGGCGCCGCTGTTCATCGGCAGCACCTTGTGGGAGCCGGTCAGCGCCGCGATCTCTTCGTAGAAGGGGGCGAGCTGGTCGTTGTGGAAGGCGCGCGAGGTAAGCGTCAGCCTGTGCGCCTGTTCCACCATCGCTGCCAGGATCTTGGGGTGGCAGTGGCCTTGGTTGACCGCCGAATAAGCGGAGAGGCAATCGAGGTAGCGGTTGTCTTCGGTATCCCAGACCCAGACACCTTCGCCGCGCGACAGGACGACGCCGATCGGCTCGTAATTATGGGCGCCAAAGCGTGCCTCCGTCGCAACGAAATCAGTGACCGACGCGCTCATCTGCCGTCACTCCATTGCTGCGCGCCGGCGGCCCAACGGGTGCGCCGGCCGCGCTCAAACTGATGTGGGTATCGCTCTGCCCACTCGGAAGCCCTGATGCGTCCGACGGCGCGGCGCGGCCGATTTGCCCGGATTCTCAGATGGTTCTGCCGAACCACAGCACGTCGTCCGCCGACCAACTTTCTACTGTGCATGGGGTTGTTTTCGCAGTTTTGTTTTCGCCCCCCTCAGCGAAGCGCGCAGGGCACGCTCAAAAAGCCCCGAAACCGGACCCGTCCACCCCGCACCGGCTGGCCGCTGACGGCATAGTTCGGGAAGCGCGCCAGGAAGCGTGAGATCGCGACGGCGCCCTCCAGCCGCGCCAGCGCCATGCCCGCGCATTGATGCGCGCCGGTGGCGAAGGCGAGGTGCCGGTTCGGCGTGCGCGCGATGTCGAAACGCTCGGGGTCCGGAAACTGCGCGGGGTCGCGGTTGGCCGCGCCGATGCACAGCGTCACCGACGTGCCGGCATCGAGCATGACGCCGCCGAGCTCCACCTTCTCGGTCGTCATGCGGTTGCCGAGCTGGTTCGAGCTTTCGTAGCGCAGCACCTCCTCGACCGCGGTCTTGATCAGGTCGGGGTGGTCGATCAGGCGCTGCTTCTGGTCGGGATTGCGGTCCAGCGCGACGAGGCCGTTGCCGATCAGATTGGTCGTGGTCTCGTGGCCGGCATTTAGCAGGAAGATGCAATTGTGCAGCAGTTCCTTCTCCGTCAGCCGCTCGCCGTTCTCTTCTCCCTGGATCAGGCGCGTCAGCACGTCTCGCTCGGGATTGCCGGGCCTTGCGCGCCGCCGCGCGACCAGCGTTTCGAGATAGGCGAGGAAGTCCGTCACCGCCTTGTTGCCGCGCGTAGCCGCTTCCGGCGACACCACCGGCTCGAGCGCACCGAGAATCGCCAGCGACCAGTCGCGCAGCGGTCCGCGCTCGTCGTGAGGCACGTCGAGCAGATTGCCGATGACTTCGATCGGAATGGACGCGGCAAAATCCTCGATCAGCTCGCAAGTCCCCTTGGCGGCGATCGCATCGAGCAGGCCGTCGACCAGCTTGATGAGATCGCTCTCCATGCCCGCGATCGCACGCGGCGACAGCGCGCCCATGATCAGGCGGCGCACGCGGGTATGCGCGGGCGGATCGTTGAAGACGAGGCTCGTGGTGTGGTGCTCGTAAAGCGGCGTGGCGCCGTATTTCGGCGCGAACTCGCGCTTCTTGTCCGAGCTGAACGATTTGGTGTTCTTGTAGGTGGTGACGAGATCGTCGAAGCGGGTCAGGAACACGGTGCCATTGCGCAGGCGCTTGACCGGCTCGTTCTCCCGCAGTGCACGATAGGTCGGATAGGGGTTGTCGTAGAACTCCGGCGTCAGCTTCTCGAGGTCGAAGCTAGCCGCCAGCGCCTTCGCATCTGCGTTCATCCCGTTATACTCGCCGGTTAAAGCCGATATGCCGTTTTTGTTGTTCTGGTCGACGCGTGCCTGCGTCTACAGTCTTCGAAACACTGCTAGCCGACCGGACAGGAAAATGCACGCGCGCGCTGACGCTCCCGACACGGCCCCGAGTTGGCCAGACGATATTTTCGCGACATTGCAACGCTTCGACGTCCGGCAGGTGCCTTACGTGCCCGACGCCGGCCATTCCAAGCTGATCCAGCGCGTGTTGGGCTCCTCGACGATGCGCGGCATTCCGCTGACGACGGAGGAGGAGGGCGTTGCGCTCTTGGCGGGCGCCTGGACCGGCGGGCAGCGCGGCGTGCTGCTGATGCAGTCGAGCGGCGTCGGCAATTGCATCAACATGCTCTCGCTGATCCCGATCCTGCGCTTTCCGTTCCTCACCCTCGTGACGATGCGCGGCGAGTGGGGTGAATTCAATCCGTGGCAGGTGCCGATGGGATCGACCACGCAAGGCGTGTTCGAACTCTCCGGCGTCCAGGTGCTGCGCGCCTCGCACGCCGCCGAGGTGCCGGCCGTGCTGGAGGCTGCTGCATCGCAGGCCTTCAACGCGCTCACCCCCACCGCCGTCCTTCTGTCGCAGCGCCTGATCGGCGCCAAGGTTTTCACCAAATGAACAAGGCCAATCTCCTCGACCGCCGCCAGGTGGTGTCCACGCTACTGGCCAACCGAAAGGACGTGGTTGCGATCGGAGGCCTGGGTGCCTCCACCAACGACATGTGCGCGGCTGGCGATCACGCCCGCAACTTCTATCTCTGGGGCGGCATGGGCGGCGCCGCGATGATCGGTCTCGGGCTGGCGCTGGCGCAGCCGAAGCTGCCCGTGCTCGTCATCACCGGCGACGGCGAGATGCTGATGGGCATGGGCAGCCTTGCCACCATCGCTCTGCAGAAACCGTCCAACCTGTCCATCGTGGTGCTGGACAACGAGGCTTATGGCGAGACGGGCGGCCAGACCAGCCACACCTCTGCAGCCGCCGATCTCGTCGGCGTCGCCAAGGCCTGCGGCATTGCCGACAGCCAGTCGATCTCGACCATGGCCGAGGTGGAGGCCTTCGCCAAGGCCGTCCACGACGTCTCGGCCGGGCCCCGCTTTGCCAATGTGAAGATCGACAGCGCCAATCTGGAGCGGATCCTGCCAACCCGGGACGGGACCTACATCGTCAACCGGATCCGTGGTGACCTCGGCTTCCAGCCGATCTAGGAGGCCGGCTTGGCGCCTCCGTCCTGCACGGAGGCCGTGTACTCAGGCGACTTCTATCGAATCTAGAGGTTGCGATGCAGCATAGTGCTTGACTTTTGCGTGGGTGAGTGCTTACTCACTAGCATGAGCTCATTGCGTATGACGAGCGACCTGAGGCGTCAATTGATCCTCGGTGCCGCGAAACGCTGCTTTGCCCGACACGGCTATAACGGCACCACGACCAAGAGCGTGGCGGCCGCCGCTGCCATTTCCGAGGCGCTGCTGTTCAAGCATTTCCCGTCCAAGGCGGCGCTTTACGCCGAGATCCTGAGCGACGAATGCGAGGCGGACCCGGCCCTGATGGAGCTGCTCGAGCGGGAGCCGTCGACGGCTGCCCTTGTCGAGCTGATCCGCGGCATGGTCCAGCATTTCCTCGCGATCGCGGACGGGCCCGACCAGGAAGAAGCGCAGCGCCTGCGGCTGATGGCCACGAGCCATCTGGATGATGGCGAATTCGCCCGCTTGCTGTATGCCAAGATCGAGACGCTGATCGGGACCGTCTTCGTCACCTCGCTGGAACGGGCGATTGCAAGTGGTGATGCGCGGCCCTGCACGGGCGATCCGCTCAACCTGTTCTGGTTCGCGCATCATGCGGTGATGACCGTGGCGCTGACCAGGCTGCCGGCTACGCCCTGTCTCGCTTACGGCAAGGCGAACGATCTGGAGCGGCAGCTCTGTGAGTTCCTCCTGAGGGGTATCGGACTTAACGACGCCGCAATTGCTTCGCATCTGGGCCACGATCAGGCCACGGACGCGGGCAGGACGGCGATTGCAGAAAGTGCATGACATGAACATCGTAGCCGAACACAAGATATCGGGCGAGCCGATCGACAAAGCGCCGAAGCGTCCGGTCAAGCCGGTGCGCTGGTTCATCATCGTCGGCACGCTTCTGGCCGTGCTCGTCGGTGGTCTCGTCTGGTTCAACTATTTCCGCGGCCAGATGATCAAGCAATTCTTCGCCAACAACAAGCCGCCGCCGACCGCAGTCAGCGCGGCCGAGGCGAAGTCCGAGGTGGTGCCGAACCTGCTAACGGCGGTCGGCAGCCTCGTTGCCGTGCATCAGGTCGACGTCTCCGCCGACGTCAACGGCCGCGTTACCGAGATCAAGTTCGAGCCGGGCACGCGTGTCGAAGCCGGCACGCCGCTGGTGCAGCTGTTCGATGCGCCGGAGCAGGGCGATCTCGCCAACTACAAGGCACAGGCCACCGTCGCGCAGCTCTCGCTCGACCGCGCCAAGCAGCTGGCCGCGCGCCAGTTCGGTCCGCAGGCGACCGTCGATACCGCGCAGGCCGCCTACGACCAGGCGCAGGCGGGCATCGCCAAGACCGAAGCGTTGATCTCGCAGAAGCTGGTGCGCGCGCCGTTCTCCGGCGATCTCGGCATGCGCAAGGTCGAGGTCGGCCAGTATCTCACCGCCGGCACGGCGATCGTCTCGTTGACCGATCTGTCCGAGTTGTGGGCCAACTTCACGGTGACGGAAAAGGATTCCGGCAGCCTGAAGGTTGGACAGGTCGTGCGGTTGAAGGTCGACGCCTATCCGGGCCGTACCTTCGAGGGCAAGATCACCACGATCGAGCCGCAAATCTCGACCGACACCCGCAATATCCGCGTGCAGGCGACGATTGCCAATCCGGAGAAGATCCTCAAGCCCGGCATGTTCGTGACCACCACGGTGGTGCTGCCGGAGAAGCCGGCCGTGATCACCGTGCCGGAAACGGCGGTCGACTACACGCTGTATGGCGACTCCGTGTTCGTGATCACCGAGAAGAAGGAAGAGGACGGCAAGACCAGCCTATCCGCGGTGCGCACCTTCGTGCAGACCGGCAACCGGGTCGAAGGCCGCGTCGAGATCGTCAAGGGCCTGAAGGCAGGCGACAAGGTCGTCGCCCTCGGCCAGCTCAAGCTGCAATCGGGCGCGCCGGTTTCGATCTCAACCGATCCGGCCCCGGCAATTCCGGCGCAGCCGCCGCGCTACTGACACATACACTCAAGTGATCCGGCTCGGCCGGATCACTTTTCTTGAGACAAAGAATCGAGATCGCCGCGATGGCCTTTACTGATATTTTCATCAAGCGACCGGTGCTGTCGGTCGTCGTCAGCCTGCTGATCCTGCTGATCGGCCTGCGTGCGGCGATGGTGCTGCCGATTCGCCAATATCCGAAGCTGTCGAACACGGTCATCAACATCACGACCGTCTATCCCGGCGCCTCCGCAGACCTGATCCAGGGCTTCATCACCACGCCGATCGAGCAGGCGGTCGCGTCCGCCGAAGGCGTCGACTACATCACCTCCTCCTCGGTGCTCGGCACCTCGACGATCCAGGTCTACATCAAGCTGAACTTCGATCCGAACCAGGCGCTCACCGAGGTGCTGGCAAAGACGAACTCGGTGAAGTACCTGATTCCGAAGGAGTCCAACGACCCGATCGTCACCAAGACCACGGGCCAGACCACGGCCGTGATGTATCTCGGCTTCTCGTCCGAGGAGCTGTCGGGTTCGGCGATCTCGGATTATCTGACGCGCGTGGTGCAGCCGGTGCTGTCGACCGTCGACGGCGTGGCCTCGGCCGACATTCTCGGCGGCCAGACCTTTGCGATGCGGCTGTGGCTCGACCCCGTGAAGATGGCCGGCCGCAATGTCTCGCCAGCGGACGTTGCCGCGGCGATCAGCGCCAACAACTTCCAGTCCGCGGCGGGCCAGACCAAGGGCTATCTCATCGTCTCGAACGTGTCGACGAATACGGGCCTGACCGACGTCAATCAGTTCAAGAAGATGATCGTCAAGGCCAAGGACGGCGGCTTCGTACGGATGGAGGACATCGCCACCGTCGAGCTTGCGGCCCAGAGCACGGATGCCAGCGTCGCCTTCAACGGCGAGCGCGCGATCTTCATTGGCGTGCAGGCGACGCCACAGGGTAACCCGCTGACGCTGGTCAAGGGTGTGCGCGCGCTGTTCCCCGAGCTCGAACGCAACCTCCCGCCCTCGATGAAGATGAAGGTCGCCTACGACTCCACCAAGTTCATCCAATCTTCGATCGACGAGGTGCGGAATACATTGGGCGAAGCTGTGATCATCGTGATCGTGGTCATCTTCCTGTTCCTGGCCTCGCTGCGCTCGGTCATCATTCCCGTCGTCACCATTCCGCTGTCGATGATCGGCGTCTGCACCATGATGCTGGCGCTGGGCTTCAGCTTCAATCTCCTGACCCTGCTCGCGATGGTGCTCGCGATCGGCCTCGTGGTCGACGACGCCATCGTCGTGGTGGAGAACATCCATCGCCATTTGGAGGAGGGCAAGACGCCGGTCCAGGCGTCGCTGCAGGGCGCGCGCGAAATCGTCGGGCCAGTCATTTCGATGACGATCACGCTTGCGGCGGTGTATGCGCCGATCGGCTTCCTCGGCGGCCTCACCGGTTCGCTGTTCCGGGAATTCGCCTTCACGCTGGCGGGCTCGGTCATCGTGTCGGGCGTGGTCGCGCTGACGCTGTCGCCGATGATGTGCTCGGTGCTGCTGAAGAACACGGAAGAGGGCCGTTTCGCCAAGCTCGTGAACCGGGTGTTCGGCGCCATGACGCGGTGGTACGGCCGCAAGCTCGACCGCTCGCTCGACTACAAGGCCATCACCGGCCTGTTCGCCGTCACGATCCTGGGGCTCGTCGGCTTCCTCTACATGCACACCTCGAAGGAGCTGGCTCCCGAGGAAGATCAGGGCATCGTGTTTGCGGTGACCAAGGCGCCGAAATATGCCAACATCGACTATGTCGATTTTTACGGCGAGAAGCTCGACAAGGAATTCCAGAAGTTTCCCGAGACCGATCTGCGTTTCGTGCTGAACGGCATCAACGGCCCGCAGGGCGGCATTGCCGGCATGCTCTTGAAGCCGTGGGACGAGCGCACACGCTCGTCGATCGCGTTGAAGCCGCTGGTGCAGGCCGAGCTCTCCAAGATCGAGGGTGTGCAGGCGTTCGCGTTCAACCTGCCGCCGTTGCCGGGCGGACCCGGCGGCCTGCCGATCCAGATGGTGATCAACTCCACGGCCAGCTTCCAGACCGTCTATGAGCAGATGGAGAAGCTGAAGGAATCCGCACGCAATAGCGGCATGTTCATCGTCTCCGACAGCGACCTCGCCTACAACCAGCCGAACGTCGAGGTGACGATCGACCGCACCAAGGCGCAGGATCTCGGCGTCAACATGCAGAACCTCGGTTCGACGCTGGCGGTGCTGCTCGGCGGCAATTACATCAACCGCTTCAATCTCGAGGGCCGTTCCTATCAGGTCATCCCGCAGGTGCCGCGCGGCAAGCGGCTCTCGCCGGAATCGCTTGGCGGCTATTATGTGACGACCAACACCGGCCAACAGCTTCCGTTGTCGACCGTGGTCTCGATCAGGACCAAGACTGATCCGAATTCGCTGACGCACTACAACCAGCTCAATTCGGCGACGTTCTCGGCGGTGCCGATGCCCGGCGTGACCGTCGGCGCGGCGGTCGATTTCCTCGAAGGCGAGGCCAAGAAGCTGCCGCAAGGCTTCAGCCACGACTATCTGGCGGACTCCAGGCAGTACGTGCAGGAAGGCAATCAGCTCGCGATCACCTTCGGCTTCGCGCTGATCATCATCTTCCTGGTTCTGGCGGCGCAGTTCGAGAGTCTGCGCGACCCGCTGGTGATCATGATCTCGGTGCCGATGGCGATCGTCGGCGCGCTGATCCCGCTGTTCTTCGGCATGGCGACCATCAACATTTACACCCAGGTCGGTCTGCTCACCCTGGTCGGCCTGATCACCAAGCACGGCATCCTGATGGTGGAGTTCGCCAACGAGCTCCAGGTCAACGAGCGGCTCGACCGCCGCTCCGCGATCGAGATGTCGGCCCGCATCCGTCTGCGGCCGATCCTGATGACCACGGCCGCGATGGTGACGGGCCTGATCCCGCTCCTGACTGCGACCGGTGCGGGCGCGGCCAGCCGCTTCTCGATCGGTCTGGTCGTCGTGGCGGGCATGTCGATCGGCACGCTGTTCACGCTGTTCGTGCTGCCGGCGGTCTATGTGGTGCTGGCGACCGATCATCGCGCGACGGCCGATTCGGAGCGCAACAAGCAGATTGCCGATCTCGACCTCGGCTCCGACAAGGCCCTGCGGCCGACCTGAGGTCGCAAGTGAAGCAAACCAGAGGGCGGCAGCGGTTCCCGTTGCCGCCCTTTTTCGTTGCGCTGGTGCTTCAAGCGGGCGCTCTCCCGCGCCTGCGAGAGACAAGGTCGCGTCTTCTTGCTAGGTTCCGGGGATGAGCCTCTCCCTCCATCCCGATGCCCCGCGAGCCAGGACGCTGCCGAGCGCGGCACCGGCGGGCGTCGCTGCCGGCGCGACGACAGGGCAGGGAGTCAGGACTCGGCTATTCACCAAATATGTCGCGCTGTTCGTGGCCGTCGTCGCCATCGCGCTGCTGGCCAACGGCCTGTTCGAGGTCTTCTTCTATTATCGCGAGCACAAGGCTTCGCTGATCCGGGTCCAGCACGAGCAGGCCGAGGCGGCCGCGGCCAAGATTGGCCAGTTCGTCAAGGAGATCGAGAGCCAGCTCGGCTGGACCACGCAACTGCCTTGGTCCGGCGGCTCGATCGAGCAACGCCGCTTCGACGCGCTGCGCCTTTTGCGCCAGGTGCCTGCCATTACCGAGCTCGCCCAGGTGGACTCGACGGGCAAGGAGCGGTTGCGGGTCTCGCGGCTGGCGATGGACGCGCTCGACAGCGGGATCGATCTGTCGAGCGATCCGAAATTCACCGATGCGGTCGCGCGCAAGGTCTATTATGGGCCGGTCTATTTCCGTAGGGATTCCGAGCCCTACATGACGCTGGCGCTAGCCGGCGCGCGCAAGGATGCCGGCGTCAGCATCGCGGAAGTCAATCTCAAGCTGATCTGGGACGTCGTGTCCCAGATCAAGGTCGGCCAGCACGGGCACGCTTACGTGGTCGGACCGGGGGGACGCCTGATCGCGCATCCGGATATCAGTCTCGTTCTTCGCAATACCGACATGTCCGGCCTCGCACAGGTCCGCGCCGCACAGGCCGCCGGCGGCACCATGCCGGTTGTGATCGAGGAAGCGCGCAATATCCAGGGTCAGAAGGTCTTGACGGCCTCGGCTCCGATCCAGCCGCTGGGCTGGACCATGTTCGTCGAGCTGCCGGTCGAGGAAGCTTATGCCGCGCTCTACGCCTCGTTGCAGCGGCTCGCGATCGTGCTGCTGGCGGCATCGATCTTCGCGGTGCTCGCCGGAATATTCCTGGCCCGCCGCATGGTCGGTCCGATCCAGGCGCTGCGCAGCGGCGCCGAGCGGATCGGCGGTGGCGACTTCTCCCAGCGCATCTCGATCAAAACCGGGGACGAGCTGGAAGGCCTCGCCAACCAGTTCAACGACATGGGCGCGCGCTTGCAGGAATCCTATGCCGACCTCGAGAACAAGGTCGAGCAGCGTACCGCAGAGCTCCGGCAATCCCTGAACGATCTGCGCACCGCGCAGGATCGCCTGATCCAGACCGAGAAGCTCGCGTCCCTCGGACAGCTCACTGCAGGCATCGCCCACGAGATCAAGAACCCGCTCAATTTCGTCAACAATTTCTCGTCGGTGTCGACGGAGCTGATCGACGAGCTCACCGAGACCCTGCGATCGGCCGCACTGGACGGCAAGACGAAGGAGGAGATCGACGAACTGACCGGAATGCTCAGGGGCAACCTCGAGAAGGTGGTGCAGCACGGCAAACGTGCCGATTCCATCGTCAGGAACATGCTGCTGCATTCGCGCGAGGGCTCCGGCGAGCATCGCGCCGTCGATATCAACGGCATCGTGGAGGAAAGCCTCAACCTGGCCTATCACGGCGCCCGGGCCGAACGGCCTGCCTTCAACGTCACGCTCCAGCGCAGCCTCGATCCCGCGGCGGGCGTGGTCGACATCTATCCGCAGGAGATTACGCGCGTCTTCCTCAATCTGATCTCGAATGGGTTCTATGCCACGGCCAAGCGCAAGGAGGGCGAGGGCGACGCCTTCGAGCCCACCTTGAGCGTTGCGACCAAGGATCTCGGCGGCAGCGTCGAAATCCGGATCCGCGATAACGGCACCGGAATTCCGCCCGAAGTGAAGGAGAAGATGTTCAATCCCTTCTTCACCACCAAGCCGGCCGGTGAGGGCACCGGCCTCGGCCTTTCCATGAGCCATGATATCGTCGTGAAGCAGCATGGCGGCACGATCGACGTGAACACCGCCCAAGGTGTATTCAGCGAATTCATCATCACGCTGCCGCGCACGATGGCGGCAGGCGGCACTTCCGGAGGCAAGACTTGAACGTTTACATCCTGGTCGTCGACGACGAACCCGACGTCGAGGCGCTGTTCCGGCAGCAGTTCCGGCGCGAGCTGCGCGCCGGCCGCTTCCAGATGGAATTCGCACCCTCTGCGCCCGATGCGCTCAGGGTCGCCGCCGAGGTTCGCGATCCCTCGCTGATCCTCATTCTCTCCGACATCAACATGCCCGGCATGAGCGGGCTCGACATGCTGCCCAAGGTGCGTGCCGCCCATCCGGACGTTCCCGTCATCATGATCACGGCCTATGGCGATGCCGAAACGCGTCGCAAGGCGATCGAGCGCGGCGCCGTCGGGCTGCTGACCAAGCCGATCGACTTTGCGCTGCTGCGGCAGGAAATCGATACGAGGCTCGAGCAAGCCGCATGACTGCGACCATCCTCTTCGTCGATGACGAGCCGGATTTAGAGGCGCTGATCCTGCAGAAGTTCCGCAGGCAGATCCGCGACGGACTGATCGATATCAAGTTCGCGCGCGACGGCCTCGAGGCGCTGCAATCGCTCGAGCAGAACCCGCATGTCGACATGGTGGTCTCCGACATCAACATGCCCAGGATGGACGGGCTGTCGCTGCTCGCCAAGCTCCAGGAGGCCGAGGACAAGAAGTCGACCATCATCGTCTCCGCCTATGGCGACATGAGCAACATCCGCACTGCCATGAACCGCGGCGCCTTCGACTTCCTGACCAAGCCGATCGATTTCGCCGACCTGGAAGCCACGATCGACAAGACCATTCGCCACGTCGAGATGCTGCGCGAGGTGCGCCGGCGCCAGGCGGAGGCCGAGCGCGCCCACGCTGCGCTGTCGCGCCATTTCTCTCCGCAGCTCGCCAAGCGTCTCGCGGCCGGCGGCGAAGGCGAGGGGATTGAGGTGCAGTGGCGCGAGGTCGCGACCATCTTCACCGACATCACCGGGTTCACCTCGCTGGTGGAAAGCGCGCCGCCCGAGACGCTGGGCGCGCTGCTCAACGAGTATGTCGGCGGCATGACCGAGATCGTCTTCGCGCATGAGGGAACCGTCGCCAAGATCATCGGCGATGCGATCCAGGTTCTGTTCAATGCCCCCGGCGACCAGCCGGATTTTGCGACGCGTGCGGTCTCCTGCGCCCATGATCTCGACGCCTGGGCGCAGGACTTTTGCGTGCGCCAGAAGGCTCGGGGAGTAAGCTTCGGCACGACTCGCATCGGCATTCACGCCGGACCGGCGCTGGTCGGGAATTTCGGCGGAAACCGCTTTTTCGATTACACGGCCTACGGAGATTCCATCAACATCGCGGCGCGGCTGGAGGCCGCCAACAAGCATCTGGGAACGCGCATCTGCGTCAGCGCCAGCGTTGCCAAGTCGGCCGAGAACTTCCAAGGCCGTCCCATCGGTGAATTGATGCTGCGTGGACGCAGCGAGCCGCTGCGTGCGTTCGAGCCGCTGCCGCAGGCGAAATTCGAAGCGCCGGAAGCGGCGCTGTATTCCGAGGCTTTCACCAAGATGGAAGCCGGCGACGCTGCCGCCATGCCGGCCTTCGCCGCGCTGGTCGGCATGCATGCCGACGATGCCTTGGCGGGCTTTCACCTGAAGCGTCTTCTCAACGGCGCCAAGGGCATTCGCATCCAACTGGAATAGGAGTTCGTCATGATCCGCGACTTCTCTGCCGGAAATTATCGTTTCATTCCGTCGGTGTTTCAGTATTCGGCGGGTGCTGCCGCAGATGATGGATACGAGATCGAGCGCGTCCGCTTCGACCGCCTGATGCCGCTTGCGGCAGGGTTCGCGCTGGCGGCGAAGTTCATCCAGGAGGCGGGACGCCCGCTGACGGCGTTCTGCGCCTGCGAGCTGCGCTCGCCGGCGGCTTTCAGTGAGGAGGGCTTTCGTGCCTTCAACCTGCATTACGTGAAGACGCTGTCGGAATGGGGCATCTTCGACGGCACCACCAATCCGGTCGCGCGCAGCAACGTCTGTCCCGAGATCGATCCGCCGGCGGAGCCCTCGTTCTACGCGTTCTCCTTCACACGTCCGACACGGTCAAACACGCCGAGCTTCGTGATCGCCGGTGGCGCCGAGGCGCGGGAAGGCAGCGGGACCTATGTCGAGCGCACGGTGCGCTATCGCGACCTCAGCCCGGAGGGGTTACGCGAGAAGGTGCGCTTCACCACGACCTCGCAGATGGAGAACCGGATGACCGCTTTCGGCTTCGGCTGGAAGGATACCACCGGCGTGCAGGCCTATTCAGTGCACGACTTCCACCACACGCTGGTCGACGAACTGGTCCGCCGCGGCGCGTTGCGCTCCGGCCTGACTTGGCATTTCGCCCGTCCGCCTGTGGTTGATCTCGAATATGAGATGGATTGCCGCCGCGTGATGCGGGAGGTCGTGATCTAACGCTGGCGCGGGTCGAGAGCGTCGCGAAGACCGTCACCGAGCAGGTTCAGCGACAGCACCACGAGGAAGATCGCAAGTCCCGGCCAGATCGCCATCCACGGCGCCTGGGTCAGGAAGCGCTGAGCGGCGTTGAGCATGCTACCCCATGACGGCGCCGGCGGCTGCTGGCCGAGGCCGAGGAAGGAGAGAGCAGCCTCGGCGATGATGGCGGCCGCGATCGAGAGGGTCGCCTGCACCAGCAGCGACGGCAGGATGTTCGGCAGGATATGCGAGACCGCGATCCGCCAAGGCGGATTGCCGAGCGCCCGCGCCGCCTCGACATAATCTTCTGCCTTGACGACCAGCACCTGACCGCGCGTGAGGCGGATAAAGATGGGAGTGGCCGAGATCCCGATCGCAATCATGGCGTTGCCGAGGCTCGGGCCGAGAAATGCGGCGAGCGCGATCGCCAGGATAAGGAATGGGCACGCCAGCATCGCATCCGTGATCCGGCTGATCAGCGCATCGGTGAAGCCGCCGCGATAGCCGGCCAGCAGCCCGAGTGGCACGCCGATACCGAGTGCGATCGCGACCGAGATCAGGCCAGCGAGCAGGGAAGCGCGCGCGCCGTAGACGACGCGGCTCAGGATGTCGCGGCCGAGCTCGTCGGTGCCGAACCAGTGCGCCGTCGTCGGTGGCTTGCGCACCAGGCTCCAGCTCGTCGCGATGGGATCATAAGGCACGACGAGCGGCGCCACGGCTGCAAGGAGGATGAAGGTTGTGATCACGAGAAGCCCGAACACCGCTGCCTTGCGCTTGAACAGCCGCCGCCTGGCGCGGCGCGCCGGGCTATCCAGCTCGTAGGCTTGCGTGACGGGACCGGGCAGGGCGGCGTCGGTCATGGGTTAGCCTCGTAGTCGCGGATTGACGAGGACATAGGCGACGTCGGCAACAAGGTTCAGCGTGATGTAGACGGTGGCGGTCACCAGCACCACGCCCTGCACAACCGCATAGTCGCGGTTGAAGACGGCGTCCACGATCAGCTTGCCGAAGCCTGGAATGGAGAAAATCTGCTCGGTCAGCACCGCGCCCGACAGCAGCGTGCCGAGCTCGAGCGCGCCAAGCGTGACGATCGGCGTCAGCGCATTCCGCATGGCGTGCTTGAGGATGACAGAGCGCTCGGCAAGACCCTTCGCGCGAGCGGTGCGGACATAGTCGCTCTCCAGCACCTGGAGCATGGCGCTGCGGGTATGTCGCATCAGAATCGCAGAGATCGCGTTTCCGAGCACGAAGGCCGGCATGATGGTGGCGGCGAGACTCGCGCGCCAGTTTTCTGTCAG
Organism: Bradyrhizobium daqingense; assembly: GCF_021044685.1. NCBI lineage: Bacteria > Pseudomonadati > Pseudomonadota > Alphaproteobacteria > Hyphomicrobiales > Nitrobacteraceae > Bradyrhizobium > Bradyrhizobium daqingense. The sequence continues at coordinate 3,642,468 of NZ_CP088014.1, forward strand.
CGGCACATAGCCCGAAGCCGGCAGCCAGCCGAGCTTGATCGAGAACAGGAAGATTAAGAGGATTCCGAGCCAGAAATTCGGTGTCGAGATGCCCCAAAGCGCGAACAGATTCGCCCCATAATCCCAGGCCGTGCCCTTTTTCACTGCAGAGACGATGCCGGCGGGAATGCCAATGCAAAACGCGATCAGCATCGCCATCGAGCCGAGCTGGAGCGTCACCGGAAGCTTCTGCGCGATCAGTTCGCGTACCGGCATCTTGTTGCGCAGCGACTCGCCGAAATTGCCTGTCAGGACGCCTTTGAGCCAGTAGACGTACTGGACCGGGATCGGCTGATCGAGTTTGTACTGCTGGCGGATCTGCTCGATCACGGCGGGGTCGCGTTCCTCGCCGGCCATCACCAGCGCGGGATCGCCGGGCAGCAATTGCTGCAGCGAGAAGATCAGCACCGACACGAAGAACAGCGTCGGTACGATCTGCGCGATCCGGCGGGCGAGGAACTTCAGCATGACGCCGGTCGTTTCATAGGTGCAGCCAGGTCACTTGAACTTCAGCCCGACCACGCGCACGAGGCCATCGGGCATCTGCCTATAGCCGTCGAGCTTCTTGGTGTGCGCGATCAGAAGCGTGCGGTGATAGATGTAGATGATCGGCAGGTCGTCGAGCAGGATCTTGGTCAGCTTGGCATAGATCGCCTTGCGCTCGTCGACGTTCGCTGTTGCTCGCCCCTCCTCCATCAGCTTGTCGGCCTCAGGATTGGAGAAACCTCCGTCGTTCTGCGGCGCCTTGCTGCGCATGAAGATGTAGGAATTCCCGTCGGGGTCGATCCGGCCGCTCCAGTTGATCTGGAAGACCTGGAATTCGCCGGCTTGGGCCTGCTTGAAGGTGGTCGCAAACTCGACCGCGCGGATCTTGATGTCGAAGCCGGCTTCTGCCGCCATCGACTGCACGACTTGGGCGACGGCCTCGTTCTCCGCGCCCTTCGGGACCATGTAGTCCACTGTCACCGGTGGGGTGACACCCGCTTCCTTCAGGAGCGCCTTGGCCTTGGCAACGTCGCGGCCGCGAACCGGGAATGCATTCTGGTAATAGGGATGCGTCGGGCTGACCCATTGATTGCCGGGCGTGAATTCGCCGTTGAAGACGACCTGGTTGAGAGCCTCGCGATCGATCGACAGATCGAGCGCTTGCCGGACTTTTGCCGACTGGCTCAGCGGGCCCTTGCTCTTGTCATTGCCGATGTTGACGGTCAGGCCGAGATAGCCGAGTTCGGGTGCTGTCGACAGCACGAGGCGCGAGTCGGCGCGCACGTCCTTGATGTCGGTGGCGAGAACGCGCTCGATCAGATCGAGCGCTCCGGACTTCAGGTTGGCAAGGCGCACGGTGGCGTCGACGATCGGCTGGAACACGACGCGGTCGATGTGGATGTTGTCCTTGTTCCAGTAGTCGGCGAACTTCTCGAACACCATGCGGTCCTGCTGAACGCGCTCGACGAATTTATAGGGGCCGGCGCAGACCGGATGCAGGCCGAACTTCTCACCGGCCGCCTTCGCAGCCTTGGGCGAGACCATCATGCCGGAGCGATCGGTGAGCTGGGCAATCAGGGGTGAGTAGGGCGTCTTCAGGACCAATTTGATGGTGAGGGGGTCGACCACCTCGACGTGGTCGACGCTGGCGAGCTCGGACTTGCGGAACGAGGTCGGAAGCGTCATGTGACGCTCGATCGAGAATTTGGCTGCTTCCGCGTCCAGCGGTTCGCCGTCGTGGAACTTGACGCCTGGCCGCAGCTTGATCGTCATCTCCTTGCCATCCGCCGAGGTCTCATGAGACAGCGCAAGCTGCGGCACGATGTTGAGCTTCTCGTCGATGTCGAACAGCTTGTCGCAGAAGGCGGAGAAGACAATGCGGCCGACATAGGTACGGCCGATGCTGGGATCGAGAATATCAGGGTCTTCCGCGATCCCGATGCGAAGCGTGGTCTGTGCCTGGGCTGCGCCCATGAGCGACGCCAGCAATGCCGACGTCAGGATTGTCACACGCATAATGCTCATCGTTCTCACCTCTGTTTCACGCCGGTGCGGAGTCCGCCCCCAATGAGCCAGCCCCGGCGCCGTGCGCTGCCGTCGGCCCGCCGCTGAAGGCTGCGACCAATTTCTCCAGGACCGGGGAGAAACCACCGTCCATGGGCACGATCGCCGCGGACGACGGCAGCTCCGACCTTCGGTGGCAGGCCGTTGCATGTCCGATGCCATCTGCCACGAGCTCTGGCATTTCGCTGCGGCAGCGGTCGATGACGTAGGGACAGCGGGTGTGGAAGCGGCATCCCGGCGGCGGGTTCAGCGCGCTGGGAATCTCTCCCTGCAGCACAATCCGGCTGCGCTTTGCCCGCGGTTTAGGCACGGGGATCGCGGACAAAAGAGCCCGGCTGTAAGGGTGCGCAGGTGCCGCGAACAGCGCGTCCGCCTCCGCCATCTCGACGATTTGGCCGAGATTCATCACCGCGACGTGGTCGGCAATGTGTTTGACGACGGCCAGATCATGCGAGACGAAAATGTAGGCAAGGCCAAGCCGGTCCTGGAGCTCGCGCAGCAGGTTCAGGATCTGCGAGCGTATGGAGACGTCGAGCGCCGAGACCGGCTCGTCGCAGATGATCAGTTTCGGCTCGACCGCGAGCGCACGCGCAATCGCGATGCGCTGCCGCTGGCCGCCCGAGAATTCATGCGGGTAGCGGCGCTCGAGCCGCGGCTCGAGACCGACCAGCCGGAGCAGTTCAGCCACCCGTTCGCGTCGCCGTAGGGCCGGCACGAGACCGTGCAGCGCCAGCGGCTCGGTGAGGATCTGGCCGACCGTCATGCGCGGATTGAGCGAGGCGTATGGGTCCTGGAAGATGATCTGCGCCTGGCGGCGGAAGGCGCGGAGGGCTCCGGCATCGAGCGAGAGGAGATCGCGACCGTCAAAGCGGACCATGCCCGCATCCGGCTCGATCAGCCGCAGGACCAGGCGGCTCACGGTGGACTTGCCGCAGCCGGACTCGCCAACCAGGGCCAGCGTCCTGCCGGCTTCAAGCGAGAACGAAACCCCATCGACCGCTTTGACATGCGCGAGCGCCCGGCCGAACAGCGTGCGCTCGGCGACGAAATGCTTGACCAGGCCTTGGACCTCGAGCAGCGCCATCACGCCACCAACAATTCGAGCGGCGCGCGGATGCAGCGCGAGAGGTGGCCGGGGTTGATTTCGATCAGCGGGGGCGGCGCCTTGGTGCAGCTGTCCAGCACGAAAGGACAGCGCGCGGCGAAACGGCAGCCGGCGGGAGGCTGTGCCATGTTCGGCACCATACCTTCGATGGTCGCAAGCTGCTCGGCGCGGTGATCGAGCCGCGGGATCGAGCCGAGCAGGCCGACCGTGTAGGGATGTTGCGGCGCGGCGAACAATTCGTCCACCGGCGCGCGCTCCACGATCTCTCCGGCGTACATGACCGCGACCTCGTCGCAGACCTCGGCGACCACGCCAAGGTCGTGGGTGATCAGGATGATCGCGGCGCCGCTTGCGGCTTTCAGCTCCCGCATCAGCTCCAGGATCTGCGCCTGAAGGGTGACGTCGAGTGCCGTCGTCGGCTCGTCCGCGATCAGCAGCTTCGGGTCGCAGGCGAGCGCCATCGCGATCATCACGCGTTGGCGCATGCCGCCGGAGAGCTTGTGCGGATATTCGTCGATCCGGCGCTCGGGCGAGGGGATGTGGACGCGGCGCAGCAGCTCGATCGCCCGCTCGCGTGCGTTGCGCCGCGACCCGCCGCGATGGCGCAGGATCGTCTCAACGATCTGGTCGCCAATGGTGAAGCTCGGGTTGAGCGATGTCATCGGCTCCTGAAAGATCATCGCAAGCCGGTTGCCGCGCAAGTCGCGCAAAGTCTGGTCCGAGGTCTTCAGCAGGTCGAAGCCGTCGAAGCGGATTGCGCCCGATATTTCCGCGCTCTGCTTCGGCAGCAGGCCCATGATCGCAAGAGAGGTCACGCTCTTGCCGCAGCCTGATTCTCCGACGAGGCCGAGCGTGGCGCCAGTGGCGACGCTGAGGTCGACACCATCCACCGCATGGGTGATTCGGCCGTCGTCGCCGTGGAAGCGGACGCGCAGATCCGTAATCCCGATGAGAGGGGCCGCGCTCATGATCGTCTCGCGCGCGCTGCTGCGATGCTGGCGTCGATGACGCTGCGATCGGTGTTGCCGGCCGGGTTCTGCCGCGTCGGCATCGAAGCGCGGAAGTGCACCCATAGCTCGTGGCTGACCTGCTCGAGCCGCTCGAGCTCGCCGAGCGGATCGGGATGATCGTCGGCGCGAATGTCCAGCGCCGGCCATTCCTCCTCGGCGTGGATCAGCAGCGCTGCGGATTGCTTGCCGCGCTTGTCGCCGCCGGCGGCTTCGCCCGCGCGCATTGCCGCGAGCAAGCGGCGCGGGAAGGGCAGGCTGTCATTGGCGATGTAGGTCTTGGCGGTCTCGTCGAGCACGTCGGCGCCCGTCAGCATGTTGCCGGCGATGGAGAAGCCGCTGCCTGCGATGTGGCCGCACCAGTCGACGCAATCTCGCCCGGTATGCGCGGCGATCTCGCCGCTCGCATCCATGACATGGATCTGGCGGCTTTCGCGGCCGTCGTCGGTTGCAAGCAGTGTGGCGAGGATGTCGTGGGCATTGAGGCCTTCGCGTAGCAGCTTGACGCCGTCGATGCCGTAATAGGGATTGACGAAGGCCTGCGTTGCGATGGCGCCGAGACCGGCAGCGATGTACGGGACACGTGCGCCGACGGCGAAGAAGCGTGTCGCAACCGCGATGCCGAACTGGCCGGTGGCAGGATCGCGCGCGATGATCGACCAGGTCATGTGCTGCCCTCAGCGTCCCGCCGCGTAGCCTTGCATGCCGCGCGGGTTGGCGGCGGCGCGGCGGCGAACGCCAACCCGCGAGGCCGCGGTGAGGCGGCCTTCCGACCAGTCGGGGCCGACTTCGACGATATGCCCGCGCTCGCGCAGGTTCTCGATCGTGGCCTTGGGCACGCGGTTCTCGACCACCAGCACACCCGGGCGCGCGGTGCGCGGCCAGAACGAGATCGGGAAATGCTCGGAGTGCCAGGCCGGCGCGTCGATCGCCTCCTGGAGGTTGAGGTTGCAATGGACGTGGCGCAGGAAGAACTGCGTGATCCACTGGTCCTGCTGATCGCCGCCGGGCGAGCCCCAGGCGAGATACGGCTCGCCATCGCGCAGCGCCATGGTGGGCGACAGCGTGGTGCGCGGCCGCTTGCCCGGCGCGAGCGCGGCGGGATGGTCTTCCTCCAGCCAGAACATCTGGGCGCGGCTGCCGAGACAGAAGCCGAGCTCCGGAATGATCGGCGAGGACTGCAGCCATCCGCCGGACGGCGTCGAGGACACCATGTTGCCGGCCTTGTCGATGATGTCGAAATGCACGGTGTCACCGCGCACTTCGCCGAAGCGACCCACGGTCGGCTCACCGGCGCCAAGCGCACCGACCGCTTCGCGCTGCCCTTCTGCGCGGCGCAGCTTGACCACGCCGCCAAAGCCTTCAACGGAGCCGGGGATGAAATCAAGCGAGGCCCTGTCGGTGACGAGCTTGCGCCGCTCGTCGTTGTAGGCGTTCGACAACAGCGTTGCGATCGGGATCTCGGTGAACTTGGGGTCGCCGTAGAATTTTTCCCGGTCGGCGAAGGCGAGCTTCGCGCATTCGATCTGGAGATGGATGAACTCCGGACCGGTCGGGTCGAGGCCGTCGAGCGCAAAGCCCTTGAGCAGCGCGAGCTGTTGCAGCGTCACAGGGCCCTGGCTCCAGACGCCGGCCTTGCAGACGGTGTAGCGGCCATAATCGTAGGTGAGCGGGGCCTCGACCGTCGGCTGCCAGCGCGCCATGTCGTCCGCCGAGAGCACGCCGCGATGCGGTGAGCCGCTGACGTCCATGACCTCTTGCGTGCGGCAGAATTTGTCGATGGCTTCCGCAACGAAGCCCCGCGACCAGGCCTTCCGCGCCCGCTCGATCTCGACATCGCGGCCGCCGCCGCCGCTTTCGGCCTCGCCGAGAATGCGGGCATAGGTTGCGGCCAGCGTCTTGTTGGTGAAGAGCGTGCCGGGCCTCGGCACTTCGCCGTTCGGCAAATAGACCGCGGCCGAGGTCGGCCAGTGCTGACGAAACAGCTGCTCGACGGTCTGGATCGTGGCGCAGGCGCGCTCGACCAGCGGATAGCCGTCGCGCGCATAGGAGATCGCCGGCTCCAGCACGTCGCGCACGCGCATCGTGCCGTAGTCGCGCAGCAGCATCATCCAGGATTCGAAGGTGCCGGGCACGCAGGCCGCGAGCAGGCCGGTGCCGGGGACCATGTCGAGGCCTTCGCTCCTGTAATGCGCGATGGTGGCGCGCGCCGGGGCCGGGCCCTGGCCGCAGATCACCTCGGTGCGGCCAAGCTTGACGTCATGGACGATGATCGGCACGTCGCCGCCGGGTCCGTTGAGATGCGGCTCGACCACCTGAAGCGTGAAGGCGGTGGCGACGCCGGCATCGAAGGCATTGCCGCCCTTTTCCAGAATGCTCATGCCGACGGCGGTCGCAATCCAGTGCGTGGTGGCGACGACCCCGAAGGTGCCTTCGATCTCCGGCCTCGTCGTGAACGGATCGGGATTGACGTTGCTGGCCATGGGGTACCTCGTTTGCGACGCGCGCAATTGATCACAGGGCCACGCCAGCGCCAAATGCGCAGGCTGCATGGCACGCGCGCGTCACGCCGGGGCCGGCGCGGTGTTGACCGCGTGGCAGGCGACGCCGCCGATCAGTTCCGGCGTCTCCTTGCGGCATAGATCGAACGCCAGTGGGCAGCGCGGATTGAAGGCGCAGCCGGAGGGGGGATTGATCGGGTTCGGGATCTCGCCTTTCACTGGTATGCGCTGGCGGCCGCTCATGGCGAGATCGGGCACCGCACCGAGCAGCATCTTGGTGTAGGGCATGCGCGGGCGCGCAAACAGCTCGCGTCCTTCCGCGATCTCGACGATGCGGCCGAGATACATCACGCCGACGCGGCTCGCCATGTGGCGGACCACGGCGAGGTTGTGGCTGATGAACATGTAGGTCAGACCGAATTTGTCCTGGAGGTCGCGCATCAGGTTCAGGATCTGCGCCTGCACGGAGACGTCGAGCGCCGAGGTCGGTTCGTCGCAGACGATGAATTCGGCGTCCGATGCGAGTGCCCGCGCGATCGCGATCCGCTGGCGCTGGCCGCCGGAGAATTCGTGCGGAAATTTCAGCCGGTCGTCGGGGTGCAGGCCGACGAGGCTGAGCAGCTCGCTGACGCGGGCCTGGATGTCACGCTCGCCCTGGATCAGGTCGAAGGCGCGGATCGGCTCGGAGATGATGGCATCGACGCGGAAGCGGGGGTTCAGGCTCGCATAGGGATCCTGGAAGATCATCTGGATACGGCGGCGCAGCTTCCGACGGGCCGCCGCCTGCCGGGAATCGGTCATCGACACACCGTCGATCCGCACGTCGCCTGAGCTCGGCGGCAGCAGGCCGACGACCATGCGGGCTACGGTCGTCTTGCCGGAGCCGGATTCGCCGACCAATGCAAACGTCTCGCCCTTCCGGATATCGAAGGTGACGTGATCGACCGCCTTGAGATATTCGAGGTGCCCGCCTTCGAGCACGCGGTTGAGCCAGGGCTTCGAGACGTCGAAGACGCGGCGCAGGTCTGTCGCCTGAACGAAGGGAGCGCTCATGCTGCGCTCTCCGCCGGCACATTGTCATAGAGATGGCAGGCGACCGATTGCGCGCCGCGCGGCAGCGGTTCGGGGCGATCGACCCGGCAGCGATCGAAGGCGAAGGCACAGCGCGGATTGAACGAGCAGCCCGGCGGGATCGCCGACAGGCGCGGCATGGAGCCGGGAATCTGCACGAGGCGGTCGTGGTCTCCGGCCAGCGTCGGGATCGCGCCCATCAGGCCCTTGGCGTAAGGGTGCAGCGGGTTCTTCACGACGTCCTGCACGGGACCGATCTCGGCAATGCGGCCCGCATACATCACCGCGACCCGGTCCGACGTCTCGGCGATCACGCCCATGTCGTGAGTCACGAGCATTACGGCGGTGCCGTGGTCGCGGCCCAGCCGCTTGATCAGCGAGATGATCTGCGCCTGCACGGAGACGTCGAGCGCGGTGGTCGGCTCGTCCGCGATGATCAGCTCCGGCTCGGCGCAGATCGCCAGCGCGATCACCACGCGCTGGCGCATGCCGCCGGAGAACTCGTGCGGATAGCCGTCGATGCGCTTTTCCGGTGCGGGAATGCCAACCTCGGCCAAGAGGTCGATGGCGCGACGGCGGGCCGCCGTTTCGGACAGATTCAGATGAGTCCGGATCGTCTCCACGAGCTGGTCGCCGACCCGGTAGAGCGGATTGAGCGAGGTGAGCGGATCCTGGAAGATCATGCCGATCCGTTTTCCGCGGATGCGGCGCATCTCCTCGGGCCGCAAACTGTCGATGCGCAGGCCAGCGAGATGGATCTCGCCGCCGGCGATGCGGCCGGGCGGATCGATCAGGCCGATCACGGAGAGCCCGGTGACGGACTTGCCGGCGCCGGATTCGCCGACAACGCCGAGCACCTCGCCCCTGGCGATGTCGAAAGAGACGCCGTCGATGGCGCGTAGCGAGCCACGGCGGGAGGCGAACTCCACATGAAGATCACGCACGGAGAGGACGGGTTCGGTCATTTGGAACGCACGCTCATCGAAGTTTCGGGTTGAGCGCGTCGCGCAGCCAATCGCCGAGCAGGTTGATCGACAGGATCAGCGCCGCCAGCGCTAGACCGGGAAACGCGACGATCCACCATTCGCCTGCGAACAAATAATTGTTGCCGATCCGGATCAGCGTGCCGAGCGAGGGCATGGTGTCCGGCAGGCCGACGCCGAGGAAGGACAGCGTCGCCTCGGTGATGATGGCGAGCGCCAGGTTGATCGTGGCGATGACCAGAATCGGGCCCATCGTGTTGGGCAGCACGTGCCGCAGCATGATCTTCGGTGCGGGCAGGCCGATCAGCTGCGCGGCGGCTACATAGTCCTTGTTCTTCTCGACCATGACTGAGCTGCGCACCGTGCGGGCATAACCCACCCAGAAACTCAGGCCGATCGAGATCACCAGCACGACCAGCATGCTGGTGGCGTCCAAGCGGTTGCCGAGGACCGATTTCGCGATGCCGTTGACCAGCAGCGCAATCAGGATGGCGGGGAAAGTGAGCTGCACGTCGGCGATGCGCATGATCACGCCGTCGACAGCGCCGCCGAAATAGCCGGCGATCAGGCCGAGCGCGATGCCGAGCGCACCGGCGAAGATCACCCCGGCAACACCGACGGCGAGCGAGATGCGCATGCCGTAGAGGATGGCGGAGAACACGTCGCGGCCCTGCTCGTCGGTGCCGAGCAGGAACGGGCTCTGGCCGTCCGCGGTCCACAACGGTGAGATCCGCGAATTCATCAACTGCAATTGTGCGGGGTCGAAGGGGTTCTGCACCGCAAGCCAGTTGGCGAAGATCGCGAGCAGGAAGAACAAGAGTGTGATCGCCGCCGCCACCATGGTGAGCTTGGAGCGGCGGAACGAATAGAAGAGATCGCTGTCGAGCGCGCGGCTGAACCAGCTCTGGGCGGCTCGGGGCGGCTTTGCACTCTGCTCGCCGGAATTGGAAACCACTGCGTCGGACATGCGGGCTGCCTTATGCGGCGCGACCGACGGTCGAGCGCAGGCGCGGATCGACCACGGTATAGAGGATATCGACCACCAGATTGATGGTGACGAAGATCAGCGAAACCATCAGCAGGTAGGCGGCCATGATCGGGATATCGACGTTTTGCACGGCCTGCACGAACAAAAGTCCCATGCCCGGCCATTGGAACACGGTTTCGGTAATGATCGAAAATGCAATAACCGAGCCAAACTGAAGCCCGGCCACCGTGATCACGGGGATCAGCGTGTTCTTCAGCGCATGGCCGAAATGAATGGCGCGGGTGGTCAGCCCGCGGGCGCGGGCGAAGCGGATATAGTCGGTTCGCAGCACTTCCAGCATCTCTGCGCGCACCAGCCGCATGATCAGCGTCATCTGAAACAGGCCGAGCGTGATCGACGGCATGATCAGGGCCTTCAGTCCCGACAGCGTGAGCAGGCCCGTCGTCCACCAGCCGAGCTTGACCACCTCACCGCGGCCGAACGAGGGCAGCCAGCCCAATGTCACCGCGAACAGATAGATCAGGAGTATGCCGATCAGGAAGGTCGGCAGCGAGATGCCGATCAGCGACACCGCCTGGAATAGCTTGGCGAGCAAGGTGTCCCGCCTGAGCGCCGAATAGACCCCCATGAGGATGCCGAGAACCATCGCAAAGACCGTCGCGCAGATTGCGAGTTCGAGGGTCGCGGGCATTCGCTCCATCAACAACGTCGAGACCGGCTGGCGGAACTGGTAGGAGACGCCGAACTTGAACTGAACGGCATCGGCGAAATAGCGCACGAACTGGACCGGCACGGGATCGTCGAGGCCGAGCGACTTGCGCACGGCTGCGCGCTCGGCCGCAGGCGTGTCGATCGAGACGATCTGGTTGACGGGGTCGCCAGCGAAGCGGAACATCGAGAACGCGATGATGCCGACGGCGAACATGACGCCGATGGCCTGAAGGGCGCGGCGAAGGGTGAAAGCGAGCATGCCTTCCACTGACCTTGGGTGTGCGTGCGGCTGACGTCCTTGTCAGCCGGAAAAGGAAAGGTCCCGGACGCCTAACGCTTCCGGGACCTCGTGTTCAACGGACGCTATTCCTTCTTGGTCGCCCAATGGAACATGACCAGATTGTCGGCACGTTGCGGCAGGTTGACCTTCTTCGATACGCCCCAGGCCAGAGCCTGCTGGTGCAGCGGGATGTAGGCCCAATCCTTGATGCTGATTTCATACGCCTGCTTGATCAGCTGGTTGCGTTTGGAGGTGTCGGTTTCAACCAGCACTTTGTCCGTAATGGCGTCGAACTCCTTGTTGCAATAGCCGCCGAGATTGGCCTCGCCACGCGAGGATTTCGCATCGTCGCGGCAGCCCATGATGTCATAGAGCACGTTGTGGGAATCCATCGTGCTCGGCGTCCAGCCCAAGAGGTAGAACGAGGTCTGGTAGTTGCCCTGCTTCAAGACCTTGGCGAAATATTGAGCCTTCGGCTGCGCCAACAGATTGATCTTGACGCCGATGCGGGCAAGCATGCCGACCACGGCCTGGCAGATCGCGGCGTCGTTGACGTAGCGATCGTTCGGACAATCCATGGTGACCTCGAAGCCGTCGGGATAGCCGGCCTCGGTCAGGAGCTTCTTGGCGCCGTCAGGGTCGAATTTCGGCCGCGTGAAGTCCTTGGAGAGCACGAACAATTCCGGGGCGATCATCAGCGCCGACGGCGTCGACAATCCGCGCATCACGCGCGTCTTGATCAGCTCGATGTCGATCGCCTTGTAGAAGGCCTCGCGGACGCGGACGTCCTTGAACGGATTCTTTCCCTTGACGTTGGAGTAGAGCAATTCGTCGCGGGTCTGGTCGAAGCCGAGGAAGATGGTGCGTAGCTCCGGCCCTTTCAGGACCTGCGCGTTCGGGCTGGAATCGACGCGGGAAATATCCTGGATCGGCACCGGCTCGATGACGTCGACTTCGCCCGACAGCAGCGCGGCGACGCGGGTCGCGTCGGAAGAGATCGGGGTGAAGATGATCTCCTTCAAATTACCTTCCACCTTGCCCCAATAGTTGGGGTTGGCCTTGAATACGGTCTTCACGCCGGGCTGATGGCTTTCGATCATGAAGGGGCCGGTGCCATTTTCATTGAGCGAGGCGTAGCTCGGCGTGGTCGCCGCGACCGGAGTCGGATCGACGACGTTGTTCGCCTCCGCCCATTTCTTGTCCATGATGTACCAAACATCCCACGAGTTATGCAGGATGGGGTTGGGCGAGGGCAGGATGAAGTCGACGGTGTAATCGTCGACCTTGACGACCTTGACGTCGGCTGCAAGGCGGGTCTGCATGTTGGACCCCTTCTTGCGGACGCGATCGGCGGAGAACAGCACGTCGTCCGCGGTGAAGGGATCGCCGTTGTGGAATTTCACGCCCTTGCGCAAATGGAAGCGCCAGCGGGTCGGCTCCGGAGTTTCCCAGCTTTCCGCCAGCGCCGGAATGATCTTGAGATCCTTGTCGCGCGCGGTCAGACCTTGATAGACGTGGCCGAGGTGGGCGTGGGTGGTGCTCTCGTTGAGGGTATAGGGATCGAGCGACTTCAGGTCACCCTGGTTGGCATAGCGCAGCGTCTGGCTCAACGCCGGCGAAACCGACAACGCAAGCGCACCGGCGAGCGTCGCCGCAAACAGACTTCGACCTACTGACATTCTTGACCCTCTCCACTCTGCCGTGCCGATGATTTTTGATTTGTTCGGCCGGCCGATCAATCCATGTTGCCCAGAGTTCTCGACCCGTGCAAGCGCCATTCCAGCAAGGAACGCGCCAAAGTTGCGCCGCTGGGCAGCAATGCTGATCATGCCGCCGGGCATAGAGGACTTGCGGCTTTCGACTTTGGTTGACCATACTTGGCCGATTGCGGGTCGGGACATGTCAGGCCGGCGTCAGGTCGCTTGCGTCGCACCACAAGTCGCGGCGATACTGCGACAGGCCGCTCGAATCTCAGCCGGAGGGGATATGAAAGTTAACATTGAAATCGACTGCACCCCTCTCGAGGCCCGCCAATTCTTCGGTTTGCCCGATGTGGCACCGATGCAGACGGCGGTGATGGAGAAGCTGCAGCAGCAGGTGCTGAGCAACATCGAGAAGGTCTCGCCGGAATCGCTGATCCAGAGCTGGTTCACCTTCGATCCGAAGATTGCCGAGCGGTTTCAGGACATGTTCGTCACGATGGCGGGCCTCGGTGGCACGCGCAGCAGCGACAAGAAGAAATAGTGTCGCCCGGACGGGACGGGACGCTGGAAGAGGGCCGGCTTCGCCCGCCGCCTCTCGGCCTGCTGTTGGCCGAGGCGCGCGGCTTGTTCGAGTTCAATGCGAGCCTTTTGCTGTCGCCGCTCCTGATGCGCGCGCCGAGGGGCGACGGCCATCCGGTGCTGGCGCTGCCGGGGTTCCTCGCCAGCGACCTTTCGATGGCGCCGATGCGGCGCTATCTCAGCGAGCTCGGTTATGAGGCACATGCCTGGCGGATGGGCCGCAATCTCGGCGGGGTGGCACGGATGCGGGATTCTCTGCGGTCGCGCCTCTCCGAGATCCACGCCGCCACCGGACGCAAGGTCAGCCTGGTGGGATGGAGCCTCGGCGGCGTTTACGCCCGCGATCTCGCGCTTTGGGCGCCCGACATGGTGCGTTATGTCGTGACGCTCGGCAGCCCCTTCGCCAACGACGTGCGGGCGACCCACGCTACGCGGCTCTACGAGGCGATGTCTGGCGAGCGGGTCGAAGATTTGGCCGCGTTGCGCGAGGCGATCGCCGGGGACCTGCCGGTGCCGACGACGTCGGTCTATTCGCGCGCCGACGGTGTCGTCAATTGGCGGACCTGCGTGCTGCGCCCATCCGACCGCGCCGAGAATATCGAGGTGCACCTGGCGAGCCATATCGGGCTCGGGGTGAACCCCGCAGCGCTGTGGGCCGTGGCGGACCGCCTGGCGCAGCCGGAGGGGGAATTCTCGCCATTTGACCGGGCCGGGCCGTTTGCCATTGCATATGCCCCGGCGGAACAGGCAGTATCGGCCTGACGAGAAGCGCCATCAAGGCGCCCGTCGAAATCTTGCGGGAGGGAACTATGGCTGACGGTAAGAAGCTGTCGTCACTGGATGCGTCGTTTCTCTATCTGGAAACACCGGAAATGCCGATGCATGTCGGAAGCATGGCGATCTTTCGCCTGCCCGACGATTACAAGGGCGACTTCTTCGAAGACTTCAAGGCGATGATCGTCTCGCGCCTGCACATCGCGCCGATCCTCAAGGCGCGGCTGGAGAAGGCGCCGCTCGACATCGATCATCCCTCCTGGGTCGAGGACGACCAGTTCGACATCGACCGTCACATCTTCCGCGCCAGCCTGCCGCAGCCGCGCGATCGCGCCACGCTCGAGCGCATCGTCGGCTGGATGCATGCCAAGCTGCTTAACCGCGCCCGCCCGCTCTGGGAGTTCTACGTATTCGAGGGCATGAAGGACAACGAGGTCGGGCTCTATTCCAAGATGCACCATGCCGCCATCGACGGTGGTGCCGGTGCGGCCCTGACCAACATGATCTACGACATCTCGCCGATCCCGCGGCAGGTCGATCCGCCGACAGCTGGTAGTAAGCCCGGACAGGAGCCGCGCGACATCGCCGCGAACCTGCTCGATTCCTATCAGCAGCTCTTCAGCCAGCCGCTTGATGCTTCGGCCGCCGCGAAGAACCTGCAACTGCCGCGCACCGGTAAGAGCGACATCGGCTCGATCCTGTTCGACAATGCGATGTACCAGATCGAGAGTGCGGTCCGCTTTGCCGGTAACATCCCGACCGTGCTCAAGAGCGTCTCCGAGGTGCTCGGCAAGGTCGCCGATCCCAAATCGCGCGAGAGCCTCGCCAGCATGGTGTCGCCGCCAACCATGCTCAACAAGACCATCTCCTCGGAGCGCAGTTTCGCCGGCGTGTCGATCTCGCTCTCGCGAGCGAAGGCGCTGGCCAAGCTGGCCGGCGGCAAGCTCAACGACGTCGTGCTGGCGCTCGCCTCCGGCCTGGTCCGCCGCTACCTGCAGCAATACGGCACGCTGCCGGCGAAATCCTTGACCGCCGCCGTGCCGATCTCGCTGCGCGAGGAGGGCAACACCGAGGCCAACAACCAGGTGTTCGGCATGATCTGTTCGATCGCGACCAATATCGACGATCCCAAGGCGCGGCTCGAGGCCATCATCGCGCAATCGACCAAGTCCAAGGAGATGTCGCATCCGCTGCGGGCGCTGATGCCGCAGGTCTCCAACATCTCGATGCTGGGCGCGCCGATCATGGTGCAGATCCTGGCGCTGCTCTACAGCCGCTCGAACCTGTCCGACATGCTGCCGCCGGCCGCCAACATCACGGTGTCCAACGTGCCGGGACCGCGGCAGACGCTCTATGCCGCGGGCGCCGAGCTCTTGCACATCTTCCCGGTGTCGATCTCGACTCACGGGCAGGCGCTCAACATCACCGTGCAGAGCTATCGCGACCAGCTCGACTTCGGCTTCATCGTCGGCGCCAACATCATTCCGCACGTGCAGGTGATGTGTGACATGTTGCCGGAAGAGTTCGCTGCGCTGGAGGCCGCCTACGCGCCGCCGGCCGCGGACATCAAGGGCGCTGCCGAGTAGGAGTTCGTGATGATTGAAATGCCGCCGCTCAAGTTCGCGACAACGAACGGAATCCGCATGGGCTATTACGAGGCGGGTCCGGCCGACGACAAGCCGCCGGTCGTGCTGTGCCACGGCTGGCCCGAACTCGCCTTCTCCTGGCGCCACCAGATCAAGGCGCTGAGCGAAGCTGGCATCCGCGTGATCGCGCCCGACCAGCGCGGCTATGGCGCGTCCGATCGGCCGGAGCCGGTCGAGGACTACGACATGGAGCATTTGACCGGCGATCTCGTCGGTCTGCTCGATCATCTCGGGATCGACAAAGCGATCTTCGTCGGCCACGACTGGGGTGGCTTCGTCGTCTGGCAGATGCCGCTGCGGCATCCCACGCGCGTCGCCGGCGTGGTCGGCGTCAACACGCCGCATTGGGACCGTGCGCCGGCGGACCCGATCGCGCTGTTCCGCCAGCGCTTCGGCGACCAGATGTACATCGTCCAGTTCCAGGATCCCGCCCGCGAGCCGGACAGGATCTTCAGCAGCCGCGTTGAAGAAACCTTTGATGCCTTCATGCGCAAGCCTGTCGCGCGGCCCGCCGGTACGCCGGCCGAAGAGCCGATTGCCGGCGTCGGAGCTTCGCCCCGGATCAACCTGGCGTTTCCGCAGATGATCGCGAATTACGACGCCAAGCATGATCCGCGGACGCCGATCCTGTCGGCGGAGGAGAAGAAGGTGTTCGTCGATACGTTCACGACAACCGGCTTCACCGGCGGCATCAACTGGTACCGTAACTTCACCCGCAATTGGGAGCGGTCGAAAGGGCTGGACCACCACGTGCACGTGCCGTCTCTGATGATCATGGCCGAGAACGACGCGGTGCTGCCGCCATCGGCGGCCGACGGCATGGAGAAGCTGATCGGAGATCTCGAGAAGTATCTCGTGAAGGACAGCGGCCATTGGACGCAGCAGGAGAAGCCGGAAGAGGTCAGCGCCAAGCTGATCGAATGGCGTAGAAGGCGGTTTGGCTGACGACGCAGTCGCCAGTTTGAGTGAGACGTCATTCCGGGGCGGTCTGAAGGACCGGACCCGCGATCTCGAGATTCCGGGTTCGATCCTGCGCATCGCCCCGGAATGACGCGATGAGGGGGAAGCACGTTTAATGTCATCCAAGAACCGACTGGATCCAATTCCGCATCCGCCGACCAAGCCCGTGGTCGGCAACATGTTGTCGCTCGACGCAGCCGCCCCCGTGCAGCATCTGACGCGGCTTGCCAAGGAGCTCGGTCCGATCTTCTGGCTCGACATGATGGGCTCGCCGATCGTCGTCGTCTCCGGCCATGATCTCGTCGACGAGCTCTCCGACGAGAAGCGCTTCGACAAGACGGTGCGCGGCGCGCTGCGGCGCGTGCGTGCGGTCGGCGGCGACGGCCTGTTCACGGCCGATACCAAGGAGCCGAACTGGAGCAAGGCGCACAACATCCTGCTGCAGCCGTTCGGCAACCGCGCCATGCAGTCCTACCATCCGAGCATGGTCGATATCGCCGAGCAACTGGTCCAGAAATGGGAGCGGCTCAACGCCGACGACGAGATCGACGTCGTCCATGATATGACGGCGCTGACGCTGGACACGATCGGCCTGTGCGGCTTCGAGTACCGGTTCAACTCGTTCTACCGCCGCGACTACCATCCCTTCGTCGAATCGCTGGTGCGCTCGCTCGAAACCATCATGATGACGCGCGGCCTGCCGTTCGAGCAGCTCTGGATGCAGAAGCGGCGCAAGACGCTCGCCGAAGACGTCGCCTTCATGAACAAGATGGTGGATGAGATCATCGCGGAGCGCCGCAAGAGCGCGGACGCCGTCGACGACAAGAAGGACATGCTCGCCGCGATGATGACCGGCGTGGACCGCGCCACCGGCGAACAGCTCGACGACGTCAACATCCGCTACCAGATCAACACCTTCCTGATCGCGGGCCACGAGACCACCAGCGGCCTGCTGTCCTACACGCTGTATGCCCTGCTCAAGCATCCCGACATTCTCAAGAAGGCCTATGACGAGGTCGACCGCGTCTTCGGTCCCGATGTCAATGCGAAGCCGACCTATCAGCAGGTGACGCAGCTCACCTACATCACGCAGATCCTGAAAGAGGCGCTGCGGTTGTGGCCGCCGGCGCCGGCCTATGGCATCTCGCCGCTGAACGACGAAACCATCGGCGGCGGAAAGTACAAGCTCCGGAAGGGCACCTTCACCACCATCCTGGTGACGGCGCTGCATCGCGATCCCTCGGTCTGGGGACCCAATCCGGATGCCTTCGATCCCGAGAATTTCAGCCGCGAGGCGGAAGCCAAGCGGCCGATCAATGCCTGGAAGCCGTTCGGTAACGGCCAGCGCGCCTGCATCGGGCGCGGCTTCGCCATGCACGAGGCGGCGCTCGCCCTCGGCATGATCCTCCAGCGCTTCAAGCTGATCGATCATCAGCGTTATCAGATGCACCTGAAGGAGACGCTGACGATGAAGCCGGAGGGCTTCAAGATCAAGGTCCGCCCGCGGGCCGACCGTGAGCGCGGCGCTTATGGCGGGCCTGTCGCGGCCGTGGCTTCGGCGCCGAAGGCGCAGCGCCAGCCCACCACGCGGCCCGGCCACAACACGCCGATGCTGGTACTGTACGGCTCCAATCTCGGCACCGCCGAGGAGCTCGCAACGCGCATGGCCGATCTCGCCGAGATCAATGGCTTTGCCGTTCACCTTGGACCGCTCGACGATTACGTCGGCAAGCTGCCCCAGGAGGGCGGTGTGCTGATCATCTGCGCCTCCTACAATGGCGCACCGCCCGACAATGCGACGCAGTTCGTCAAATGGCTCGGCAGCGATTTGCCGAACGATGCCTTTGCCAACGTGCGTTACGCCGTGTTCGGCTGCGGCAACAGCGACTGGGCCGCGACCTATCAATCGGTGCCGCGCTTCATCGACGAGCAATTGTCGAAGCACGGTGCACGCGCGGTCTATCCGCGCGGCGAGGGCGATGCGCGCAGCGATCTCGACGGCCAGTTCCAGAAATGGTTCCCGGCCGCGGCCCAGGTCGCCACCAAGGAATTCGGCATCGACTGGAATTTCACCCGGACCGCGGAAGACGATCCGCTCTACGCGATCGAGCCGGTGGCGGTGACCGCGGTCAACACCATCGTGGCCCAGGGTGGCGCGGTGGCGATGAAGGTGCTGGTCAACGACGAGCTTCAGAACAAGAGCGGAGCTAATCCGTCGGAGCGCTCGACGCGGCACATCGAGGTGCAACTGCCGTCCAATCTGACTTATCGCGTCGGCGACCATTTGAGCGTCGTTCCGCGCAACGATCCCACGCTGGTGGATTCTGTTGCCCGCCGCTTCGGCTTCCTGCCCGCCGACCAGATCAGGCTCCAGGTTACCGAGGGTCGCCGCGCGCAATTGCCGGTCGGCGCGGCCGTGTCGGTCGGCCGCCTGCTGAGCGAATTCGTCGAGCTGCAGCAGGTCGCGACGCGCAAGCAGATCCAGATCATGGCCGAGCACACCCGCTGCCCGGTCACCAAGCCGAAATTGCTGGCCTTCGTCGGCGAGGAGGCTGAGCCGCTCGAGCGTTATCGGAGCGAGATTCTGGCCAAACGCAAATCGGTGTTCGACCTGCTGCTCGAGTACCCCGCTTGCGAGCTTCCGTTCCACGTCTATCTGGAAATGCTCTCGCTGTTGGCACCGCGCTATTACTCGATCTCGTCCTCGCCGTCGGTAGATCCGGCGCGTTGCAGCGTTACGGTCGGCGTGGTCGAAGGTCCGGCCGCTTCCGGCCGCGGTGTCTACAAAGGCATCTGCTCGAACTATCTCGCCAACCGGCGCGCAGGCGATGCGATCTATGCGACGGTGCGCGAGACCAAGGCCGGCTTCCGGCTGCCCGATGACCCTTCCGTGCCCATCATCATGATAGGCCCGGGAACGGGCCTTGCGCCCTTCCGCGGCTTCCTCCAGGAGCGCGCCGCGCGCAAAGCGAAGGGGGCGACCCTCGGACCGGCCATGCTGTTCTTCGGCTGCCGTCATCCCGACCAGGATTTTCTCTACGCCGATGAACTCAAGGCGCTTGCGGCGGGCGGCATCACCGAGTTGTTCACGGCGTTCTCGCGCGCGGCCGGGCCGAAGAGCTATGTGCAGCATGTGCTCGCCGCGCAAAAGGACAAGGTGTGGCCGCTGATCGAGCAGGGTGCGATCATCTATGTCTGCGGCGATGGCAGCAAGATGGAGCCCGACGTGAAGGCGGCCCTCGTCGCGATCCACGGCGAGAAGAGCGGCAGCGATGCCGCTGCCAGCGCACGCTGGATCGATGAGATGGGTGCGAAGAACCGCTATGTGCTCGACGTCTGGGCGGGAGGGTAGGCCAAGCCCTCGCTGCCGTAGCCCGGATGGAGCAGCGCAATCCGGGGCGGTCTTTTCCTCACGAGAGTGTTTCCCGGATTTCGCTGCGCTCCATCCGGGCTACGGATTAATCGTGCTAAAGCTCTGGCATGATTCCCTGGGAAAAGATCGACACCGCCAAGATCCCCGGCTCCGACGAAGAGCTCCGGCTGATGCGGCGGGGTAAGGAGTTCTCCATCAAGCTCGGCAGCAACGAGCTGATGAACAGCCGCCTGTCGGGCTCTGAAGCGGCGCTCGCGACGCTGGCGGCAAAGCAGATCGAGAATGTCGCAAAGCCCGTCGTCCTGATCGGCGGCCTTGGCATGGGCTTTACGCTACGCGCGGCGCTGGCCGTGCTTGGAAGCAAGGCGAAGATCGTGGTGTCCGAACTCGTGCCTGCGGTGGTCACCTGGGCACGGGGTCCGATGGCTGAGGTGTTCGGCGACAGTCTCGACGATGCCAGGGTGAGCATCCAGGAGACCGATGTCGGCGAGATCATCCGGGCAAAGCGGTCGGCCTTCGATGCCATCCTGCTCGACGTCGACAACGGACCGGAAGGACTGACCCGGAAGGGCAATGATGCGCTCTACAATGCGAGCGGGCTCACGGCGGCGAAGACGGCGTTGCGACCGCGTGGCGTGCTCGCCGTCTGGTCCTCGGGACCCAACGCGGCTTTCACCAAGCGCCTCGGCCGTGCCGGCTTCGACGTCAATGAAATCAACGTTCGCGCCACCGGAAGAGGCGGCGGTGCGCGCCACCTGATCTGGATCGCGAGGAAAGGCTAGTCGGCCCGACTTGTAGCCCGGATGGAGCGCGGCGCAATCCGGGGCGGTCGATCGGCGCGCACGGATTTCCCGGATTACGCTGCGCTCCATCCGGGCTACGCCTCCTGGCTAGAACATCGTGTTGCCGTTTGCCGGATTTTCAGGAATGTCCTGAACGACGTCCCAGTGTTCGACGATCTTGCCGTTCTCCAGCTTGAAGATGTCCACGATGGCGCGGCCCCTGGTGCCGGACTCGCGAACGGAGTGAACGTGCAGGATGACAAAGTCGCCATCCACGAAGCTGCGCTTGATCTCGCTGTGCGAGTTCGGAAACTTCTCGCGCAGGAAGCCGATGAATTTCCGGAAGCCCTCGGGGCCGTCGGCGGCGTTGGGGTTGTGCTGGACGTAGCGGTCGCCGACATGGGCGAGGGCTGCGTCAGCGTCCTTCTGGTTGAGACCCTTCTCGTAGAAGTCGAGCACGGTTTTGCGATTGGCTTCTTCTTGCGCGCTACCCGCCATGGCGGCGCCAGCGGCGAGTGAGAGCACGAGAATGGCAGCAGCGATCATTGCGCCTAGCCGAACGATGGAATGCATGGGAGCTCCGCGAGGCCGAGCCTCTTTGCGATTGACGAGGGCCTGTATAGCTTCCGTGCCGGCTGGCGTTAAGAGAGTAACCGGCCGCTCACATAGTCACCGCAAGGACACCGGCGGTCTATGCCGCCTGTGCCGCCGCGCCATGCGCGTGTTTGTCGATCGCGCCGATGATCTCCGGCCAGAACCGCATCGGCAGCGCGTGGCCCATGCCCTCGATCATCAGGAGCTTCGCGCCCGGGATCGACTCGGCGGTGTCCTTGCCGCCCTCGGGACGAACCAGGGGATCGACGGTGCCGTGAATGACCAGCGTCGGAATCTTCACCCCGCGGAGCCGTTCCTTGCGGCTGCCGGAGGCAAGCACGGCGCGGAGCTGCCGGCCGACGCCAGCGGGATTGAGCCCGCGCGCGAACACCCGCTCGGCCCGCCCGACGTCCAGCGCTTCCTCCTCGGGAAAATGCCCGGCGCGCAGCACCTTCCAGGTTTGGCCGAAGCGGACCATGAATTCCTCCTTGCTGCGTGGCGGCGGCGCCATCAGCATCGCGGCGGCCTCGCGGGTCGGTGGCGGTACGCGCGGATTGCCCGTGGTCGACATGATCGAGGTCAGCGAACGGACGCGGTGGGGAAATGACAGCGCCACCTCCTGCGCGATCATGCCGCCCATGGACGCCCCGACCAGATGCGCCGAGTTGATGCCGAGCGCGTCCATCAGGCCGACCGTGTCCTTTGCCATGTCGATCAGCTTGTAGGTCGCCGCCACGGGAATCCGGAACAAGCGCAGCTTCAACAGTTCGAACGGCGTCAGCCGTTTGCCGCCCGTGAGATGGCTCGACTTGCCGATGTCGCGGTTGTCGAAACGGATCACACGAAAGCCGCGCGCGGCGAGTTGCTCGCAGAACGCATCGTCCCAATGGATCATCTGCGCGCCGAGCCCCATGATCAGCAGCAGCGGTTCGGCATTGTCGTTGCCGAAGATCTCGTAGCAGATGTCGATGCCATTGGCGCGGACGGTCTGGGGCGGCTGGTGGACGGTCACGGTCGCGATCCCTCGCTGCTGATCAATGCTGTATTGCACGCTTTGGCGCTGCAAAGAAGCCGTGAGTGCGGCACCGGGCCGCTTGCCGGTTGACCGGCCCCTCGCAACGGTGTGGTATGGCCGAAAAAGAAGGGCATCGAAGCTCTTGATTTCAGGAGGACGCCGATGACCGACAAGATCAATGACCCCGTTGCCATGTGGCAGAAGATGATGGGCGAGATGGAGAAGGGGTTCAACTCCTTCGCCAACCAGGCCATGTCGTCGCCCGAGTTTTCCCAGGCGATGAACCGTGCGGGCGGAGTTGCTGCAGGTGCTCAGAAGCAGCTCGGCGAGGTCATGGAGAAGTATCTCGTCACGATGAACCTGCCGAGCCGGGAGCAGGTCACCGGTCTTGCGGAACGACTCCAATCCATCGAAGCCCAGATCGGCGAGATCAAGTCCCTGCTGAGCCAGATGGCGGCGAGTTCCGGAATCTCGGCGGGCCTGGACAGCGCGCCGCGGCCGCCGCGGACGAAGCGCCCGCCCTCCGGAGGCGGAGCGCAGACATGAACGCGCAAACGGGACTTGATTTCGCATCTATCCCGGAGCGCATCCAGTCCGAGGTGCAGCGTGCGATCCAGCGCAGCATCAAGGGCGTCGAATATTTCTCGACCTCCGGCCCGACGCTCGGCTCGACACCCAAGGACGTGCTGCATTCGCGCGGCACGATGAGCCTCTATCACTACCGGCCGATGTCGGACGAGATTTACCGGGTGCCGGTGCTGATCGTGATGGCAACGACCAACCGCGGCTACATCCTCGACCTCGTCCCCGGCCAGAGCTTCATCGAGTTCCTGCTCAGGCGCGGCTACGACGTCTACATGCTGGACTGGAGCGCGCCGCGGCCGGAGGAGAAGAGCCTGCGGATGGAGGACTACGTCCTCGACTTCATCCCGGATTGCGTCCGCCGCGTGCAGGCCGATTCCGGCGAGCAGGACGTCTCCGTCATCGGCTATTGCTTCGGCGGCGTGCTGTCGCTGCTGTACGGCTCGATCCACAAGGACGGGCCGATGAAGAATCTGATCTGTTTCACCACGCCGATCGACTTCCGCGAGATGAAGCTGTTCTCCAATTTCTCCGATCGCCGCTATTTCGACGTGGACCGTCTCGTCGACAGCGTCGGCAACGTGCCGCCGGAGATGATCCTGTCCTCGTTCGAGATGCTGCGCCCGGCCTCGCGCACGGTGAGCCAGATCCAGCTCTGGGAGAACATCTGGAACGACGAGTTCGTCAAGTCCTACCGGATGTTCGATCGCTGGGCGACCGACACGTTGCCGCTCGCCGGCGAATATTTCCGCACCATCACCAAGGACCTGATGTGGGACAACAAGCTGTTCAACGACACCATGTCGGTCGGCGGCCGCGCGGCGAAGCTCGAAGACATCAAGGTGCCGATCCTGCACGCGGTGGCCGAGCACGATCACATCGTGCCTTATGACGCCGCAAAGCACCTGATCACGAAGATCGGTTCGGAGGACAAGGAAGAGGTGATGCTGAAAGGCGGTCACGTCTCGCTGGTCGCCGGTGCCAATGCGGTGAAGCGGCTGTGGCCGAAACTGGACTCCTGGCTGGGAAAGAGATCGACATGAGTGAGCACCGTTCCTATCCGCGTCAGGTCAAGACCGATGCCGGCGATATCGAGATCCGCCTGATGTCGCCCGGCGACGAGGCGGCGGTGCTCGCCTTCGGCCAGGGTCTTCCGACCCATGATCTGTTGTTCCTGCCGCGCAATATCAGCCAGCCGAAGGTGCTCTCGGCCTGGGTCAAGGAAATCGAGCGCGGCGCGATCACGAGCCTGCTCGCGGTGAAGGACGGCCGGGTCGTCGGTTGCGGCACGCTAGTGCGCGATCCGCATTCCTGGTCGCCTCATGTCGGCGAGATCCGCATGGTGGTCTCGTCCGATGTGCGCGGGCAGGGAGTGGGCAAGGCGCTCTCGCAGGAGACCTTTGCACTTGCACTCGGCGCCGGCCTGGAAAAGCTCTCGGTCCAGATGACGGTCGACCAGCAGGCTGCGATTGCCCTGTTCGAGAGCCTTGGCTTCAAGGCCGAGGCGCTGCTGCGCGATCATGTCCGGGACGTCGATGGCAAAACCCACGACATCGTCGTGCTCGGGCACAACATCGCGCAGGTCCAGGCCCAGATGGAGGCTTATGGGCTGCCGGGGGCCGTCCAGCACTAGGAACCAGCGGCCGGGAACCTTCTGGCCGGACAGGCAGCATAGTGCCTCCTATTAAGGCTGTTCACGATTTCGTGATATCGCACTGCAATATGGATATTGCGACGCACAATTAACCGTGCCATATAAGCCGTGCCCCGGGCCAATGCGGACGGGGTGAGCCCATAGCTCAGACCAATGAGGATGGAGAGAACCCCATGACCACCGAAACCAACACCGCCTTCGAGGGCTTCAAGGACGCTTTCAAGAACATCCAGAATCTGGAAGTTCCCGAGGCTGCCCGCGAGTTCGTCAAGAAGACCGCCAACACCGCCAAGGACCGTGCCGCCGAAGCCTTCGCCGGCTCCGAGCGCGTGACCGCCGCGGTCGAGAACGCGGTGACCGAATCCGTCGCTGAGGCCGGCAAGATCAGCCGCAACATCCAGCAGGCGATCTACGAAGACGCCGACGCGTTCTTCTCGGGCATCGACAAGCTCGCGTCCGCCAAGTCGGTCAGCGAGGCCGTCGAGATCCAGTCGAGCCTGCTCCGCGCCCGCGGTGAAGTGTTCGTCTCGCGCGCCAAGGCGACCGCCGACTATTTCGGCAAGCTCGCCGCCAACGGTGCCAAGTCCGCACAGGACAATTTCGCCAAGGTCTACACCAAGACCGCCTGATCCGGCGTGACGACAAACTGAATTCGAGGCCCGCTTCGGCGGGCCTTTTGTTTTTGCGTTGCTGCCGTCATTGCGAGAAGCCCTTGCGACGAAGCAATCCAGAATGTCTCCGCGGAAAGAATCTGGACTGCTTCGCTTCGCTGGCGATGACGAGTAGGGTGAAAGCAGTCATGATCCCACCTGCCACCTATTCCTTCGACACTCCCGGTGACGCCGAACGCGCGGCCGAGCTTCGCCGTGTGAAAACGTTGGCGACGCTGGTGCTGGCCGCGACCTTGGCGCTGTTCGTGGTCGCCAAGTGGTTGTTGCCGGTGCATCCCATTTTCGGCTTCATCGCGGCCTTCGCGGAGGCCGCGACCATCGGCGGGCTCGCCGACTGGTACGCGGTGGTCGCGCTGTTCAAGCGGCCGCTCGGTCTGCCGATTCCGCATACCGCGATCATCCAGAGCAATCAGGCCCGCATCGCCGACAAGCTCGGCGAATTCATCCAGGTGCATTTCCTCGAGGCCGGCCCGGTCGAGGCCAAGCTGAAGGAGATCGACTTCGGCTCCTTCGTCGCCGACTGGCTGCGCGACCGCAAGCGCAGTGACGATCTGGCGCGCTTCGCGCTACGCCTGTTGCCGGAGGCCGTTTCCGCGACCGAGAGCTCCGGCCTGATGACCTTCATCATCCGCCGCATGTCGTCGCAGCTCCAGGCGATCGACCTTGCGCCGCTGGCCGCCGGCACGCTGCGCGGATTCGTGGCGGAGGGGCGGCACCAGATCCTGTTCGACGATCTCCTGCGCGTGATGCACGAGACGCTGAACCAGCAGGAAACGATGGCGATGATCCGCGAGAAGGTGCGCGCGGAACTGCCGACCCTGCTCAGGCTCTACCGCGCCGACAAATTCCTGGTGAACAAGATCGTGGCGTCCGCCACCGCGTTCTTCAACGAGGTCCGCAGCGATCCCAAACATCCATTCCGCGGCGAGTTCGACCGCATGGTGCTGACATTCGTCGATCGGCTCGGCACCGACCAAGCCTATATCGACCGCATCGACGGATTGAAGCGCGATCTCCTCGCGCGGCCCGAGCTTGCGGCCCTTGCTCGCACCGTTTGGGCCAACACGCGCTCCTTCATCGAGCGCAGCGCGAGCGGCGAGACGCAGGTGCTTCAGCATCATCTGGCCGGCATGTTCGTTGCCGCAGGTGAAGCGCTCGCCGGCGATGCCGAACTGCGCGGCGAGATCAACAAGGGCCTGGTGACCGTTCTGCGCAGCTTCGTCGCCGATCAGAAAGGCGGCGTCTCGACTTTCATCTCGGACCAGGTCAAGGCGTGGAATATGTCGCAGTTGATTTCGCTGATCGAAATCAACATCGGACGTGACCTGCAATACATCCGCTTCAACGGTTCGCTGATCGGAGGGCTCGCCGGACTTGCGCTCTACTCCGTGGAATTCCTGCTCCGATGGTTGTGACTTTTCCGTCACGGCCGTTGGCATTAACGCGCGGGCCTATTGTGACCTCGCGCCTCTCCAGCTTGAATGTTGGGAACCGGCCGCCTAGCTGATTCATGTTGCGCTGCGGAACGATCAAGAAGCCGGTGCATTGGAATTCATGCCCATTTGTCGGCCTCGTCGCCGGCGGCCTTTCCAGGAATTCTTCCCAGGGGAAATATTGATGACCGCAACTGCCCAGACGCTGCGTCCGCCGTCCCGCACCTTGATGTTTCTGGAGGGGCGCGCGATCCACGAGTTCGGCGCATTCCTCGGCGCGCTGCCGCTGCTGAGCCTCGCGCCGCCCGGCGATGGGCATCCGGTGCTGGTGCTGCCGGGCCTCGTAGCCTCCGATGTCTCGACACGCGCGCTGCGGGCGTTTCTGACCAGCAAGGGCTATGCGGTGAGCGGCTGGCGTCAAGGTCGCAACTACGGCCTGCGCGAGGGCGTGCAGGACGCCATGGTGGATTTGGTCGAAGAGCTCAGCGACAAGCACGGCCGCAAGATCAGCCTGGTCGGCTGGAGCCTCGGCGGCCTTTATGCGCGCCAGCTCGCCAAGATGATGCCCGAGCGCGTGCGCCAGGTCATCACGCTCGGCAGCCCCTTCGCCGGCGATCCGCGCTCGACCAACGCATGGCGTGTCTACGAATGGGCGAGCGGGCGCAAGGCCGACGAGGTTGATCCGCGTTTTGGCGGCGAGCTCGCGGTGCCGCCGCCGGTGCCGACCACCGCCATCTTCAGCCGGACTGACGGCGTTTGCGCCTGGCAGGGCTGCATGGAGAAGTCGGGCGCACAGACCGAGAGCATCGAGGTGGAAAGCAGCCATTGCGGCATGGGCCATCATCCCGCAGCGGTCTATGCGGTTGCCGACCGCCTCGCGCAGAAGGACGGCCAGTGGCAGCCCTTCGACCGCAGCGGCTGGCGCAGCGTGGTGTATCCCGACCCGCATCGGTAGGCGGGCCTGCATGGTCGAGACGCGCGGCCTTGCCGCGTTCCTCACCATGAGCATTGAGAGCGCGGATGCCACGAAAAGACGATCAGACCTCATCCTGAGGAGGCGCGAAGCGCCGTCTCGAAGGATCGAGCCCGGCTCTCGCATTAGCGCTCGCGTCCATTGTCGCGCCCGCACCAAACGCGCTATGCCTCGCGCATGGCGCATCCGTTGTCCCGCATCATCGACCAGCTCAAGCGCGAGCCGTCGCGCACCGGCTCCATCGTCATCACCGTGTTCGGCGACGCCATCGTGCCCCGTGGCGGTGTGGTGTGGCTCGGCACGCTGCTGCAATTCTTCGAAAGCCTGGACATCGACAGCGGCGTGGTGCGGACCGCAATGTCCCGTCTCGCAGCGGACGGCTGGCTGATGCGCGAAAAGGTCGGCCGCAACAGTTTCTACCGCCTTGCCGACAAGGGCCGACAGACTTTCGAGGCCGCCACACGTCACATCTACGATCCGCCGCCCTCCGACTGGACGGGCCGCTTCGAGTTGCTCCTGATCGGCAATGGGGAGGACCGCGACGCCTCGCGCGAGGCGCTCCGCAATGCCGGCTTCGGCAGTCCGCTGCCGGGCGTCTGGGTCGCGCCGTCGGGCGTGCCGGTGCCGGACGAAGCCGCAGGCGCAATCCGTCTCGAAGTCTCGGCGGAGGATGACAGCGGCCGCCGGTTGCTCAGCGCAAGCTGGCCGCTGCAGCGCACCGCGGACGCCTATCTGAAATTCATGAAGACCTTCGAGCCGCTTCGGGCTGCCCTCGGGCGCGGCGCCGATTTGTCAGAAGCCGATGCCTTCACCGCGCGCATCCTGCTGATCCACTATTACCGCCGCGTCGTGCTGCGCGATCCGCTGCTGCCGGAGAGCCTGCTGCCGGCGGATTGGCCGGGCCGGGCCGCCCGCGACCTCTGTGGCGAGATCTATCGCGCGCTGCTCGCTCCATCAGAACAATGGCTCGATGGCCATGGAACCAACGAGAAGGGAGCCCTGCCGCCGGCGCGGAAGCTCCTGGAACGGAGGTTCGGCGCCTGACTGACATGTTACAGAAATATCTTGCATGAACTAATTTGTGTTATATATTTCCTGCCAACAAATCGGGAGGATGCGCATGTACACCCAAGCGCTGAACACGGCCGAGACCGACGATCGCGGTCTGGAGGACGCAGGCAAAGCCGCGCAGTTCCAGGCCCGCATCGATGCCGAGGAGCGCATCGAGCCGAACGACTGGATGCCGGCGGCCTATCGCAAGACGCTCACCCGCCAGATTTCCCAGCACGCCCATTCCGAAATCGTCGGCATGCTGCCCGAAGGCAACTGGATCACGCGTGCGCCGACACTACGCCGCAAGGCGGCGCTGCTCGCCAAGGTGCAGGACGAGTGTGGCCACGGGCTCTATCTCTACGCCGCCGCCGAGACGCTCGGCACCTCGCGCGAAGAGCTGGTTGACGCCATGCTCGCGGGCAAAGCGAAATATTCTTCGATCTTCAACTATCCGACACTGACCTGGGCCGACATCGGCACCATCGGATGGCTGGTCGACGGCGCAGCGATCATGAACCAGATCCCGCTATGCCGCTGCTCCTATGGTCCCTATGCGCGCGCGATGATCCGCGTCTGCAAGGAGGAGTCCTTTCACCAGCGCCAGGGCTACGAGATCATGCTGACGCTGTGCCGCGGCTCGGACGAGCAGAAGGCGATGGCGCAGGACGCGCTGGACCGCTGGTGGTGGCCTGTGTTGATGATGTTCGGCCCGCCCGATGCGACGAGCCAGCATAGCGACACCTCGACGAAATGGAAGATCAAGCGCTTCTCCAATGACGAGCTGCGCCAGAAATTCGTCGATGCCACCGTGCCGCAGGCGCACCATCTCGGCCTCACCATTCCCGATCCCGGCATGATCCAGGACGCCGACGGGCACTGGCGCTACTCCGAGATCGACTGGACCGAGTTCAAGCAGGTGCTCGCCGGCAACGGCCCCTGTAATCGCGACCGCATGGCCGCGCGCCGCAAGGCGCACGAGGAGGGCGCCTGGGTGCGCGAGGCGGCGGCCGCCTATGCCGCCAAGCGTGCGCAGCGTCAGATAGCTCAGGCTGCCGAATAGGGAGATCATTATGGGCACGCCGAACACGCCGCTGTGGGAAGTCTTCATTCGCAGCCGCAACGGGCTCGCGCACAAGCATGTGGGATCGCTGCATGCGAGCGATACGACGATGGCCCTGCAGGCCGCCCGCGACATCTACACCCGCCGCGGCGAGGGGCTCTCGATCTGGGTCGTGCCGTCGACCGCGATCACCGCGAGCGATCCCGCCGAGAAGGGCATGATGTTCGAGCCGGCGGAATCGAAGATCTACCGGCACCCGACCTTCTATGAGGTGCCGGAAGAAGTGGGGCACATGTGATGGGCTTGAAGTGATGTCTTGCGCCAACATCCAGGTCTCCGAAACGCCGCTGGTGCTCTACACGCTGCGCCGCGCCGACGATGCGCTGATCCTCGGTCACAGGCTGTCGGAATGGTGCGGGCATGCGCCGATGCTGGAAGAGGACATGGCGCTGTCCAACATCGCGCTCGATCTCATCGGTCAGGCGCGCGAGCTCTACGGCTACGCCGCCAAGGCCGAGGGCAAGGACAACGACGAGGACAAGCTCGCTTATCTGCGCGACGTCCGGCAGTACCGCAATCTGCTGCTGGTCGAGCAGCCTAATGGCGATTTCGCCCAGACGCTGGTGCGGCAGTTCTTCTATTCCGCCTTCGCCGATCTTTACTGGCGGGCGATGATGACCTCGCGCGATACGACGCTTGCCGCCATTGCCGCCAAGTCGGAGAAGGAGAGCGCCTATCATCTGCGCCATGCCTCGGAGTGGATCATCCGGCTCGGCGACGGCACGGACGAAAGCCATGCCCGGTCGCAAGGAGCGATCAACCATCTCTGGGCCTTCACCGGCGAGATGTTTGCCGTCGATGACGGCGAACGCGCTCTTATCAACGCCGGTATCGCTGTTGATCCCGCAAACCTGCGCGGCCGCTGGCTGACGACCCTGTCCGACGTCGTCCGCGAGGCGACGCTCGAATTGCCGCAGAACGACTGGATGCAGCAAGGCGGTCGTTCCGGCCGGCACAGCGAGCACCTCGGCCATCTCCTGTCCAACTTGCAGTCGATGCAGCGCACCTTTCCGGGGCTGACATGGTGACGGTGCTGGAGCACGAAAGCGAAGTGCGCCAGCGCGCCTGGGACGCTGCGGCGGGCGTGGTCGACCCCGAGATTCCGGTGCTCACCATCGCCGATCTCGGCGTGCTTCGCGATGTCGTGCTCGACGGCGATGATGTCGAGGTCGCGATCACGCCGACCTATTCGGGCTGCCCGGCCATGAACATGATCGCGCTCGAAATCGAAATCGCGCTGGAACGCGCGGGCTTCCGTCGTCCCAAAGTGCGCACGGTATTGTCGCCGGCCTGGACCACGGACTGGATGAGCGAGGAGGGCCGCCGCAAGCTGCGCGCCTACGGCATCGCGCCGCCGCAACCTGCAAGCTCGCGCCGTGCGCTGTTCGGCGAGCAGGCCGTCGCCTGCCCGCAATGCGGCTCCGACGAGACCGAGCTGCTGTCCGAATTCGGCTCGACCTCCTGCAAGGCGCTGTGGCGCTGCAAGTCCTGCCGCGAACCCTTCGATTATTTCAAGTGCCATTGAGGCCCGTGATGCCAACCTCATCGCCATTGCGAGCGCAGCGAAGCAATCCAGCCTGTCTCTGCGGTGGGAGCCTGGATTGCTTCGTCGCAAGGGCTCCTCGCAATGACGGTTCGAATCCGGGGTGCCCGTAATGTCCGCAACCGCACCGCGCTTTCACCGCCTGGCCGTCAAGGATCTCCGCCGCGAGGCCTCCGACGCGGTCTCGATGACCTTCGCCATTCCCGGTGAGCTCGCTGGCGACTACGCCTTCACGCCCGGTCAGTACCTCACCCTCCGCGCCTCGCTCGATGGCGAGGAGGTGCGCCGCTCCTATTCGATCTGCTCCGGCCCCGACGACGGCGAGATCCGTATCGCCGTCAAGAAGGTCGATGGCGGCGCGTTTTCAAGCTGGGCGGCGGACGAGCTGAAATGCGGCGACGAGCTGGACGTGATGACGCCGACGGGTCGCTTCGGCGTGATCCCGCCCGCCGATAGCGGGCGCATCCATGTCGGCTTTGCCGCGGGATCCGGCATCACGCCGATCCTGTCGATCGCCAAGGGCATCCTCGCGCGCGAACCGGACAGCCGCTTCTTCCTGTTCTACGGCAACCGCGCCACCGACAACATCATGTTTCTGGAGGCGCTGGAGGAGCTGAAGGACCGCTTCATCGAACGCCTCTCGATCTTCCACGTCATCTCGGGCGAGGAGCAGGACATCCCGATCCTGCATGGCCGGCTCGACGGCGACAAGGTGAAGGTGCTCTTGCGCTCGCTTGTGCCGGCGGCAAGCGTCGATCACGTCTTCATCTGCGGGCCGTCAGGCATGAGCGAAGACATCGAGGCGACCTGCCGCGGTCTCGGCATTGCGGAAGACCGTATCCATGTCGAGCGCTTCGTCTCCGAATTCGGCGGCAAGCCGCGGCCGAAGAAGGTCGTTGCCCCCGACGCACCGCCGAAGGCGATCGCGTCCCTCATCATCGACGGCAAGCGCCGCGACGTGCCCATTGCCGAGGACGAAGCGATCCTCGATGCCGCGCTGCGCGCCGGCGTCGATCTGCCCTTCGCCTGCAAGGGCGGCATGTGCTCGACCTGCCGCGCCAAGCTGGTCGAAGGCGAGGCGCCGATGGACATCAACTATTCGCTGGAACCCTGGGAGCTGAAGGCCGGATTCGTCCTGACCTGCCAGGCCAAGCCATCGTCGGAGCGGGTCGTGGTCGATTACGATCATGTTTGACAGTTTTGACCAGGCAGCAGAGCATCGTGGGTAGATATTTGACCGGGAGAAGCGCGTGAACGTCAAAGCTGCCCTGTCGCCTGAGGATATTGCCCGCGCCTGTGCTGACGCGATGTGGGCGGAGGACGATGCCTCCAAGGGCCTCGGCATGGAGATCGTCGAGATCGGTCCGGGCTTCGCGACGCTGGCGATGACGGTGCGGCCTGATATGGTCAATGGCCAGCGCATCGCCCATGGCGGCTTCATCTTCACGCTCGCAGATTCCGCCTTTGCGTTTGCCTGCAACTCGCATAACGAGCGCGTCGTCGCGGCGCAAGGCCAGATCACCTTCATCAAGCCCGGCAAGCTCGGCGACCGCCTCATCGCGAAAGCGCGCGAGGTCACCCGCGGCGGCCGCTCCGGCATCTACGACGTGCGCGTGACCGCAGGCGATATCGTCATCGCGGAATTCCGCGGGCATTCGCGTGTCATTCCGGGCACGTGGCTGCCGCAGCAAGACAAATAAGAAGAACGAACCAATGTGGGGAAACGAGGATGGCTCTGACGAGACGCAAGGAAGGCGGCAGCTCCTATAGCGCCGAGATGGACGCGCAGGAGCGCGCCTCGCGCGACGAGATCATGGCGCTGCAGACGCAGCGGCTGGCCTGGTCGCTGAAGCACGCCTATGACAATGTCGCGCATTACCGCAAGGCCTTCGACAAGGCTGGCGTGCATCCGTCCGATTTCCGCGAGATCTCCGATCTTTCGAAATTTCCGTTCACCGTGAAGACGGATCTTCGCGACAACTATCCTTTCAACATGTTCGCAGTGCCGCGCGAAAAGCTGGTGCGCGTGCACGCCTCATCGGGCACCACCGGCAAGCCGATCGTCGTCGGCTATACGCAGGCCGACATCGACACTTGGTCCGCCGTGATGGCGCGCTCGGTCCGCGCCGCGGGCGGCCGCACCGGCATGATCATCCACAATGCCTACGGCTACGGCCTCTTCACCGGCGGCCTCGGCGTGCACTACGGCGCGGAAAAGCTCGGTTGCACCGTGGTGCCGATCTCCGGCGGCATGACCGAGCGGCAGGTACAGCTCATCAACGACTTCCGCCCTGACATCATCACGGTGACGCCGAGCTACATGCTGGCGATCCTCGACGAGTTCAAGCGGCAGAAGCTCGATCCGCGACAGTGCTCGCTCAAGATCGGCATTTTCGGCGCGGAGCCCTGGACCAATGCAATGCGGGCCGAGATCGAGGACGCCTTCGACATGGATGCGACCGACATCTATGGCCTCTCGGAAGTCATCGGCCCCGGTGTCGCGCAGGAATGCATCGAGACCAAGGACGGGCTGCACATCTGGGAGGACCATTTCTACCCGGAAGTGATCGACCCCGAGACGGGCGCGGTGCTGCCCGACGGCGAAAAGGGCGAGCTGGTCTTCACGTCGCTCACCAAGGAAGCTTTCCCGGTGATCCGGTATCGCACCCGCGACCTGACGCGGCTTCTGCCGGGCACGGCACGCCCCGGCATGCGGCGGATGGAGAAGGTGGCGGGCCGCTCGGACGACATGATCATCCTGCGCGGCGTCAATCTGTTCCCGACCCAGATCGAGGAGGTGCTGCTCGCGACCGACTGGTGCGGCGGGCATTTCGTCCTGGAGCTGACCCGCGAGGGCCGGATGGACGAATTGACCATCATCGCCGAGGCGAGGTCGGAAAGCTGGGACGGCCGGGGGCTCGTCGATCATGCCGAGCGCGTCTCGACGCACATCAAGAACACGATCGGGATCAGCTCCAAGGTGAAAGTGGTTGCGCCGGCCACGCTGGAGCGCTCGCTGGGCAAGGCCAAACGCCTCTACGACAAGCGGCCGAAGGACTAGCTCTGCTCCTCATGGTGAGGAGGCGCGCAGCGCCGTCTCGAACCATGAAGGCTGGCTGTAGCAGTGGGGGCCTGCATCCTTCGAGACGCCTGCTTCGCAGGCTCCTCAGGTTGAGGGCAGGCGGTTGACTCGACTGGCCCCAGAGGCGACAAGGCCGGCGATAAATCGCGGGTCTTCCGATGTCGCCAGCCGATGCCCTAACCGTCGAAGCGCGCTGCGTGCGCCTCAATGCCAAGGCCGAAAACGCCGTTGCGCTCGCTCCGGTGGTCGAGCGTCGAACGCTCACGCGCGGTCCGGACGATCTTCTGATCGAAGTGAAGGCTGCCGCCGTCAATCCGTCCGACGTCAAGGCTGCGACCGGGCTGATGCCCTATGCCGTGTTCCCGCGCACGCCTGGCCGTGACTATGCCGGCGTGGTGATCGACGGTCCGGCCGGCACGATCGGCCGCGAGGTGTTCGGCTCGTCCGGTGATCTCGGCATTCGCCGCGAGGGCACCCACGCATCCCATCTCGTGGTCGAAGCCGATGCCGTGGTGGAGAAGCCGAAGGCGGTGTCCTGGGAGGAAGCCGCGGGCATCGGCGTTCCCTTCGTCACGGCCATGGAAGGCTTTCGTCGGGCCGGCGTGCCGAAGTGCGGCGAAACCGTGCTGGTGTTCGGCGTTAACGGCAAGGTCGGCCAGGCCGCCGTCCAGATCGCGACCTGGCAAGGCGCAGGCGTCATTGGCGTGGTGCGCAAGGCGGAGGCCTATGAAGGCCACACCAATGCGCCGATCGAGGTGATCGACGGCTCCGCGAGCGATGTCGCCGAACGCGTGCGTGAATTGACCGGCGGAAAGGGCGCTGACATCGTCTTCAACACGGTCGGCGATCCCTATTTCCAGGCGGCTCACAAGTCGCTTGCTTTGCGCGGCCGGCAGATCCTGATCGCCGCGATCGACCGCATCGTGCAGTTCAACATCCTCGAGTTCTACCGCGGCCAGCACACCTATGTCGGTATCGACACGCTGGGTCTGTCCTCGGCCGCAACCGGTGCTGTGCTTCGGGGCCTCAGCCCGGGCTTTGCGAGCGGGCATCTGAAGCCGTTCACGATCAAGGCGAGCGCGATCTATCCCTTAGAGCGCGCCAAGGAGGCTTACGTCGCCGTCGCAGGCTCCTCGCGCGATCGCGTGGTCCTGAAGCCTTAGAAATGGAGTCATCCACGCAGCTAGTCATCCTCGCCGGCCTCGTCATTGGCTTGATCTATGGCGCGGTTGGCTTGCTCAGCGGTTTCTGTCTGATGAGCAGCATGCGCGGCTGGCTCGCGCAGGGGGACGGACGGCTGGTGCGGACCTATGCGCTGGCGATGGCCGTTGCGATCGCCGCCAGCCAATTGTTGGCGGGCAGCGGCATGGCGGACCTCGGCAAATCGATCTACCTGCAACAATCCTTCTCGGTGCCGGTGCTGTTCCTCGGCGGCCTCCTGTTCGGCTACGGCATGGTGCTGTCGAACGGCTGCGGCTCGCGCGCACTGGTGCTGCTCGGGCGCGGCAATCTCAGGTCCTTCGTCGTCGTGATCGTGCTCGCCATCGCTGCGCAGATGACGCTCAAGGGCCTGATCGCGCCGGCGCGCATTGCGCTGGTTCAGGCCTCGCAGATCACAGTCAACGCGAACTCGCTGCCATCGCTGCTGGCAGCGTTCGGTGCGGCCGAAGCGACCTCGCGGGCGCTCGCGACCTCCGCGATCGTCGTCGCGCTGATCCTGTTTGCATTCGCGCATCCGTCGTTTCGGCGGTCGCCGGGTCAGGTCGCGGCGGGCGTCATCGTCGGCCTGCTCGTGACCGGTGGTTGGTTCGTCACCGGTTTTCTCGGTGCGGACGAGTTCAATCCGGTGCCGGTGACGTCGCTCACCTTCGTCGCGCCGATCGCCGATAGCCTGCAATACGCCATGCTCTCGACCGGCCTGACGCCCAACTTCGGCGTCGCGACGGTCGCCGGTGTCTTCGCTGGCAGCCTGATCACCGCGCTGGCCACGCGCCGTTTTCAGCTCGAAGGCTATTCCTCGCCGCGACACATGCTGCGTTCGGCCGGCGGCGCCGCGCTGATGGGTGTCGGCGGCGTGATGGCGTTCGGCTGCTCGATCGGGCAGGGGCTCACCGGCCTATCGACGCTGGCGCTGGGCTCTTTCGTTGCCGTTGCCGGCATCCTGCTTGGCACCGCGGCCGGCCTGCGCGGGAGCTTGCGGGTTCAGCCACTCGCGGTGGCCTGACCGCGCAGCATCCGGTCGCCGAGCGTCGCAAGGCCGATGCCGGAGACGATCAACGCGGCCGCGATCGCAAGGCTGATGTCGATGGGCTCGCCCAGAAGGATCGCCGCGCTGGCGATGCCGACGAGCGGCGTTCCGGTGGTGCCGAGTGACGTGGTCAGGGCCGAGATGCTCTTGTTCACCATCGACATCGCCCAATAGGCCAGCACAGTTCCGATCAGTCCCGAATAGAGAAACAGCAACACAAGCCGCCACGACCACGCCACACGCGGGAGGCCATCCAGAGCCATCGCGCCGACCGACAGCACGATCGTCGCCACCAGCACCTGCCAGAACAAGAGCTGGAGCGGCGACCCGATCCAGCGATGCGCGCGCATATAGATGATGTTCGCGGCCCAGCAGATTGCGGCCAGGATGACCATGCCGGCGCCGAGCAGCACGTTGGTGTTGCTCCAGTCGATCGAGGACGGATTCAGGATGACGGCAAGGCCGATCAGCCCGAGCAGCGCGCCGGCGAGCTTTGGCGCGGTCAGCGTGTCCTTTCCGAGCAGCGGCGCGGCAAGTGCGACCCAGAGCGGCGTGGTGTAGCCGAGCACGACGCCCTTGCCTGCAGGCAGGAAGCGAAGGCCCCCGGCAACCAGGATCGAGAACAGCGTCATGTGCAGCAGCGCCACGCTCAGGATCACGGGAATGTCGCGTCGCTCTGGGATCACCAGATTGTTGCTGAGGCCAAGGAGCACGAACAATCCAGCCAGCGCGATCCAGCTCCGGATCGCCGCACTCCACAGCGGCGGGACAAACTGCACGAGCTGCTTGGTCACCGACCAGTTCACGCCCCAGGCCAGCACCACGATGAGGAATAGGCCGATGGCGGTGCGGGGTGACAGGGTGTTCATGTCGCAGGTCCTTGAAGCAGTCCGGGACGCCGGATAACATCCCAACTGGCATGAAAAGAAGTGCCAGATTGGAGAAGAACGGGGTGCCAGTATTTGACCCGATGGTCTCGGGGCTGATCGAGCTGAAGCGGACCGGTGGCGAGGGGCTGGTGGCGCAGCTGACGAGCCAGCTCCGAAGCCTGATCGCGACCGGGCGTCTCGGCAAAGGCCGCGCGCTGCCGTCGAGCCGACAGCTTGCGAGCGACCTCGGCGTCTCGCGCAACACAGTCACATACGCGTTCGAGCAACTCGCGGCCGAGGGATATCTCGCGGCGTCCCATGGCCGGCGTCCGGTGGTCATGATCGACGGGCGCGAACGCATCAAACAAGCGGGTGCCGCCGCAGCGGGCGAGCGCGCCCGCAAGCCGCGGCTCTCGCCCTGGGCTGCGAAGCTCCAACGGGCCGACTGGCCGATGTCCTATCGGGGGCAGCTCAAACCGCTACGTCCCGGGCTTGGCGATTTCAGGGAGTTTCCGAACGAAGTCTGGGCGCGGTGCCTGCGGCGCAGTGCCGTGCGTGCAGGAAGGCGCGAGCTCGGGCCGGTCAACCGGCTGCGCCTGCGTGAGACGCTGGCGCATTATCTGGCAACCAGCAGGGACGTTCGCGCCACGGCGGACCAGATCATGATCCTTCCGAGTGCGCAGGCCGCGCTGACCTTGATTGCTGCCACGCTCATTTCGCCGGGGGACAATGTATGGGTTGAGGACCCCGGCTATCCCGGCGCGGCGGCCGCCTTCCGCGCGTCCGGCGCGCGCATCACCGGCATCAGGCTGGACGAACAGGGCATGCAGCTCATGCCGGGCCTCGCCGCTCCGAAGCTGATCTTCATGACGCCGTCGCATCAGCACCCGACCGGCCGGCTGATGTCGCTGGCCCGCCGCACCGAGTTTCTCGCTGCAAGCCGGCCCGGCAAGACCTGGATCGTCGAGGATGATTACGACGGCGAATTCCACTATGACAGCCGGCCGGTGCCGGCCTTGCAAGGGCTGGATGCCCATGGCCGCGTGTTCTATGTGGGCACCTTCTCGAAGGCGATGAGGTCGGACATCCGACTCGGCTATCTGGTTGCGCCGGCGGCGCTGGTCGGCACGTTGGAGATCGCGCAGCAGCACACGGGACTGATCGCCGCCAGCCACATCCAGGAGGCGCTGGCCGAATTCATTGCCGATGGGCACTTCCTTGCGCATCTGCGCCGGATGCGCCGGCTCTATCACGCGCGCCGCGATCACCTCGTCGAGGAGCTGCAGCGGCATCTGGGCGAGGTGCTCTCGGTTGAGGTGCCCCCCGGCGGCATCCAGCTGGTCGCTCGCCTCAAGCGCGGTCGGGCCGATCAGGCCGTGGTCAAGCGACTGGTCGCCGCGGGCGTCGAAACGCGAGCTCTGTCCAGCCTTGCGGTTGGCCGTCCCAGAGATCACGGGCTGCTGCTCGGCTTTGCGGCCTGGCGCGAGAGCGAGATCAGCGCGGCGGTGCGGACAATGGCATCGTGCTTCTAGAGCATGATCCGGAAAAGTGTGAAGCGGTTTTCCGAAAAAGATCATGCTCAAACAATGACGCGCTACTCCACGGCCTTCGTCACGATCCGGATCTCCGAGCTCAGCGTCCGGTGCACCGGACACTTGTCGGCGATCTCCATCAGTTTCTTGCGCTGCTCGGCATCGAGAGCGCCGTCCATCGCGATGTCGCGCTCGATCTGGTCGAGCATGCCCTCGCGCGTCTCGCATTCCGCGCAGTCCTTGGCATGGATCTTGGAATGTTTCAGCGTGACGGTGACGCGGTCGAGCGGCAGCGATTTTCGGTCGGCATAGAGGCGCATGGTCATGGAGGTGCAGGCGCCGAGGCCTGCGAGCAGGAAATCATAGGGCCCGGGACCGGCATCCTCGCCGCCGGCAGCCACAGGCTCGTCCGCCACCAGATGGTGCGGTCCGACCGAGATGATCTGGTTGAATTTGCTCTTGCGGGTCTCCTGCACCACGACCTGGCGCGGCGCCTCGGGAAGATCCATCGCCTTGGCGGGCTTTGCTGTCTCGACGTAGCGGCTTGCCCAGGCCGCGATCACATCGGCTGCGTAGAGAGCATCGGCCGGTTTCGACAGCAGGTGGTCGGCGTGGTCGAGCGAGACGAAGCTCTTGGAGTGCTTCGCCGACACGAAGATCTTGGTCGCATTGTCGATGCCGACGGTATCGTCGACCGGCGAGTGCATCACCAGCAGCGCCTTGTGCAGGCCGGCGATGTCCTTCATCAGCTCCTGCTCGACGATGTCGTCGAGGAATTCACGCTTGATCCGGAACGGGCGTCCCGCGAGCGAGACTTCGACCTCACCCCGAGTGCGGATGTGGTCGAGGTGCTCGCTGAAGAGACCAGTGACGTGGGCGGGATCGGAGGGCGCTGCAATGGTGACGACCGCTTTGGCTTCCGGAATCTGGCCTGCTGCAGCGAGGATCGCCGCGCCGCCGAGGCTGTGGCCGATCAGGATCGACGGTGCCTTTCGGACATTGCGCAGGTGATCGGCCGCGCGCACGAGGTCGGCAACGTTGGATGAGAACGTCGAATTGGCGAAATCGCCCTCGCTGGACCCGAGCCCGGTGAAGTCGAACCGCAGCACTGCGATGCCCTTGGCGGCGAGCGCGACCGCGATGCGCTTGGCTGCCAGCGTGTCCTTGCCGCAGGTGAAGCAATGCGCGAACAGCGCGAAAGCCGCGGGCTCGCCGTCCGGCAGCTCCAGCGCGCCCGAGAGCTGATGGCCGCCTTCGCCCGTGAATTGAAAGCGTTCCGTCGGCATGGGCTTCCCCCGTCCTTGCTTGAACCTAATCGCCCGAATAGCGCTGCTCGGCCCAGGGATCGCCACGGTTGTGATAACCGCGAACTTCCCAGAAGCCCGGCGCGTCCTTGGTCCGGAATTCGATGGCCTGGAGCCATTTGGCGCTCTTCCAGAAATACAGATGCGGCACGACCAGCCGCACCGGGCCGCCGTGCTCCTCCGTCAGCGGCTGACCCGACCAGCTATGGGCGAGCAGCGCGTCCTCGGCGGCAAAGTCCTCCAGTGCGAGATTGGTGGTGTAGCCGTCATAGGAGTGCAGCACCACGAACTGCGCATCCTCGCGCGGCTGGCAGAGTGCGAGCAGCTCGCGGGTCGCGAGCCCTTCCCACTCATTGTCATAGCGCGACCAGGTCGTCACGCAGTGAATGTCGGATGTGAACCGGGTCTGCTTCTGACTCGCGAACTCGGCAAAGGTCCAGAACACGGGTGTCTCGACCGCGCCATAGACGTCGAGGTGCCAGCGTTCGCGCGACACCGGCGGCACGACCCCGAGATCCAGCACCGGCCAGTCCTTGGTGAGGTGCTGGCCGGGCGGCAGCCTTTGGTCCTCCGGCCGCGTGATCTTCCCGGTGAGGAAGCGCCCCTCGTGCGCCCATTTCTGCTTGGTGCGCGTCAGCTTGCTGTCCGATGGCGTCTCGTCGCTCATGGCCTACTCGTGCCGATGCATTGCGGAGGCATGCTTGGTGTCGCGCATCGTAGCATAGATGATCAGCGACAGGCAGATGATGCCGGCAAGGTAGAAATAAAACCATTCCTCGCGCCCGATGCTCTTGAAATAGAGCGCGATCGCAGGTGCCGTGCCGCCGAAGATCGAGACCGTGATGGCGTAGGGCAGGCCGACGCCGAGCGCGCGGACATTGGTCGGGAACAACTCGGCCTTCACCACCGCGTTGATCGAGGTGTAGCCG
Organism: Bradyrhizobium daqingense; assembly: GCF_021044685.1. Lineage (NCBI taxonomy): Bacteria > Pseudomonadati > Pseudomonadota > Alphaproteobacteria > Hyphomicrobiales > Nitrobacteraceae > Bradyrhizobium > Bradyrhizobium daqingense. The sequence goes on from NZ_CP088014.1 coordinate 3,683,621, forward strand.
GCGACGAACAGCCAGGCGGCGCAGATCAGGATGAATGCGACGAAAGGCGACTTGGTCTCCTTCAGTGTCATCAGCAGCGGCACGGTGGCGAGCGTGCCGGCGACACCGAAGAAGATCAGCAGCGGCTTGCGTCCGATCCTGTCGGAGATCGCGCCATAGATCGGCTGCAGGATGGTCGCGAAGATCAGCGTGCCGAAGATCACGAACGTGGTCTGGTCCTCGGTCAGCCCGACCGAAAGCTTGACGAAGGTCTGCATGTAGGTGGTGAAGGTGTAGAACGCCGCGGTGCCACCGGCGGTGAGGCCGACGACCAGCAAGAGCTCGCGCGGATAACGCAGCAGGTTGGCGATCGAGCCGGTCGGCTTCACCACCTTCTTGGCTTCCTCGAACGCCTCCGTCTCGTGCAAGCCGCGCCGCATCACCGCGGCAAAGATCGCGAGCGCCGCGCCGATCGCGAAGGGGATGCGCCATCCCCAGTCCTTCAGCTGCTCTGGCGTGAGGAAGACCTTTTGCAGGAGCAGCAGCACGATGATCGCGGTGAGCTGGCCGCCGATCAGCGTCACGTATTGGAAGCTGGAATAGAAGCCGCGGTGCTGGGGATCCGCGACCTCGCTGAGATAGGTGGCGCTGGCGCCATATTCGCCGCCGAGGCTCAGGCCCTCGATGATGCGGGCGAGCGCCAGGATCATCGGTGCGGCGAAACCGATCGTCGCGTAGGTCGGCGTCAGCGCGATGATCAGCGAGCCGAAGCACATGAAGACGACGGAGAGCGTGAGCGAGATGCGGCGGCCGAAATGGTCGGCGAGATAGCCAAAGAACCAGCCGCCGAGAGGCCGCATCAGGAAGGTCGCCGCGAAGACGACGGCGACGTTCAATTGCTGGACGACGGGGTCGTGACCGGGGAAGAACGCGGGAGCGAAGTAGAGCGCAAACGCCGTATAGGCGTAGAAATCGTACCATTCGACGAGATTGCCGATGGAGCCGATGAAGATCGCCTTGATCCGCCGTTGTGCGTCGGCGACGTCGAAATGCTCAGAGGCCGGGTTGATTGCTTGCTCTGTCACGTCCCGGCCTCTCCGTACTATCTGGGGGAAAGGCCTACATCGCCTTTCCCAGCAGAAATGGCAACTGGCGGGGACCTCTCACCGTGCCTTGCGACCAGGTCACGGTGCCTGCCAGGTCAAGTCTAAAGTCGGGAATCCGCTTCAGCCATTCCTCCAGCGCAACCTGCATTTCCATACGCGCAAGGTTGGAACCGATGCAGCGGTGAATGCCGAGGCCAAAGGCGGCGTGGCGGTTCTCGCGGCGGTCGATCACGACTTTGTCAGCGTCCGGAAACATCTTGGGATCGCGGTTCGCGGCCGGGAAAGACAAGAGCACCATGTTGCCGGCCTTGACCGGGCAGCCCGAAATGGTGGTCTCCTTGACCACTTCGCGCGCCATGGTCACCGGCGAATAGGCCCGCAGCAGCTCCTCCACCGCGGTCGGGATCAGTTCGGGCTCGGCGATCAGCCGATCGCGGTCGGCAGGCGTCTTCGCAAGATGCCAGAGCGAGGAGCCGATCGCGCTCCAGGTGGTGTCGATGCCGGCGATCAGGAGCAGGCGCAGCGAGCCCAGCACATGGGAGTCCTCCAGCGGATTGCCCTGCTTGTCCCTCGCGTTCATCAGGTAGGAGATCAGGTCGTCGGTCGGCTTCGTCTTGCGCGCCTCGATTTGGGCGCTGAAATAGGCGCTCATCTCCTGGACGGCTTGGAGCAGCTTGGTCTCGTCCTTGATGCCGAGCTCCAGGATCATGTGGATCCAGCCCACGAAGAGATCGCTGTCGCCTTCGGGAATGCCGAGCATGTGCGCGATCGCCCGCACCGGAATGTGCTTCGTGTAGCGCGCGGCCGCGTCGACGCTCTTCTCGGCAATGAACTCGTCGATCAGCTCGTTGCAGATGGCGCGGACCCGCGGCTCGAGCTTTTTCATTGCGTCGGGCGTGAACGGCGGCAGCAGAAGCTGTTTGGCCGGCTTGTGTTCCGGCGGATCAGAGGTGATCGGTGGCGCCGCATTCCTGTTGATCTCGGGACGCACGTCGCGGACGATGATGCGGCGGGAGGAGAAATGTTCGGTGTCGTTGGCGATCTCGCGCACGGCCTCATAGGTCGTCGGCAGATAGCAGCCGAGGAAGCGATTCGTGTGCACGACCGGGCTTGTGGCGCGCAGCTCGTCCCAAATGGGGAAGGGGTCGTCGGTCCATTGCGGATCGGTGTGATCGAAATCGTGGACCCAGTCGGTCACGGGCGGATGAGCGGCGGGCTGGCTGACGTCGGACATCTCGAAAGCTCCAGGGCTCGTGTTCGCTGAAGGCACGCACAACGCGCGGAAACCACGCTACTCCTCGATCACATCGATCGCGATTTCAGGACAATTGGACTTGGCGAGCCAGGCCTTGTCTTCCAGGCCCGGCGGAACGATACCGTCTCCGGCTTCATGGGCGTTGCCGTATTCGTCGAGCTCGAACAGCTCCGGCGCGAGCGCCTTGCAGCGGGCGTGGCCCTGGCATTTGTCGGGATCGACGTGAACCTTCAGTCGCTCTGTCATCGCGGCTTCCTCGGTCGTAGGCGCCGGGCCCGAAGGCGGCGCGTTTCCTCATTTAGGTCTTGTCTAAGTTATATCCTATTACATTCGCGTTGGGCTTCCCCTGTCAAGCGCAATCTCATAGGCTTCGTTCAACATGCGCTCACAACTCGCTCGCAAGCCCGAGAAGACCTACCACCATGGCGATCTTCGCGATGCCTTGATCAAGGCCGCGCTGCGCGAAGCGGAACGGGGCGGCGCCGAGGCGATCAGCATCAAGGCGCTGGCCAGGCAGCTCGGCGTGTCGCAGCCGGCCCCATATCGGCATTTTGCAGACCGCGAGGCTTTGCTCGCGGCGGTGACGGCGGAAGCCTTCCGGCAGCTCAGTGCAATTCTGCGCGAGGCGATGACAACGCCCTCGAAGCAATCGAAGCTGTCGCGGCTTGCGCTGGCCACGCTCGATTTCGGCCTGCGTCGCAACGGTATCTACCGGCTGATGTTCGCCTCGCGCACGGTCTCATGTGCGGCCAAGGGCAGCGAGCTGCACGAGGCGACGCGCGAAACCTTTGCGCTCGTGATCGAGGCCCTGGAGGCTCCGGCGGTCGGCTATTTGCGCGAGCGGCAGGCGCTCAAGATCTGGGCGGCGCTGCATGGCGTGGTGATGCTCGCCGAGCAGGGACTGTTCACCGGCGAAGCCGCGCATGCCACGCGCGAGGAGCTGGTCGAGGACTTTGTCAACGAGACGAAGGCGGCCCTGGCCGTTGCGATCAAGGATGCGCGGCGCCGCAAGAAGGCCGGTGCTTAAGTCTTCGCGTTCAGCAGCTTCATCAGCTTGTCGACGGCGCTATCAGGCGTGGCCACGACAGGACGGCCGGTGGCCTTGGCGACCAGCGGCGCGGTGGCGGCGATGCTGAACTGTGCGAGCGCGATGACGTCGCAATCGCGCAAATCGCGCGAAGCTTCGGCGATCAGCCGGTCGTGCGTGGCGCGGTCGCCGCGGTCGAGGGCCGCCAGCGCGCCTTCGGCGAGTCTCGGTATGACCTCGACGCTGGTGGGAAACTCCGGCGGCATCGAGACCAGAGTCGGCGGGAAGGTCGAGAGCAGGCCGATGCGCTTGCCCATGGTCACCGCACGTTCAATCATGGCCTCGTTCGGCTTGAGAACAGGCGTCGGTGCGTGCGCGCGCGCGACAGCATCGATGCAGGGACCGAAGGCCGAACAGGTGAACAGGATCCCGTCGGCTCCCGTCGCTGCCGCATAATCGCCGAGCGCCAGGAAGCGCTCCGTCATGGCGTCGGTGAGCACCCCGTCGCGCGCGAGATCCGCCGATAGGCTGTCGTCGAGCAGGTTCATCAGTCGTGCCGCGGGCCACGCCTGCGCGAACGCGGCCTCGATCGGCGCGATCGAGTGCTTGAGGGCATGGATGAGGGCGATGCGAGGTGGTGTCGTCATCGGGAATAGGTCAGTTCTTCACCTTCGGGTCGATCGGCGTCGTGCTGCGCAAGCCCAGAATGTCCTCCAGCACCTTCGCGCCGGCGATCACCTGCGCATCGGCGCGCGGCGCCCCCACCACCTGCACGCCGACCGGCAGGCCGGACGCCGTGAAGCCGCACGGCAGCGACAGCGACGGGCAGCAGGCCAGCGTGATGGCGTAGACGATGCCGAGCCATTCGACGTAATTGTCGAATCGCTTGCCGGCGCATTCGGAGACATAGCGATTTTCGACCGGGAAGGGCGGCACGATCGTGGTGGGTGTCAGCAGCAAATCATAGCTCTTGAAGAACTCGACCGCGCGCGCGGTCATGGCGACGCGCTGGGCCTCGGCACGCTCGAGCTGCTCGACGGTGAGCTTGAGGCCTTCCTCGATGTTCCAGATCACCTCGGGCTTGAGCAGGTCGCGCTTGGCCCGGAGAAGCTGTGCCTTGCTGATCGCGAAGTCGAAGGCGCGCAACACGTGGAAGCATTCATGCGCCTCGCGCCAGTCCGGATGCGCCTCCTCGACGACGGCGCCGGCCTCGGCAAAGCGTTCAGCCGCCTTGCGCGTGATCGCCTTGACCTCGGGATCGACAGGTGTGATTCCAAGATCTGGCGAATAGGCAATGCGCTTCGGCCTCTTGCCGGACTGTGCGGCCGACAGGAACGAGGTCAGCGGCGCGGGAAGCGACAACGGATCGGCGGCATAGTCGCCGCTCATGGCATCCAACAGCAGCGCGAGATCGTCGACATTCCGGGCCATCGGGCCCTGCACGCCGAGATTGCGGTCGATGCCCGCCTTGGGCGTGTGCGCGACCCGGCCGATGCTCGGACGCATGCCGACCACGCCGCAGAAACTCGCCGGGCTGCGCAGGCTGCCGCCCATGTCGGAGCCCTGCGCGAGCCAAGCCATGCCGGTCGCCAGCGCCACCGCCGCGCCGCCGGAGGAGCCGGCCGCGGATTTCGAAGTATCCCAGGGATTGAGCGTCGCGCCGAACACCTCGTTGAAGGTGTTGGCACCGGCGCCGAATTCCGGCGTGTTGGACTTCGCGTAAACGACTGCGCCGTTGGCTTCGAGGTTCTCGACCATGAGGTCGGACTTTGCGGGGATGTTATCCCTAAAGATCGGCGAGCCCTGGGTGTTCAGCACGCCCGCAACGTCGGTGAGGTCCTTGATCGGCACCGGCAGGCCCGCGAGCAGGCCACGCGCGCCGGCCGGCTTCTGCATCAGCGCCTTGGCATGATCCCGCGCGCGATCGAAACACAGCGTCGGCAGTGCGTTGACCTTGCCGTCGACCTCCTTGATGCGCTTCTCCACCACGTCCAGCAGTTCGAGCGGCGAGACGTCGCCCGACCGCAATTTGTCGACGACGGTGCAAGCGGTTTGGCGGATCAGGTCTTGAGACATTATTTTACTCCCGTGCTTGGCCTGTCGTCATTGCGAGCGCAGCGAAGCAATCCAGTTTGTGACCGCTGGGGCATTCCTGGATCGTTTTGCTTCGCTCGCAATGACGGAAGAAACTAACCCCAGCCGGCGCTGATGCCGCCATCGACCGTGTAGATCACCCCCGAGGTATATCCCGAGCGATCCGACGCCAGGAACGCCATGAGATCGCCGATCTCGCGCGCATGCGCGGGGCGGCCGAGCGGCAGGCTCTTCTGGAATTCCTTGTAGCGGCTCTCGTCGCCGAACTGGTGCTTGGCGCGCGTCTTGAGCAGGGTGACGTGACGGTCGGTGCCGACAGGGCCGGGATTGATGCCGACAACGCGGATGTTGTCGGCGAGGCTCTTGCCGCCGAGCGCGCGGGTGAAGGCCATCAGCGCGGCATTGCCGGCGCTGCCGCAGATGTAATTGGCGTCGAATTTCTCGCCGGCCGCGCCGATGTCGTTGACGATCACGCCGCCGCCCTTCGCCTTCATCTGCGCATAGACCTGCCGCGTGAGGTTGACGTAACCGAAGACTTTCAATTCCCAGGCGTGCCGCCAGGTCGCCTCATCGATCTTGTCGATCGAGCCGCCGGGAATGTCGCCGGCATTGTTGACGAGCACGTCGATGTCTGCGGCTTCCCTGGCGAGCCGTGCCACGTCCTCCGCCTTGCGCAGGTCTACGACGCTGGTCGCGGCATCGATCTGGTGCGCCGAGCGCAAGCGATCCGCCAGCGCCTTGAGCTGGTCGCCGCTGCGGGCAGCCAGCAGCAGGTGCGCGCCCTCTTCGGCAAATGCCTCGGCGGCAGCCGCGCCGATGCCCTTGGAGGCGCCCGTGATCAGGACGCGCTTGCCACGCAGATGCAGATCCATGAGGGGTACTCTCGCGGGATGGGAACAGGATCAAACCAGTAGGCGCTCAGTCGTGCCACGGTCAACATTGCAGTGCAGCGTTGCGCTGTCGCCGCGTTTGGTCCATTGCAGTGCGGTCAAAAGGCGGCGGCTGCCGAACCAACCAAGGACCTCTCGATGAGCAAGAAACAATACCGGATCGCAGTCATTCCCGGCGACGGCATCGGCAAGGAAGTGATGCCCGAAGGCCTGCGCGTTCTGGAGGCGGCGGCGAAGAAGCACGGGGTCGCCGTGCATTTCGACCATTTCGACTTCTCGTCATGGGACTATTACGAGAAGCACGGCCAGATGATGCCGGACGACTGGAAGGAAAAGATCGGCAAGCACGACGCGATCTTTTTCGGCGCGGTCGGCTGGCCGGCCAAGATCCCGGACCACGTCTCGCTGTGGGGCTCGCTGATAAAATTCCGCCGCGAGTTCGACCAGTACGTGAACCTGCGCCCGGTGCGGCTGATGCCCGGCGTGCCGTCGCCGCTGGCGAACCGCAAGCCCGGCGACATCGACTTCTGGGTGGTGCGCGAGAACACGGAAGGTGAATATTCCTCCGTCGGCGGCCGCATGTTCCCGGATACCGACCGCGAGTTCGTGACGCAGCAGACGGTGATGACCCGCACCGGCGTCGACCGCATCCTGAAATTCGCCTTCGAGCTGGCCCAGTCGCGGCCGAAGAAGCACCTGACCTCGGCGACGAAGTCGAACGGCATCTCCATCACCATGCCCTATTGGGACGAGCGCGTGGAGGCGATGGCGAAGAAGTTTCCCGGCGTGAAGTGGGACAAGTACCACATCGACATCCTGACCGCGAACTTCGTGCTGCATCCGGACTGGTTCGACGTCGTGGTCGGCTCCAATTTGTTCGGCGACATTCTCTCCGACCTCGGCCCGGCCTGCACCGGCACCATCGGCATCGCACCGTCAGGCAACATCAATCCGGAGGGGGATTTCCCCTCGGTGTTCGAGCCCGTGCACGGCTCGGCGCCCGATATCGCGGGGCAGGGCATCGCCAATCCGATCGGCATGATCTGGTCGGGTGCGATGATGCTCGAACATCTCGGCGAGAAGGAAGCCGGCAAATCGATCGTCGAGGCGATCGAGCGCACGCTCGCCGAGCGCACGCTGCGCACCAAGGATCTCGGCGGCAACGCCGACACCACTGCGTGCGGCAAGGCGGTCGCGGATATGGTGGACTGAAGCGAATTGCGTAAGGTGGGTTCGCCGGCGGCAGCGCAAAGCGCAGGCCGCTGGCATAACCCACCCCTTCGACTACACGTACGACTTCCGCGCCGGATCGAAGATCGGCGGATAGTCGTTCTCGTCGAGGAGATCGAGAAACGGATCCAGTCCCTCGGACTTGATCAGTGCGAGTTCCTGATGCGAGATCAGGTTTACGGTCAGGATCTCCACTGGATCGCCCGCGATCTCCAGCGTTTCGGCAATCCGCTTGTCGGGAGCGATGATCGGCGTGAGAAACAGAAAAGTCTCGAAGTCCGTTCCTGCAACCGGCGGTCTCGGCAACGCGACCCGGTGACCGAAGCCGAACCAGGTGGAGTCGATGAACGGCAGGTTGGCGAGCCAGCGCAGATTGGCGCAAATCTCCTCCGTCGGCTCGCGGACGTACCACATCAGCTCTGCGCGCGGCTTGGCGTCGCCATGTACCCCGGGCATCCGCTGCTCGCTCATGCCGTTGGTCAGAAGGACATAGCCTTCGTCGGAGCCCTCCTGGCACTCCGGTACGAAATCGCGGCCGAAGGCATGGATGTCGATGCGGCGTTCTGTGCCGCCCGTGAATGTGCGTTCGGGTTCGTCGAGCTCGCTTTCATAAATGGCGAGCCGTTGCAGGTAGAGGTCGGAGGCGTGCGGCCGATTTGAACCGGACACGAACTTTGCGAGACGGGAGAGCATGTGAACCTCTGGGGCGGCTGGAGGCGGGATATCCGCGTTGTCGCAATGCGAAGCGGGGCGGTTCAATCCGCACCGCTGGTGCGCCGACGTTTTCGCCGCGGTCCAGTTTCTCTTGCGCAATTGTGCATGAGATCGGGGCACGCCGAGGGACCCGCCTCATTCCGGACTAGCTCGCGATCTTCTCGATCGCCGTCTGGTCCAGCCCAAACTTCTTCCCGGCCTCCAGAATGTCCTGCCAGGTGGTCGGGTCGACCGGAATGCCTTCGGCGAGGCGCTTCTTCTTGGTCTCGCGCTCGGGTTCGCCGGCGATCTTGACCTTGTCGACGCCGGGGCCGGGTGACGAGCCGGTGTGCCAGGCGACGAAGCTCTCGACCTCGCGTGCGAGGTTCTCGCCGGTGCCGAGCTTGTCCGGGTCGATGACGATCGAGAGCATGCCGTTGAGGACGTTGTACTTGCCGTCGGACGGGCCCTTGACCACCTGCCCGCCGGAGAGCGCGCCGCCGAGGATTTCGCACACCAGCGCGAGACCCGAACCCTTGTGCTCGCCAAACGGCAGGATGGCGCCGTAGGGTGGGATCACGGTATAGCGCGGATGGACAGTGGGCTTGCCTTCATTGTCGATGATGGTGCCGGGCTCGAGCTCGACGCCCTTGTTGTGGGCGACGCGGGTCTTGCCCTGTGCAATCCGGCTGGTGGCGAAGTCGAGCACGATCGGATGCTTGCCCCTGCGCGGAATGCCGACGCAGAAGGGGTTGGTGCCGTGGCGCGCATCGCTACCGCCCCAGGGCGCCACGATCGGGCGCGAGATCACGTTGACGAAGTGGATCGAGACCAGCCCGTGGTCGATGCATTGCTCGGCCCAGTGGCCGATGCGGCCGATGTGATGCGAGTTGGAGAGGCCAACGAGACACACGCCGTTGCGCTTGGCGCGCTCGGCAGCCAGCTCCATCGCTTCATGGCCGATCACCTGGCCGTAGCCGGTGAGGCCGTCGAGGGTGAGCAGCGGACCCGTGTCGAGGACGATCTTGACGTGCTGGTTCACGGCGAGCCCGCCCGTGGTGACGCTCTGCACATAGCGCGGGATCATGCCGACCCCGTGCGAGTCATGTCCCTTGAGATTGGCCTCGACGAGATTGGTGGCGACGAGATCGGCTTCGCGGTCCGAGGAGCCGCCGGCCTTGACGATGGCGCGGATGGCGTTGGTGAGTGGCTCTGCCTTGATGGTGCGATAGTCGGCCATTGTTGTCTTCTGTTACCCCTTCACGATCCGGCGGCAGTGCTCCCATGCCGCGCCAATCAGGTTCTCGCTCGCCTCCGGCGTGCGGAAGGCCGAATGCGCCGACAGCGTCACGTTCGGCAATTTCGTCAGCGGATGATCGCCCGGCAGCGGCTCGATGTTGAAGACGTCGAGGCCGGCATGGCGGATGTGGCCCGACTTCAGCGCGTCGATCATGGCGGCCTCGTCGACGATCGCGGCGCGGGCGGTGTTGACGAGGATGACGCCGGGCTTCATCGCAAAGATCTTCTCGCGCGTGATCATGCCGCGCGTCTCGTCGTTGAGCAGCAGATGCAGCGACACGACGTCGCTCTTGGCCAGCACGGTGTCGAGATCGGTGAACTCGACGCCGGGATGGCTCTTGGGCGAGCGATTCCAGGCGATCACCTTCATGCCGCTGCCGGACGCGATGCGCGCGACCTCAGCGGCGATGCCGCCGAAACCGATCAGGCCGAGCGTCTTGCCGGTGAGCTGCATGCCGTCCTCGCGCAGCCAGTTGCCGCCGCGCATCTCGCGATCCATCATCGCGATGACGCGGGCCGACGCCCACATCAGCGCGATCGCGGATTCGGCCACTGCGGTGTCGCCATAGCCCTTGATCAGATGTACGGAGATGCCGAGCTCTGCGAGCTCCTCCGGATTCATGTAGCTGCGCGCGCCGGTGCCGAGGAACACGACGTGCTTCAGCCCGGTGCACTTCTTCGCGACCTCGGTCGGCAGTGCCGTATGATCGACGATGGCGATCTCCGCGCCGTCGAGAATCTCAGGATATTGCTCCGGCTTGATGTCGGGGTCCCTGTGGATCCGGACCTTGGGATCCCCAGGCTTCTCCAGCCGCTCCATGATCACGGCAAGCGCTTCGTTGGCGTCGACGAAAACTCCGCGCATGATCCTCTCCAAATCAGGAAGCGACGCCGGCGATTGCCAGCACGGTGTGCATGAGAACGTTGGTGCCCGCGGCGCAGTCCGGCTGCGTCGCGTCCTCCAGCTCGTTGTGGCTGATGCCGTCCTTGCAGGGCACGAACACCATGGCCGCCGGCATGGTGGTGTTGAGGTTGCAGGCATCGTGGCCGGCGCCGGAGGTGATGCGACGAGAGGAATAGCCGAGCGTCTTCGCTGCGTTCTCGACCGCGGCGATGAGCTTGGGATCGAAATGCGTCGGCGGCTTGCGCCAGACCAGATCGACCTTGACCTCGACCTTGCGGCGGTCGGCGATCTCGGCAATGGCGGCGCGCAAATCGCGATCGAGCGCGTCCATGATGGCGCCGTCCGCGCTGCGGCAGTCCATGGTGAAGGCGATCTCGCCGGGAATGACGTTGCGCGAGGGATTGGCGATGACGGCTTCGCCGATGGTGCCGACCGCGTTCGGCCCATGTTTCTTGGCGATGGACTCCATCGCCAGCACGATTTCCGACAGCGTCGCCAACGCATCGCGCCGCAGCGGCATCGGGGTCGAGCCCGCATGGCTCTCGAAGCCGGAAATCTTGCCGTCGTACCAGAGCACGCCCTGGCCGGAATCGACCACGCCGATGGTCTTGCCTTCGGCCTCGAGGATCGGACCCTGCTCGATGTGCAGCTCGACGAAGCAGCCGAGCTTCTGGAAGCCGACCGGCTTGTCACCGCGATAGCCGATGCCATCGAGCGCCTGGCCGACCGTGGTGCCCTCGGCGTCCTTGCGCGACAAAATGTCGTCGGTGGTGAAATCGCCGACATAGGCCGCGGAGGCCATCATCGCGGGCGCGAAGCGCGAGCCTTCCTCGTTGGTCCAGTTGACGACGCAGATCGGGGCCTCGGTCTCGATGCCGGCGTCGTTCAGCGTGCGGATCACTTCCAGCGCGCCGAGTGTCCCCAGGATGCCGTCATACTTGCCGCCGGTCGGCTGGGTGTCGAGATGCGAGCCGATGCCGACGGGCGGCTTCGACATGTCGCGGCCCTTGCGGAGGCCGAACATCGAGCCGAGCGCATCGACATGGACCTCCAATCCGGCGTCTTCGCAGGCCTTGCGAAACCAGTCGCGCACCTGCTTGTCTTCGTTGCTCAGCGTCAGCCGCCGCACGCCGCCTTTGGCCGTCGCGCCGAACTTTGCGGTCTCGTGGATCGAGCCCCAGAGGCGGGCGGAATCGATTTGCAGATTGGTGGCGGCTCGGCTCATGCGTCTCTTCCATTGGTCGCTGTCATTCCGGGGCGCCCGAAGGGCGAACCCGGAATCTCGAGATTCCGGGTTCTCGCTGCGCGAGCCCCGGAATGACGGTAGAAAATCCGGCTCTTTTTCAATGGCGCGCCAGCGCGGGCGCGTCAACCGCGAGGCTGCTCTGCGCAATCTGCCGGGCCAACTCGGCGACGCGCTCCACGGCGACGACGTCGGGCGAGGCGAGCCAGCTTGCGGTGAAGGTGAGCGGCGCGATCGCAAGATCGGTATCGAGCAGTTGCAGCCGCCCGTCGGCCAGCTCGTTCTCGACGATGGCGTCGGGGATCACGGCGATGCCGAGCCCTTCGATCGCCATGTGGATCACGGTCGCGAGCGAGGCGGAGGCGTGCAGCCGGATCGGCGGCAGCTCCGGCCGGTCGAACACCTCGCGCACGACCTCGTAGGGCTTGGTCTTGCGCGGGAAAGTGATGATCGGAAACCGCGCGAGCTGCGCCGGCGTCAACGGGCCCTTGCCGAGCCCGAGCGAGGGGCTGGCGAGGAAGCCGATCGGATAGTCGGCGAGCACGCGATTATGCACGCCGGAAGCGGATAGCGGCCCGACGACGAAGGCGAGCTCGATCTCCTGCGCGAGCAGGCGTGCCGTGAGGTTCGGCGTGATGTCGACTTCGATCTCGAGCGACAGGTTCGGATAGATCTCGTTCACGCTCTTCACCAGCCGCGGCAGCCAGGTGTGCACGATGGTCTCGGCAACACCGAGCCGCATCACGCCGCGCATCGCGGACGCATCGCCGATCTCCGCCATCATCTGAGCGCGCAGGCCGATCAGCTTCTCCGCATAGACCATCATCTGCCGGCCGCTTGGGGTCGGTGAGGCCACGCGATGGTCGCGGTTGAGCAACTTCACCCCCATCTCACGCTCGAGCTGGGCGATGCGTTGGGAGATCGCCGGCTGGGTTGTGTTGAGCCGTTGTGCGGCGCCGCGAAAGCTGCCGAGCTTCACAACCCAGAGGAACGTCTCGATCGACCTGAAGTCCAGCATTGGAAGGATTTTCCCAGTCGATAAAATAGATTTATCGAGATTGATTAGAAACGACGATTAGACTTTATAGCACGCTTGGTGTTGGCTGTCTTTGTCGAGTTTATAGGCAGGTCGATCACATGACTGTTTTGGTGGCAGCGCAGCAAACTGAAACGCCCGACACGCTCCCGAGCCGCAAGGCCCGGCTCGCCTATCGTGAGGGATTGGTCGCCTCCACCGCCGGAGTGGCTCCGGGCTTCGTCCAGGGCAATCTGGCGATCCTGCCGGCCGAATATGCCGGCGCCTTCCACCGCTTCTGCCAGCTCAATCCGAAGCCGTGCCCGATCATCGGCATGTCCGACGTCGGCAGCCCTTTCATCCCTTCGCTCGGCGCTGATCTCGACATCCGCACCGACGTGCCGCGCTACCGGGTCTGGCGCGACGGCGAGGTCGTGGACGAGCCGACCGACGTCACCAAGCATTGGCGCGACGACCTCGTCACCTTCGTGCTCGGCTGCTCCTTCTCGTTCGAGGAAGCGCTGCTCGACGAGGGCATGCCGATCCGCCACATCGAGCAGAACGTGCGCGTGCCGATGTACCGCACCAACATCGCCTGCGGCGAGGCCGGTCCGTTCGCCGGTCCCATGGTAGTGTCGATGCGTCCGTTCAAGCCGGCGGACGCGATCCGTGCGGTGCAGATCACCTCGCGTTATCCGGCCGTGCACGGTGCTCCCGTGCATCTCGGCCATCCGCATCTGATCGGCATCAAGGACATCGCCAAGCCCGACTACGGCGATCCGGTGCCGGTTGCCGACGACGAGATCCCGGTGTTCTGGGCTTGCGGCGTGACGCCACAATCGGTCATCAACGCTGCCAAGCTGCCGTTCGCCATCACGCATTCGCCCGGCCTGATGCTGGTGACGGATATGAAGAACAGGACCATGGCCGTGATATAGTAGGCAGCATCTGCTGCTTGTTCGCGCTTTACGCCATCTGACAATCGTTTCATGCGATACACGCAAAATTCGAATAATAGGGGACTTTGCCAATGACGATCACTCGCCGCGACGTTCTGCTCGGAGCCACCGCCGCTGCCGCGCTGCTGCCGCTAGCCGCGCGCGCGCAAACTTCTGAAGTGGTGATCGGCGCGACCTATCCGTTGTCGGGGTCCGGCGCCCAGGTGGGTGTCGATGCGCAGCGCGCGTTCGAGACGGCGGTCGACATCATCAACAACGACCAGGACCTCGACCTTCCGCTTGCCAAAGGCGTCGGCTTGCCGGGTCTCGGTGGTGCCAAGATCCGTCTCGTCTATGCCGACACCCAGGGCGACCCGCAGAAGGGGCGGGCCGAAGCCGAGCGCCTGATCACGCAGGAAAAGGTCTGCGCCATCCTCGGTACCTATCAAAGCGCGGTCGCAGTCACGATCAGCCAGATCTGCGAACGCTACCAGACTCCGTTCATCTCGGCGGACAACTCCTCGCCGAGCCTGCATCGCCGCGGCCTGAAATACTATTTCCGCGCCTCGCCGCATGACGAGATGTTCTCGGCCGGGATGTTCGACTTCCTCGACGCAATGAAGAAGAAGGGCGCCAAGGCCAATACGCTGGCGCTGTTCCACGAAGACACGATCTTCGGCACCGACTCCGCCAACGCCCAGACCAAGCTCGCAGCCGAGCGTGGTTACAAGATCGTCGCCGACATCAAGTACCGCGCCAACTCGCCGTCACTCTCGGCCGAGGTGCAGCAGCTCAAGGCCGCCAATGCCGACGTGCTGATGCCCTCGAGCTACACCACCGACGGCATTCTGCTGGTCAAGACCATGGCCGAGCTCGGCTACAAGCCGAACGCCATCGTGGCGCAGGCCGCCGGCTTCTCCGAGAAGGCGCTGTATGACGCGGTCGGCGACAAGCTCGAGGGCGCGATCACCCGCGGCAGCTTCTCGCTCGATCTCGCTGCCAAGCGGCCGATGGTCGGCAAGATCAACGATCTGTTCAAGGCGAAGTCGGGCAAGGACCTCAACGACAACACGTCGCGGCAGTTCATGGCCATGATCATCATGGCTGACGCGATCAACCGCGCCAAATCCACCGACGGCGAGAAGATCAGAGACGCGCTGGCCGCGACCGAGATGCCGGGCGAGCAGACCATCATGCCCTGGAAGCGCGTCAAGTTCGACGAGATGGGCCAGAACAACGACGCCGACCCGGTGCTCCTGCAGTATGTCGGCGGCAAGTTCGTCACCATCTTCCCGACGCAGGCGGCGGTGGCCGATGCGATCTGGCCGATGAAATAAGCGATCAGGCGACCGGGCGGGGGACGAAGCCACGTGACAGCCGAAACTATTATTCAGAGTCTTGCGAGCGGCCTCTTGATGGGGCTGCTCTACGGACTGATCGCCGTTGGCCTGGCGTTGATCTTCGGCCTGATGGACGTCGTCAACTTCGCCCACGGCGAATTCCTGATGCTCGCGATGTACGTGACGTTCTTCCTGTTCACGTTCTTCGCGATCGATCCGCTGCTGTCGGCGCCGCTGGCCGCCGCCGCCTTATTTGTGCTGGGGGCGGCGGTCTACCTCGTGATCGTGCGGTTTGCGATGCGCGCCAAGGCCAATGTCGGCATGGTGCAGATCTTCGCGACCTTTGGCCTCGCGATCGTGATGCGCGGCCTGGCGCAGCTGTTTTTCACGGCCGACTATCGTAGCGTCCCCAACTCATGGCTCGGCGGCAAGACGGTATCGGTCGCCGGCATCTTCCTGCCGCAGCCACAGCTGTTCGGCGCGCTGGTCGCGATCGCCGCGTTCGGCGGGCTCTACCTCTTCATCAACCGCACCGATTTCGGCCGCGCGCTCGAGGCGACCCGTGAGGATCCCGGCGCGGTGGCCCTCGTCGGCATCGACAAGAACCGGGTGTTCGCACTCGGCTGGGGCCTTGGCGGCGCGCTGGTCGGGCTAGCCGGCGCCATCATGGCGACCTTCTTCTACATTTATCCCGACGTCGGCGCATCCTTTGCACTGATCGCCTATGTCACGGTGGCGCTCGGCGGCTTCGGCAGCGTGTTCGGCGCCTTTGCCGGCGGCATCATCGTCGGCCTGGTCGAAGCCACCACCGCGTTGATCCTGCCGCCATCGTTGAAGTCGGTCGGCATCTACGCGGTCTATCTGCTCGTCGTGTTCATCCGGCCGCGTGGCCTGTTCGGGTCGATGTGATGGATACGAATTTCGTCGAGCGGCGTCGCCGCGACCTCATCACCGCCGCCGGGCTCGCGGCCGTCGCCGCGATCGTGCCGCTGTTCGTCAAGGACGTCTACGTCCAGAACATCATGGTGCTGACCCTGATGTACGCGGCGTTGTCGCAGAGCTGGAACATCCTGTCCGGCTATTGCGGGCAGATCTCGCTGGGGCACGCGCTGTATTTCGGGCTCGGGGCCTACACCACTGCGCTGCTGTTCACCAAGTTCGGCGTGCTGCCATGGTTCGGCATGATCGCCGGCGGGCTGATCTCGGCCGTAATCGCCATGGCGCTGGGCTATCCCTGCTTCCGCCTCGGCGGCCACTACTTCGCGATCGCCACCATCGTGATCGCCGAGATCGGATTGCTCTTGATCCAGAACTGGGACTGGGCGGGCGCGGCCCTCGGCATCGACATTCCCGTGCGCGGCGACAGCTGGCTGAAATTCCAGTTCACGCGCTCGAAACTGCCATACTTCTACTTCGCGCTGGCGCTCGCCTGCATCGCCTGGTTCGTCACCTGGTGGCTGGAAGATTCCAAATGGGGCTATTGGTGGCGGGCGGTGAAGGACAATCCGCAGGCGGCCGAGAGCCTTGGCGTCGTCGTGTTCAACTCGAAGATGGGCGCTGCAGCAGTCTCCGCCTTCCTGGTCGCGGTCGGCGGCAGCTTCTATGCGCAGTTCGTTTCCTATATCGACCCCGGAAGCGTCATGGGCTTCCAATTCTCGCTATTGATGGCGTTGCCAGCGGTGCTGGGCGGCATCGGCACGCTGTGGGGGCCGCTGCTCGGCGCCGTGATCCTGATCCCGCTCACTGAACTCACGCGCTCCTATATCGGCGGCTCCGGCCGCGGCGTCGATCTCATCGTCTATGGCACGCTGATCGTGCTGATCTCGCTGGCTTTGCCGCAGGGGCTGGTGAGCCTGTTCTCGCGTTCAAAAGCGAAGGGAGCCACGCGGTGACCGCGCTCCTTGAAACCCGCGGCGTCTGGCAGCGGTTCGGCGGCCTCGTCGCCAACAGCGATGTTTCGATCACGGTCGGACGCGGCGAGATCGTCGGCCTGATCGGGCCGAACGGCGCCGGCAAGTCGACGCTGTTCAATCTGATTGCCGGCGTGCTGCCGCCGACGCAAGGCTCGATTCTATTCGACGGCGAGGATGTCACCAGCTTGCCGGCGGCCGAGCGTTGCCAGCGTGGGGTCGGGCGAACCTTCCAGGTGGTCAAGAGCTTCGAGAGCATGAGTGTCATCGACAACGTCATCGTCGGGGCGCTCCTGCGCAACACCGTGATGCGCGAAGCGCGCCGCAAGGCGCATGAGGTGCTGGAGTTCACCGGCCTTGCCGCGCGCGCCGACGTGCTCGCGAGCGACCTCGTGCCGGCCGAAAAGCGCCGCCTCGAAGTCGCCCGTGCGCTCGCGACCGAGCCCAAATTGCTGCTGCTCGACGAAGTCCTCACCGGTCTCACGCCGACCGAAGCGCAGACCGGCGTGGCGCTGGTGCGCAAGGTGCGCGATGCCGGCATCACCGTGCTGATGGTCGAGCATGTCATGGAGATCGTGATGCCGCTGGTCGACCGCGCCATCGTGCTCGACCTCGGCAAGGTGCTGGTCGAGGGCAAGCCGGCCGACGTCGTCCGTGATCCCAAGGTGATCAAGGCATATCTGGGAGATCGTCATGCTGTCGGTGCGTGAAGTCACGACGGCCTACCAGGGCCTGGTCGCGATCTCCGCGGTCTCGATCGAGGTCGAGAAAGGCGAGATTGTCTGCGTCGCCGGCGCCAACGGCGCGGGCAAGTCGACGCTGCTCAAATCCATCGCCGGCGCCGAGCGGCCGCGTTCGGGCACCGTGACGTTCGACGGCAAGCGCCTCGACGGCATGGCGCAGCACCACATCACCGCCACTGGCATCGCCTATGTGCCGGAGAACCGTCGCCTGTTTCCGCGCCTGTCCGTGCGCGACAACCTTCGCCTCGGCAGCTATCTCTACCGGGGCGAAGCGAACCGCGAAGAGCCACTCGACCTCGTCTTCAAGCTGTTCCCGCGCCTTCAGGAGCGTTTGGAGCAGCGCGCCGAGACGCTAAGCGGCGGCGAGCAGCAGATGCTTGCCATCGGCCGCGCGCTGATGACGCGTCCGCGGCTGTTGATGCTGGACGAGCCCTCGCAGGGCATCATGCCGAAGCTGGTGGATGAGATCTTCCAGGCCGTGAAGCTCATCCGTGACACCGGCATGACCGTCCTGATAGTCGAGCAGCGCATGGCGGAGTGCCTGGAGATCGCCGACCGCGCCTACATCCTGCAAACCGGCCGTGTGCTGATGCAGGGCGCGGCAGCCGAGATCAGGGGCAATCCGGACGTGCGCAGGGCGTATCTGGGGCTGTAGCTCCGAGCATGCTGCCGTAGCCCGGATGAGCGAAGCGTCGTAGCCGTATCCTCCGTCAGCGAGCGCAGCGATGCAATCCAGAGTCTTTCCGCGGAGGGATTCTGGATTGCTTCGCCGCGCTCGCAATGACGAGGATAGAGCCGGGCTCAATGCCTATGCTCCGGTAGCGTTACCCCGAACACCTTCACCAGATCCGTCACCTGCTCCGGCGACAAATACCGCGGGTTCATTCCGCGCAGCAGCAGGTACAGCTTCGCCGTCTCCTCCAACTCTTCCGTCGCGAACACCGCCGCCTCCAGCGTGTCGCCGGCGACCACGGGGCCGTGATTGGCGAGCAGCACGGATGAGTATTTCCCCGCCAGCCCCTTGATTGCATCGGCAACCGCGGGATCGCCGGGGCGGTAATAGGGCACGAGGGCGGTGGCGCCGCATTTCATCAGGTAATACGCCGTCATCGGCGGCAGCGCGGAGCGTGGATCGATCTCGGGCAGCATCGAGAGCGCGACCGAATGGGTGGAGTGCAGATGCACGACCGCGCGCGCACTGCCGCGCGTGTCGTAAAGCGCGGTGTGCAGAGGAACTTCTTTGGTCGGGGCATCGCCCGAAACCAGCCGGCCCTGGCTATCCAGCCGCGACAGCTTCGCCGGATCGAGGAAGCCGAGCGAGGCGTTGGTCGGCGTCACCAGCCAGCCGCCATCGTCCATCCTCACGCTGATATTGCCGGAGGAGCCCGGCGTCAGCCCGCGTTCGAACAAGGACCGTCCGAAGCGGCAGATATCCTCGCGCAGCCTTGTCTCGTTGCTCATGGCCGTCATGCCTGCTTGTCTCACGCTTTGGCAGCGCGGCCAAGCCGTGTTATTCGATTGCCAAGCCGCCGCAAAGGGCGGCTATTCGGGAAACGCTCGCAAGGGTCAGTTGCATATGTCCGCCTCCACGTCACAAAATCAGCGTATCGCCGTCGTCGGGCTCGGCTCGATGGGATATGGCATGGCGACTTCGCTGAAGCGCGCCGGCCATGCCGTCACCGGCTGCGACGTCTCGGCCGACGCGGTCGCGCGTTTCGTGAAAGACGGCGGCGCGGGAGCAAAGACGCCGGCCGAAGCAGCCAAGGCCGCCGACATCGTCGTCAGCGTCGTGGTCAACGCGGCCCAGACCGAGGCCATCCTGTTCGGCAAGGATGGCGCGGCCGAGACCATGCCGAAGGACAGCGTCTTCATCTCCTCGGCGACCATGGATCCGGATGTGGCGCGGCGCCTCGCCAAGCAGCTGGAGGCGACCGGCCGGCATTATCTGGATGCGCCGATCTCCGGCGGGGCGCAGCGCGCCGCGCAAGGCGAGCTGACCATCCTCGCCTCCGGCAGCTCCGCCGCCTTTGCCAAGGCGCGGCCCGCGCTGGATGCCATGGCGGCAAAGCTCTACGAGCTCGGCGATGCCGCGGGGCAGGGCGCGGCCTTCAAGATGATCAACCAGCTTCTTGCCGGTGTGCACATTGCCGCCGCATCGGAAGCCATGGCTTTCGCTGCCAAGCAGGGCCTCGACATCCGCAAGGTCTATGAGGTGATCACGGCCTCCGCCGGCAATTCCTGGATGTTCGAGAATCGGATGCCGCATGTGCTCGACGGCGATTACACGCCGCGCAGCGCGGTCGAGATCTTCGTCAAGGACCTCGGCATTATCCAGGACATGGCGCGCACCGCGCGATTCCCGGTGCCAGTGTCCGCAGCCGCGCTGCAGATGTTCCTGATGACGGCAGCTGCCGGCATGGGCCGCGATGACGACGCTTCGGTGGCGCGGATGTATGCGCAGGTCACCGGCGTGAAGCTTCCCGGCGACAAGTAACGAAGAGGACTCCAATGCCCCGTTTTGCCGCCAACCTCTCGATGATGTTCACCGAGGTGCCGTTCCTCGACCGCTTCGATGCCGCTGCTTCAGCCGGCTTCACCGCCGTCGAGTTTCTCTTTCCCTATGAGCATCCGGCCGAGGTGGTCGGCGAGCGGCTCAAACGCAACGGCCTGACCCAGGCGCTGTTCAACCTCCCGCCGGGCGACTGGAACGCCGGCGAGAAGGGCTTTGCGGCGCTTCCCTCGCGCTTCAATGATCTCAAGGCGAGCCTGGAGACGGCACTGCCTTATGCCAAGGCGACCGGCGTCAAGCGCCTGCACCTGATGGCAGGCATCGCCAATCGGGGTGAGCGCGTCGCGATCGAGGCCTTCTACAAGTCGGTGGCGTGGGCTGCGGAGTTCTTCGCGCCCCACGGCATCGACGTCGTGATCGAGCCGATCAATGCACGCAACGTACCCGGCTATTTCCTCAACGATTTCGGCTTCGCGCGCGACCTGATCCAGGAACTCCGCCTTCAGAACCTGAAGCTCCAGTTCGACATCTATCACTGCGGGATCATTCACGGTGACGTTACCATGCGCCTGCGCGAGATGATGCCGATCATCGGGCACGTCCAGATCGCCAGCATCCCCTCGCGCAACGAGCCCGACGGCGAGGAGCTGAACTATCCGTTCCTGTTCGAAGAGCTCGACAGGCTCGGCTATGCCGGCTTCGTCGGCTGCGAATACAATCCGCGCGGCAAGACCACCGATGGGCTCGCCTGGTTCAAGCCTTATGCTGGAGTGAAGCCGTGACACTTGCGCTGGGCTGCATCGCCGACGACTACACCGGCGCCTCCGACCTCGCCAACACGCTGACGCGTGCGGGCTTGCGCACCGTCCAGACCATCGGCGTGCCCGCGGACGATCTCGCGCTGCCCGAGGTCGACGCGGTCGTGGTGTCGCTCAAGAGCCGCTCGATCGAGGCGGGCCTTGCCGTGTCGCGCTCGCGCGCGGCGGAGACATGGCTGCGCGGCCGCGGCGCGCGCCACGTGCTGTTCAAGATCTGCTCGACCTTCGATTCCACGGATGCCGGCAATATCGGCCCGGTGATGGACACACTGCGCGCCGATTGCGGCGAGGCCATCGTGCTGGTGACGCCGGCCTTCCCGGAGACCGGCCGTACCGTCTATCAGGGCAACCTCTTCGTCGGCGCCGTGCCGCTGAACGAAAGTCCGCTGAAGGATCATCCGCTCAACCCGATGCACGATTCCAACCTGGTGCGCGTGCTCGCGCGCCAGAGCAAGACGCAGGTGGGCCTCGTCGATCTCGCTACCGTCACTCGCAGCGCAGATGCGGTCCGGGCGCGGCTGGCGGAGCTCGCGGGCAAGGGCATCGGCGCTGCAATCACCGACGCCGTGTTCGACCGCGATCTCGAGACCATCGGGCTCGTTGCCGCCGAGCATCGGCTATCGGTCGGCGCCTCCGGCATCGGCCTCGGGCTGGCGCGGGCGCTGGTCTCGACAGGCAAGGTCAAGGCGGCGTCAGCAAGCAGCGGGACGGGCGCGGCCGTCGGCGGCCCGTCAGCCTGCCTTGCCGGAAGCTGCTCACAGGCAACGCTTCAGCAGATCGCCAATGCCGAGCGCGTCATGCCCGTGCTGCACCTCGATCCCGAGCAAATCGTCGCGGGCGGTGGCGAAGCGCAGCGCGCGCTGGCCTGGGCTCGGCCGCGGTTGGCGGATGGTCCCGTTCTGGTTGCTTCTAGCGCAACGCCGGAGGCCGTCGCCGCCGTTCAGTCACGCCACGGCCGCGACGCCGCCGGCCACGCCATCGAACAGGCCATGGCCGATATCGCCGAAGGGCTGGTGCAGGCCGGCGTCAGGCGCCTGGTCGTTGCCGGCGGCGAGACGTCCGGCGCCGTGGTCGATCGGTTGAAGATTCCTGGATTTCTCGTCGGAGTAGAAATTGCAGCAGGCGTTCCGGTGCTGCGCGCGGTGGGCGCAGAGGCTGGCGAGATGCTGCTCGCTCTGAAGTCGGGGAATTTCGGCGGCCCGGCGTTTTTCTCCGACGCGCTTGGGCTCATGCGCTGAGCGCAGGGCGTTCTTAGCCGCCCGTTCATTTCTTTCTGGCTTCCGTACTCGTACGGAGGCGTAGTTAACATCTGCTCAGTTGCTCTGGTGTTGGATGTCGGCGCTGCTCCCTTTGGTTGATTCGTAATTCCCGGACGCGCGCCGGCTTCAGTACAAAGAGACCCAACGATGCTCGCCACCATTTCCATTCGCGCCAAGATCATCAGTGTCGTGGCGTTCTTGCTGGTTGCGATGGCCGGCATGGGCGTCCTCGCTGTCATGAAGATGCGGTCGATGAACGCCAATACCGTCGACATCACCACGAACTGGATGCCCAGTGTGCGGGTGCTCGGCGAGCTTCGGGCGAGCGTCATCACCTATCGCAATGTAGTCCGCCAGCACATGCTATCCGAAACGCTCGACGACAAGCTGGCGACCGAGAAGACCGCGGCCACCGTGACTGAGGCGCTCGCCAAGGTGCGCGCCAAGTACGAGCCGATGATCACCTCCCCGGAAGAGCGGGCGCTTTACAGCCAGTGGTCCAAGCTTTGGGACGAGTACAAGAAGGGCACCGAGGAGGTCATGGCGCTGTCGCGCAAGGAGGCTGGCAAGCTTCCCCGCGAAGCGCAGGAACTCAACTCCAAGACCGTCAACAAGATCGGGCTTCAGGCCGACGAGGTTCTGAACAAGGACATCGAACTCAACAACAAGGGCGGCGACCAGGCCGCCCAGGATGCAGCGGATAGCTATGCCTATGCCTTCATGCTGGTTTCGGTCATTCTCGGCATCGCCGTCGTGATCGGCATCGGTCTCAGCTTCTATCTCGTCCGTGACGTCTCCAACGGCATCAACTCAATCACCGAACCGATGCAGGCACTGGGCAAGGGCGACCTGTCTGCCGAAGTGCCGCACCGGGGCGAGAAGACGGAGATCGGCGCCATGGCCGACGTGCTCCAGATCTTCAAGGAGGCGTTGATCGCCAAGAAGGCTGCCGACGAAGCCGCTGCGGCCGACGCCGAAGCCAAGATCGAGCGCGGCCGCCGCGTCGACAACATCACCCGCGAATTCGAAACCATGATCGGCGAGATCGTCCAGACGGTGTCGTCGGCCTCGACCCAGTTGGAGGCTTCCGCCTCGACGCTGACATCGACCGCCGACCGCTCCCAGCGACTCGCGACCACGGTTGCCGGCGCTTCGGAGGAAGCCTCGACCAACGTGCAGTCGGTGGCCTCGGCGACCGAGGAGATGGCGTCATCGGTCGGCGAGATCAGCCGTCAGGTGCAGGAATCGGCTCGCATGGCCGGCGATGCCGTCGGCCAGGCGCGCAGCACCACCGAGCGCGTCAGCGAGCTCTCCAAGGCAGCTGCCCGCATTGGCGACGTCGTCGAGCTCATCAACACCATCGCCGGACAGACCAACCTGCTGGCGCTCAACGCGACCATCGAGGCGGCGCGCGCCGGCGAAGCCGGCCGCGGCTTCGCCGTGGTGGCTTCCGAGGTGAAGGCGCTCGCCGAGCAGACGGCGAAGGCGACCGGCGAGATCGGCCAGCAGATCTCCGGCATCCAGGCCGCGACCAACGATTCGGTCGGCGCGATCAAGGAGATCTCCTCGACCATCGAGCGTCTGTCCGAGATCTCTTCGGCGATCGCGGCGGCCGTGGAGGAGCAGGGCGCAGCGACCCAGGAGATTGCTCGCAACGTGCAGCAGGCAGCGCAAGGCACCCAGCAGGTTTCTTCCAACATCACCGACGTGCAGCGCGGTGCGACTGAGACCGGCACGGCTTCCTCGCAGGTGCTGTCGGCGGCACAGATGCTGTCCCGCGATTCCAACCGGCTCAAGCTCGAGGTCGGCAAGTTCCTCAACTCCGTCCGCGCCGTGTGAGGCACGGCCGCATGGCTGCGATGTAGATTTCGCAGTGCGGTAGCAGGGAAGTGAATGCGGGAAGGCTCCCGGAGGTTAGCGTTTCCGGCGGTGCTCGGGTAAAGGGGAATGGGGATCGCCGCGGGGGCGGCTTCCACATTCTTGCTTGACCTGGAATTGCCTGGCGCATGATTGCACTGGTCCGTATCGCCCTGAGCCGGCCCTATACTTTCGTCGTGCTCGCGCTTCTGCTGCTGATCATCGGACCGCTGGCGGCGCTGCGGACGCCGACCGACATCTTCCCGGACATTCGCATTCCCGTGATCGGCGTGGTCTGGCAGTACACCGGCCTGCCGCCCGACCAGATGTCCGGCCGCATCACCACGCCATTCCAGCGTGCGCTGACGACGACGGTCAACGACATCGAGCACATCACGGCCAACTCGTACAACGGCTTCGGCATCATCAAGATCTTCTTTCAGCCGAACGTCGACATCCGCACCGCCAACGCCCAGGTCACCGCGATCTCGCAGACGCTGCTCAAGCAGATGCCGCCGGGCGCGACGCCGCCCTTGATCCTGAACTACTCGGCTTCCACCGTGCCGATCATCCAGGTCGCGCTGTCAGGTGAGGGACTTACCGAGCAGAATCTCGCCGATATCGGCATCAACCAGCTTCGCACGCCCCTGGTCACCGTGCCCGGCGCGGCGATCCCGTATCCCTTCGGCGGCAAGCAGCGCCAGGTCCAGATCGACCTCGATCCGACCGCGCTCCAGGCCCGCGGTCTCTCGGGGCAGGACGTCGCCAATGCGCTGGCTGCCCAGAACCTGATCACGCCGGTCGGCACCCAGAAGATCGGCCAGTTCGAGTACAACATCCAGCTCAACAATTCGCCGCTGCGGATCGACGAGCTCGGCAATCTGCCGATCAAGACCGTCAACGGCGCCATGGTCTATGTGCGCGACGTCGCGACCGTGCGCGACGGCAATCCGCCGCAGACCAATATCGTCCATGTCGACGGCAACCGCTCGGTGCTGATGATGGTGCTGAAAGCCGGCGCGACGTCGACGCTCGACATCATTGCCGGCATCAAGCAGAAGGTCATCGACGTCAGGGATCAGATGCCGGAGGCGCTGAAGATCGGCTTCATCGGCGACCAGTCGGTATTCGTCCGAGGCGCAATCCAGGGCGTCGCCGTCGAGGGCGTGATCGCGGCGCTGCTCACCAGCGTCATGATCCTGCTGTTCCTCGGCAGCTGGCGCTCAACGATCATCATCGCGGTCTCGATCCCGCTCTCGGTGCTCGGCGCCATCATCATGCTGTCGGCGATCGGCGAGACTCTGAATATCATGACGCTCGGCGGCCTTGCGCTCGCGGTCGGCATCCTCGTCGACGATGCCACGGTGACGATCGAGAACATCAACTACCATCTCGAGCAGGGCAAGCCGGTCGAGCAGTCGATCCTTGACGGCGCCAACCAGATCGTGACGCCGGCCTTCGTGTCGCTGCTCTGCATCTGCATCGTGTTCGTGCCGATGTTCTTCCTCACCGGCGTTGCGCGCTTCCTGTTCGTGCCGATGGCGGAAGCCGTGATGTTCGCGATGATCTGGTCGTTCATCCTGTCGCGCACGCTGGTGCCGACCATGGCGAACTATCTGCTCAAGGCTCATGTCCATCACGAAGGCGGACCGCCCAAATCGCGCAATCCCTTCGTCTGGTTCCAGCGCGGATTCGAAGCGCGGTTCGAGCGTATCCGCAGCGGCTACCACAACTTCCTTGGCCTCGCGCTGGCGCACCGGGGCGTGTTCGTGATCGGTTTTCTCTGCGTCGTCGGCGCGTCCTTCGCGCTGGTGCCGTTCCTCGGGCGCAACTTCTTCCCCGCGGTCGATGCCGGCAACATCCTGATGCATGTCCGCACACAAGTCGGCACCCGCGTCGAGGAGACCGCCAATCAGCTCGCCGACATCCAGAAGGCCGTCCGCAAGCTGATTCCGGGCGAGATCGAGACCATGACCGACAATATCGGCATGCCGATCTCCGGCATCAACATGACCTACAACAACACCGGCGTGATCGGTCCGCAGGATGGCGACATCCAGATCAAGCTGAAGGAAGGCCACAAGCCGACGGAGGAGCACGTGAAGGTGCTGCGCGAGCAGCTACCGCGGCTGTTCCCCGGCGTCAGCTTCGCGTTCCTCCCCGCAGACATCGTCAGCCAGATCCTGAATTTCGGCGCGCCGGCGCCGATCGACCTGCAGATCCGCGGCGCCAATCTCAGCGCCAATTTCGCTTACGCCAATAATTTGCTGGCGAAGGTCCGCAAGATTCCCGGCGTAGCCGATGCGCGTATCCAGCAATCGCCGAACAACCCGACCTTCAACATCGACGTCGACCGCACCCGCGCGCAGTATGTCGGCCTGACCGAGCGCGACGTCACCAACAGCCTCGTGGTCAACCTCGCCGGCTCCTCGCAGGTGGCGCCGACCTACTACCTCAACCCCGACAACGGCGTGTCCTACTCGATCGTGATGCAGACACCGCAATATCAGATCGACTCGCTCAGCGCGCTGCAGACGCTGCCGATCACGGCTGCCGGCAACCCTCAATCGCCGATCCTCGGCGGCATCGCCGACATCAAGCGCTCGACCTCGAGTGCGGTGGTCTCGCAATACGACATCCAGTCGATGGTGCAGATCTTTGCCACGACCACGGGCCGCGATCTCGGTGCCGTCGCGGCCGATATCCGCCAGCTCATCGCCGACACCGCCAAGGACGTGCCGAAGGGCTCTTCCGTCGTGTTGCTCGGCCAAGTGCAGACCATGAACAGTGCCTTCACTGGGCTTTTGTTCGGCCTGCTCGGTGCCGTCGTGCTGATCTACTTCCTGATCGTCGTGAACTTCCAGTCCTGGTCCGATCCGTTCGTGATCATCACCGCATTGCCTGCCGCGCTCGCCGGCATCGTCTGGATGCTGTTCATGACCGAGACGACGCTGTCGGTGCCGGCCCTGACCGGCGCCATCATGTGCATGGGCGTCGCCACCGCCAACAGCGTGCTCGTGATCTCCTTCGCCCGCGAGCGCTACGAGGAACTCGGCGATCCCATCGCGGCGGCGCTCGAAGCCGGCTTCGTCCGGTTCCGTCCCGTGCTGATGACCGCGCTCGCCATGATCATCGGCATGGCGCCGATGGCCCTGGGGCTGGGCGAAGGCGGCGAGCAGAACGCGCCGCTCGGCCGCGCCGTGATCGGCGGCCTGATCTTTGCAACCTTCGCCACGCTGATGTTCGTTCCCGTGGTGTTCAGCATGGTACATAAGAAACAAGGCGCGAAGGCCGCCGCCCCATTGGAGACCGCGCATGTCGCCCACTGAACCCCGCTCCCCGGTGTCGCACCGGAAACTGGGCATCTTCGGCGTGGTGGCGCTGATTGCGGCAGGCCTCGTCGTCGGTACCGGCATCCGAGCCCGCGAGGAGCAGGGCACCAAGCTGAAGGAATGGACCGACGATCAGGCCATTCCCAGCGTCGCGGTGACCCAACCCAACGCCAAGGCGCTCCACGCCACCCTCGATCTGCCCGGCCGGCTCGAAGCCTATTATCGCGCCCCGATTTTTGCGCGCGTGTCGGGATACCTGAAGAGCTGGAACGCCGACATCGGCGCCCGCGTCAAGGCAGGGCAGGTGATCGCCGAGATCGAGGCGCCGGACCTCGATCAGCAGCTCTTGCAAGCCCGCGCCGACCTCGCCAGCCAGCAGGCCAGCGCCCGGCTGTCGGAAGCGACGCTGAACCGGCGCAAGACGCTTGTCGCCTCGAACTTCGTCTCGGCGCAGGAGATCGACGAGCGCACGGCGGATCTCTCCAACAAGAATGCCGCGGTCAATTCGGGCAAGGCCAATGTCGAGCGGCTGGAAGCACTGGCCGGCTACAAGAAGATCACCGCGCCGTTCGACGGCGTCGTCACCGCACGCGATACCGACGTCGGCGCACTGATCAATGCCGGCGGCGGCTCGGGCCCGGCGATGTTCGTGATCTCGGATATCACCAAGCTGCGCGTCTACGTCAACGTGCCCCAGAACTACGTGCCAGCCATCAAGATCGGCGCCAAGGCCACCATCACGCTGCCGGAATACCCGAACCGGACCTTCCAGGCGACCGTGGAAGCCTCTTCGCAGGCGGTCGATGTCGCCTCCGGCACCACGCGCATGCAGCTCGGGCTCGACAATTCCTCCGGCGAGCTGATGCCCGGCGGCTATGCCAGCGTGAAGCTCAACCTTCAGCGCGACTCGGCGCCGCTCAGCATTCCCGCCAGCGCGCTGATCTTCAACAGCAGCGGCCTGCGCGTTGCGACCGTCGGCCCGGACGACAAGGTGCTGTTCAAGCCCGTGACCATCGCCCGCGATCTCGGCCGCGAGATCGAGCTCGCCTCGGGGATCGCAGCTGATGACCGCGTCATCACGGCACCGCCGGACGGCCTCTCCGACGGGGACGCCGTGCGCGTGGTCGGCGCCAAGGCCAAGCCAGCAACGGCATCGGAGAAGCAGGCGCCGCGGAGCTAAAGGCGGTGTCGTGCCCCCGGACGCAGCGCAGCACGCAGTGATGCGCTGCAGAGCCGGGGTCCATCTCTCCGCGCTTTGCCGTGTCGCTTCCTGGGTCGCGGCTCTGCGGAGCGGCATTGCATGCCGCACCGCGTCCGGGACACGAAAGCCGGCTACGTTACCCGCCATTCCGGCGTACCATCGGCTGCCATGGTGATCTCACCAATCGAGCCCACCGGCGTCCTGTCCATATTCAGCAAGTGTTCCAGCGACGCGCTATCTCGGGCCGGAATCCGCGCCAGCGTACGCCGGTCATCCTCGATGCGCAGCATCACCACGCCGTGCTCGACATCGCCGCCGCGGCCGTAGAGCACCGTGAAGCTCTCGACCTTGCCCCTGCCGTTTGCCTCCGTCACGAATTCCGGCACGGCGCGCTTGTTGCGGTCGGCTTCGCCTTGCACGCTCGTCTCCTGTGCCAGCGCCTCGCGCGGCGGTGTCTTCGACACCACCAGCGCATGGTGCTTGGTGACGAAGCCGCCCTGGCCGTAGAGCAGGCCGAGGCTGGCGCCGTCGCGCAGGCGCCGAACCATCGCGCAGGCCGCATGGGTCATATAGGTATTGAGCGGCGCGCCGAAGAAGGTGAGGCCGCCGGTCACGGTCGGCTGCACGTCGGCACCAAGGCCCAGCGTCCGCCTTGCCATCTTGGGCACGCAGGGGAAGCAGCTATAGAGCTCGATCGCGTCGAACTTCTTGCCGTCGCCGCCGGCGAGATCCATCACCGCGTTCAGCACGGCGTTCTGCGGATGGCTTTCATAGAACTGGTCGCGCAGGAGATAATCGCGCGGCTCTTCCGCCGAGGCGCCGCCGAGCGGATAAATCAGCTTGTCTTCTGCGATACCGAGCGCACGCGCCTTGGCGAGGCTGGTGAGCAGCAGCGCGCCGCCCATGTTGACGCTCGGGTTCGCCACCATCAGCTTGTTGTAGGGCCAGGCGATCAAGCGGTTGTCGGCTGTCGGCGTCGTGATCTCCTCAGGCGCGTAGCGTCGCTTCAGCCAAGCGTTGGGGTTTTGCATGGCGGCCTCGGAATAGCGCGACCACAGCGTGCCTGATTCCGCCATAGCTTCGCGCGGCGTCTGGCCCCAATGGGCGGAGGAGGCGGCTTCGTAAAACGGATAGACGGTGACGGGACGAAACACGCCGAGTTTCACCGCCAGCGGCTTCTGGAACGCCGCGCCGCGCTTGGGCTCCTCGACGTCATGGGCGAACGGCGTCCATGGCAGCTTGACGCCGGCGCGTTCCGCTTTGGTCACGGTCGATTGCGCCTCGGCGCCGCAGATCGCGGCCACCATGCATTCGCCGCTGGCGATGCGCTTTGCCGCTTCGTGGATGTAGCGGATCGGGCTCTCGCCGCCGACCGGGCCGTAATAGCAATGCGCCGGCGAGACGCCGAGGCGTTGCGCCAGAAGTTTCTCCGGATCACGATAGCGCCAGCTCAGGAAGTTCACGACGTCGAGCGATTGCACCTCGCCGAGCAGCCTTGCGCCGGCATCTTGTTCTGCGCGCCGCAACGCCAGTTCGAGCAGGTCGAGCGGCTCGAGGCCCTCGGTGATCTCCTTTGGGCGGTCGACGATCTCGCCGACGCCGACGATGACGGGGATGCGGTCTTCTGGGGTATTGGCCATTTCTTCTTGCTTCACGTTTTCAGATCTTGGCACGCCGTCGTCTTCGAGGCCTTCGCTGCGCTACGGCACCTCAGGATGACGGCTACGGGGAAAGCGTCATCCTGAGGTGCGAGCCAAGCGACGCTTGCGGCGCTTGGCGAGCCTCGAAGAATGGTGGCACTCGCGCTACACACGCCATCACTCCGCCACCAGCGCATTCATGTGCTCGACGGCTTCGGCGAAATCTTCCTTGAACTCCTGCACCACGGCGCCCGCGGACTTCACGCTGTCGACCAGCCCGACGCCCTGGCCGACGAAATAGCTGACGAGGTCGCGCGCCCTGGCGTTGCCGCCCGCGGCGGCGCGGTCGATCGAATTGAAGGCGTCGCGGCTGATGACGCTTTGCAGCGGCATCGGCAGCGCGCCCGGGCTGTCAGGCGCGCGGTCCCAGGCGTCGGTCCAGACCGAGCGGAGCTGCCGCGCCGGCTTGCCGGTGCGGCCTCTCGAGCGCACCGCGTCGCGCGAGGACGCCGCGATCATCTTCTCGCGAAAGATTTCGGTGGTCTCGGCCTCGACGGTCGCCAGCCACACCGAGCCGGTCCAGGTGCCGGCCGCGCCCATCGCCATGCAGGCCGCCATCTGCCGCCCGGTCATGATGCCGCCGGCGGCCAGCACCGGTACGTCGCGGATGGGCTTGATCGCCTTGATCACCTCGGGCACCAGCACCATTGTCGAGACCTCGCCGCAATGGCCGCCGGCTTCGGTGCCCTGCACCACGAGGATGTCGACACCGGCCGCGACCTGGCGTAGCGCGTGCTCCTTGGCGCCGACGAGGGCGGCAACGGGAACGCGGTGCTTCTTGCCCATCTCGATCATCGCCTTCGGCGGCACGCCGAGTGCATTGGCGATCAGGCGGATCGGATGATTGAAGGAGACTTCGAGCAGCTCCAGCGCTGTCTTCCCGTCGAACGGTTGCGGCTGGTCGGCCGCGACCTCCGTCGTCGTGAGCTCGATATCGTATTTCTTCAGCAGCTCGCGTGTGTAGGTGCGATGCTCCTGCGGCACGCGCGCTTCCAGGCTCTTCCAGGTGACGTCCTTCTCGCCCGCGGTCGAGATGTTCTCGGGGATCAGCACGTCGATGCCGTAGGGGTTGCCGTCGACGTGATCGTCGATCCACTTCAATTCGCGTTCGAGCGTATCAGGCGTGTGCACTGTGGCGCCGAGCACGCCGAAGCCGCCGGCCCGGCTGACGGCGGCAACGACGTCGCGGCAATGGCTGAAGGCGAGCAGCGGGAACTCGATCCCCAGCATGTCGCAGATCGGCGATTTCATGGCGCTCTCCCGGCGGACTTCGCGTTCTCGTTGCTGACGTGGCGAAGCAAGAACGACGCTAGCCGATCGTCGCGCGCGATGCCATGCCGGAATCGACGGAGCATCTTGCGTACAGGCGTCGCGGATGCGGCAGCCATTCCGTCGCGCAAAATATGCGGGCAAGAGGCCTCGATAAGCCTCTTGCGCTTTTGCAACAGTGAGCGAATGCTGGCGCACAACAACAGAACAACGAGGGAGCGCCAACCGATGTCGTCAGCGCAATCGAATCCCGCTCGCGCAATCGACGCTTACGACGTGGTCGTCGTCGGCGCGGGCTTTGCCGGCATGTACATGCTGCATCGCTTGCGTAGACTCGGCTTCTCAGCGCGCGTCTATGAGCAGGGCGACGGTGTCGGCGGCACTTGGTACTGGAACCGCTATCCCGGGGCGCGTTGCGACGTCGAGAGCATGCAATATTCCTACTCGTTCTCGGAGGAGCTTCAGCAGGAATGGGACTGGAGCGAACGTTACGCACCGCAGCCCGAGATATTGAAGTACGCCAACCATGTCGCCGACCGTTTCGATCTGCGCCGCGACATCCAGTTCAATACGCGCGTCGAGCGCGCTGTGTTCGACGAGCGCGCAAAGCGATGGTCGGTGACGACCTCCGACGGCAAGACGGTTCAAGCGCAGTTCGTCGTGCTCGCCACCGGCTGCCTCTCGAACGCGCGCAAGCCGGACATCAAGGGACTCGATGATTTCAAGGGCCCCGTCTACCATACCGGAAATTGGCCGCATGAGGATGTCGACTTCACCGGCCTGCGCGTCGGCCTGATCGGCACGGGCTCATCCGGCATCCAGTCGGCGCCCGTCATCGCCGCACAGGCCAAACATCTCACCGTGTTTCAGCGCACGGCGAATTTTTCGATTCCTGCGCGCAACGCCGCCCTGACCGACGAGGAGCGCAGCGCGTTCCGCAAGAACTATCCAGAGATCCGTCGCTTCGCCCGCGAAGTCGCCCGCAACGGCATCTACGCCGAGCAACCCGATCGCGGTGCGCTCGATGACGGCGAGGATGTCCGGCTCGGAAAGTACGAGAAGCGCTGGGAACGCGGCGGGCTGACCTTCATGTATGTCTACAACAATCTCGGCCTCGAGCGTTCCGCGAACGACACCGCCGCCGACTTCGTGCGCGGCAAGATCGCCGAGATCGTCAAGGATCCGGAGACCGCAAAGCTGCTCCAGCCGGACAGCCATCCGATCGGCACCAAGCGCATCTGCATCGACACGGATTACTTTGCGACGTTCAACCGCCCGAACGTGACGCTGGTCGACATCAAGACCAACCCGATCGAGGAGATCACCGCGAACGCGGTTCGCGTCGCAGGCAAGGACCATGAAGTCGACGCGCTCGTGATGGCGACGGGCTTCGACGCCATGACCGGATCGGTCGCGAAGATCGACATCAGCGGGCGGGGCGGCCAGACGCTGAACCAGAAATGGGCGGAGGGGCCGAAGACCTATCTCGGCCTGATGAGCGCGGGCTTTCCCAACCTCTTCATCATCACCGGCCCCGGCAGCCCCTCGGTGCTGTCGAACATGATCGTGTCGATCGAGCAGCATGTCGACTGGATCGCCGACTGCCTCGTCCACATGCGCAAGCAGGGCCTTGTCACGATGGCGGCGGAGAGGGAGGCCGAGGAGAAGTGGGTCGCCCATGTCAATGAGGTCGCCCACGGCACGCTCTATCCGCAGGCTAATTCCTGGTACATGGGCGCCAACATCCCCGGCAAGCCGCGCATCTTCATGCCCTATATCGGCGGCGTCGGCGTCTACCGCCGGATCTGCGACGAGGTCGCCGCGAAGGGATATGACGGGTTCGTGATGGAGCGGGCGGAGCAGATGCAGGCTGCGGCGTCCTAGGTGACGCCGTCATTCTGGGGCTCGCGCCAGCGAGAACCCGGAATCCATGTCTGAGGGCTTGCCTAGCGGTGCGATGGATTCGGGGCTCGCCCTGCGGGCGCCCGGAATGACCGGAGCGAGGGGGTGCCATGACGAAACGTTGAGTTGCCCAGCCGGGCAATGCGTTTCGGCGCCCTTGTCATCGGCCCTTCGAGGGCTAATTAATGCAGGCGCATCTTTCCGCCGGAGCCCTCGCATGACCGACACCCCCGCCTACGTGCCGCCCAAGGTCTGGACCTGGAACAAGGAGAATGGCGGGCAGTTCGCCAATATCAACCGTCCCATCGCCGGTCCCACCCATGAGAAGGAGCTGCCGGTCGGAAAACATCCCTTCCAGCTTTACTCGCTGGCGACGCCCAACGGCGTGAAGGTCACGGTGATGCTGGAGGAGCTGCTGGCGCTCGGTCACAAGGGCGCCGAATACGACGCCTGGCTCATCAAGATCGGCAACGGCGACCAGTTCGGCAGCGGCTTCGTCGACATCAATCCCAATTCCAAGATTCCGGCGCTGATGGACCGCTCCGGGCCCGAGCCGATCCGGGTGTTCGAGTCCGGCTCGATCCTGTTCTACCTTGCCGAGAAGTTCGGCGCCTTCCTGCCGAAGGACATCAAGGCCCGCACCGAAGCCATGTCCTGGCTGTTCTGGCAGATGGGCAGCGCCCCCTATCTCGGCGGCGGCTTCGGCCACTTCTATGCCTACGCGCCGACCAAGATCGAATACGCCATCGATCGCTTTGCGATGGAGACCAAGCGCCAGCTTGACGTGCTCGACCGGCGACTCGCCGACAACGAATATCTCGCCGGCAAGGAGTACACCATCGCCGACATGGCGGTGTGGCCCTGGTACGGCGCGCTTGCCAAGGGGCTGGTCTATGGCGCCGGCGAATTCCTCTCGGTGCAGGACTACAAGAACGTGCAGCGCTGGACCGACCAGATCGCCGAGCGTCCGGCCGTGAAGCGCGGCCGCATGGTGAACCGTGTCTCCGGCGATCCCGCCAGCCAGCTCCACGAGCGCCACGACGCGAGCGATTTCGAGACCAAGACGCAGGACAAGGTCGAGGCGGCGACGTAGCTCTCTTCTTCCACGCCCTGCGTGCGCAGAGAGGTCGAATTCGATCGAAGTCTCGTAGGGTGGGCAAAGCGAAGCGTGCCCACGAATCAGCATTATGCGCACAAAAGACGTGGGCACGGCGCTATGCGCCTTTGGCCACCCTACGAATTCTTCACACCCTCCGCCGCCGGAAACACCACGCGGTCGTCGGTGCGGCAGTAGCGATCGGCGAACATGCGGCCGATCGGATGATAGCGGTCCATGTGCACCCGCATCGCCTCGGGATCCCAGAGCTCGTCGCGGATGTGGAAGTGGATGCCTTCGCCCATGATCAGGCGGCGATCGTCGTTGACGTCGATCAGCTTCCAGAGCTTGCATTCCATCGCCCAGGGCGTGTCGGCTAGCCGCGGCACGGCGATTTTCGTCGAGGACGCGAGCCTCAGGCCGAGATAATCGGGCTCGCCGACCTCGGGCGGAAAATCGCCGCTGCTTTCGTGCATCGCTTTCGCCAGCGGCTCGTCGGCGATGTTGACGACGAACTCGCCGGTTCGCTGGATGTTGAGAAACGTGTCCTTGTCCTCGCCACCAGGCTTGCGGTTCGCCGCAAACATGCAGAGCGGCGGATCTTCACAGAATGCGTTGAAAGAAGCTGAACGGTGCGGCGTTGACCACGCCGGTTGGTCCGAGCGTAGTCACTCATGCAATCGGCCGCGGTAGGATGAAGGAGGTCAGCACCTTGTAGCGCTCGCGTGGCGTGAGGTCGCTGGCGGCGTAGTCCATGGCGGCTCCTGGGCAAGTCGTCATTGCCGGGCTTGACCCGGCAATCCATCATCCTGAAGAAATGTTCTCTTCGATGGATGCGCGGGTCAAGCCCGCGCACGACGAGTTGAGATCAAGCCATGCTCAGCTCGTGGCGGCCGACCACCATCCAGTGGACCTCGTCCGGACCGTCGGCGAAGCGGAGGTGGCGCACGTCCTGATACATCTCGGCCAGCGGCGTCCAGTGCGATATGCCGGTGGCGCCGTGCATCTGGATCGCCTGGTCGATGATCTTGCAGGCACGCTCCGGCACCATGGCCTTGACCATGGAGACCCAGACGCGGGCCTCCTTGTTGCCGAGCACGTCCATGGCCTTGGCCGCCTTCAGCACCATCAGCCGCATCGCCTCGATCTCGCAGCGCGCTTGCGCGATGATCTGCATGTTGCCGCCGAGATGGGCGATCTTCTTGCCGAAGGCCTCGCGGGTGAGGCCCCGCTGCACCATCAGATCGAGCGCCTTCTCGGCCTTGCCGATGGTGCGCATGCAGTGATGGATGCGCCCAGGTCCGAGGCGGAGCTGCGAGATCTCGAAGCCGCGGCCTTCGCCGAGCAGCATGTTCTCCTTCGGAACGCGAACATTGTTGAAGCGCATGTGCATGTGGCCGCGCGGGGCGTGATCCTGGCCGAACACGTACATGGGCCCGAGCACCTCGACGCCGGGCGTGTCGCGCGGCACCAGGATCTGCGACTGCTGCTTGCTCGGCGCCGCATCCGGATTGGTCTTCACCATCACGATGAGGATCTTGCAGCGGGGATCGCCGACACCGGAGATGTAATACTTCTCGCCGTTGATGACCCATTCGTCGCCGACGAGCTTGGCCGTGGTCGAGATGTTCTTGGCGTCGGAGGAGGCGACGTTCGGCTCGGTCATGACATAGGCCGAACGGATCTCGCCGTTGAGCAACGGCTTCAGCCACTTCTCCTTCTGCTCCTTGGTGCCGACGCGCTCCAGCACCTCCATATTGCCGGTATCGGGCGCCGAGCAGTTCATGGTCTCGGACGCCAGCGGGCTCTTGCCGAGCTCGGAGGCGATATAGGCGTAGTCGAGATTCTTCAGGCCCTGGCCGGTCTCATCGTCGGGCAGGAAGAAGTTCCAGAGGCCTTCCTTCTTGGCCTTGTTCTTGGCGACTTCGAGAATCTCTAGCTGCTTCGGCGTGAAGCTCCAGCGATCCTCTTTGCCTTCGCCGGCCTTGGCGAACTCGATCGACATCGGTTCGACGGTGTCGCGAATGAACTTCTTGACGTGATCGTAGAGCGGCCGGACCTGGTCCGACATGCGGAGGTCGTTGAGCTCGTCGCCGGGATTGAGGGTGTAGTTGGTGGTGCGGGGAATGTAGGTGTGTTTTGTCATTGTTCCTCCCGGGATCGCTGAGATTGCTGGCGGGAGAATAGTCGCAGCGCTGCGAAAGTGCGAGCGCGCATTTTTCACGTCGAAGCCATGCCACGCGATGGAATTTGGCGACGTCGTTTGAAATGTTGTTTGAATGGGGCGGGGGAAAGAGGCGTCAGCCGCGCCTCATTCTCCGCTGTCATCGCCCGGCGAAGACCGGGCGATCCAGTATTCCAGAGACAGCGATGGTTGAATCGAGAAGCCGCGGCGTACTGGATTCCCCGCTTTCGCGGGGAATGACAGTAGTTGATGCGGCTAATTCGGCAGCCGATGCATCGCGCAGATCTTGTTGCCGTCGAGGTCGCGCAAATAGGCGAGATACAGCTTACCGCTGGGGCCCTGGCGGACGCCGGGCGGATCTTCGATCGATTTCGCGCCGGCCGCGACGCCGGCCGCGTGCCAGGCGTCGACCTGCTCGGGCGAATTGCAGGCAAAGCCGATGGTGGCGCCGTTCGCGCAGGTCGCCGGCTCGCCGTTGATCGGCTTCGACACCGAGAATACGCCGGTCTTGGTCATGTAGAAAATGCGATGCCCATCGACCATCGCCGGGCGCACCTCGAGCGTGCCGAGCAGCTTGTCGTAGAACCCCTTGGCCTTGTCGAGGTCGTTGGTGCCGATCATGACGTGTGAGAACATTGCCCATTCCCTCAGAGTTTGTAGCCCGGATGGAGCGTCGCGCAATCCAGGTCTGTTTGCTCTTGGCCGTCCCGGATCGCGCTGCGCTCCATCCGAGGATTCGAAAGATCAGAACGCCGTATAGCCACCGTCGATCACGAACGTGTCGGCCGTATGATATGACGACGCCTTGCTCATCAGATAAACGGCAATGCCGCCGAAATCTGAGGCTTCGCCGAAGCGCCGGACCGGGATGCGCGGCATCACGTTAGCGACGAATTTGTCGTTGGCCATGAGCCCTGCGGTCATGTCGCTCTTGATCCAGCCGGGCAGGATCGCGTTCGCGGTGACGCCGTGACGCGCCAGCTCGACGCCGAGCGCGCGCACCAGCGCGTTGATGGCGGCCTTGGTCGCGGCATAGTGCTCGTTGCGCGCGGTACCGAAGATCGAGGCGAGGCTCGATGTCGCAACCAGCCGGCCGAAGGGATCGCCGGCATTGGCCCGCTCGGTCATGTGCTTCGCGGCCGCCTGGAACGCGTGGAACACACCGTCGAGATTGGTGGAGAACATCGTGCGCCATTCCTCTTCGGTGCGCTCGATGAAGGACCGCCTTCCGCCGCCGCCGATGCCGGCGTTGGCGAAGCAGCCGTCGACCCGGCCGAGGGATTCGAGCGTGGCCTTCATGGCGGCATTGACCGAGGCGGGATCGGTGACGTCGCAGACGCGGGTCTCGACCTTGCCTGACAGCCCGGCCAGGCTTGCGGCAGCAGCCTTGTTCTTGTCCGCATTGCGGCCCCAGATCGAGACATTGCAGCCCTGGGCGGCGAGCGCCTGCGCGATGCCGAGCCCGATGCCGCCATTGCCGCCGGTGATCACGGCGACGCGGCCGGAAAGGTCGAAAAGGTTCATGGCGCGTTTCCCGTTCTTGGCAAGTTTCTTGGCCGTTATTGGCAAGTCATCCTGGCATGCCGCGCATCAGCCGCTGCGCGCAAGATTGCTTGCCATGCTCTGATCACCATGGACAAGACCGCGCCAAAAATCAAATATGCTCGCCGGCAAAACAAATTCCGGTCTGCGAAACTGTCGCAGGCCGGCAACTGACGAGGAAACCATGCAATTCAAACACGTCACGCTCGATTTTGATGGGGCGGTCGCAATCCTCAAGCTCGACCATCAGGAGGTGATGAACGCGGTCTCCGTGGACATGCTGGGCGGCCTCGCCGAAGCGCTCGATACGATCGAGGAGAAGAAGGACGAGGTGCGCTGCGTCGTCCTGACCGGCGCGGGCCGGGCGTTCTGCACCGGCGCGAACCTTCAAGGGCGCAACAACCAGTCGAAAAAGACCAAGGCCGGTCTGACGCTGGAGACCGGCTTCCATCCCTTCCTGCGCCGCATCCGCAATCTGCATTGCCCGATCGTGACCGCGGTCAACGGTCCCGCGGCCGGCGCCGGCATGAGCTTCGCACTGCTCGGCGACATGATTTTATGCGCGCGGTCCTCCTACTTTCTTCAAGCCTTCCGCCGCATCGGCCTCGTGCCGGATTGCGGTTCGACCTGGCTCCTGCCGCGTCTCGTCGGCCGGGCCCGCTCGATCGAATTGTCGCTGATGGGCGAGCGGCTGCCGGCCGAGAAGGCGCTGGAATGGGGCCTCGTCAACCGCGTCTATGATGACGGCGTGCTGATGGAGGAGGCGATGAAACTCGCGCGCGAGCTCGCGAGCGGCCCCACGGTCGCACTGTCGCTGATCCGCAAGCTCTATTGGGATAGCCCGGAAAACTCCTTCGAGGATCAGCTCAATCTCGAATTCCAGTGCCAGCTTCGCGCCGGCGACAGCCAGGATTTCCGCGAGGGCGTCGGCGCCTTCCTGGAGAAGCGCCCCGCGCAGTTCAAGGGCAAATGATCGAGGCGGAGCTCTCGCGCAGTGTCGCGCGCTGGTACCCGGGGGCGAGCGGCGTCACAGGCGCCGCAAAGCTGTCCGGCGGCGCCAGCCAGGAAACCTGGCGCTTCGACATCGTGCATCCCGATGGCGCGATCGGCGCGATCCTGCGCCGCTCGCCGAAGGGTTATGGCGCAGCTCCAACCCGCGCGGCAGGACTTGCCGCGGAAGCGCAGCTGATGCAGCTCGCCTTTGAGGCCGGCCTGCCGTCGCCGCGCGTCATGCATGTGCTGACGCCGGAGGACGACCTCGGCACCGGCTTCATCATGCAGCGGGTCGAGGGCGAGACCATCGCACGCAAGATCCTGCGTGATGAGGAGTATGCAGCGGCGCGGCCATTGCTTGCGCGGCAGATCGGCGGCGTGCTCGCCGGGCTGCACAGATTGCCGAAGGACAAATTGCCAGAGCTGCGCAGCCGCAGCGCGACGCAGGAGATCGCCGAGTTCGAGCGCGACTATCGCAGCCTGAACTGGCCCAAGCCCGTGTTTGAACTGGCGCTGCGTTGGCTGCGCGACCACGACCCCGGCCCCTCGGCGGAGACGACGCTGGTGCATGGCGATTTCCGCAACGGCAATCTCATCATCGGTGCCGACGGCGTCCGTGCCGTGCTCGACTGGGAGCTCGCCCATCTCGGCGATCCCATGGAGGATCTCGGCTGGGTCTGCGTGAATTCCTGGCGCTTCGGCGAGATCGACAAGCCGGTCGGCGGTTTTGGCACGCGCGAGGAATTGTTCGCGGGCTATGAGGCCGCGGGCCGCAACGTCGATCCTGCGCGCGTGAAATTCTGGGAAGTGATGGGCACGCTGCGTTGGGGCATCATGTGCGGCGGCATGATGCAGCGGTTTCGCGAGGGGCCGGACCATTCCATGGAGCGCGCCATGATCGGCCGCCGCGCCTCCGAGACCGAGATCGATCTGTTGCGGCTGCTCGCGCCGCGCGGGAGCTGACCATGCAGGACGAACCGACGCCGATCGAGCTGACCAAGGCGGTCGCCGATTTCCTCCGTAGCGACATCACGCCGCTGATCTCCGGCCACCAGGCCTTCAAGCTGCGCGTCGCCATCAACATCCTCGATCTCGTCACGCGGCAGCTGACGCAGGAGGAAGGGAGCGATGCTGCGGAGGTGGAG
The DNA here is from genome assembly GCF_021044685.1 of Bradyrhizobium daqingense. Classification (NCBI taxonomy): domain Bacteria; kingdom Pseudomonadati; phylum Pseudomonadota; class Alphaproteobacteria; order Hyphomicrobiales; family Nitrobacteraceae; genus Bradyrhizobium; species Bradyrhizobium daqingense. Next base: position 3,724,095 of record NZ_CP088014.1, read on the forward strand.
CGATTGCGCGCGTTGCTCGGCATGGACGGCTCGGTGACAGAGCTCAACCGCGCACTGGCGGAGCGCATTGCGAAAGGCGAGGTCGATCTCGCAACGCCCGGCCTTGCCGAGCATCTCTGGGCGACCACGATGGACAAGCTCGCCGTCGATCAGCCGAACTATGCATCGTATAAGCGGGAGTTGGGGCGAGGCGGATAGGCGCTATTCCATCGACCGTCATTGCGAGCGCAGCGAAGCAATCCAGAATCTATCCACGGAGGCAGTCTGGATTGCTTCGTCGCAAGGGCTCCTCGCAATGACGGCCGAGAGACCTTTTACTTCCCCACCCATTTCGGCGGCCGCTTCTCCGAGAACGCCTTCGGGCCCTCGATGTAATCCTGCGAAGCCACCATCGCCTTCACCGCCGGATAATCGCGCTGCTCCTCGATCGCCTGCTCCAGCGAGACGCCGAGCCCCTTCTGGATCGCCTGCTTGGAGGCCCGGATCGACATCGGCGAGTTCTTGGTGATCATCTCCGCCCAGCGCAGCGCGGCGCTGAGCGCCTCGCCCTGCGGCACCACCTCGTTAACGAAGCCGAGTTCGAGGCCCTCCTTGGCGCTGACATGGCGCGCGGTGAGGATCATGCCCATCGCGCGCTTCAGCCCGATCTGGCGCGGAAGCCGGTGCAGACCGCCGGCGAGCGCAGCGAGGCCCACGCGCGGCTCAGGCAGGGCGAAGGTCGCGTTCTCCGAGGCGATGATGAGGTCGCAGGCCAGCGCAATCTCGAAGCCGCCGCCCATCGCAACGCCATTCACGGCCGCGATGATCGGCTTGTCGCAGTCGAAGCGCGAGGTAAGGCCGGCAAAGCCGCCCTTGTCCCAGCCCCGCTTGCCGCCGGCCGCCTGCCATTTCAGATCGTTGCCGGCGCAGAACGCCTTGTCGCCGCTGCCGGTGACGATCGCGATCCATTGCTCGGGATCTCCGGAGAAATCGTCGAACACCTTGTTGAGCTCGAAATGCGCGTCGGTGTGCAGGGCGTTGTAGACCTCGGGCCGCGACAGCGTGACAATCGTGATCGGCCCCTTGCGTTCCACTTTTGAGAATTTCAACTCCATCGCGCGCTCCCGCATTTTCTCGTGAAGGAATATTGGCGGCAGTGTAGCGCGCGGGTGCGTTTCAACACCATCGAATTGCGCGGGTGCGCTTTGCGCGCGTCACACGCCTCGCCTTGCTTGACTTGCGCATGCTCTTCTCCGCTTAATCACGCGAAGCAAGAACGCGCTTAGCGCCTTAACGCAAATCGACAAAATCATTCCGGGAGAGGACCCTTGGATTTCTCGCTGCCTGCCGATCTCGTCGCCTATCTCGGAGAGCTCGACCGTTTTATCGAACGCGAGATCAGGCCGCTCGAAGAGGCCGACGACAACATCCGCTTCTTCGATCATCGCCGCGAATGGGCGCGTACCGATTTCGAGAATGGCGGCCTGCCGCGTCACGAATGGGAGGCCTTGCTGCGCAAGGCCAAGGATCTGGCGGACGCCGCGGGGCACCTGCGCTTCCCGGTGCCGAAGCAGTATGGCGGCAAGGACGGCACCAACCTCTGGATGGCGGTGATCCGCGAGCATTTTGCCGCCAAGGGTCTCGGCCTGCACAACGACCTCCAGAACGAGCACTCCATCGTCGGCAATTTCCCCGTCGTCACCATGCTCGACCGCTACGGCCGTGACGACCAGAAGGCGATGATCGACGGCTCGATCAAGGGCAAATACCGCATCACCTTCGGCCTGACCGAGCCGCATCACGGCTCCGACGCCACCCACATGGAGACGCGCGCGGTGCCGGCGACCCGCGACAACGTCAAGGGCTGGATCATCAACGGCGAGAAGATGTGGACCACGGGCATGCACGTCGCCACGCACTGCGCGCTGTTCGCGCGCACCAGCGGTAATGACGGCGATGCCCGCGGCATCACCTGCTTCCTGGTGCCGGCCAAGAGCCACGGCGTCAAGGTCGAGGAGTACATGTGGACCTTCAACATGCCGACCGATCATCCCCGGGTCAGCTTCACCGACGTGTTCGTGCCGGAGGATGCGCTGTTCGGCGAGGTCGGCCGCGGTCTGTCGCTGGCGCAATGCTTCGTGCATCAGAACCGCATCCGCCAGGCCGCGAGCTCGCTGGGCGCCGCCGTCTACTGCATCAATGAGAGCGTGAAATACGCGCGCGAGCGAAAGCCGTTCGGCAGGGCGCTCGCCGAGAACCAGGCGATCCAGTTCCCGCTGGTCGAGCTCGCGACCCAAGCCGAGATGCTGCGCCTGTTGATCCGCAAGACCGCCTGGGAGATGGACCAGCTCACCGAGGAGCAGATCGAGCGCACGCTCTCCGACCGCGTCTCGATGTGCAACTACTGGGCAAACCGCCTCTGCTGCGAATCCGCCGACCGCGCCATGCAGGTCCACGGCGGCATGGGCTATTCACGTCACAAGCCGTTCGAGCACATCTATAGGCACCACCGCCGCTACCGCATCACTGAGGGCAGCGAGGAGATCCAGATGCGCAAGGTCGCGGGGTTCTTGTTCGGCTATATGGGGCCGGGGAAGCATTAGGGGTTATTCGCGTGATCCGTTCCTAGGGTCGTCCCCGCGAAGGCGGGGACCCATAACCCCAGGGAGTGGTTTGGGGCGATCTGGTAATCCCGAGTCTTCGTCAAACCACTTCCTGTGGTTATGGGTCCCGGGCTCGCGCTGCGCGCGCCCCGGGACGACGCCGTGGAGAGAGCCGCACCCCTAATTCACCCGTCGATCGTTCCCCGCCCAATACGGCTCGCGCAACTGCCGCCGCAGAATCTTGCCTGACGGATTCCGCGGCAACTGCGGCAAGAACTCCACGCTCTTCGGCGTCTTGTAGCCGGCGATGCGCTCCCGGGTGAAGTTGATGATATCGGTGGCAGTCGCCTGCTTGCCCGGCTTCATCACCACGACCGCCTTCACCGCCTCGCCCCATTTGTCGTCGGGCACGCCGATCACGGCGGCCTCGGCGATATCAGGATGATCGCAGAGCGCGCTCTCGACCTCGGCGGGGTAGATGTTCTCGCCGCCGGAGATGATCATGTCCTTGATGCGGTCGTGGATGTAGAGATAGCCGTCTTCGTCCATGTAGCCGGCATCGCCGGTGCGCAGCCAGCCGTCGCTGCGCAGCGTCGCGGCGGTCGCCTCCGGCAGGTTCCAATAGCCCGCCATGTTGGAGCCCGAGCGCGTCGCGATCTCGCCGACCTGACGCGGCGGCAACGGCTTGCCGTCGACATCCAGGATCGCAATCTCGACGCCCGGCAAGGCTTTGCCAGCCGAACGCATCCGTTCGAGACCTTCGACGTGGTCTTCCGGCGGCAACGCGACGATCGTTCCCGTCGTCTCGGTCATGCCGTACATCTGCACGAAGCCGCATTTGAAGACCTCGATGCATTCCTTCAGCAGTGCCGCCGGTATCGGCGAGGCGCCGTAGAGCATGTATTTCAGCCGCGAGAAATCCACCGTTCGCGCGCGTGGCTGCCGCACCACGAACTGCATCGCGGCCGGCACCATGAACAATTTCGTGATGCCCGACTGCTCGAAGAAATCGAGCACCTTGGTCGGATCGAACTCGCGCGCGATCACGCCGCGGGCGCCGTGATAGAGCCCCATCACGCCCCAGCCCGAACCGCCGATATGGAAGATCGGCATCGCCACCAGCGAGACGTCGTCGGTCGACCACCGGTTCCACTCCGGCTTGTCCTCGGCATTGCCTGTCTGCACCAGATTGAGGAAGTTCGCGTGGCTCAGCATCGCGCCTTTCGGCTTGCCCGTCGTGCCCGAGGTGTAGAGCTGGATCGCGATGTCCTTGCTGTCGATCGGCACGCTCGGATCATCACCGCTCTGCGCATTGCGCCACGCGGTAAAGCCCTGCCATTCCACCGCGCCTCCCTCGGTGGTGATGATCGTGCGCACGCCGGGTAGCTTGTCCTTGATCTGGCGAACGAGCGTGATGAACTCCGGTCCCACGAACATCACCGGCGCCCTGCAATCCTCGACGATGAAGGCGACCTCCGGCCCCGCCAGCCGCCAGTTCACCGGCGCCATCACCACGCCGGCCTTCATCGCACCCATCAACAGCTCGAAATAGAGATCGCTGTTCTTGCCGAGATAGGCGATGCGGTCGCCCTTCTTCACGCCCATCGCGATCAACGCGTTGGCGACCTTGTTGGTCTTGACGTCGAATTCGGCAAAGCTGGTGAGGCGGCCCTCGAACTCGTAGGCAATGGCATCGCCGCGGCTCTTCGCGCGCTCGCGCACCATGTCGGCGAGATTCGCCAGTGGCTGTGTGAACATGTTTCTCCCGTCGCGTCTTGTTCTTATGCAGGGAGTGTGAAGTCAATCGCGGGCGAAGACAAGGTGGGACAAGATCAGCCGCGGTTTCGTGTCCCGGACGCTGCGCAGCTCGAAGTGATGCGCTGCAGAGCCGGGACCCAGCAGGCTGCCTCGTGCTTAGAGAGAGATGGGCCCGGCTCAGCAGCGCACCACGCCGAAGACGGCGTGCTGCGCTGCTCCCGGGCACGAGGGAGCGATCACCCCCGCTTCGCGCGGTCCTTCTCGTTCTGTGCCATGATGCTATCGCGCGCGGTTTTCCAATCGTCGTCGCTCCAGTCGCGGAGCTGGTAGAAATTGCCGCCCATGGCCAGCGCCTGCGCGCCGTCCATGGCGATGGTCTCGCCGTTGATCCAGTCGCAGCCGCCGGAGATCAGAAACACGGCGACGTTCTGCAGTTCCTCCATGGTGCCGACGCGGCCCATCGGGTTCATCGCCTTGGTGCGCGCGCCGGCCTCGTCGCCCGGCTTGATGCGCTTGCTCATGCCTTCGGTCGGGATTTCGCCCGGGGCGATGGTGTTGAGGCGGATGCCGTGCCGGCCCCATTCGGTCGCGAGCGACATCGTCATGGCATGGATCGCTGACTTGCTCATCGCCGACGGCACCACGTAAGGCGAGCCGTTGCGCACCCAGGTCGTGGTGATCGAGACGACGTTGCCGGGCTGCTTCAAGGCGATCCAGCGCTTGCCGACCGCGTGGGTTACGTAGAACGTGCCGTGCATGACGATGTTGGCGACCGCATCGAAGCCGCGCGGCGAGAGCTCCTCGGTGCGGGAGATGAAATTGCCAGCCGCATTGTTGATGAGATCGGTGAGGGGACCTTCGCGGAAGATGGTCTCGATCATCTCTTCGACCGCGAGCGCGTTGCGGATGTCGACGCCATGGCTGGTGACCCGGCCGCCATACTCGGCCATCAATTCGGTCGCGGTCTCGTCGCAGACGATCTTGCGCCGGCCGCAGATATGCACCTCGGCGCCGAGCTGGAGGAAGCGCGCCGCCATCGACTTGCCGAGCCCAGTGCCGCCGCCGGTCACGAGAATGCGCCGTCCGGCCAGAAGATTTTCCTTGAACATGGCTGTTTCTCCCGTACGGATTGTCAGTTAATTGGTCGATTGACTAAATCCGGCCGCCGGCGTCCTGTAAAGCGGCACTGAACAAGAACAGGGGAGAATTCATCCATGGAAGATCGCGTCTCGATCTCGATCTCGGAAGGCGTCGCCGATGTGCGGCTGGTGCGCGCGGACAAGATGAATGCGCTGGATCAGGCTATGTTCGAGGCGCTTGTCGCGGCAACCGAGCGGCTTTCCAAGGACAAGAGCGTGCGTGCCGTGGTCCTCTCCGGCGAGGGCCGCGCCTTCTGCGCCGGTCTCGACATGGGGCGTTTTGCCGCCATGAAGGAGAAGGGCGGCAACGGAATTCCGGGTGGCGAAAATCGCGACCTCACCAAGCGCACCCACGGCCAGGCGAACTTTCCGCAACAGGCGGTGTGGGGCTGGCGCCAGCTTCCGGTTCCGGTGATCGCGGCCGTGCACGGCGTCGCCTTCGGCGGCGGCTTCCAGCTTTCGCTCGGCGCCGACATGCGTTTCCTTTCAGCCGATGCGCGCATGTCGATCATGGAGATCAAATGGGGCCTTGTCCCCGACATGGCGGGCACGCCGATTCTGGCCTCGCTCGTACGCGACGACATTCTGCGCGATCTCACCTATACCGGGCGCATCTTCTCCGCACAGGAGGCGATGGCTTACGGCCTCGCCACGCGCATCTGCGACGATCCGCGCGCGAGCGCTCTCGAAGTCGCACGCGAGATCGCCGGCAAGAGCCCCGACGCGATCCGCGCCGCAAAGCGGATGCTCAACAATCTCTCGATCGATCCGGGTCCGGCACTGCTCGCCGAGTCCGTCGAGCAGCAGAAGCTGATTGGCAGTACGAACCAGACCGAGGCGGTGAGGGCGAACCTAGAGAAGCGCGCGCCAAAATTTGCGGATTGATTACGTCTCCGTCATGGCCGGGCTTGTCCCGGCCATCCACGTTCTTGATGCAAGCGACAAAGCAAGGACGTGGATCACCGGGACAAGCCCGGTGATGACGACCAACTGCCACCGTCGCTGGCAACAAAGAAAAACAACAATGAGCGAAACGTCCAACTTCCTCGGCATCGTCTCTGGCGAACGCCGCCGTTCCCATGCCGAAGTCGCAGCCCGCGCCGACCGCATCGCCTCCGGCCTTGCCAAAATCGGCGTCAAGCCGGGCGACTGCGTCTGCATGCTGATGCGGAATGACATCGCCTTCCTGGAGGCGGCCTATGCCGCAATGCGGCTCGGGGCCTACGGCGTGCCGATCAATTGGCACTTCAAGCCGGAGGAGATCAGCTACATCCTCGGCGATACCGGCACGTCCGTGCTGATCGGACATGCCGACATGCTGCATGCCCTGCGCAATGCGATTCCCGCAGATGTCACCGTGCTCAGCGTGCCGACGCCGCCGGAAATCATCTCCAACTACAAGATTGACCCCGACCATCTGGCGCCCCCTGACTTCGCAGTCGATTTCGAATCCTGGCTCGCGCAGCACGAGCCCTATGACGGCCCGGTCGTGCCGCAGCCCATGAACATGATCTACACCTCGGGTACGACAGGCCATCCCAAGGGCGTCCGCCGCAATGCGCCGACGCCGGAGCAGCAGGCGGCCGGTGAGCGCATGCGCGCGATGATCTATGGGCTCAAGCCCGGCGCCCGCGCGCTGCTGCCGGGACCGCTCTATCATTCCGCGCCGAACTCGTTCGGCATCCGCGCCGGCAAGCTCGGCGGCGCGCTGGTTCTGATGCCGCGCTTCGAGCCCGAGGAATTTCTCGCGCAGATCGAGCGCTACGAGGTCGACACCATCTTCATGGTGCCGACCATGTTCATCCGCCTGATGAAGCTGCCGGAGGCGGTCCGCAAGAAGTACGACGTCTCCTCGCTGCGTCACATCATTCACGCCGCAGCACCGTGCCCGGCCGACGTCAAGCGCGCCATGATCGAATGGTGGGGGCCGGTGATCTACGAGTTCTACGGCTCGACCGAATCCAGCGCCGTCACCTTCGCAACATCAGAGGATGCGCTGAGGAAGCCCGGCACGGTCGGCAAGGTGTCGCCCGGCGCAGAGCTGCGCTTCATCGGGGAGGATGGCCGCGTGCTCGGTGCCGGCGAAATCGGTGAGATCTATTCTCGCATGGCCGAGCTTGCCGATTTCACCTACCACAACAAGCCGGAGAAGCGGGCCGAGATCGACCGCGACGGCTTCATCACCTCCGGCGATGTCGGCTATATCGACGAAGACGGCTACGTCTTCATCTGCGACCGCAAGCGCGACATGGTGATCTCGGGCGGCGTCAACATCTACCCGGCCGAGATCGAATCGGTGCTGCATGCCGTTCCCGGCGTGCATGATTGCGCGGTGTTCGGCATCCCCGATGCCGAGTTCGGCGAGGCGCTGATGGCGGTGGTGGAGCCGCAGGCCGGCGCCACGCTCGATGCCACCGATGTCCGCGCCGCGCTGAAGGCCCATCTCGCCGACTACAAGGTCCCAAAGCACATCGAGATCCGCAGCGGCCTGCCGCGCGAAGATTCCGGAAAGATCTTCAAGCGCCGGCTGCGTGATCCCTATTGGGAGCGGGCGGGACGGAGGATCTGACGATATCGGAGGGTGGACAAAGCGGAAGCGTGACTACCAATTTTCGCTTACGCATAGAGAAGCGCGCCGAAGTTCGAGGGGGCGGCAGCCGAGGCCGCCGGGCACACGCTGGAGTAGCAATAATCGGCCGGCTCGGCTAAGTTGGCGTTCCCACGCCAACCGCTGCGATCATTCATGCCCTCATACCGTGCCAGTCCTGGTTTCTTCGAAGTCCCCCATGCCGCCGTCTACGTGCTGATGACGGTCACTGTCCTCGCGTCGGGTTTCTGCTTCATCCTGGCGGGCGGCGCGTCGGCGCCGGCGGAGTTGCTGTATCGGTTCGGCGGCATGTATGCGACCGCAATCGCGCGGCACGAGTACTTGCGCCTCGTCGCGTATGGCTTCCTGCACGTTGATTTCGTCCACCTCACCATGAACATGTTGTGCCTGGTGCTGTGGGGCGCGCATCTCGAGCGGCGGGTCGGGCCGGCCTATTTCCTTGTCATCTACCTCTGCGCGATGGTGTTAGGTGCCGTCATAGGCAATGGCATCCATTCCACGCCTTATTTGACAGTCGGCGCGTCCGGCGCCACGTCCGGCATCCTCGGCGCGCTGCTCTGCCTGTGGATACTCGGCAAGCTCGACGTCGGGTTCGACTTCTTCGCTATCAACATTGGATTGAACATTGCGTTCGCGTTCGGCAATTCGCGGGTAGACTGGGGCGTCCATCTCGGCGGTTTTGCAGCCGGATTGATCACCTGCGCACTGCTCGACCTTGTCGAAAAAGCGAATGCCTGGACGCTTCGTTGCAAGTTTCCCGAGGTCGTCAAGGTCAACCTCATCCTGCTAGCCTGCGTCATGGCGCTGTGGGCGTGGAGCGGTCCGGCTCAGAGCATCGCTACAGGCGCTTCCGCATGGGGGCTGATGGCCGTCATCGTGGTCGCATGCTGTGCCGTCGTGAAGATGGTCGATCTCGCGCTCTCCATGAAAAAGGGACTCGCGGTCGTCGTGCCGGCCCTGGCCGGAGCGAACGCTGTTGCTGTGCTGTTGTGCGGTTGGGCGCTGACATTTGCTTGCTGGCCGCACATGCCAATTGGATACATTCCGCTCGATCTGTTTCTTGTCATGTTCTGCCCGAATTCCATTCTCATCTCCGGACTTGCCGCGGTTGGCGTCGCCGCGCTGACGCTTGGTCTCGGTGCGAAGGAGATTCTGCGAGGGATCGCGGATGTTGGATTTGTCGGCACGTCACTGCAAGCTGAACGCAGTCGTCGCCATGGTCTTTGATTTCCGGAGATCGCACCCTATATGCCTGCTTGTTGAACGCGGATAATCTCGAGGCTCCTGAATCCCATGACCCCCGTATCCATTCTCCTCAACATCCTCTGGATCCTCATCGGCGGCGCCTGGATGGCGTTCGGCTGGCTGATCGCCGCAATTGTCATGGCGATCACCATCATCGGCCTGCCCTGGGCGCGGGCGGCGTTCAACATCGCCGTCTACACGCTGCTGCCTTTCGGCTCGCGCGCGGTCAACCGCTACGACGTCACGGGTGTCGAGGATATCGGCACCGGCCCGCTCGGGGTGATCGGCAACATCATCTGGTTCGTGCTCGCCGGCTGGTGGCTGGCACTCGGTCACCTCGTGACCGCGGTGCTGCTCGCGGTCACCATCATCGGCATCCCCTTCGCATGGGCCCACCTCAAGCTCGCGGGCATCGCGCTGTGGCCGATCGGCAAGGTGATCGTGCCGGCTTAGGACGTTGCCTCAACGTCGGCGTTCGGCGGCAGGGCGCAGCCATGTGGCGCCGTCGCGGACTCAATCGCGCGGGCTACTTCTTTTTTGGTGTCAACCAGTCCTCGTCTTCCAGGGACGGTGCTTGTTTCTGCTGTTCCAGGATTTTTCTGTACTCCTCCGGGATCACCTGGCTGCGAGATGCTTCATGCAGCGTGTGTGGGAACCAGGTCGCAATTCCGGGGAAGGCAATCATCAGGCCAACGCAGATCACCTGCAGCACCATGAACTGGAACATGCCAGCGTAGATCGTTCCGAGACTCCAGCCCTTGACCACCTGCTTGAGATAGTACGCTGACATGGCGACGGGCGGCGACAGGAAGGCGGTCTGCAGCACCACCGCAACCAACGCTCCGAACCATATGAGGTCGATGCCCATGCCTTTCACGACAGGATAGAAGATCGGCAGAAACACCAGGATGATGGCCGGCCACTCAAACGGCCACCCCAGCAGGAAAATGAGAAGAAGCACGACAATCAGCATGAGGCTCGGCGGCAACTGCAGGCCGAGCATCGTCTCGGTGATCCAGTTCGCTGAGCCAAGGCGGGCGAACACCGCACCGAAAATGTTCGACGTGACCGCCAGCAGGAGGACCATGCTCGACGTCGCCATCGTCGAGATCAGCGCCCGTTGCAGTCCGCTGAGCGAGAACCTGCGATATGCGATGGCCAGGATCAGCGCGCCGACGCTGCCGATGCCGGCGGCCTCCGTCGGCGTCGCAAGCCCCCCGATGATCGAGCCGAGCGTCGCCGTGATGAGCCCGAGCAGCGGCAGCGTGCCGACGGCCACCTCGCGTGCAATGTATCCAGCGGAGTAGATCCGCTCATCCTTTGGCACTGGCGGCCCGAGCTTGGGATTGATGAAGGAGCGGCCCATCAGATAGATGATGTAGATGCCGGCCAGCAGAAAGCCCGGTCCGAAGGCTGCAGCATAGAGATCGGCGACCGAAACTCCGAGCACCGGCCCCATCACGATCAGCATGACCGACGGGGGAATGAGAATGCCGAGCGTGCCGCCCGCCGTGATGGTGCCCGCTGAAAGCTTGGCATCATAGCCCGCCTTCGTCATGATCGGCGATGCCATGATGCCAAGAACGGTGACGGCTGCGCCGACGATGCCTGTCGCCATCGCGAACACGGTCGAGGTCAGGATGACAACGAGGAAGAGTGCGCCGCGCACCGGCGCAAGCAGCATGCGGAACGCCGTAAAAAGGCGCTCCATGAGTCCCGCCTGCTCGGTGATGAAGCCCATGAAGATGAACAGCGGTACGGCGGCGAGAAGTTCTTCCTTCATCATGCCGATGGTCTGGAAGTAACCAAGCTCGAAGACCGTCCCGCCCATGCCCCAGTAACCGAAGGAGAAGGCGAGAAACAGCAACGTGAACGAGATCGGCACACCGATGAAGATCGCGCCCAGCAGCACCAGCAGCATGATGAGGCCGATGAGCGCTTCTGCGGTCATATCTCGACTTTCTCCTTATGCTCCAGCTCGACGCCGGTGCGCGCCATGTAGATGCTCTTGATCAACTCGGACACGCCCTGGACCAGCAGCAGGAGGCAGGCGAGCGGCACGACGAATTTGAACGGCCACAGCACGGGCCGCCAGGGAGTCTGGTCCGAAGTCTCGTTGATCAGCCAGGCGTAGTGAAATTCGTTCCAGCTGATCAGGAACAGCATGATCAGGCTCGGGAAGAAGAAGACGACATAGGAGATCGTATCGATCCAGCCCTTCCTACGGATCGAGAACTTCTCCCAGAAGAAGTCGGTACGGATATGAGCACCCTTGTGCAGCGCGTAAGCGGCGCCAAGCATGAAGAGCGAGCCGTACAGCATGTAGGTTGCGTCGTAGGCCCATATGGTCGGCGCGTTGAACAGGTAACGCGCCCCAACCTCATAGGCGACGGCGAGAACCAGCGGCACCGAGAGCCACGAGATGATCGTGCCGGTCCGGTCGGTGAAGCCGTCGATCATCCTGACGATAGCCAGAAGCGCCGGTGGCTGCCCGCCTGTTATCTCAGCCATGCCTCGCCCCTTTCGCCGATCATTCGTGCGGCGCAAAACAGGCCGCCTGCGTGCGAATTGAGGGCGGTCAAATCGGCCGCCCTCGGAGGAAGTCCTATTTCTCGGTTGGGAAGTAGTAATTCGCCATGAAGGAGTATGGCGGGAAGTAAGACCTCTTGTACGGCACCACAGCGCTGGCATACGCCTTCTGCGAGTCGTGCACCTTCTTGAAGAACGGGTTCCTGGCGCCCTCAGCGGCCGCGATCTCGTCCCACTTCTTGATGAAGGCCAGCAGGATCTCCGTCGGCGTGCGCAGGATCTGTACGCCGTGCTTCTGCTGCATCTCAATCAGCGCATCGGCGTTCTGGCGCTGCCACTTGGTCCACCAGACGAGGAATGTCTCGTTGGCCGCCGACTTGATGATCTCCTGATGTTGCGGGCTGAGCTCCTTCCACACATCGCCGTTGATCACGAGCTCGCCGACCGTCACGTTCTCATGCAAGCCGGGTGAATAGTGATACTTCCAGACGTTGTGGAAGCCGAGCTGCATGTCCTCGATGCCGCCGACCCATTCGGCGCAATCGATCACGCCGCGTTGCGCGGAGGGAATGATTTCTCCGCCCGGCATGTTGACCACCGTGAAGCCGAGCGCCTGCCACACTTCGCCGGCCATGCCGGTCTGGCGGCATTTCATGCCCTTCATGTCCTCGACCGTCTGGATCGGCTTCTTGAACCAGCCGAACGCCTGCGGCCCTGCAGGCAGGATTGGAAACACGACGAGGTTGAGCTTGAGCTCCTTCTGATAAAACTCGTTGTAAAGCTCGAGGCCGCCGCCGTGATAGAGCCAACCCATCACGTCCACGAAGTCCATGCCGAAGGTGCCGCCGGGACCGCCGGTGAACAGGATCGCGGTCTTGTTCTTGCCGGTCCAGTAGCCGGCCCACGCATGCGCTCCGTCGAGCACCTTCTTGTTGGTTGCGTCCAGCACCTCGAACGCCGGCACGACCTGGCCGGCGGGCATCGCCTCGATCTTCAGCGCGCCGGCTGACAGCTTGTTCACTCGATCGACGAAATAGGTGAAGTTGTCATAGAGCGTGAGCGACGCCGGCCATGTGGCCTGCATCTTCAACACCTTCGTCTGCGCCATGACTGTTGTGGTGGATACGACAAACGCCGAAGCGATCAGGGCAACGGCGACCAGTCCCAGAAACATGCGTTTCATGAGCCATCTCCTCCCTTGGACAACGTGACCGCGGCGAACTATTCTCTTCGTTGTTCTTGGTCGCCAAGTCTTCAAACCACGTCTGTCATCATTCTGCCACCATCGCCGCAAGTTGTCATCTTGCTTTCTGGCCGTAGCAAGCGCTGGAAGTGGACATGGTCGAGACGTCAGCTCTTTGCCCTTCGGCGACGAACCTCCATTCGTTTGTTGCGCTGTCTGTCGGTGGCAAACCAGACGCCGGGGGGCGCCCTTCGCTGCTGCGGGACGCGGCCAGGCGATGCGGCGCACACCATGCCTCGCGTTGCCCGACGGGCAAAACACGCCAATGCAGGTCAAGTGGCGGGAGTGCAAATATTCTGATTGACCGAATTCGCAATTTCGGCTAAACCGCATTCCATCCCGGCCGGTCAAAGGGGCGTTTCGCGAGCGTCACGAACCGTAGGCCGGGATGCGATGGACACGGCAGCGCCGACGCGTGACGGGATGGCAGGGCGGGCGAACCCCGTGAGCCGTCTCGATCCGCGGCACGACACGGCGCGGTCACAGCGTTTCTTTTCGGCGCCGGGGGTGAGCACGCGCGAGCTTCCGGCCGCCCGGGGAGGAACGTCCGCGTACGGCAAAAGCGTGTGGTCCTGACGCCCGGGGTCTGTGCGTCAAGGCTTGCGGTGATGAAGCGGCCCGACCGGGAGCGCGCATCAGCGATCCGCAAGGCGACGGGGGCAATAGTGCATCGCTCCCCGGGGAGAGCGCGCCATAAGCCGTAACACCATTGCGCAGGGAAGGCCGGGCGTCCGGCATCACCTGTGGTCAACCCCGCGTGCGTCTTGTCGCGTGCGGACTTCGGGTGCCAGCCGGCGCCCGGCCTTTCCTGCGCCCTTTCTTCTCGATGAGGGCGGAACGGACAGCAAAGCTCGGGCGAAATGTGCCGCGAGATCGCGGAAGTGTGTTTACGGAGATAGACCAGGCAGCTCTCGTGCCCCGGACGCAGCGCTCCTTCAGCAGTGCGCTGTAGAGCCGGGGCCCATGTTGCCGCGTGTACGCGGTGGCTGCGTGGGTCCCGGCTCTGCGCAGCAACGCTTAGGGGGCGTTGCTGCTTGTCCGGGACACGAATGCGGCAGTGTGCGCCGCTCCCAAGTTCATCTTGCGCTGCGGCAGAAAAATATCGCACACTCGACAGGCCGGGGAGCCACAGGGAGCTCTGCAAGAGGAGCGAGCCATGTCCCTCCAGACCATATCATCCGACAGCACCGACACTCGCCCAAACCGCCCCGAGGACGCTCAGGCTCTAGAGGCCGAGGCGCGGCTGCGGGACGACATCCGGCTGCTCGGGCGCATCCTCGGCGACACCGTGCGCGACCAGGAGGGTGCCGATGTCTTCGATCTGGTCGAGCGCATCCGCCAGACCTCGATCCGGTTCCACCGCGACGAGGACCGGCTTGCCCGACGCGAGCTCGAGCAGATCCTCGACGGCATGTCGATCTCCGAGACGGTGCGCATCGTCCGCGCCTTCAGCTATTTTTCCCACCTCGCCAACATCGCCGAGGACCAGAACAACATCCGCCAGATGCGGGCCCGCGGCACGGGCAAGAACGCCGGCGTGCTGGCGGAGACGCTCGCCCATGCCAAGGCAGCGGGCATCGGCCCCGATGCGCTGCGTAGCTTCTTCAAAACGGCGCTGGTCAGCCCGGTGCTGACCGCGCACCCGACCGAGGTGCGCCGCAAGAGCACCATGGACCGCGAGATGGAGGTCGCCGGCCTGCTCGACCGCCGCGAGCGTGTGGCGCTGACCGCGGAAGAGGCAGAGGCCAGCGACGAGCAGCTTCGCCGTGAGGTGCTGACGCTGTGGCAGACAAACCTTTTGCGCCGAACCAAGCTCACGGTGCTCGACGAGGTCTCCAACGGCCTGTCGTTCTACGATTACACCTTCCTGCGCGAGGTGCCGCGCCTCGTCAACGCGCTGGAGGACCGGCTGGAGGAGGGCGGCGAGGCTGCCGCCAGCGAGCTCGCCTCGTTCCTGCGCATGGGCAGCTGGATCGGCGGCGACCGCGACGGCAATCCCTTCGTCACCGCCGACGTCATGCGCGGCACGCTGCGGCTGCAGTCGAGCCGCGTCATGCAGTTCTATCTGAACGAACTCCATGTTCTCGGCGCCGAGCTGTCGATCGCGGCCCATCTCGCCGACGTCTCCGAAGAGCTGCGGACACTTGCGGAGCGCTCGCCGGACACCTCGCCGCACCGGAGCGGCGAGCCCTATCGCCTCGCGGTGTCGGGCATCTATGCGCGCCTCACCGCGACGGCCGAAAAGCTCGAGGTCGAGATCACGCGGCGGCCGGTTGGCAAGGGCAAGCCGTACGAGAGCGTCAAGGAGCTGCAGGCCGATCTGGACGTACTGCATCGCTCGCTGATCTCCAACAACGCCCGCGTCATCGCGCGCGGCCGGCTGCGGCTCCTGCGGCGCGCCGTGGACTGCTTCGGCTTCCATCTGGCGCGGCTCGACATCCGCCAGAACTCCGCGGTGCACGAGCGCACCATCGCGGAGCTGATGGACGCTGCCAATCCCGGCATGTCCTATCTCGCGCTCGGAGAAGAAGCCCGCATCTCGCTGCTCACCAACGAGCTGCGCTCGACGCGCGCGCTGGTCTCGCCCTTCGTCAAATACAGCGACGAGACCATGGGCGAGCTCAACGTCTTCCATGCCGCCGCGGAAGCGCATGCCAAGTTCGGCTCGGACGCGATTCCTCAATGCATCATCTCGATGTGCAAGGGCATGTCCGACATGCTCGAGGTCGCGGTGCTCTTGAAGGAAGTGGGCCTCGTCCATCCCTCCGGACGCAGCGCCATCAACATCGTGCCGCTGTTCGAGACCATCGAGGACTTGCAGGCCTCCTCCGGCATCATGGACCGCATGCTCTCGCTGCACGATTACCGCCGCCTCGTCGACAGCCGCGGCAGCGTGCAGGAGGTCATGCTCGGCTATTCCGATTCGAACAAGGATGGTGGCTTCGTCACCTCGGGCTGGGAGCTCTACAAGGCCGAGATCGGCCTCGTCGACGTGTTCGAACGCCACGGCGTTCGCCTGCGCCTGTTCCACGGCCGAGGCGGCTCGGTCGGCCGCGGCGGCGGCCCGAGCTATGACGCGATCATCGCCCAGCCCGGCGGCGCCGTGAACGGCCAGATCCGCATCACCGAGCAGGGCGAGATCATCTCATCGAAATATTCCAACGCGGAAGTCGGCCGCAACAATCTGGAGATCCTTGCCGCCGCGACGCTGGAGGCGAGCCTCTTGCATCCGCGCCAAAGCGCGCCGCGCCGCGAATACCTCACCGCGATGGACGAGCTCTCGAACCTTGCCTTCAAGGCTTATCGCGGCCTCGTCTACGAGACCGACGGCTTCGTCGATTATTTCTGGTCATCGACCGTCATCAACGAGATCGCGACGCTCAACATCGGTAGCCGTCCGGCCTCACGCAAGAAGACCCGCGCGATCGAGGATCTGCGTGCGATTCCCTGGGTGTTCTCCTGGGCGCAGTGTCGATTGATGTTGCCAGGCTGGTACGGCTTCGGCAGCGCGGTCGAGCAGTGGATCGCAGAACATCCCGACAAGGGCATGCCATTCCTCAAGGAGCTCTACAGGGAATGGCCGTTCTTCCGCATGCTGCTGTCGAATATGGACATGGTGCTGGCGAAAAGCTCGATCGCGATCGCTTCGCGCTATGCCGAGCTCGTGCCGGACGAAGCCCTGCGCGAAAAGATTTTTGGCCGCATCCGCCGCGAATGGCATTCCTGTATCGAGACATTGCTCGACATCATGGGCCAGGACCGGCTGCTTCAGAGCAACCCGCTGCTGGAACGCTCGGTGCGCCACCGCTTCCCCTATCTCGACCCGCTCAACCACGTGCAGGTCGAGCTACTCAAGGAGCACCGCGCGCAGAACCCGGACGAGCAGGTGCTGCGCGGGATCCAGCTGACGATCAACGGCATCTCGGCGGGGTTAAGGAATACGGGGTAGGAGCTACTCCCTCGGTCGTCATGGCCGGGCTTGAACCGGCCATCCACGTGTTTCAGCAAGCGCAGACGCGTGGATGCCCGGGTCAAGCCCGGGCATGACGAGGAGAGAGCGTACGCCTCAACAGAAATGCGCGCCCTGCGTCTCCACGTACACCGCGTACAGCGACTGGCTCGCGGTCATGAAGAGGCGGTTGCGCTTCTTGCCGCCGAAGCAGACATTGGCGCAGGTCTCCGGCAGCAGGATCTGGCCGATGCGCGCGCCGTCGTTTGGTGCGAACACCTGCACGCCGTCATAGCCGGGACCGACCCAGCCGGCGCCGACCCAGATGTTGCCCTCGGTGTCGACACGCAAGCCGTCCGGGAAGCCTGACTTGCCGTCGAGCGTCATATCGATCAGCTTCTTTGGGTTCGACAGCTTGGCACCGTCGATGTCGTAAGACCACACCACATTCTTGGCTTCAGGATAATGCGTGATGCCGGTGTCGCAGACATAGAGCTTCTTGTAGTCGTGGCTGAAGGCGATGCCGTTCGGCTTGAACGGGTCGTCGGCGACCTTCGCGACCTGCCCGGTCTGGGTGTCCAGGCGATAGACCGCTTCCTTCTGATGCGGTTGCAGCGAGCCGGTCTTGGCCAGCTTGCCTTCATAGATGCTGATCGCGCCATAGCCGGGATCGGTGAACCAGATCGCCTTGTCGTTGGGATGCACGACCATGTCGTTCGGGCCGTTGAGCGGCTTGCCATTGGCCTGCTCGGCCAGCGTCGTCACCGAGCCGTCGTGCTCGTAACGGACGAGGCGCGTCCGTTCGGCGGTGAGCTGGCGTCCCTCGGTGTCGAACGAATTGCCGTTGGCCTCGTTCGACGGCTTGTGGAACTGTTCGGAGATGTGGCCGTCGTCGTCGAGATAGCGCAGCTGCCGGTTGGCGGGGATGTCGCTCCAGACGAGATATTGTCCCTGCGCGTTCCAGGCCGGCCCCTCCGCCCACAGGCAGCCGGTGTAGAGCCGCTTGATCGCAGTGTTGCCGACCTTGGCCTTGAAGCGCTTGGGGTCGATCGCGACGATGTCGGGGTCGGGATAGCGCTGCGGCTCGGCATTAGCGCCGAAATCGCGGGCGTTGGCCTGCGAGGCCAGGACGGTGGAGGCGGCGAGGGCCGCCGTGCCTTTGAGGAGCGTGCGGCGGCCAAGGCCGCCAGTTACGTGAGCGCCATCGGAGTTGGTCGGTATTCTTGTCATGGTTTCCTCCCAAAGTTTTGTTGGGAGGCCAACATCTGCCCGCAATCGGGCATAAAGCTGGGCAATCTCGGGCTGAGACAGCCGGAGATTGCAGGGCAGGGATGCCGGAAATGCGGCTGGACGAAATCCTTACACGGGATCCCAGGTGAAGATGTCGGCCGAGCGGTCGAGCTTGTAGAACGAGCCCTTCAGGGCCGGCATGCCGTGTTCCGCGATCGATTGCGGCGTCCAGCCTTCGTTCCGCTGCACCGAGCGGATCGGCCGGTTCTGGCTGAACAGGAAGATCTCGTTCATGCGCACCCCGAAGATCTGTCCGGTGACGTCCTTGGCGGAATCGCCGAGCAGGTAGCCGCAGAGCGGGGCGATCTTCTCCGGTCCCATCTGCTTGATCTTTTCGACGCGCGCCTTCTCGGCATCGGTCTCGGTCGGGATGGTGCCGATCATACGGGTCCAGGCGAACGGCGAGACGCAGTTGGAGCGGACGTTGAAGCGGCCCATGTCGAGAGCGATCGACTTCGACAGCCCGACGATGCCGAGCTTGGCGGCGGCGTAATTGGCCTGGCCGAAATTGCCGATCAGGCCCGAGGTCGAGGTGAAGTGCACGAAGGAGCCCGACTCCTGCTCGCGGAAGATCCGCGCCGCGGCGTGGCTGACATAGAACGAGCCCATCAGATGCACCTTGATGACGGCCTCGAAGGCTTCCACGCTCATCTTGTGGAAGATCATGTCGCGCAAGATGCCGGCATTGTTGACGACGCCGTCGAGCCGGCCGAAATGATCGGTCGCGGTCTTCACGATCTTGCTGGCGGGGATCGCCTCCGCCACCGACTCGAAATTGGCGACTGCCGTGCCGCCGCGCTTCTTGATCTCCTCGACCACTTCTTCGGCCGGCGCAGCGTTCGCACCGGCACCGTCCGCGGCGCCGCCGGGATCGTTGACGACGACCTTGGCGCCTTCGCCAGCACACAGCAGCGCGATCTCGCGCCCGATGCCGCGGCCCGCGCCGGTGACGATGATGACCTTGTCTTGTAGTGATTTGCTCATGGTAGCCTCTCTGTGTTGTCTCCGCGGCTGCGGCTAACCCAGCTTGTCATGCGCGGGCTTGACCCGCGCATCCATCTTCAGAAGAGGATGGATTGCCGGGTCAGCCCGGCAATGACGGATAGGTAATTCCGCGCCGCCTTACCTTTCGTTCGTAAACACGATCGTGCCACTCGCCGCGAACATGCCGCCGACACCGTGGCACACCGAAATCTTCGCGTTCGGCACTTGCGCCGGCGCGATCCCGCGCATCTGCCGCACGCTCTCCTGCAACGCGTACATGCCGTACATGCCGGAGTGCATGTAGCTCAACCCGCCGCCATTGGTGTTGAGCGGCAGCTTGCCACCCGGCCGCGTGTTGCCGTCGGCGATGAACCTTCCCGTCTCCTCATAAGGCATGAAGCCGAGATCGCCGAGGCCGAACAGCGGCAGATGCGCGAAGGCATCATAAATCATGAGATGGTCGACGTCCTTGTGCGCGATGCCGGCCTCCTTGAAAGCCAGCGGCCCCGCGGTCTTGAACGCGCGCGAGGAGTTGAAGGTCTCCATCTGGCTGACCATCGGCGTCTCCACGCTCTCGCCGGTCCCCATGATGTAGACGGGCTTGCGCGGAAAATCCCTGGCGCGGTCGGCCGAGGTCAGGATCAGCGCGCCGCCGCCGTCGGTGACGAGGCAGCATTGCAGGAGGCGGAACGGATAGGCGATCATGCGCGAGTTGAGCACGTCGGCGACCGTGATCGGGTCCTTCATCATCGCCCGCGGATTCTTCGCCGCCCATTCCCGCTGCACCACCGCCACCGAAGCCAGCTGCTCGTGCGTGATGCCGTAGGTCTTCATGAAGCGCAGCACGGGAATCGGGAACATGCTGGGCGGCCCGTAGACGCCATAGGGCGCCTCGAACTGGCCGTTGAGGCTGTCGGCCGGCGTTGAGCGCGGCAATTTGCCGATCATCGACTTGCCGCTCTCGGCATGGGTGATCAGCACGGTCTTGCACAGGCCCGCTTCGATCGCTGCCGCTGCGTGGCGGACGTGCAGCATGAAGGAGCAGCCGCCGACCGAGGTGCCGTCCACCCAGGTCGGCTTGATGCCGAGATAATGGCAGACCTGCTGCGGCGTCTCGACCGCGGTGGCGAAGCCGTCGATGTCCGAGAGCTTGAGCCCGGCATCGGCGATGGCATTGAGCGCCGCATCGGCGTGGAGCTGAAGCTGCGAGGCGCTGGGGATGACGCCGAGCTCGGTGGTCTCGGCCGCGCCGACGACGGCAACCTGGTTCCTGCGCATGGTCTACCCCTTCGCCGGACGGAAGACGGGGAGGGTGATCTTGTCGTCGAGTTGCTCGAAGGCGACCTCGAGCTTCATGTCGAGCGCGAGTGCCTCCGGCGTCTGCGGGCAGTCGATGATATTGCTCATCATGCGCGGCCCCTCATTGAGCTCGACCACCGCGATCGCGTAAGGCGGCGTGAAGCCCGGTGCGGCGGGACGATGGTTGATCACGTAGCTGTAGAGAAAACCCTTGCCGCTCGCCTTGAACACCGAAACCTTGCGCGAGGCGCAGGACGGGCAGAACGGGCGCGGCGGGAAATAGACATGCGCGCAGGCGTCGCAGCGCTGCAGGCGCAATTCGCCCGCCTTCGTGCCATCCCAGAAATGCTGGGTCTCCGGCGTCGGTTTCGGTCGCGCGCGCTGCGGTTCGGCCATCTCGGCGGCTCCTCCAAAAGACAGGCTTCCGCCCGCCTGTTTCGATCTTGATGCGACAATCGACCATGGCGCGTCAACGGTCCAGCAATGCGCATGCATGCCATCATGCGCACAATGCTTGTGTCGCGCTGAGCCAGCGCTATAGATTGCGCGCGCCAATATTCCGTGAGACAGACATGCCCGATTTTCCGACACTGGCGAAGCTCGCCGAAGACCTCGAAAGCGGCCGCACCACCTCCCGCAAGCTGGTCGAGGCCTGCATCGCCAGGATCGCCGACCCCGCGGGCGAGGGCCAGCGCACCTTCATTCATGTCGACAAGGACGGCGCGCTCGCGGCGGCGGATGCGATGGACGGCCTACGCAGGGCCAAGGCAGCGCCCTCGCGCTATGCCGGCATCCCGATCTCGATCAAGGACCTCTTCGACATCAGGGGTCAGGTGACGCGCGCCGGCTCGCGCGCGCTCGACGATTCCTCGCCGGCCGAGCAGGACGCCGTGACGGTGGCGCGCCTGCGCAAGGCCGGCTTCGTCGTGATCGGACGCACCAACATGACCGAGTTCGCCTATTCCGGCATCGGCATCAATCCGCATTACGGCACGCCGAAGGGCGCCTGGAACCGGGCCGAAGGCCACGTGCCCGGCGGCTCGTCCTCCGGCGCGGCAGTGTCCGTGCTCGACGGCATGGCGCATGGCGCGCTCGGCACCGACACCGGCGGCTCCTGCCGGATTCCGGCCGCCTTCAACGGCATCGTCGGCTACAAGCCGACGCAGCGCCGCGTGCCGCTCGACGGCTCGGTGCCGCTGTCGTTCTCGCTCGACAGCATCGGGCCGCTGGCGCGATCGGTCAGCTGCTGTGCCATACTCGATGCGGTGCTCGCGAACGAGCCGATCGTTCCGCTCAAGCCGCGCCCGGTGAAGGGCATGCGACTCGCCGTGCCGACCACGATCGCGCTCGACGATCTCGATGCAGAGGTCTCCGCGACATTCAAGCGTGCGCTTAAATCCCTTGCCGATCACGGCGCCATCATCGAGCGCATCGAAATGGCCGAATTCCATGACATCGGTCCGATGAATGCCAAGGGCGGCTTTGCCGCCTCCGAAAGCTATGCCTGGCATCGCTATCTCATCACGTCCAAGGGCGACGTCTACGACCCCAGGGTGGCCGTGCGCATCATGCGCGGGGAGGCGCAGAGCGCGGCCGACTACATCGACCTGCTCAACGAACGCCGCTCGCTGATCGCGCGCGTCAATGCGCGCATCGCGCCCTATGACGCGCTGGTGCTGCCGACCACGCCCAACACGCCGCCGAAGATCGCCGACCTCGCCGACGATCAGGTATTCACCCGCGAAAACATCCGCGCTCTTCGCAATTGCAGCCTGATCAATTTGATCGACGGCTGCGCCATCTCGCTGCCCTGTCATCGCGCGGGCGATGTTCCCGTCGGCCTGATGCTGGCGGGGACGGGCGGATCCGACCGCCGTATCTTCGAGCTTGCTGCCGGCATGGAGGCCGTGATCCGTGTTTGACCTGACCTTCACCGTTGACGCCCAGGACACCACCACGCCGCTGACGCTGGCCATCGGCCAGATGGTCATCGCTGGCTGGACCGGCCGCGACCCCGTCGCACGCGACAAGCACATCAAAGAGCTGCAGGAGATGGGCATCGCCCCGCCGGCCTCGACGCCGATCTACTACCGCGCCTCGGCACGGCGGTTGACCCAGGAAGGCAGCATCGAATGCACCGGCGGCGATTCCAGCGGCGAGGTCGAGTTCGTGCTGATCGGCTGGCAGGGTCGCATCTTCGTCGGCTGCGGCTCCGATCACACCGACCGCAAGGTCGAGGCCTACAGCGTCACGGTCTCCAAGCAGATGTGCGACAAGCCGATCGCCTCGACGCTGTGGGAGCTGGAGGACGTCATCGGCCACTGGGACAGGATGATCCTGCGCTCCTACGCCACTATCAAGGGCGAACGCGTGCTCTACCAGGAGGGCACGCTCGATGCGATGCTGCCGGTCGAGGATCTCATTGCGCGCGGCGGCTTCCCCGGCGGAAAATTGCCCGATGGCTGCGCCATGTTCGGCGGCACCTTCGCCGCCAAGGGCGGCATTCGCCCAGCGGATCGCTTCGATTTCGAGCTTGAAGATCCCGTGCTGAATCGCACGATCCGGCACGGCTACGACGTGGTGACGCTGCCGGTGAGGGGCTGAGACCTCTCCGCGTCATTGCGAGGAGCCCTTGCGACAAAGCAATCCAGACTGGTTCCGCGGAGGGCTCCTGGATTGCTTCGCGGAGCCTGTCATCGGGCCGCGCTTCGCGCGGACCAGATGGCTCGCAATGACGAGGACATAATCATCGGAAATCGGGTGGCGGGGCGAAGGCCGGGCTGCAAAGGTGATTGCCATGACAATGACCGCACGCAAATCGCCCCAAACGTCGTCCATCGACCTTGCCGCCCAGCTCAATACACTCGACTGGCCGCAGATCACCGCCGAGCTCGACGCCCAAGGCTGCGCGGTCCTGAAAAACCTTCTCACTCCGGACCATTGCCGCGCCATCGCCGGCCTCTACCCTGACGACACGCATTTCCGCAGCCGGATCGTCATGGGCCGCCACGGCTTTGGCCGCGGCGAGTACAAATATTTCTCCTATCCGCTGCCCGACCTGATCGCGCAGCTGCGCCCCGCGCTCTATGGGCACCTACAAGCCGTCGCCAACCGCTGGAACGAGGCGATGGGGATCGACGTCGGCTATCCCGCCGCGCACACGGCGTTCCTGAAGCGCTGCCACGACGCCGGCCAGACCCGGCCGACACCGCTCCTGCTGCAGTACGAAGCCGGCGACTACAATTGCCTGCATCAGGACCTCTATGGCGAGCATGTGTTCCCGATCCAGGTCGCGATCCTCCTGTCCGAGCCGGGCCGAGACTTCACAGGCGGCGAGTTCGTGCTGACCGAGCAGCGGCCGCGCATGCAGTCGCGTGCCGAGGTGGTGCCGCTGGCGCAGGGCGATGCCGTCGCCTTCGCTGTGCATCATCGCCCGGTGCAGGGGACACGCGGCACTTACCGCGTTAACATGCGCCATGGCGTCAGTCGGATCCGATCCGGCCAGCGCCACACGCTGGGTGTGATCTTTCATGATGCGAAATGAGCGGAGCCATTGACGGCTGATTTGTTCGACAGCGTGGCCGAGGCCCAGCCGTCGCGCGAGGAGATCGCCGATGGCGCCGTGCTGTTGCGCGGCTTCGTCAGGCCGATCGAAAGCGAGCTGATCGAGGCCGTGCGCGCGATCGTCGCGCAATCGCCGTTCCGGCGCATGACCACGCCCGGTGGCCATCAGATGTCGGTAGCCATGACCAATTGCGGCGAGCGCGGCTGGATGACAGATCATACCGGCTATCGCTATGATCCCATCGATCCGCGAACCGGTGCGCCCTGGCCGCCGATGCCGTCGGTGTTGCGCGATCTCGCCCGCCGCGCGGCAGAGCAGGGCGGCTTCAAGGCCTTTGCGCCCGATGCTTGCCTCGTCAATCGCTACGAGCCCGGCACGCGGCTGTCGCTGCATCAGGACAAGGACGAGCTCGACTATTCCGCGCCGATCGTCTCGGTCTCGCTCGGCCTGCCCGCCACCTTCCTGTTCGGTGGCCTCGCGCGCAGCGACAAGCCGCGGCGCTTTCGACTTGTCCATGGCGACGTCGTGGTGTGGGGCGGCCCGTCAAGGCTCGCCTATCACGGCGTCGCGCCGCTCGCCGAGGGCGAGCATGCGCTGCTCGGGCGGAAACGGATCAATCTGACATTTCGCAGGACGCGGTGATCTATCTCTCCTCATCCTGAGGAGCTTGCGAAGCAAGCATCTCGAAGGACGAAGGCCGAGCTGCACGAGCGGGGCCTTCATGGTTCGAGACGGCGCTCACGCGCCTCCTCACCATGAGGATAACTAAGGCTTCGGCGGGTGAATGAACGCCCACGGGCTCACTTCCGAATCCCTGTCCACCTCGACCGAGATCAGATACGGCCCGCCATGGCCAAGCGCCTTCTCCAGCACCGCCTTGAATTGGTCCGGCGCGGTGACGCGCGCGGCCGCCACGCCGAATGACTCCGCGAGCTTGACGAAATCCGGATTGACGAGATCGGACGCCACCACGCGGCCGTCGAAATGCTGGCGCTGGTCGCGGCGGACATTGCCGTAGGCGTTGTTGTTGAACACCAGCGTCACCACCCCGATGTTGAACTGCACGGCGGTGGAGAGCTCCTGCACGCCGAACATGAAGCCGCCGTCGCCGGTGATGGCGACCACCGGCTTGTCGGGATTGGCGACCTTGGCGCCGAGCGCGGTCGGAAAGCCCGAGCCGAGCGTGCCCTGATACCCTGATGTGATGAAGGTACGCGGCTCGTAAACCGGAAAACCGTACCAGGAGGCGAAGCCCACCTGTGATAGTTCATCCGTGACGATCGCGTTCGCCGGCAGCACCTCGCGCAGGATGTTGAGATACGCCATCTGCGGCTGGATTCGCTGGATCTCGGCTTGCGCTGATGCCGTGGCCTCGCGGATGTCTCCGCGCCGGCCGCTGCTCTTGGCATAGCCGGCCTTCTTCACGGCGGCGACGAGATCGGCCGTGCCGTCCCTGGCGTCGGCGACGATGGCCGCATCGGAGGCGAGCCGGCGCATCTCGGCCGGATCAATGTCGATGCGAATGGATTTCAGTCCCTGCGGCTGATACGGCCAGCGGAAACCTGAAGCCGGCAATTCCGCGCGGGTGCCGATCGCGATCATCAGATCGGTCGTCGGCCACAGCTTGTAGGCAGCCGCCATGGTGAGCCCGAGCTCATGCGCGTTGGAGACGATGCCACGGCCGCTGCGGAAGGCGACGACGGGCGCATCGATCATCTCGGCGAGCTCGAGAATCTCCTCGCGCGCTTCGATCGCGCCACTGCCGACGAAGATCATCGGCGCCTTGCTGGACTTGACCAGCGCCGCCGCTTTCTTGATCAAATCAGGATCAGGCCGCGGCGCGGGCAGCGGCTCCAGCACCTGCGCGGCGGCGGTGTCGGCGCGCTGCGTGAAGACGTCCCAGGGCATCTCGACCGAGGCGGGGCCACGCCGTCCCGACATCATCTCCTGGAACGCACGTGCCACCACCGTCGGCGCGTCGCCGGGATATTCGATCCGGTCCGCCCATTTCACATAGGTGCGCAAGGTCGCGAGCTGGTCGGGCATCTCGTGCAGATGACCGCGGCCCTTGCCCAGGAATGACGTCGGCACCTGACCGGTCACGCACAGCACCGGCTCGTTGCAGCCGAAGGCGGTGAGCAGCGCCGCACTGGCGTTGAGCACGCCGGGGCCGGGCACCACGCTGAACACGCCGGGCCTGCCGCTGGAGCGCGCATAGCCGAACGCCATGTAGCCGCAGGCCTGCTCGTGCCGCGCGCCGATCACCTTGAGTTGGGCCTGGTGGAAGGCATCGAACAGGCCGTAGACCTGCGCGCCGGGCAGGCCGAACACGGTGTCGACGCCATGGGCGACGAGCCCGCTTACGATCGCTTCGCCGCCGGTGAGGGTGGTCATTGCGCTATCCACTTCTATTGGAGTTCAGGTTCCTCGACAGTGCCGTTCAGCAGAACGCGGAGCCCGCGGCTTTCCGAAACGTCAGCCCGCGGATGCTTGCGCTTTCAGGCCGTCATGGATGTTGTTGCGCTTCCAGCTGGTGTCCTTGTCGTTGATCTGCATGTCGAACGACAGGGCGAACTTGCTGGCGGCGAAGACCGGATCGAGATGCTTGGAGAGCGCCTGGAAGACATGCTCGCCGGCCTTCTGGCGCGTCGGCAGATCGCGGCCTTCGCCGATGCGCAGCACCATGTCGAGAAAGGCGTAATCCTGTCGTGCGTCCGCGATCGCATAGTGCTCGCAGCGGAGGGCGCGAACCCGGATGCCGCCGAGCGGGAAGATGCCGGTCTCGACTGCCGCCTTGCGCACGACCTCGCAGACCAAGGCCATGTCGAGACGGCCGTCGAGATTGGCCGAATATTCGATGGTGAAATGCGGCATCGCGGTTTCACTCCCTGTCTTCTCATTCGCCGACCGATTTATTTGTCAGGCGAAGTAGCAGCTCACCGAGCCATAGGCGCCATAATCGGCCTGAATTGTGTCGCCCTTGCGGGTCTCGATCGGACGGATGAAGGAGCCGGCGAGCACGACCTGCCCGGGCTCCAGCGCAAGGCCGAGCGGCGCGATCTTGTTGGCGAGCCAGGCCACCGCGGTCGCGGGATGATTGAGCACGCCGGCGGCAAGGCCGGTTTCCTCGAGCTGGCCGTTCCTGAAGCACAGCGCGCCGATCCAGCGCAGGTCGGCATCCAGCGGCCGGATCGGCCTTCCGCCGAGCACGATGCCGGCATTGGCCGCATTGTCGGCGATGGTGTCGAATATCTTTCGCGTGGCCTTGGTCTTGGCGTCGACCCGCTCGATGCGCGTGTCCAGAATCTCCAGCGCCGGCACCACGAAATCGGTGGCGTTGAGCACGTCGAACATGGTGCAGTCAGGACCCGACAGGCGCTTGCTC
This sequence comes from Bradyrhizobium daqingense, assembly GCF_021044685.1. NCBI lineage: Bacteria > Pseudomonadati > Pseudomonadota > Alphaproteobacteria > Hyphomicrobiales > Nitrobacteraceae > Bradyrhizobium > Bradyrhizobium daqingense. The sequence goes on from NZ_CP088014.1 coordinate 3,751,671, forward strand.
ATGACGAAGGCGAGCTCGGCCTCGATACGCGTCGCAATGAAGCGCTCGGTCGGCACCAGCCCGCCATCGGCAAAGAACATGTCGTCGAGCAGCACGCCGGAGTCAGGCTCGTCGATGTTGAGTGCGCTCTGCATCGCCTTCGAGGTCAGGCCGATCTTATGGCCCTTGACGATGCGCCCCTCCGCGATCTTGGCGTCGACCCAGGCCTTCTGAATCGCGTAGGCATCCGCGATGGTGATGTCAGGGAAGTCCTGCGAGAGCTGCCGGATCTGCGTGCGGGTCTTCTCCGCCTGGTGCAGACGTCTCGCGCAAGCTTGGATATCGTCGTCGGAAAGCGCCATGTGATCTCAAGGCGTGTGATCTTACAAATCGTAGTGCAAGGAGATACTTAACATGTTAAGTGAATGCGTCAAACGCAAATTCGGCTTGCTGCACTGCAAACGTTTGGCGGCATGAAAGGGCGTCATGGTGAAGAGACCGGCTGATCCTGCGAATGGAGGCGGACCTGCCGCACGGCAGGTGCCGATGCGCGATTTCTCGCGCTCGTTGCCGATGTCGCTGCTGCGGGCTCGTGAGGCGGTGATGCGGCAATTCCGCCCCTCGCTGCGCGAGCACGGCTTGACCGAGCAGCAGTGGCGCATCCTGCGCGCGCTCGCTTCCATCGAGGCGGTCGAGGTCACGGAACTCGCGCGCACCGCGTTCCTGCTCGGCCCGAGCCTGTCGCGCATCCTGCGCGACCTCGAGGCGCGCAATCTGATCGAGCGCAAGACGGCGAAGGCGGACCAGCGCCGCAGCATGGTCTCGATTTCGAAAGAGGGCGTGAAGCTGATGGCCTCGGTGGCGCCGACCTCGGAGGCGATCTATGCGGAGATCACGCGACGCTTTGGCGCACGCAAGCTCGCCGACTTGCAGGAGATGCTCGGCGAGCTCGAACAGAGTCTCGCAGGCCTCGGCGCAAGCGAAGAGGCAAGTGCCGAGGAGTGACGGCTGATATGCGCGCCCGTGCGGCCACGGCCATGGACATCCGCGCGCTTTCTCGTTCAAACTGCTGCCAAGCCGATCTCTGAAAAATCGGCGCGAGTGGAGGCACGCAGGCCGTCATGGTCACCATTCAGGTCCAGAAGCTCATCGACTTCGTCACCGAAGTCTTCGCGCATGCGCAATCCTCACCCGAAGAAGCCAGGCGCATCGCCACCTATCTCACCACCGCGAACCTGACCGGCCACGACAGCCACGGCGTGATCCGCGTGCCCGTCTACATCCGCTGGCAGAAGACCGGCTCGGTCGTGCCCAACCAGAACGCGGAGGTGGTGCTCGACACGCCATCGCTCGCGGTGGTCGACGGCAAGTTCGGCTACGGCCAGACCGTGACGCCGCAGGCGGTCCGGATCGGCATCGAGAAGTGCAGGAAAGCGGGCCTCGCCGCGGTCGCACTGCGCAATGCCGGCCATATCGGCCGTGTCGGCGATTGGGCCGAGATGGCCGCGGCCGAAGGTCTCATCTCGATCCATTTCGTCAACGCTGCGGGCTCGCTGCTGGTGGCGCCGTTCGGCGGCGTCGAGAAGCGGCTGTCGACTGCGCCATACTGCGTCGGCATCCCGCGCGAAGGCCAGGACCCGATCGTGCTCGACTTTGCCACCTCGGTCGTCGCCGAGGGCAAGGTGCTGGTCGCAAGCCGCGGCGGCAAGAAGCTGCCGAAGGGCGCGCTGGTCGATTCTGACGGGACCTTGAGCGAGGACCCGGTCGTGCTCTACGGGCCGTTCACCCCTGACGGGCCGCGCGATCACACCAGGGGCACCGGCGCCATCCGCGCCTTCGGCGAGCACAAGGGCTCGGGCCTGGCCTTCATGTGCGAGCTCCTGGGCGGGGCCTTGACCGGAACCGGGGCCACATCGGGCGGGCGACGCTTTGCCAACGGCATGCTGGCGTTCTATGTCGATCCGAAGGTGGTCGACACTTCCAACCTGTTCGACGGCGAAGTCTCGCGCTATGTCGATTTCATCCGTGCCACCAAGCCGATGGCCGGGGTCGATCAGGTGCTGATTCCCGGCGATCCCGAGCGGAAAACCCGCAGCGAGCGGACCCGGAACGGCATCCCCTTGCCGGATGACACCTGGGCGGCAATAGTGAACACCGCCCGCGAGGTCGGCGTCAGCGAAGTCAGCATCCAGAGCGCGACCGCATAGGTCTTGCGCCATTGCGAGCGTAGCGCTGTGGCCCGGTTCGCGGTAACAGCTGGTCGTGCTGTCGCGGCGCTCGTCATGATGACGATGGTCCAAATCACACGGTCCAAACAACAAAGAAGGAAGGCAACGTGGCGAACAAGGTCAAGGAAATCTGGAAGTCGGGCAAGGCCGTTGTCAACGCGTGGCTCGCAATCCCCTCCGGCTTCTCGGCCGAGATGGTCGCGCAATGCGGCTTCGACAGCGTCACCGTCGACATGCAGCACGGCGTGCAGGATTACCTGTCGATGGTCCAGTGCTTCCAGGCCATGGACAAGCACCCGGTCACCCCGATGGTCCGCGTGCCCTGGAACGAGCCCGGCATCATCGGCAAGGTGCTCGACGGCGGCGCCTATGGCGTGATCTGCCCGATGGTCAACACGCCGCAGGAAGCCAGGAACCTGGTCTCCTATTCGAAGTACCCGCCGAAAGGCGTGCGCTCCAACGGCCCAATCCGCGCCGGCATGTACGGCACTGCGGGCTCCTATCAGAAGACGGCCAACGACGAGATCGTGCTCCTGCCGATGATGGAGACCAGGACCGCGGTCGAGAACATGGAAGCGATCCTCGACGTCGAAGGCATCGACGGCGTCTATATCGGCCCGTCCGACCTCGGCTTCTCCTACGGCCTCGAGCCGAAGCTCGACCGCAGCGAGCCGGAGATCCTCGCGATCTACGAGAAGATCATCAAGGAGTGCGGCAAGCGCGGCCTCAACCCGGGCATCCATTGCAGCGGCGCCGAAGGCGCAGCGCGCGCCATCAACATGGGCTTCAAGCTCGTGACGCTCTCGAACGAGGTCGGCCTGATGACGACCTACGCCAAGATGCAGGTGAACGCGACCCGCAAGGATTCCGGCGGGAAAGCTTGAGCTTCCGTGTCCCGGACGCGGCGCAGCACCATAAGCGCGTTTACGCGCGTCTTCGACGCGCTACGGTGATGCGCCGCAGAGCCGGGACCCAGAAGCTGGCGAAGCGCATGACGTAACACTGGGCCCCGGCTCAGCAGCGCACCGTTTCACGCTGCGCTGCGTCCGGGGCACGATAATTTCGATAAAGGAGAACTCCCATGACCATCAGCCCCGTCATCCGCCTGCATCCCGATGATGGCGTGCTGATCGCGCGCGCGAGCCTGCCGCCGGGCACGGTGGTCGCCGACGGCGTGACCACGGTCGAGCGCATTCCCTCCGGCCACAAGGTCGCGATCAAGCCGATCGCGATGGGCGAGCCGGTCAAGCGCTACGGCCAGATCATCGGCTTTGCCACGCAACCCATCGCGCCGGGCCAGCACGTGCACACGCAGAATTGCGGCATGGGCGATTTCTCCAAGGACTATGCCTATTGCGCCGACGTCAAGCCGACGCCGAATTTCGACCTGCCGGCGACCTTCGAGGGTATCCGCCGTCCGGACGGCCGCGTCGCCACCCGCAACTATATCGGGATACTCACCTCGGTGAATTGCAGCGCGCATGTGGCGAGCCTCGTCGCCGACGTCTTCAAGAAGAATCCCTTCACCGGCGACAATCCGCTCGCCGACTTCCCCAATGTCGACGGCGTGGTCGCGCTGACCCACAAGACCGGCTGCGGCATGACGCAGAACGAGCCCCTGGCGCTGCTCCGCCGCACGCTCGGCGGCTATGCGCGGCACGTCAATTTCTCCCATGTCATCGTGCTCGGCCTCGGCTGCGAGGTGAACCAGATCGGCGGCCTGATGGAGGAGCAGAAGCTTGCCGGGCGCCTGCGCGCGATGGACATCCAGGAGGTCGGCGGCACCCGCAAGACGGTGGAGGCAGGCATTGCCTTCGTGCGCGAGGCGCTGGCCGACGCCAACAAGGTGAAGCGCGAGACCGTGCCAGCGAGCGAGCTCACCGTGGCCCTGCAATGCGGCGGCTCGGACGGCTATTCCGGCGTATCCGCCAATCCCGCGCTCGGTGCCGCCAGCGATCTCATCGTGCGCCACGGCGGCACGGTCATCCTGTCGGAGACGCCGGAGACCTATGGCGCCGAGCATCTGTTGACGCGCCGCGCCGTCAGCCGCGAGGTCGGCGAGAAGCTGGTCGATCTCATGCGCTGGTGGGACGAATACACGACGCGCGAAGGCGCCGAGATGAACGCCAATCCGAGCCCCGGCAACAAGGCCGGCGGTCTCACCACCATCCTCGAGAAATCGCTCGGTGCGATGGCGAAGGCCGGCACCACCAATCTCGTCGAGGTGCTGCGCTACGCCGAGCCCATCACCAAGAAGGGCTTCGTGTTCATGGACACACCCGGCTACGATCCTGTCGCGGCCACCGGACAGGTCGCCGGCGGCGCCAATCTCGTCTGCTTCACCACGGGACGCGGCAGCGTGTTCGGTTGCAAGCCGGCGCCCTCGATCAAGCTCGCCACCAACACGCCGATGTACAAGCGCATGGAAGAGGACATGGACGTCAATTGCGGCACCATCCTCGAAGGCGAGGAGAGCGTGCAGGAGTGCGGCCAGCGCATCTTCGAACTCATCCTCAAGACGGCTTCGGGCCAGCCGACCAAGAGCGAGAGCTTCGATTTCGGCGGCGCCGAGTTCGCGCCCTGGGTGCTGGGCGCGACGATGTGAGCGGGGCGAATGGCGAACAGGGAGTAGCGAATAAAGCAAACCTTCGGCTATTCACCATTCGCGACTCACCACTCGCCCGTGCCGTAGGCACACGCTGCCCGTTGTTAGTGCTTGATCGAGGTCACCAGCGGTGTTCTGCTCAAAAAAGCTGCTGGAGCACCGCACCCCGTGTCGATCTACGTCGCATTGCATCACGTCACGCACTACAAATACGACCGCCCGATCGATCTCGGCCCGCAGACCATCCGGCTGCGGCCGGCGCCGCATACGCGCACACCGATCCTGAGCTATTCGCTCAAGGTCACGCCATCCAACCATTTCGTGAACTGGCAGCAGGACCCGCAGGGCAACTGGCTCGCGCGCTACGTCTTTCCGGAGAAGACGACCGAGCTGAAATTCGAGGTCGACTTCACCACGCAGATGACGGTGGTCAATCCGTTCGACTTCTTCGTCGAGCCCTACGCCGACAGCTTTCCGTTCGAGTATCCGAAGGACCTGAAGACCGAGCTCGCGCCCTACCTCGAGACGATCAAGCCCGATCGCCTGTTCGCGCAATATCTGGATACGATCCCGCAGGAAGCCCCGAACACCGTCAACTTCCTGGTCGACCTCAATCGCGAGCTGCAGAAGAAGATCCGTTACATCATCCGCATGGAGCCGGGCGTGCAAACGCCGGAGGAGACGCTTGCCTCCGGCGCCGGCTCGTGTCGTGACTCCGCCTGGCTCCTGATCCAGACGCTGCGTCATCTCGGGCTCGCGGCGCGCTTCGTCTCGGGCTACCTCGTCCAGATCCGTCCCGACATCGATCCGATCGAGGGACCGCCGGAGGTGGAGACCGACTTCACCGATCTGCACGCCTGGGCCGAGGTCTATCTGCCCGGCGCGGGCTGGGTCGGGTTCGATGCGACGTCCGGCATGCTCGCGGGCGAGGGGCATATTCCGGTCGCAGCGACGCCGCATTATCGCTCCGCCGCGCCGATCTCCGGCGGTGCCGGTTTTGCCGAGGTCGAGTTCGCCTTCGACATGAGCGTGAAGCGCATCCGCGAGGCGCCGCGCATCACAAAGCCGTTCTCCGATGAATCCTGGGCGCGGCTCGACGATCTCGGCGAGCAGGTCGACGGCGATCTCGCGAGCGCTGACGTGCGGCTCACCATGGGCGGCGAGCCCACCTTCGTCTCGGTCGACGATCTCGAAGCCGGTGAATGGAATACGGAAGCAGTGGGTCCGACCAAGCGCGCGCTCGGCGACGACCTGATCCGCCGCCTGCGTGCGCGCTTTGCGCCCGGCGGCCTGCTGCATTACGGCCAGGGCAAATGGTATCCCGGCGAGAGCCTGCCCCGCTGGGCCTTCGGCCTGTACTGGCGCAAGGACGGCGTGCCGATCTGGAAGAACGGCGACCTCATTGCGAAGATCGCGACCCCACGACGGCCGGAGGTCAAAGACGCCGAAGCCTTCATGGAGGGCACCGCGGCGCGGCTCGGGCTCGACCTCGGCTACATCATGCCGGCCTATGAGGATCCGGCCTATTGGCTGCAGAAGGAAGCCGAGCTTCCGGTCAACGTCGATCCCACCGATTCCAAGCTATCGGATCCCGAAGCGCGCGCGCGGATGGCGCGGGTGTTCGACCAGGGCCTGAGCACGCCGCGCGGCTTCGTGCTGCCGATCCAGCGCTGGAATGCCCCGCCGCGCTGGCGCAGCGAGCGCTGGCCGCTCCGACGCAATCATCTGTTCCTGATGCCAGGCGACTCGCCGCTCGGCTTGCGCCTGCCGATCGGCTCGCTCGGCTACGTCCCTCCCAACCAATATCCCTACGTCGTCGAGCAGGACCCGATGGAGGCGCGGGGCAAGCTGCCGGTGTTCACACTTCCCGCGCGTGCAGAAGCGCCGCCGCGGCTCGAGCCCGAGCATCTCAACACCTCGGTCCCGGTACGTACCGCGATGTCGATCGAAGTCCGCGACGGTGTGCTCTGCGCCTTCATGCCGCCCGTCGAGCGCATCGAGGATTATCTGGAGCTCGTCGCAGTCCTCGAAGCCACCGCCGAGGAGATGCAGCTCCCCGTCCATGTCGAAGGCTATCCGCCGCCGTTCGATCCGCGCATCGAGGTCATCAAGGTGACGCCCGATCCTGGCGTCATCGAGATCAACATCCAGCCGGCCGGGAGCTGGCGCGACGCCGTCGAGATCACCTCCGGCCTCTACGAGGACGCCGGCAAGGTTCGTCTCGGCGCCAACCGCTTCCTGGTCGACGGCCGCCACACCGGCACCGGCGGCGGCAATCACGTCGTGGTCGGCGGCTCAAGTCCGCAGGACTCGCCGTTCCTGCGCCGGCCCGATCTGCTGAAGAGCCTGGTCCTGTACTGGCAGCGCCATCCGTCGCTGTCCTATTTCTTCTCCGGCCTGTTCATCGGCCCGACCAGTCAGGCGCCGCGCATCGACGAGGCCCGCCACGACAGCATCTACGAGCTCGAGATCGCGCTCTCGCACGTGCCGCCGCCGGGCTATCAGACGCCGTTGTGGCTGGTGGACCGGCTGTTCCGGCATCTGCTCGTCGATATCACCGGCAACACCCATCGCGCCGAGATCTGTATCGACAAGCTCTATTCGCCTGATAGCCCCACGGGGCGGCTCGGCCTCGTCGAATTCCGCGCGCTCGAAATGCCGCCCGATCCGCGCATGTCGCTAGCGCAGCAGCTCCTGATCCGGGCGCTGATCGCAAAGTTCTGGCGCGAGCCGCAACAAGGCAAGTTCGTGCGCTGGGGCACCGCGCTGCACGATCGCTTCATGCTGCCGCATTTCATCTGGGACGATTTTCTCGACGTGCTCGGCGAGCTGAAGCAGTTCGGCTACCCGTTCGAGCCGGAATGGTATCTGGCCCAGCTCGAATTCCGCTTTCCCGCCTTTGGCCGGGTGCATCACGGCGGCGTCACGCTGGAGCTGCGCCAGGCGTTGGAGCCCTGGCACGTGCTCGGCGAGGAAGGCTCGGCCGGCGGCACCGTGCGCTATGTCGATTCGTCCGTCGAGCGGCTCCAGGTCAAGGCGGAGGGCTTCGTCGAGGGCCGCCACATCGTCACCTGCAACGGCCGCCGCCTGCCGATGACCGCGACCGGCCGCTCGACCGAGGCCGTGGCCGGTGTCCGCTTCAAGGCCTGGCAGCCTGCCTCGGGCTTGCACCCGACCATCCCCGTCCACGCGCCCCTGACCTTCGATCTCATCGACAGCTGGAACGGCCGCTCGCTCGGCGGCTGCGTCTACCACGTCGCCCATCCCGGCGGCCGCAACTACGACACCAAGCCGGTCAACACCTACGAGGCCGAGGCGCGGCGGCTGGCGCGCTTCCAGGACCACGGCCACACGCCGGGGCCGGTCCAGCCGCCGCCGGAGGAACGCACAAATGAGTTTCCGCTGACCCTCGACTTGCGGACCCCGCTCCTGCAATGAGTATGATGGTGGGGCAGGGAGAGGCGCATGGGCGAGGGCGCAGCCGAACAGGACGACAAGGCCGGCAGGGCGAAAGGCCAGCGTGAAGGCCAGCGCCGGCTCGCGCAATGGGTCCGCGACTATCGCCGCCTGCCCGGCATTCCCGATGAGTTCCTGGGGCCCGACGGCGCCCCGCGCGCGGTCTGGAGCCGCTTCTTTGATGCCTTCGGCGCGCTCGCGCCCGACGAGGCCGAGCGGCGCTTCGCCATGGCCGACCGTCACCTCCGCGAGGCCGGCGTCACCTACCGCGCGCCCGGCGACAGCGCCGACCGGCCGTGGTCGCTGAGCCATCTGCCGCTCCTGATCGACGAAGCCGATTGGCGGCAGCTCTCCGCCGGCATCACCCAGCGCGCCGAGCTGCTCGAGCTCGTGCTGCGCGACATCTATGGCGAGGGCCGTCTCGTCGCCGAGGGCGCGCTGCCGGCCGCCGCGATCGCGGGCAGCCCCGAATATCTCCGCCCCGTCTGCGGCGTGCCGCCGCCGGGCGGGCGCTATCTTTCGATCTACGCCGCCGACGTCGGCCGTGGCCCCGACGGCCGCTGGTGGGTGCTCGGCGACCGCACCCAGGCGCCTTCAGGCGCGGGCTATGCGCTGGAGAACCGCCTCGTGCTCTCGCGCGCCTTCTCCGATCTCTACAAGTCGATGAACGTGCCGCGTGTCGCGCCGTTCTTCGAAGCGTTCCGCGACTCTCTTCGCGCGCGCGCCGATCGCGACGAGCCGCGCATCGGCGTGCTCACCCCCGGCAGCTTCAGCGAGACCTATTTCGAGCATGCGACGCTGGCGCGTTATCTCGGCTTCCTGCTGGTCGAGGGCGACGATCTCGCCGTCAGCGATAACCGCATCCACATCCGTACCGTTGCCGGCCTGAAGCGGCTCGACGTGCTGCTCCGCCGCGTCGATTCCAACTCGCTCGATCCGCTCGAGCTCGATGCCTCCTCGCGGCTCGGGGTGCCCGGCCTGATCGATGTGCTGCGCAAGGACGGCGTCGTCGTCGCCAATATGCCGGGCTCGGGCGTGCCGGAGGCGCGGGCGCTGCTCGGCTTCCTGCCGGCGCTGAGCCGCCGCCTGCTCGGCGAAGAGCTGAAGATGCCGCACATCGCGACCTGGTGGTGCGGCCAGCGGTCCCCGCGCGACGAGGTGCTGGCGCGGCTCGACGAAGTCGCGATCGAAGGCGCCTACCGCCGCGGCGTGCCCGGCTTCGACAGCAATGGTCCGGTGCTCGCGAGCGAGCTCGATCCGAGCGATCGTCAGCGCCTGGTCGAAGCCATCACCACGCGCGGCATGGACTATGTCGGCCAGGAGGTGGTGCGGCTCTCGACCATGCCGGTGTGGGAGCAGGGCCAGCTCACGCCGCGCCCCTTCGTGCTGCGCGTGTTCGCGGCTGCCACGCCCGACGGCTGGGCCATCATGCCCGGCGGCTTCTGCCGGATCGCAGAGCAGCCCGATGCACGCGCGGTGTCGATGGGCGACGGCGCCCGCGCGGCCGACGTCTGGGTCGTCTCCGACAAGCAGGTCTCGACGGCGACGCTGCTGCCGGCGACCGACAAAGTCCGCATCCGCCGCATCGCCGGCGTGCTGCCGAGCCGGGCCGCCGACAATCTGTTCTGGCTCGGCCGCTATCTCGAACGCGCCGAGGCGACGCTGCGCCTGGTGCGCGCACTGGGCTCGCCGAGCGGGCCCAACAAGGGCACCGCCGCCTCGTTGCAATCGGCCGAACGCATCCAGCGCCTGCTGGTGGCCTGGGGCGCGATCTCGCAGACCTCGCGCACTGGGCCCGGCCGCATCGTTGCCGAAGCGCTGCAGAGCGAGGCGCATTTCGGCTCGGCGCTGTCGCTGGTGCGCGCAGCGCAGCGCACCGCGACCTCGCTGCGCGAACGCCTGTCACCCGATGCCTGGCAGGTCATCACCGAGATGGCCGAACGCCTCGCTTACGAGGTCGAGGACGACGACAGCGTGGTCAGCGCCGCCGAGCTGACCTTGCAGGAGCTGGCGAGCTTCGCAGGGCTTGCGCAGGAGAACATGAACCGCGCCGCCGGCTGGCGCTTCCTCGACGTCGGCCGCCGCATCGAGCGCGCCATCAACACCACGCGCTTCACGCGCCAATTCGCCTATGACGAGGCCGGCGACGAGGATCTCGACATCCTGTTGACCCTGGTGGATTGCCAGATCACCTATCGCTCGCGCTATCTGCTGGCGCCGGTCCTGGCGCCGGTCCGCGACCTCGCCGTGCTCGACGGCTACAATCCGCGTTCGGTGGCGTTCCAGGTGACGACGCTGAACGAGCACATCGCCGCGCTGCCGAGCCTGAAGGAGCACGGACTGATCGAGAAGCCGCAGCGGCTTGCGGTGGCGATGCAGGCGATGCTCGCGACCGCGGAGGCCGAGAAGCTCGAGGTCAAAACCCTGTTCGCGCTGGAGCAGGATCTGCTCAGCCTTGCCGAGGCGATCGGGCAGCACTACTTCCCGCACGGCCCCAATGCCAGCCGGCCGGAAAAGCTGACGGGGCTGGCGTGATCTACGACATCCGTCATGTCACGACCTACGAATATGAGAGTCCGGTCAGCTTCGCCCGTTGCACGCTGCGGCTGGAGCCGAGAAGCGGCAGCGGCCAGGAGCTGATCTCGCACCGCGTCGAGATTCGGCCGCGTCCGGCCGAGCGCAATGTCCGCCGCGATTTCTTCGGCACGCTCACCGAGAGCGTGGTGATCGAAGCCGCCCATCGCAATCTGCGCATCGACTCGCGCTCGCGCGTCTCCGTCTCGCGCCGGCCGCCGGCGCGCGATGCCGCGAGCCCGCCCTGGGAGACCATTCGCGACATTGCCTTCGAAGCGACGAGCCTCGGGCCGTCCTCGCCGGTCGGCTACGTTTTTGCGAGCCCCTTGGTGCCGGTGCTGCGTCCGGTCAGCGCCTATGCCGCCGAAAGCTTTCCACCCGGCGCGGGCGTCCTTGCCTGTGCCGCCGATCTCATGCGTCGCATTCGCAGCGAGTTTCGCTATGATCCCAAGGCGACGGTGATTTCGACGCCGCTCGGCGAGGTCTTCGACAAGCGTCACGGTGTCTGCCAGGACTTCGCCCATGTGATGATCGCGGGGCTGCGCGGGCTCGGTCTGCCGGCGGCCTATGTCAGCGGCTATCTGCGCACCATCGCGCCGCCGGGCCAGGCGCGGCTGCAAGGCGCCGACGCCACCCATGCCTGGGTCGCGCTGTGGTGCGGGGCCGATCTCGGCTGGGTCGATTTCGATCCGACCAACGATCTCCTGGTCGCGAACGACCATATCGTGCTCGCCATCGGACGCGATTTTTCCGACGTCTCGCCCATCGACGGCATCATCGTTGGTTCGCCGAAACAGAAGCTCGGCGTCGCCGTGGACGTGGTGCTGGTCGAATAACCGCAATCTTGCGGTCTGGACACCGGCCGCCGGAGGCTGTATCGCGCCGTTATTGCAACCGCGATATGGCGGAGCGCACCTGCAACATATTTTCGTGTTGTCGTTCCAGGATTTGGTCCCTCGGCCCAAGATGGGATATGGTGGACGGTGCGCCGAGGACAAGAACGAAACATCGGGAGTTGGCGTGGGACACCACCGACGAGCGGGGCTGCATCCATGATGACGTTACCGAGGCTGGCGGCTGAATCCCTGGAGGAATTCCTCGGGAAGTTCATGCGTCGCCGGTACGATGAAGCTTCTGCCAACATCGTCGAGAGCGCGACGCGCACCGCGATGGAATGCATCGGCAACAGCGATGCGCTCTATCACAATATCGAGCACACGATGCTGGTGACGCTGGCGGCACAGGCGATCCTCCGCGGCCGAAGCCTTCATACCCATCTCTCGGCCGAGGACTACGTTCATGTCCTGATCGCCTGCCTCGCCCATGATATCGGCTATGTACGCGGGCTGTTCGAGGAGGATGATGCCGACGGCTTCGTGATCGACGCGGCCGACACCAAGATCTCGCTGCCGCGCGGTTCATCGGACGCGAGCCTGATGATGTATCACGTCGACCGCTCCAAGCTTTATGTGACGCGGCGACTGCGGCACATTCGTGGGGTAGACCCGGACCGCGTCGCCCGCGCCATCGAGGGGACACGCTTTCCCGCCCGCGAAGGGCAGGAATACGACGACGAGGCGTCGATCCTGCGCGCGGCCGACTTCATCGGCCAGCTCGGCGATCCCAACTATTTGCGCAAGGCCAATGCGCTCTATTACGAGTTCGAGGAGGTCGGCATCAACCGCCAGCTCGGCTACGATTCGCCCGCCGACATCGTGAACCGCTATCCACAATTCTATTGGAACAGCGTCGCACCGCACATCCAGACCGAGATCGGCTATCTCAACAAGACCGAGATCGGCCGGCAGTGGATCGCCAATCTCTACAGCAACGTGTTCCGTGCCGAACGCGACATCGCGCTGTCCGGCCCGCAGCGGTAGGCTAGGCTCTCGTAGCCCGGATGAGCGAAGCGATATTCGGGGCCGGTGGTGCGTGATCCCGGATGTCGCTTCGCTCATCCCGGCTACCATCGCGATCAGATCGTGAGCAAAGCATGCAACAAAAATCCATCACCACCGATGTCCTCGAGATCGCCTATCTCGACTATGGCGCGGCCGACGGCTGGCCCTGCATCATGGGCCACGGCTTTCCCTACGACGTGAACGCCTATGCAGAGACCGCACCGCTTCTTGCCCAGGCCGGCGCCCGGGTGCTGGTGCCCTGGCTGCGCGGCTATGGGCCGACGCGGTTTCGCTTCCCCGAGACGCTGCGCTCCGGCGAGCAGGCGGCGTTGGGGGCCGATCTTCTCGCCTTCATGGACGCGCTCGGCGTCGCGCGCGCGGTCGTCGGCGGTTATGACTGGGGCGGACGTGCCGCCTGCGTGATCGCGGCACTCCATCCGGAGCGTGTGGTCGGCCTCGTCTCCGGCAATTCCTACAACATCCAGAACATCGCCCGCTCCATGGAGCCGGCCTCGCCGCCGGAGGAGGCGGCACTCTGGTATCAATATCTCTTCCACAACGAGCGTGGCCGCCGCGCGCTGGAGCGCAACCGGCGCGGCTTCGCCCGCCAGCTCTGGTCGATGTGGTCGCCGAAATGGACGTTCGACGAGGCGACCTTCGAGCGTAGCGCCGTGTCTTTTGACAATCCCGATTTCGTCGACGTCGTGATCCATTCGTATCGACACCGCTATGCGCTGGTCGACGGAGACCCTGCTTATGCAGCGATCGAGGCAAAGCTCGCCGCGCAGCCACAAATCCGCGTCCCCACGATCGCCATCGACGGCGACAGCGACGGCGTCAATCCCGGCACCGCTCATCATGCGCGCAAGTTCGAGGGCTTTTTCGAGCGTCGCGTATTCGCGGGCGCCGGTCACAATCTGCCGCAGGAGCGGCCGGCCGAATGGGCAAAGGCTGTGCTCGATCTTCGGAAAGCTGCCGAACGATAGGCCGGCAAGTCATCGATAGCCTGACTCCTCACCTTGAGGGTCTCAGGGGGAGCGTGTCCGCTAACGACCGGTCCTTTCGATTTTTCCCGATCCTGGGAACCTTTTGCAATCGCAGCCGTCCAAGCTGTGGGGCCGCCATTGTCTGCGGCCCGTTGCAGGGGAGGTCGTTCGATGAAGTCACAACCGCGTCGGCTGGAACGTGTTGCGGTGGCGCAGGCGCCGAGCGACCGGCCTAACAGGGCGGAGGTCGAGCAGGCGATCCGGACCATGATCCGTTGGGCCGGCGATGATCCCGCGCGCGACGGTCTGCGCGAAACGCCTGATCGCGTCGCACGCGCCTTCGAGGAGTATTTCTCAGGCTATGCGCAGGATCCGACCGAGATCCTGCAAAAGACGTTCGAGGAGATCGAGGGCTACGACGAGATGATCGTGCTACGCGGGGTGCGCTTCGAAAGTCATTGCGAGCACCACATGGCGCCCATCGTCGGCCGCGCCTGGGTTGCCTATATCCCGCAAGGGCGTGTGGTCGGCATCTCCAAGCTCGCGCGTCTGGTGGACATCTACGCCAAGCGTCTCCAGATCCAGGAGAAGATGACCGCACAGATCGCCAACACGATCAACGACGTGCTGAACCCCGAAGGCGTCGGCGTCATCATCAAGGCGACGCATCACTGCATGACCACGCGCGGCGCGCACAAGCCGGGGACCGATCTCGTCACCAGCCGCATGCTCGGCGTGTTCCGCGACAATGCGCTGACACGTCAGGAACTGCTGGGGCTTGCCAATTCAGACGATTGATCCGCGGGGGCCCAAAGGAGACGTCACAATGGCCGAGGACAACAAGCCGAGCGGACCCGACCTGACCAAAGGCGTGTCGCTGACCGCATTCAAGGAGGGCAAATTACTCGGCCATGTCGGCGAAGAGAATGTTCTCCTGGTCCAGACCAGAGACGACATCTTCGCGATCGAGCCGTCTTGCAGCCACTACCACGGCCCGCTCGCCGAAGGCCTGGTGGTCGGCGACACCATCCGCTGCCCCTGGCATCACGCCTGCTTCTCGTTGCGGACGGGCGAGGCCACCCGCCCGCCGGCATTGAATGCGCTGGCGGTATGGGACGTCTCGCGCGATCGCGACAACATCGTCGTTCAGCGCAAGCGCGAGGCGCCTAAACCAACATCAGCTCATCGTAGCGCACCGACGCCGGAGAAATTCGTCATTATCGGCGGCGGCGCAGCCGGCTTCGCGGCTGCCGAGACGCTCCGGCGCGAGGGCTTTGCCGGGGCCATCACCATGCTCAGCAATGACGGCGCGATGCCGGTTGACCGGCCGAACCTCTCCAAGGATTACCTCGCCGGCAATGCGCCGGAGGATTGGCTGCCGCTGCGCGGCGAGGACTATTATCAGGATGCGGACATCGATCTCAGGCTGAACGTAGCCGTCTCCGCGATCGACCCGAAGGGACGAAGCGTCACGCTGGGCAATGGCGACAGATTGCCATTTGATCGGCTGCTGCTTGCGACCGGCGCCGAGCCGGTCAAGCTGCAGATCCCGGACGCGGACCAGCCGCATGTCCACACCTTGCGGTCCGTCGCCGACAGCCGCGCCATCATCAAGGCCGCGAGCAGTGCGAAGCGCACTCTGGTGATCGGCGCCAGTTTCATTGGCTTGGAAGTCGCGGCGTCCTTGCGGGCGCGCAAGCTGGAGGTCCACGTGGTCGCGCCCGAGGAGCGACCGATGCAGAAGGTGCTCGGCCCCGAGATGGGCGATTTCGTCCGGTCGCTGCATGAAGAGAACGGCGTTGTCTTTCACTTGAAGGACACGGTGGAAAGACTCGACGGCATGCGGGCGACGCTGAAGAGCGGCGCGGTGATCGAGGCTGACCTCGTCGTGGTCGGCATCGGCGTCAAGCCGCGCCTTGCGCTCGCCGAGCAGGCGGGGCTCGCAGCCGATCGTGGCGTCAGCGTAACCGAGTATCTGGAGACCAGCATATCCGGCATCTTCGCCGCCGGGGACATCGCGCGCTGGCCCGACCCGCATTCGCGACAAACCATCCGTGTCGAGCACTGGGTCGTGGCGGAGCGGCAGGGTCAGACCGCGGCACGCAACATGATCGGCAGGCGCGAACGCTTCGACGCGGTGCCGTTCTTCTGGTCCCAGCACTATGACGTGCCAATCAACTATGTAGGCCACGCCGAGAGCTTTGACGACGTCGCGATCGACGGCAGCATCTCCGGCAAGGACTGCCTGTTGAAATACCGCAAGGCCGGACGCGTACTGGCCGTCGCCTCCATCTATCGCGATCTCGACAACCTGAAGGCCGAGCTCGAGATGGAGCGGCCGCGGGCCTGACACCGCATTCAATCTTGATTTGGGTCAATGTTGCTGCTGGTGGGGCTGCTCTGCTGCCTATCGTCCCGGTACGGCCCGTGCTATCCTGGATTGTGCCTCCGGGCTTCGCAGCAGGAGTGGCGTCATGACAAGTGCTTCGGATACGTCTCAGCGTCTTGGCCTGGGCTCGGGCATCGCGACGCTGCATGCCAAATGGGGCTGGATCGTCGCGCTCGGTGTCGTTTATCTCATCGCCGGCTTTGTCGCGTTCGGCAGCGTCGCGATGGCGACGGTGGCGAGTGTGATCGTGGTCGGTGCCATGATGATCGTCGCCGGCGCGGCCGAGATCATCGGTGCGTTCCAGATGAAGAGCTGGGGCAAGTTCCTGGTCTGGGCCTTGCTCGGCGTGCTCTACGTGGTCGCCGGCTTCCTGACCTTCGCGAACCCGTTGTTCGCGGCAGTCCTGCTGACGCTCTTTCTGGGCGCATCGCTGATTGCCTCTGGCGCCGTCAGGCTGTTTCTCGCCTTCAGCATGAAGCGCGAAAGTCCGTGGGTGTGGGTCGCGCTCTCGGGCGCAGTCACGCTGCTGCTCGGTCTCTTGATCGTAGCTCGCTGGCCGGTGAACAGTGTCTACATCCTCGGACTGTTTCTCGGCATTGACCTGATCATGGCCGGCGCCGGCTGGATCAGCTTGGGCTTTGCCTTGAAGCGGCGCGGCTAAGCAAAGCCATCAGCAACTCGACGCAAGACCATCTGGCGGAACTCCGGTGAGCTGACGCGCTGGCAAAAGGCAGCACGCCGCGTGAGCCCTTCGCGCGGCGATGATCACCGGGGAGAAACCATGAAAGCCGCTTTGGTCCTGGCCGCAGCGCTCGCTGCCGCCTGCCTGTCCACGCCCGCCGCCGCACAAAAGTCCTACGGTCCCGGCGTCAGCGACACCGAGATCAAGATCGGCAATACCATGCCCTATAGCGGCCCGGCCTCGCCGCTCAGCATCACCGGCCGGGTGATCGCGGCCTATTTCGACGAGGTCAACGAGAAGGGCGGGGTCAACGGCCGCAAGCTCAATCTGCTTTCGCTGGACGACGCCTTCTCGCCGCCCAAGACCATGGAGGCGGCACGGCGGCTGGTTGAAGGCGACGGCGTCGCCTTCATCTTCGCGACCATGGGCACCGCGCCGAGCTCGGCGATCGCGAAGTACCTCAACAGCAACAAGGTGCCGCAGCTGTTCCTGATCAGCTCGGCCTCGAAGTGGAACGATCCCGCCAACATGCCCTGGTCGATGGCGCTGCCCTGGGCGCCGAACTACACCAGCGAGGCCGCGATCGACGTCGCCTATGCCCGCGCCAAGAACCCGAATGCGCGATTTGCGGTGCTCTACCAGAACGACGACGCCGGAAAGGAATACTTACGCGGCGTCAAGGAGGCGCTCGGTGCCGACGCCGACAAGGCGATCGCGATGGCCTCGAGCTTCGAGGTCGCCGATCCCACCGTGGATTCCCAGGTGCTGACGCTCGCCAACACCAAGGCCGACGTCTTCATGATCTATTCGGTGACGCCGCGCGCCTGCGCGCAGGCCATTCGCAAGGCCCATGAGGTCGGCTGGCAGCCGACGCGCTTTCTGGCCTCCGGCTGCGCCAACAAGGCGACCGTGATGGTGCCGGCCGGCCTCGACGCCGGCAAGGGCGTGCTCTCGCTCGGCTCGCTCAAGCCGTTCGTGGCCGAGCCGAAGAACGATCCGGCGATGACGGCCTATATCGAATTCATGAAGAAGCGCCTGCCCAATGCCGACGTCAACAACGTCGCCGGCCTCTACGGTTACACCGTCGCCGAGGCGCTGGTGATGCTGCTGAAGCAATGCAAGGACAATCTGACGCGCGAGAACATCATGGCGCAGGCCGCGAACATGAAGAACGTGCCGCTGTCGCTGTTGATGCCCGGCATCACTCTCAACACCACCCCGCAGGATTTCCGCCCGATCAAGGACGGCTACATGCTCCAGTTCGACGGCAACGACTGGGTGATCGCGAGCGAGCTGTTGCGCGGGACGTGAGGGGCGCGAGCGGCCGCGGGGACGATGCACCCTCTCCCCTTGTGGGAGAGGGTGGATCGCCGTGAAGCGGCGAGCCGGGTGAGGGTTATCTGTCCTCACGAACAGTCTTGCGCGCGGATGCAACCCCTCATCCGGCGCTTCGCGCCACCTTCTCCCACAAGGGGAGAAGGGAAGAGGCATCATCAAGCGCAGCGAACAGGAGACCAGAATGGACTTTCAACACTCTCCCCGTTCGCTGGAGCTACAGGACCGTGTCCGCCAGTTCATGCGGGCTAACGTCGAACCGGTCGAGGATCTCTATTACGAGCAGGTCAAGCCGGAAGCCGCGCGCTACAAGACGCCGCAAATCCTTCAGGACCTGAAGCGGCTGGCGCGGGAGCAGGGGCTCTGGAATCTGTTTCTCTCCGGCGAGCACGGGCCCGGGCTCACCAATCTCGAATATGCGCCGGTGAAGGAGATCATGGGCCGCATCCTCTGGGCGTCGGAGGTCTTTAACTGCTCGGCGCCCGACGTCGGCAACATGGAGGTGCTGGCCAATTACGGCACGCCGGCGCAACAGGAGCGCTGGCTGAAACCGCTGCTTGAGGGGCGCATCCGCTCCGGCTTCTCGATGACCGAGCCGCAGGTCGCCTCCAGCGACGCCACCAACATCCAGTGCGAGATCCGGCGCGACGGCGATGACTACGTCATCAATGGCCGGAAGTGGTTCACCTCGGGCGCGATGAACGAGGATTGCGAGATCCTGATCGTGATGGGCAAGACCGCGCCGGATGATCCCGACCGTCACCGCCAGCAGTCCATGATCCTGGTGCCCAAGAATACGCCCGGCGTGCGCATCGTCCGCGACATGCTCACCTACGGCTATGACGACGCCCCTGTCGGCCATCCCGAGATCGTCTATGAGAACGTCCGCGTACCCGCCGAGAACATTCTGCTCGGCGAGGGCCGCGGCTTCGAGATCGCGCAGGGGCGGCTCGGGCCCGGCCGCATCCACCATTGCATGCGGCTGATCGGCTGCGCCCAGCGCGCGCTGGAATTGATGTGCCAGCGCGCGGTCTCGCGCATCGCTTTCGGCAAGCCGCTGGCCGAGCAGGGCTCGGTGCGCGAGGACATCGCGCATTCCTTCTGCGAGATCGCGCAGGCGCGGCTCCTGACCCTACAAGCCGCCGACAAGATGGACCGCGAAGGCAACAAGGCCGCGCGCGACCTGATCGCCGCGGCCAAGATCGTGGTGCCCAGCATGGCCGCCCGTGTCATCGACCGCGCCATCCAGATCCACGGCGCCGCCGGCGTCTCGCAGGACACCTTCCTCGCCCGCGCCTATGTCTACGCCCGCTTCATCCGCATCGGCGACGGTCCGGACCAGGTGCACCTCGCCGCGGTGGGGAAAGAGCTGATCAGGCGGGGCGGGGTGATGGCGGGGTAGGGGGGTTGTCTCCGCGCTAGGATGTGCGCATAGAGGAATGCTTCGGTCCCGGGCAAGCAATTGCACACTTCGTTTTCGGGCCCGTCTGGACATGTGGACGCAGGTTCGGAGATCCGATGCGTTGTCCATTCTCACTAGCTGTCTCGCGGCAAAGTGCTAGGCTTTGGACATGGACGGGCGTTTCCTCCGCGGTGCTGAATGAGACGACGCGAGTTCATGAAGCTGATTGGCGGCGCGGCGGCGACGTGGCCGCTTGGGGCGCGTGCGCAGCAACCGCCCGGGTGGCGCTACAAGGTAGCCTATCTCGCGAGCGCGTCGCGGGAGCAAACGCTTCGTAATGTCCGAGCCTTCGAAGCGGGCCTGCGGAGCCTTGGTTACCGCGCTGGCGAGAATGTCTTCATCGAGAACCGCTTTGCCGACGGAGACATGGGACGGCTAGCGGCACTTGCCACAGAGATGGCTGGGATCGGCGTAGACGTCATCGTGTCCGGGACCAATGCGACCACGGCCGCGGCCATGAAGGCGACAGGGCCAATAGTGCTGAGCCGGTCGGTGCGAATGATTTCAGGCTGGGCTTCTGACCTAACTGCCACGTGACCGTCGCGCATCAGAACCTCCGCCGAGTTGCTTGAAACGGTAGCGAACTGCCGCTGGTTCATGCCTTGCAGCGCGCACCTCGGATAGCGGGGCTTGGCGAACACTCATCGATCGCTGTTCCGAGTGTTTCTACGACTTGCCACTTTCTGGAGGGCTTGCCGCGCCGGTTTGGTTCGGCGACACTGCCTCTATTTCAAGTAGTTGTTTCAAAGGGGGTCTTTATGCCCGAGACTTTGGAAAGCCTGTTGTGGTGTGCCGCGATGGCTACGTGGCTGATGCTTCTCTTCAGTATGATGAGTGAGCGCCTGAAGCCTCTCTCGAAACGCCTCGGTCATCTGCTCGAGGTTGCTTTCAGGCTGAGAGCGAAGTGATGCCGTAACGAAGGCGCAGCGACGTCGGGCAAGCTGGCGGAGCTGCGCGTCGACTTGGCCATGTCAGACCGAATTGATCCGCCCCAATCGTGGAGCTGCACGCTCGGCTACACGCTGGGGAAGAGGTTGAAACGAACGAGGCTGATAAAGCATGATCCGGAAGTGCGAAGCGCTTTTCCGGAAAGATCACGCGTCAACAACAACACAAAGCGCGATGACGATTCACTTAATCCTATCGCGCTTCTAGCCTGCCATCCTCCGGTCGAGGGAGAACCGGCCCGCTCCGGTGACAAAGATCAACAGAGCGCCTCCCATGATGGAGATGTTCTTCAGGAAATGATTGTACTGCCCGATCTGTTGCGCACCGGCGGGGTATTCCCAGTAACGATGTCCGATCGCAGTCGCCGACAATACGAACAGAAAAACCAAGACCGCGCAGTAGCGCGTGCCAACGCCGAGGATCAGACAAGCCGACATCAATATTTCCACCGCGACGGTCGCCGCCGTGAACAATTGGGGCGCGGGAAGGTTCAGCGACCGAAAATAGGCGACTGAGCCACCGAAATTGGTGAGCGCGCCGTATGCGCTTCCGACGAAGACCCAGGCAAGCAGGATGCGACCGACCAAAATCAGCATGTCGGCATTTTTGGTGGCGAACGTGTCGGTCCCGGATGTGGACCAGGGCGAGCGGAATGACATGGTCACTGCCTTATCGTCTTGTTGACGATGGCACTTCAATATCGGTGATCGTATCACGATCGCCGGGTCTGCCAACCCCGACCTTGCCCGCGGCGGACTCATCAACTGAGTGTGTATCAACTGAGTGTGTATCGCACGTTGTCATTCAGTGTTGAGCCGATCTGGCCTCGGTGCTATCCTTTTGGCGACATCATTCCTTTGTGGTCTGATGAGGCGGGTGATCGGCTTACGAACTGCCGCCTGCCATTTAGAAATTGCAATATTTAAGTGCATCGAGCCTTCCTCCGACGCATTTCATCGTCGGCCGGGCAATGTTCATTTTCCTCGTGCTCTCCTTTGATTTCGGAGGCGGGCCTTTTTCTCAGTGCTATCGAAAAAGCGATTTCGTCATGTTTATTTCGACAAACCGAGCCAATTCCAAGGCATGCGCTGATCATTCGAATGCGAGACGTGTCAGCCGCTGCCTCATGCTTTCCCTGCTATGTGTGGCTAGCCTCGTTCAGTTGGCGCGCACCGCGTCGGCTCAATGCGCCGCTCGCGATGTTCGGCAAAATCAACTGACGTTCAAGTCACCTTCGGCGCAAGCGCCCCAGCCCATCAAGTCGGCCCGCGATGTCGCGACATGGAGGACGATTGCAATCGGCAGCTTCACCGACCCGATCAAGCTGCGCAATGCGCTGCATGGAATGGGCTGCAATGTCGGTGGGCAGGCCGCTGAAATCCTCGCTCGACCGGCGTTCACCGTCAGCTCTCAAAAGAAGGACGTGGAGCTTGTTGTCGTATCGCCGGCCCAACTTGGGTTTACGTCCGACACGACGACCTTGGCCGACGTTTACGCGCGCGCGCGGGAATTCGGGTTTGAGCTCGTTGCGGCAGAAGTCGGCCCACAATTGCGGATCCAATATCTCGACCAGCCGATGGGTGAATTTCTCGTCATCGGAATGGAGCCGATCAAGACGTGGAGTGGCGAGCCGATCATTCTGAATGTGGCAAATGGCGGAGCCGGATTGATCCTGATCGGGCAGGACGGCAGAGCCGAAGCGGGCATACCGGCGACATCCCGCCTCGTATTCGCGCGGTCCCGTCAACCCCTGTCCAGTCGCGAATTTGTCGAGCAGGCAGCGGCCCGGCTTCCACCGTGAACGGAACGGGCAGCGATTTCTGGCGATATGCGACCTGATCGCCGCGGCCAAGATCGTGGTGCCCGGCATGGCCGCCCGTGTCATCGACCGCGCTATCCAGATCCAAGGCGCTGTCGGCGTCTCGCAGGACACGTCCTCGCCCGAGCCTATGTCTACGCCCGCTTCATCCGCATCGGCGACGGTCCGGACCAGGTGCACCTCGCCGCGCTCGGGAAAGAGCTGATCAAGCGCGGCGGGGTGATGGGGTAGGGCGTCGCACGCCGCCGGGGAATGGCAACTCCGCGCTCCGGCCACGAAGTCGTATAGTTTTAGGTCATTGTAGCACAATAGTAACGACTGCGGATTGAGAATGGCGCTGCCTGCACTTTTGCGCAGTCACGCAAGAAGAGAGCAGGCCGCTTCCGCCCAACGAGAGCAGATTTGCCAAGTCGGAAGATGCCGCGATCCCCCTGAGCGTTTTCGAGCGAAGTGGACACCCGGTTCGCGCGAAGCCTCTAGAGTAGGCCTGAAAGCAGCTATCGCATGAATCAGCGCTGGATCATCGTGGCCGCGATCCTGCTGACGGCCCTGCTCGTGCAAATGCCCGTCGTTCTCAATACCGATTTGAGCTGCCTGCTTTCTGAAGGAGAGCAGATTCTGGATGGCCGGCAATTGGGGATCGACCTCTTCGAACTGAATCCGCCATTATCGATCTACCTGTACATGCCGGCGGCGCAGCTTGCGCGGTGGACCGGAATCGCGCCTGAGATCATCGTGATCGTCCTGGTGATCATGGAGATCATTGGCTCGCTTGTCGTGATCGATCGTGCCGCTGCGGCGGCAAAGTTCGATGCGGGAGAGCGAAATATCTGGACGTGCGTGCTCGCCTTCCTGCTCGCCGTCCTCCCCGGCGCCGTATTCGGGCAACGCGAGCACATAGCCGTCATCGCGTTGACGCCGTTTGTCGCCGTCACTGCGATACGCTGGCGTGGGCTTTCCCCCGGACCGGCCGCGATTCTGGCAGGACTGGGCGCCGGGCTGGCCATCAGCATCAAGCCCCAGCTTGGGCTCGTGGCAGGCCTGCCGATCATCCTTGGCGCCATCCGCCAGCGTTCCTTCAGGCCTTTGTTCACCCCGGAGGCGTGTGCAGCCGCCGCTGTCGGGATCGGTTACGGGGCAGTCGTCGTGATCGCCTTTCCCGACTACTTGTTGACCTATGCACCGATGGTTGCTGCCACCTATCTCCCGATGCGGAGGGATTTGGCGTACCTGCTTCCTTTCCCGATCCTCATAATCACTGCTTCGATTGTGTTTCTCCGCCGAGTGACTTCGCAGGGTCTCAGACTGGAGAGCGAAGCAACCCCGTGGCTGGCAGCAGCCATTGGCGGCGCCGCGAGTTTCCTTATTCAAGGCAAGGGCTGGACATACACGCTGTACCCGCTGTGCATGTTTGCGATTGCGGCACCGCTGCTGCACGTTCGCAGGGGGGCGCTGCCAAGGCTGGTCAGGATCGGCGGCTTTGTCAGCGTTGTGCTCATCGGGTTCTGGTTGTCCTTGTCGGTCCGTGACTTTCCGCCGCTGGAGCAGCGGATCAATGCACTAGCAAAGCATCCGAAGCTGCTCACGATCGGCGATCACGTCGCGCTGGGGCATCCGCTTGTTCGCCAGATTGGTGGGACCTGGGTGGGTAGTTCGTGTGGCCAGTTGCTGACGGCCGGCGCAATCCTGGTCCAGAACAGCTCACAGCCAAGCCATGCAGAGCGAGCAAAACTCGACGGTATCATACGCTTCGAGCGGCGGCAGCTGCTGGCAGACCTGCGAAACGGTCGCCCGGACGTGATTCTCGTGGATTCCTATCTGCAGGGGACGGTCCCGTTCGATTGGCTTACTTGGGCCAAAGCAGATCCAGAGCTCGATATGGAGTTGCGTCGGTATCGTGAGGCTGAGGACGTCGGCCGCGTTCGAATATTCGTCGACCAATCGCGGCCAGAGCGATGATCCATTTTGTCGGCGCAAGCGCAGGAAGGCGGGGAGCAGCGTGCAGCCGTCATGATGCTGTCATGCCAGTGTTTTGCCCGACGCCTCAAGCAGAATTCGTAAAATCAGCCGTGCTTTCGCGTTACGCGCCAAGCCATTGAAAAACCTCACCCCGCCTACTGTGCATGGGGTTGTTTTCAGAGTTTGGTTTGAACGCCTTCGCCGCCCGTCCTCGACGGCGTTCGCACCGTCACCCCGCCTTGGCGATGCGGCCGTCCCCCGACCCTGCGCGCAGGTTCTGGAAGAACTTCTCCACCTCCCGAGACAGCGTGTCCGCCGTCTCCGTCAGGCTGCTCGCAGCCGTCAGCACGGAGGATGCCGCGGTGTCGGTCTCGCCGATGGCGTCGCGCAGCGAGGTGATGTTGGCGACCAGGGTCTCGTTGCCCTGCGCGGCGCTTTGTGCGTTGGACGAGATCTCGCGCGTCGCCTGATCCTGCTGGCCGATGGCGCCGGCGATCGCCGAGGTGACCTCGTTGATCTCGCGCACCGCGCCGCCGATCTCGCGGACGGCGTCGACCGCGTTGCGCGTGGAGGCCTGGATCATCGAGACGTTCTCGCCGATCTCGGCGGTGGCCTTGGCGGTCTGGCCCGCCAGCGCCTTCACCTCATGGGCGACCACGGCAAAGCCGCGGCCGGCGTCGCCGGCGCGCGCGGCCTCGATGGTGGCGTTGAGTGCGAGCAGATTGGTCTGTTCGGCGATCGCCTGGATCAGGTTGAGCACGCCGTCGATGCGTTGCGTGGCCGCGGCGAGGCTTTCGATCTCCGAGATCGACTTCTCGGTGCGTTGGCCGGTCTGCTCGACCGCGCCGGCGGATTGCCGTACCTGGCGGCCGATCTCTTCCACCGAGGCGGACAGCTCCTCGGCCGCGCCCGCCACCGCGGTGACGTTGTGCGAGGCCTGCTCGGTGGCGTTCGCCGCCATGCCGGCGCGATTGTTCGCATCCGCCGTGACGCGGGTGATGGTCTGCGCGGTCTCGCGCATGGTGGAGGCGCTGTCGCTGAGACCGCGCATGATGGCGCCGATCGCCTCGCGGAACGCTTCGACGGACGTTTCGATGTGGCGGGCGCGCTCCTCGCGCGCGGCGGAATCGTTCGAGACCTGCGAGGCGAGGTTGCGGTTGCGGCCCATCGCCTCCTGGAAGACCTCGATGGCGCGCGCCAGCGCGCCAATCTCGTCGGCGCGGCGGCTATAGGGCACCACGACGTCCTCGGTGCCGTCGGCGACCTGCTTGATGGTCGCGGTGATGGCGGAGAGCGGCCGAGCGATCGAGCGGGCAATGATGACGATGCCGATCACGACCAGGGCCAGCGCCACGCCGCCGAGGCAGGTCAGCACCAAGGACATCGTGCGGTTGGTCTCGGTCTGCTGGGCGATCTGCTTGGCGCGTTCGGCATAGACCTTGGAGAGCGCTTCGAGGTCCTTGTTCAGCGCCGAGCGCACGTTGCGATTGGCGTCGTTGTCGCCCCATTCGCGGCCCGCGGCCGCATTGATCTCGATGCCGCGGCGTACCAGCTCCTTGCGGAACTCGACGAACTGCTCGATGCGCTTCTTGAAGGTCGCGAACTGCTCGGCGTCGTCGGCCTTGACGATGGTCTCCCAGCGCTTGACGACGTCGAGGATCTGCGCGTTGAACTTGAGCAGGCCCTCGCCGTATTTCTTCACCACGGCCGGCTCGGTCGACATGTAGATGCCGCGCGATTCCATCACGACGGCATAGACCAGCGAGTTGACCCGCTCGACGTTCAGCGCGGCGGCATTCGCCGTCTCGGTCGCGCTGATCAGGTCGGCGTTGCGGCGGCTGTTGTAGTCGGACAGCATCGCGATCGCCGCCGTGAGCAGCGCGAACAGCGCGAAGATCGCATAGAGCTTGGTCGCAAGCGTGAAGCGGCCGGCCAGATTGGCGGCATTCCCGGATCGGTCAGATGGCATGGTGTTCAAGGAGCCCGAGATGGCCTGGAGCGGCCGGTCAGCAGTTCGTACAAATCGATGCAAAATCATGCAGAACGAAGATGGATGCGCCGTTAACGGGCACGGTTTGGCCCTTCGCCCTTAGTCGAAAGAAAGGTAAGATATTTCAGCGTCTTGATCTGAAGCTATAGTCTTGGGATCGCGCTGGACTCGGCCATTGGCCGACGAACCCGGAGGGGCCCCTTGGTCTACCGCCACACTATCGACGTCACGACCTATGCCTTCCCGGACCTGCGCGACCTCCTCGCCAAGGCGACGCCGCCACGCTCCGGCGATCGGCTGGCCGGGATCGCCGCCGCCAGCGCCGAGCAGATGATCGCCGCACGGATGGCACTCGCCGATGTCCCGCTCGGCCGGTTCCTCCAGGAAGCGGTCATTCCCTATGAGACCGACGAGGTCACCCGCCTCGTCATCGACAGCCACG